>JAWVFL010000020.1:0-30225 GCA_033856195.1 Solirubrobacterales bacterium | reverse complement strand
TTGCTACTCCAGTGGCGCCGTGACCGCCCAGGTCCCCCAGTTGTTCGTTTGAGTACCTTCCGGAACGAAGGGGCCTGGGATATACGCTCCGTTAGCGCCGTATGAACTAAAGAACACAACTCCTTCTAGGAAGGACCTCGGTTCAGGGGCAGTTACGGCTTCCGCTTCTTCCACAGCCGTGTAGACGCAAAGCACACCCGGGGGGGCCGTTGGTTCGGAGGCACTTCCGTCACAGCCGCTGGCGCCGAATTCTTCATTTTCGGTTTGTGCTTTGGTGAACCCGAATCCGCTGACGCCTTCTTCGCCGCCTTTCGCCAAAGGAATCGGGAAAGAGATCGTGGTAGCCGCTACCGCGCCCCCTCCCGAAGATTCGGTGAGATTCCAGTAGCCGGTCTCGGTTTTGCCAGACGGCAGCGTTTCGGTGAAGCCGGCGAAACCGGTCGGACCCATTGCACCGGTCGCGCCTTTAGCGCCCGTCGCGCCCGTAGCTCCATTGGTTCCGTTGGCGCCGGCATCGCCCTTGGCGCCCGCCGCTCCGGCCGGGCCCTGCGGGCCTGCCGGTCCCGCCGGGCCGGTATCGCCCTTTGGTCCCTTGGGGCCTCGTGGTCCCTTCTTTGCCTTGGCAGAAGCGGTCGCCTTGCCGTTGTCGTTTGAGCTCTGGGCAGCGTAGGCGCCGCCAAACATTGCGAAGACCAGGGCCATCACCGAGATGACTCCGGGGATTCCGAAGCGCGTGCGTAGCGTCGAGAACATCTAAATCTCTCTCCTTGTCCCGTGAGCCCCTCTGCCCGCCGCTTCCCTTTGCGGCTTCCTCGAGGCTCGGTTATGTCCCTGTGGTGGTGCTAGGCGTTAGCCATACTGTCTTCGTACCTATGGGAAGACAGGGAGGATGTAAACACGCAAGTTCGATCTTGTCAAGATACGCACACGGTATTGCTAACGAAGTGGCTCATTTGCAGCCTCTTAGGGCCGAAAGAAAATCGTCGCTTCCGGGTAGGACTACGCGCCGGCTTGCTTGCGGCGCTCTTCGTAGAGCTCCGGCGTCTGGTCCTGCTCAGACTCGAAGGCGAGGACGCGGCCCTCCTTGGGGCCGGGCTCGCCGAGCCGGTAGAAGGCGAGGACGTATTCGAGGAAAGGATCGGCTAGCTCGCGAAGCTGCTTCCCCTTGCCCCTCAGCACCTCACTGGCGACACGTGAAGCGATGCCGCCGACGATCACCTGCTCAACCTCAGGTGCAGGTACAGACTCTTGGGGGAGATCTGGCGCGGCCGAGCGCAGCAGGGTCCCGTAGCGCTGTAGCCACTCGTGGTAGCGGAGCGCGATCTCGTCTCCGCCCGATGGCGCCTCGACGAAGAGGAAGCGCGCCAGGTCAGGCTCGGCGGCGAGAACGTCGAGCGCGGCCTCGAGGGCGCCGCCGACTCGCTCCGCGAGGGCGGCGCCCTCGTAGCAGGAGGCCGAGAGCACCTCGAAGAGGCGCTCGTGGCCGAGCTCGTGGGCCGTGGCGACGCAGTCCTGCTTGTCGCGGAAGTTCTTGTAGAAGGCGTTGCGGGAGACGGCCGCCCGTTTGACGATGTCGGCGACGGACATCGCTTCGTAGCCCCGCTCGGCGGCAACCGCCGGCACTGCGGCGAGCAGGCGCTCGCGCTGGTCGCGCAGCACGTCCTCGGGAGCAAGCGCGTGCCGTCCGCGGGGAAGCCGACGAGGAGAGGTGGATTTAGAGCTGGCGCTGGCCTTGGCCATAGTCGCAATACGGGCTATCCGTTATGCGTACAGTCTAGTTCTCAAATATGCCCAAGGTCAACAGGACGTCGCCGTCTTCATAGAAAAGGCCCGCTCTCGCGGGCCTTTTCGGGCGTATCCAAAGGTGACTCAGCTGAAGCTGGGGCGCATCTGGCGCAGCCTTTTGACCCGCTCCTCGATCGGGGGGTGGGTCGAGAAGAGGCCGGCGATGCCCTTGCTCTGGAAGGGCTTGACGATGAAGAGGGGCTCCGCTGCCTGGTTGATCTGCATCGGCATCGCCGCCGCCCCCTGCTCGAGGCGCAAAAGGGCGCTCGCCAGCGACTCCGGGTTGCCGCAGATTTCCGCTCCGCCGGCGTCGGCCGCGTACTCGCGCTGGCGCGAGATCGAGAGCTGGATGATGCTCGCCGCGATCGGCGCCAGCAGGACCATTGCCAGCGAGGCGACGAGGCTCAGCGGCGACTCGTCGTCGCTGCCGAACCACATGAACATGTAGGCGAGGTAGGTGATCGCCGCGCCGATCGCCGAGGCAACCGACTGGATCAGGATGTCGCGGTGCTTGACGTGGGCGAGCTCGTGCGCGAGCACGCCGCGCAGCTCATCCTCGGAGAGCAGTTTGGTGATCCCGCGGGTGACCGCTACGGCAGCGTGCTGCGGGTTGCGGCCGGTGGCGAAAGCGTTGGGCTGATCCTGGGGAATCATGTAGAGGCGCGGCATCGGCAGGCCCGCGCGCGTCGTCAGTTCGCGCACGATCTGGTAAAGCCGCGGCGCCTCGGACTCCTCGATCGGCTCCGCCCGGCTCATCTTCAGCGCCAATTTGTCGCTGAAGAAGTAGGAGCCGAGGTTGATCAGCAGGGCGATGCCAAGGAAGACGGCGGCGGTGCTGGGGCCCCCGATCAGGGCGCCGATGACGACCAGCAGCCCCGAGAGGGATGCCAGCAGGATCGTCGTGCGCAGGGTGGCGCCCCAGGTGGATTGCTTGGTAGTGCTCATGCGGTCAGCTCCTCGGTCGAGTGGTCCAAGCAGTATTGCCCCGAGCAGGCGTCCTGGCCATAGGTGGTGTCCCCCGTTGAGGGTCGGGGGACCACCTAGGCTTGGGCGATCCAAACGATGGGCCCGAGATGACAATCGTCGTGATCGCAGTACTCGCCCTGGCGGTGGTGGGCCTCGCCGTCAACCTGGCGATGACGCGCCGCCGCCTCGCCCCGCTGGAGCGGCTGATCGAGGAAATGGAGAAGGTCGACCTGAGCCGGCCGGGCCCGATCCTCCCCCGCTCGATCGACGGGATCGGCGAGACCGAGGAGGTGGCGCGGATCGAGCTCGCCTTCCTGCGGATGATGCAGCGGCTGGAGGCCGAGCGGCGCCGTGCCGGCAGCGCGGCCCTGGCGGCACAGGAGGAGGAGCGGGCGCGCGTGGCCCGCGACCTGCATGACGAGGTAAACCAGTCGCTGACCGGGCTGCTGCTGCGGCTCGAGGCGGCGCGCGAAGCCGCCCCGCCGGAGCTGGAGGCAGAACTGGCCGAGACCAAGGCGCTCGCCAACCAGGCGATGCAAGAGCTGCTCTCGCTAGCCCGCCAGCTCCGCCCCACCGCGCTCGATGACCTCGGCCTGGCGGCTGCGATCGCCGGCCAGATGGAGCAGATCGGCCATGGCGAGATCGAAGCCGACTTCAAAGCCGAGGGCCAGCTCACCGACCTCGGCGGCGATGCCCAGCTGGTCGTCTACCGAGTGGCGCAGGAGGCGCTATCCAACGCCGTCCGCCACAGCGAGGCCAGCCGCGTGTCGGCGATGCTTCGCCGCCGCGAGGACGGTGGAGTCTCCCTCGACGTAGCCGACGACGGCCGCGGCTTCGCCTTCGACGAGTCCGAGGGTGGCCTGGGCATCGCCGGGATGCGCGAGCGGGCGCTGCTGATCGGCGGCGAGCTGACGATCGAGTCACGACCCGGCCACGGGACGGCGGTCCACCTCACCGTTCCCGGCTGACCGTGTCCGCGCCGGGCAACGTCAGTTAGGAGTCCGGCGCTTTCGCAACTCGGCCCCAAGCACCTCCGCCACATCTTTCGGCGCCTCATCGATCTGCGCTTCGGAGAGGCGCAGGACGTCATAGCCCAGCCGCATCAGCTCGAGTTCGCGCTGCCGATCGTCCTGAAAGGCCACCTGACCGCGGTGATATCGATAGCTATCGGTTTCGACCACCAGTCGCTCCTCTCTCCAGAGGAAATCGATGAGAAAGCGGCCGATATGGACATTGACCTCGGGTCGCGGAATGCGGTGATGCCGACATATCGCGAGGAAAGCACCCTCGAGATCGCTGCGAGTTCGAATGGCGGCGTCCTCGTCGCCGATGCGCAGACCGATCACGTTCGCCTGGCGGATCGCTTTTCGCAGATCCCGGGGGGAGATGCCGACGGCCCTCCCACTCGAGCAAGCTTTACGCAGATCGGCGATCGTCCGCGCTGGCGTCGTTACGGGAACCCCGCGGCGAAGCGTCACGTCGGCAGCCGCCAGCGAACGTGAGCGGTGCACCCGAATCCTGTGGCGCCTACTAGCCCTACCGCTGTTACCGGGGACGATGACCTCACATGGGTCGAGATGAATCGGCAGCATCTCCCACAGCGACGCGGCGCTGCGGTGACTCACCGCCGCCCCCCAGCGCTCCAGGACGACGCCGGCCCCATCGTGCCCTCGTCCCACAGCCAAGACAGCAGCCAGCCATCGACCCTCCGCGGACAGGCGCGTGTGTCCCACGGCGTATACCCCCCGATGCACGCGATGGAGGCGTGCGACAGCCAGGCGGCTGCGAATCGCCTTTTCACTCAGACCAAGACGGCGCAGCTGAGTAACCGAGATGACTCCGTGCTGCTTCTTCGCGACCTCAGCCATGCGCACATCGGGTGTGGCGACTTTCCTCCCCATATAAGAGGGGTAAGTCGCCACACCCGAGGATTCGCTCCCGCCGATGGCTGCCAGACTGGAGCACATGGCGCGCGTGTTGATCGCCGACGACCACGGGATCGTCCGCTCGGGCATCCGGCTGCTGCTCGAGCGCCAGCCGGATATCGAGGTCGTGGCGGAGGCGGCGGACGGCGCGGAGGCCAGGGACCTGGCGATCCTCGAGCGGCCCGACCTGGCGATCCTCGACGTGAAGATGCCGAAGCTGACGGGCCTGCAGGCGACGCGCGAGATCAAGCGCCAGGCGCCCGAGATCTCGGTCTTGATCCTCTCCATGCACGACGACGAGCGCTACCTCTTCGAGGCGCTCAAGGCCGGCGCCTCCGGCTACGTGCTGAAGGCGCAGGCCGACACTGACCTGCTGGCGGCGATCCGGGCAGTTGAGCGCGGCGAGCCGTTCCTGACGCCGGAGGCCCAGCGCACCCTGATCAAGGACGTGCTCGAGCGGGGCTCCAGCGGCGAGGAGGAGCTGACGCCGCGCGAGGAAGAGGTGGTCAAGCTGGTCGCCGAGGCGCACACGACGAAGCAGATCGCCGAGGTCCTCCACCTCTCCGAGAAGACGGTCGAGAACCATCGCGCAAACGCGATGCGCAAGCTCGGGATGCGCGACCGGGTGGAGCTGGTTCGCTACGCGATTCGCCGTGGGCTGATCGAGCCGTAAGGCCGTGATCCCGTTTTGATTGACTGAGGCCAGTCGATGACTGGCAACGGAGAATTTCGCGAAAAGCGTTGGCTGGCGCTGATCCTTCTCTGCTCAGCGCAGTTCGTCGTCGTCCTCGATGCCTCGATCGTCAACGTGGCGCTGCCCTCGATCGGCAAAGCGCTCGACTTCTCCCAGCAGAACCTGCCCTGGGTGGTCAACGCCTACGTGCTCACCTTCGGCGGCTTCCTGCTGCTGGGAGGCCGCACTGCCGATCTCGTGGGACGGAGAAAGGTCTTCATGGCAGGTCTGCTGCTGGTCGCGGTTGCCTCGCTCGCCGCCGGTTTCTCCGCCACCGAGGGGCAGCTGATCGCCGCCCGCGCCGCCCAGGGCCTCGGGGCCGCAATCATCTCCCCCGCCGCACTCTCGATCGTCACCACCACCTTCAGCGATGGAGCGGAGCGCAACAAGGCGCTCGGCGTCTGGGGTGCGGTCGCCGGCTCGGGTGGCGCCGCCGGCGTTCTACTTGGCGGCATCCTCACCGACGGCCTGGGTTGGGAGTGGGTGCTCTGGGTGAACGTCCCAGTCAGCCTGATCGCCTTCGCGCTCTCGCCGCGCCTGATCGCCGAGAGCCGCATGGAGGGCGAGAAGCGCGTCTTCGACGTCGCCGGCGCAGTCACCGTCACCGCCGCCCTCTCGATCCTGGTCTACGCGCTCGTCGACGCCAACGACGCCGGCTGGGGCTCGAGCCAGACGATCGGCCTGATTGCCGCCGCCGCGCTGCTGATGGCGGCCTTCGTGGCTATCGAGCTGCGCACGGCAAAACCGCTCGTGCCGTTCTCGATCTTCCGGATCCGGACCCTGACCGGCGCCAACGTGGTCGGCCTCCTTGTCGGCGCCTCGCTCTTCTCGATGTTCTTCTTCATCTCCCTATATATGCAGCAGGTGCTCGGCTACAGCGCGATCCACGCTGGCCTCTCCTACCTGCCGCTGGCGCTGGTGATCATGGCCTCGGCGGGCATCGCCTCGCAGCTGGTCACCAAAATCGGCTACAAGCCCGTGCTCGCCCTCGGCCTGCTCTTCATCTTCGTCGGCCTCGCCTGGTTCAGCCGCGTCTCGGTCGGGGGAGGCTTCGCCACCGACATCCTCGGCCCGTCGCTCTTTGCCGCCGCCGGGCTTGGCTTCGCCTTCGTGACGACGACGATCGCCGCCGTCTCCGGCGTCGAGGAAAACGAGGCGGGACTCGCCAGCGGTTTGATCAACACCTCCCAGCAGGTCGGCGGCGCGCTTGGTCTCGCCGTGCTCTCGGCCGTGGCGATCTCGCGCACCGACACGGTGATGGCGTCGGGCAGCTCATCCCTCGCCAACGGCCTCACCGAGGGCTTCCAGGCGGCCTTCCTCGGCGGCGCCGTGATCGCGGCTCTCGGCTTCGTCTTGACGCTTGTCCTGATCCGCGGTCGCGACAGCCGCGCCCACATGGAGCTGGGCAAGGACGCGGCGACGGAATCCGCATAACCGACCGCTTCAGTAGGATTTAGATCGATGCTGTTTTCGACCAAAGCCGAGTACGGGGTGCGACTGATGGTCGAGCTGGGCCGCCAGCCCGGCTCGATGCCGGTCTCGCTCAGCGCCGTCGCCGAGGCGGAGCGGCTGCCGCTCTCCTACCTGGAGCACCTGGTGGCGAAGCTGCGCAAGGCCGGCCTGGTGACCTCGACGCGCGGCGCGCACGGCGGCTACCGCCTGGCGAAACCGGCCGAGGAAATCACCATGGACGCCGTGGTCGAGGCGCTTGAAGGGCAGATCGCCCCGATGGAGTGCTTCCACGACGCGCCCGACGGCAAAGTGCTCTGTTCCCATGAGGACGACGGCGACCACGCCTGTTCGACCAAGCTGCTGTGGATGCGCGTGCAGGGCGGAGTGACCAAAGCCCTTTCCGGCACGACGCTTGCCGAGCTGGTCGAGTTCGGTGGCCACGGCGCCGAGTCCCAAGCCCCGGTCGGCACGGCCGCCTGAAGCACAGACTTCTCAAACCCAGAAACGGAGTGAAATTGGCTGAGCTGGAGATACGCAACCTGCACGTGAGCGTCGAGGACAAGGAGATCCTCCGCGACCTCGACCTCGACGTCGAGAAGGGCAAGGTTCATGCGCTGATGGGGCCGAACGGCTCCGGCAAGTCGACCCTGGCCAACGCGATCATGGGCCATCCGGCGCTCGAGGTGACGGAGGGGACGATCACCTTCAAGGGCGAGGACCTGACCGAGGCCGATCCCGACGAGCGCTCGCGCGCCGGCCTCTTCATGGCATTCCAGTACCCGGTCTCGATCCCCGGCGTCTCGGTCAGCAAGTACCTGCGGATGGTGATCAACGCCCACCGCGAGGCGCGCGGCGAGGAGCAGATCAAGATCAAAGACTTCGCCAAGGTCGCCCAGGAGGCGATGGCGCTGGCCAACATCCCCAAAGACTTCTCCAGCCGCTACCTAAATGACGGCTTCTCCGGCGGCGAGAAGAAGCGGATGGAGCTGCTGCAGTTGGCGCTGCTGCGGCCGGAGATCGCGGTCCTCGACGAGACCGACTCGGGCCTCGACATCGACGCGCTGCGCACGGTCGCCGAGGGCGTCAACAAATTTGCCGGCCCCGACATGGGCGTGCTGATCATCACCCACTACCAGCGCATCCTGCACATGGTGAAACCCGACTTCGTCCACGTCATGTTCGAGGGACGGATCGTCAAGGAAGGCGGGCCGGAGCTGGTCGGCGTGCTGGAGGAGAAGGGCTACGGCTGGATCCGCGAGGAGGTCGAGGCGGGCGCCACCGCCTGACCCGGGAGCATGGAGCCGACGACGACAAAGAGCTCCTCTCCCCCTTCGGCCTTCCCGATCGAGAAGGTCCGCGCTGCCTTTCCCGCCCTAGAGCGGGAGGTGCACGGGCAACCGGTCGCCTACCTCGACAGCGGCGCCAGCGCCCAGCGGGTGCTGGCCTCGATCCAAGCGGTCGACCGCTACGAGCGGGCCCACCACTCCAACGTCCACCGCGGCTCCCACACGCTCTCGGCCGAGGCGACGGCGGCCTACGAGGGAGCGCGGGCGACGGTCGCCGACCACCTCGGCGCCGCCGACCGCCGCGAGGTGATCTTCGTCCGCAACGCGACCGAGGCGATCAACCTCGTGGCGCGGGCATGGGGCGATGCGAACGTCGGCGAGGGCGACCGGATCGTGCTCACCGAGATGGAGCACCACTCCAACATCGTTCCCTGGCAGCAGCTGGCCGAGCGAGTCGGAGCGGAGATCGACTGGGTGCCGGTCGGCGACAACGGCCTGCTCGATATGGACGCCTACGCCTCATTGCTCGAGCGCGGCCCGAAGCTCGTCGCCGTGACGCACGTATCGAACGTGCTCGGTACCGAGAACCCGCTGGCGGAGATCTCACGGCTGGCGCACGAGGCGGGCGCGCTCGTGCTCGCCGACGGCGCTCAGGGAGCGCCGAAGATGGCGGTCGACGTCGCCGAGCTGGGCGTCGACTTCTACGCGCTGACGGGTCACAAGCTCTACGCGCCGACCGGCATCGGGGCGCTCTGGACGAAACTGGACCTGCTGCGCGCGATGCCTCCCTTCCTCGGCGGCGGCTCGATGATCCGCAAGGTGACCCGCGAGGGCACTACCTACGCCGATCCCCCGGCGCGCTTCGAGGCCGGGACGCCGGCGATCGCCCAGGCGATCGGCATGGCCTCGGCGCTGCGCTGGCTCGACGGCGTCGGCATGGACGCGGTGCTGGAGCACGAGCGGCAGATCACTGCTTATGCACTCGAGCAGCTGAGCGGGATGCCAGGCCTGCGCATCTTCGGCCCAACGGCCGGGCCGGACCGCATCGGCCCCGTTTCCTTCGAGCTGAAGGGCGTCCACGCCCACGACGTCTCCGAGATCCTCGACCGCCACGGCGTCGCCGTCCGTGCCGGCCACCACTGCGCCCAGCCCCTGATGGAGCGCCTCGGCGTCGCCGCCACCGCCCGCGCCAGCTTCGGCGTCTACACCACTCCGGAGGAGATCGACCGCCTGGTCGAGGGCCTCCACGACGCGCGCAAGGTCTTCGAGCTCTGATGGACGAGCTCTACCGAGACCAGATCCTCGAGCACTACAAGCGGCCGCATAACTTCGGGCGGGTCGATCGTCCCGACCTGGAGTTTGAGGACACCAATCCCTTCTGCGGCGACGAACAGCACGTGACGATCAAGCTCGATGCGGCGGGACGCGTGGAGGAGATCGCCTTCGAGGGGAAAGGCTGTGCGATCTCGACCGCGGCGACCTCGCTGCTCACCGATGAGCTCGCCGGCAAAACGCGCGAGGAGTTGCTGCGGCTGCCAAAGGAGTTCGTCCTCGAGCTGCTTGGGATCGATATCTCGGCAACGCGGATGAAGTGCGCGATGCTAGGGCTGAAGGTCGTGAAGAGCGCCAGCCTCGGCGAGCCGGCCGAATGGGAGGACGAGGGCGAGGTCGGCAGCCCCTCCGAAGCAGCCGCCGACCTCGGTTCGATCTAGGCGCTTGCAGCCGTTTCTTCGCTGAGGGTGATGACGGCGAAGCTCGCGCCGTGGGGGTCGACGAGGATCGAGAAGCGACCCGCCGGAACCTCCATCGGCTCAACCATGACGCTGCCACCCCTCTGCTTGACCTGCTCGACTGCCGCATCGGTGTCCTCGACCGCGAAATAGACCTGCCAGTGGGCCGGCGCCTGCTCAGGCACTCCACGGGCATTCATGTCCAGCATGCCCCCGACCATGTCGTCGCCCAGCTTGACGGTGACGTAGGTGCCCATCTCCCCCATGTCGTTGTCTTCGAAGGACCAGCCGAAAACGGCGCCGTAGAACGCCTTGGAGGCCTCGGGGTTGCGGGTGTTGAGCTCGTTCCAGGAGAGGGCGCCTGGCTCGTTGACGAGGCCCGCACCGGGGAATGTTCCCGGCTGCCAGATTCCGAAGACGGCCCCGGTGGGATCGGCGAAGACCGCCATCCAGCCGAGGCCCATCACGTCCATCGGCTCCGCGAGCACGCTGCCGCCGGCCTCCTTGACCGCCGCCGCGGTGGCCTTGGCGTCGGCGACCGAGACGTAAGAGCTCCAGGCGGGCGGCTGGCCCTCCTGCATCAGCGGCATCATGCCGGCGACGTCCGCCCCGTTCTTCGTCGCCCGCCGGTAGCCGCCCGTCTGCTCGACGTTTTCGCTCTCCGGCGCCTCCCAGCCGAACAACGCCGTGTAGAAGTCAACGGAAGCGTCCAGGTCGGGGGAGCCGAGGTCGACCCAACAAGGGGTCCCGGGCTCATAGCTCGTTCTCTCGCTCATACTGCTCTCCAATCGTCGAAGTTCGCCCGTCGATCCTTTCATCCCAACCTGAATGTGGGTCAAGGGCTTGTTACGGTGCCCGGGCCGAGCACCGCGTCTCGCTAAAATCCGACCGTAGAAGTAGGATTAAGTCTCAACCCGCATCAGCTACCCGCGGGAGCCTCGATTCCCTTGCCAGATACCGTTGGAACATCCATCTCCGTCTGCCCCGCCGCCGAGCTGCCCGCGGGGGCTATGCGCCTGGTCGAACACGACGGGCGCAAGATCGGCGTGTTCAACTGCGAGGGGACGCTTTACGCGATCGAGGATCGCTGCTCACATGACGACGGACCGCTCGCCGAGGGCGAGTTCGACCCGACCACCTGCACGGTCGAGTGTCCGCGTCACGGCTCTCTCTTTGACCTGACCACCGGCAGGCCGAAGACGCTCCCAGCTTTCGCCCCGGTGCAGACGTTCACGGCGGCCGTCGTGGACGACACGATCACCCTGGAGGTCGATTAGGCATGGCAACACCCGAGGTCGTAGCGGAGAAGCGCTCGCTCGCCGGCATCAACGCCGACTACAAGGAGAAGTTCGGCTTCCACGATTCCGAGTCGGGCTACGCCTACAAGGCTCCCAAGGGCCTCTCGCGCGAGGTGGTCGAATCGATCTCCGATTACAAGAACGAGCCGCAGTGGATGCGGGACTTCCGCCTCAAGGCGTTGGATCACTTCTACTCGCGCCCGACCCCGACCTGGGGCGGCAATCTCGGCCAGATCGACTTCGACGACATCCACTACTTCGTCCGCGCTTCTGAGAAAAACAGCCGCGACTGGAGCGAGGTCCCGGAGGACATCAAGAACACCTTCGACCGGCTCGGCATCCCCGAGGCAGAGCGCAAATTCCTCTCCGGAGTGGGCGCCCAGTACGAGTCCGAGGTCGTCTACCACCAGGTCAACGAGAAGCTCGAGGCCCAGGGTGTGATCTTCACCGACATGGACACGGCCCTGCGCGAGCACGAGGACCTGGTGCGCGAGTACTGGGCGACGATCATCCCGCCCAACGACAACAAGCTGGCGGCGCTCAACTCCGCGGTCTGGTCGGGCGGCTCCTTCGTCTACGTCCCGGCCGGGGTCAAGGTCGAGATGCCGCTGCAGGCCTACTTCCGGATCAACACCGAGAACATGGGCCAGTTCGAGCGCACCTTGATCATCTGCGAGGAGGGCGCCGACGTCCACTACATCGAGGGCTGCACGGCGCCGGTCTACTCCAGCGACTCGCTGCACTCCGCGGTGGTCGAGATCTGCGCCAAGCCGAGCTCGCGGGTCCGCTACACGACCGTGCAGAACTGGTCGCAGAACGTCTTCAACCTGGTCACCAAGCGCGCCGTCGCGCACGAGAAGGCGACGATGGAGTGGGTCGACTGCAACCTCGGCTCGAAGCTGACGATGAAGTACCCGTCGATCTACCTGCTCGGGCCCGAAGCCCACGGCGAGATCCTCTCGATCGCCTTTGCCGGCGACGGCCAGCACCAGGACGCCGGCGGCAAGATCATCCACGCGGCGCCCCGCACCTCCTCCTCGATCTTCTCCAAGTCGATCTCCAAGGACGGCGGGCGGGCGACCTACCGGGGGCTGCTCGAAATCGCCGACGGGGCGACCGAATCCCGCTCCAAGGTCGTCTGCGACGCGCTGCTGCTCGATGAGGACTCGCGCTCTGACACCTACCCGACGATCCGCATCGACGAGAACGACGCCAACGTCGGCCACGAGGCGACGGTCTCCAAGATCGGCGACGAGCAGCTCTTCTACCTGCAGAGCCGCGGGCTCGACGAGGAGGAGGCCTCGAAGATGATCGTCAACGGCTTCATCGAGCCGGTCACCAAAGAGCTGCCGATGGAGTACGCGGTCGAGCTCAACCGACTGATCGAGTTGCAGATGGAGGGCTCGATTGGCTGATTGGCGGCCCGGGGATGCCCCTGGCTGCGTCCGTGGCCGGGGTCCGTGCGAAGCACTGTCCCCCGGCCCAGTCCTTGCCAGGAACATCCCCGACCACGCCAATGACTGAAGCCATCACCCTCCCGCCCCTCCCCGACCAGAAGACGAAGGGGTGGGAATTCACCGACCTTTCCGGTCTCGACCTCGATTCGTATGAGCCCGGCTCCGCCGAGGCGTCGATCGGGTCGAGCGAGGGGGCCGTCGTGCTGCCGCTGGCAGAGGCGGCCGAGTCACGGCCAGAGCTCGTCGAGGGGCGACTCGGCTCCCTGGCGCCCGCCGAGGACCCGTTCGTCGCCCGCAACGACGCGGCCTGGAGCGACGGCGTTCTGGTCCACGTGCCCGCGGGGGTCAAGGTGGAGGAGCCGATCCGGATCGAGGTTCCGCTCAGCGAGAACGGCAGCGCGCTCAACTGGCGCACCCTGATCGTGCTCGAGGAGGGCGCCGAGGCAGAGGTCTGGGAGCACTGGTCCTCGCCCGGGGACGACGTCGACGCGCTGCTCAACTCGGTGGTCGAGCTGAGCGTCGGCCAGGCGGCGGCGCTGCGTTACGTCAACACCCAGGACATATCGGAGTCGGCCTGGATCTTCGCCACCCAGCGAGCGCAGGTCGAGCGCGACGGGCGGCTCGACTGGGCCGCCCTCGGCTTCGGCTCGGCGCGCGGCAAGGTGCGGATGGAGACCAATCTCGCCGGCGCGGGCTCCGAAGCACGGGTGACCGGCGGCTACGCCGGCGGGCCGGGACAGCATCTCGACTACGACACCACTCAGGAGCACGCCGCACCCAACACCAACTCCGACCTCGCCTTCCGCGGCGTGCTTGCCGCCGGCGCGACCGCGGTCTGGCGCGGCATGATCCGTGTCGATCCGGGCGCCCAGCAGACCGACGCCTTCCAGGAGAGCCGCAACCTGCTGCTCTCGACCGAGGCCCACGCCGACGCGATCCCCGGTCTGGAGATCGAAGCCGACGACGTGCGGTGCACACACGCCGCCGCCGTTGCCCAGATCGACCGGGACCAGCTCTTCTACCTCACCTCGCGCGGCCTCGCCGAGGCCGAGGCGAAGTCGCTGATCATCGAAGGCTTCCTTGAGTCATTGGTCGAACGCCTTGCCAAGGGTCCGGTCCGCGAGGAAGTCTCAGCCGCGCTCGAGCGTCGCCTCGCCGAGATCCTCTAGTCGTCGCTCCTAGTCATCTCGCCTTTCGCGGCGTTCGGAGAGTGTCGTACGCAGGATTGAGCCAAGCACGATCAGGATCGGCGGCAGGTAGAGAACCCAGAGCCAATGCCCCACGTGGGCGAGCGGTACCAAGACGGCCATGTCTCCAGTATGACCTTGATGGCACCGGGACCGCCGGCCTTGCGAGCGACGGTCCCGGTGCTTCAAGGGAGAGGGAGAGTCAAGTGATTGGACTCATCCTTAGTAAACCATTTCGCTAGGCCGTCGCATCAGTAAAAAACCGCACTTAACCTAGGATTCATCCGTCGTTTACGCAAAACGCGGAAACATCATCCGTTGGCGACCGACAGGAGGTACAGGCCGAAGCAGGTGAAGGCCACCATCACCGCCAGCATCCAGTACTGCGAGCGCGCCGCCTGGCGATAGTCACCCCAGTACGCCGTTGCCCTGTCGTGGGCGAGGGTGAGGCCGACTACGTGACCAACGACGAGCGCCCCAACCTGCACGTACCAAATCGCGTTGGCGCTGAGCAGCTTGAAATCGATGCCGCCTGAGGCTGTGCCGAAGAGGTCGGTCGTGGCGGTACCAAGAGGATCAGAGAGCAGGTACGTGAACTGGGCTTGCTCCTGAAAGACGACCAGGCTGAAGTAGTGCGCCACCAGGTAGGCAAACGCAATCGGGATCAGCGTATGGGCGAATCCCGAGCGCAGCTTGCTCAGCGGTGGTGCACCGCGCACGGTGGACATGCCGCGTATGCCGATCAGGTAGACGAGGCTGACGCCGGCGAAACAGATCGCCATGAAGATCGTGTCCGCCAGTCGCAGCGAGGCGGTCAGGCTCAGGCCGGTTTCCGAGAGCCATTCGAAGGTCTGCACGATCGCGTCCTTGAGGGCGCCCTCCTGGGCACCGTCGAAGCTCGTGCTGGCGATCGACGCAATGACCACGGCGGCTGAGCCAGGGACGGTCGCCCAGTGTGTGGAGGCCGCCAGCGGCAACCTCCGCCCGAGCCGGCCGTCCTTCAACCCGAAGACGCCGAGCTGGGAGAACATGCCGAAATAGACCGAGAAGATCTCTCCTCTTTCACACCACTTCTCTACACCAAATAGTGTCATCATCGAGAGGGTGTAAAGGCTGTATAGGAGCGCGGCGACCGCGGCGGCGTGGGGCGAAAGCCCCACCGCCACGCCACCGCTGGCGCCATAGACGACCTCCAGCCACACCACCGCGAGCAGGCCTATCGCTGCCGGCCAGCGGCCCAGCCGCTCCGGATAGGCGAGATGCGCCGGGCGCTGCCCGGCTATCGCCGAAAACCCACCGCCAATCGCCCGGCCGATCGCCCGCCATGGGTTGAATGGCCGAAACACATCGCCGAAGAGCACACTGAGCAGCGGGAAGCCGAGCCACACCGTGACGAAGAGGAAGGTCAGCGCGAAATTGCGGTCGGGAGCTTCGGTTCCGCGCAGACCCGCGTAGATCGACAGCCCGAGCAGGAACACACCGACCACACCACAGAGCGCCCGTACCGGAAGGTTGAGCAGGGCACGCGAGAAGGCCGCTGAAAACGGGTGCCAGCGTTCCTCCTCGAAGCGCGGTTTCCGCCACGCCGCCGAGAGGGCGAAGAAGGAGATGATCAGGACTATCGACGCCCCCCAGGCAAAGAGCCAGGCGGGTATCGGCAGGTCCTTCCGCGCGACCAGCGCGTGCGCGACCGGCAGGAAAAAGCTCATGGGTTGACGGTCAGTTCGAGGATCTGTTCCTTGCGACCCTCCAGCTCCGCCTCAAAGACGCCTTCGATCGACGCCGGGAAGTCGAAGCTGACCGAACCACCGGCCTTGACGTCCTTCATGATGTCGTAGCCGTGCACGTGGACCTCGTCGCTGACGTCTGAGTCCACCCTGAAGCGGACCTGTTCCCCCTTGCTGTAGGTCAGGTCCGCGATCCCGCCGACCGGCTTGCCGTTCTTGATCACGATCGTGGTGATCTTGCCGTTGGTGTTGCTCTTCGTCTCACTGCTGTCATCGTTCTTGAGCACGATCAGCAACACGACAGCGACAACGACAATCACAATGCCAGCCACGACGCGCGTGGTGTTCAAATTCATGACTCGCTCCTTTTTACGAGGCGAAAAAAGAACCTGGGACTAAGGAGCGAGCGGCGGCGGGCGCTGGGCGAAGCCGAAGGCGATCAGGAGCCCACCGCTGACCGTACGAGAACGCGGAGCACGTGGACACCGCTGATTCTTCGTCGCCCGCGAGCGACGCTTGGCGAAGATCCGCTCGGAGATCCTGACGATCGTTCCCAGGCCCGGATAGAGGCCGAACAGCAGCGATCCGACCAACAGGAACAGCGGGATCAGCGCCAGCACGATCTCGAACATGCTCCGTGAATCTAGCGGAGTGCCTTGCCGCGCAAGCAAATAACGTTTACGTCGATGCGCCCAGAGCGAGACAACATCGCCGCCCCCGACCTGCCGAGCGATATCGCCTGGATCGGAGAGGCGCCGCAGTCGATGCCGGCAATCACGGCCACGGGACCCGTGCTGGTCCACTTCCTCGACGCCTTCCAGCTCAACAGCGTCCGCACCCTGCCTTACGTGACCGAGTGGGACCGGCGCTATCGCAAAGACGGCTTGACCACGATCGGGGTGCAGGCGCCCCGTTTCCCCTTTGGCTCGGACCCCACTGAGGTGGCGGCCACGTTGCGCGAGCTTGGCGTCGAGTTCCCGGTCGCGGTCGACGCGGAGCACCGGCTCTGGCGGGCCTACGGCTGTGAGGGCTGGCCGAGCCTCTTCCTCTGGACGACAGGCGGGGCCCTGAGCTGGTTCCACTTCGGCGAGGGCGAATACCTCGGCACGGAGATGGCGATCCAGGAAGAGCTGCGCGAGCTCGACGCGCTGCGCTCTCTCCCCGAGCCGATGCAGCCGGTACGTGTGAGCGATGCGCCCGGCGCCAGGGTGATGCCACCCACGCCCGAGGTCTTCCCCGGCGGCTCGTGGGAGCAACCCTGGGTCAGCGCAGAGGCGAGCATCGAGCTGGCCGTCGAGTACGTGGCCGGCGGGGCCTACGCAACGGTTGAGGGCACCGGCGAGCTTGTCGTGACGATCGACGGGGCCGAGCGGCTGCCGATCGCGATTGACGGTCCGCGTCTATACGCCGTCGCCGAGCACGAGCGGCACGAGGCTCACCATCTCACGCTCGAAGCCAATGGCGAGCTGCGGGTCTGGTCGATCAGCTTTGCTGCGGCGCTGCCTTGAGCGCCTCGCGGATCTCTTTGGGGAGCATGAAGCGCACGTCCTCATGAACGGTGCGCAGCTCGGAGACCTCCTCGGCGCCGCGCTCGCGGAATAGCTCGACCAGCCGCTCGACCAGCTCCTCGGGCGCGCTGGCGCCGGAGGTGATGCCAACGGTCTCGACTCCCTCCAGCCACTGCTCCTGCACCTGGCTGTGGTTGTCGATCAGGTGAGAGTCGGCGCCGTGTTCGCGCGCCACCTCGACCAGGCGATTGGAGTTGGAGGAGTTGGTCGAGCCGATCACGAGGACCAGCTCGCACTCGCGGGCGAGCTGCTTGACCGCAATCTGCCGATTGGTCGTCGCGTAACAGATGTCATCTGACTTGGAGCTGACGATCGAGGGGAACTTGGCCCGCAGGGCGGAGATGACTTCCGCCGTCTCGTCGACGGAGAGCGTCGTCTGGGTGATGAACGCGACCTTTGACGGGTCGGGGATCTCAAGGTTCTCCACCTCGTCTGCCGTTTCGATCAGGACGATGCTGTCGGGCGCCTCCCCGGTGGTGCCTTCCACCTCCTCGTGGCCCTCGTGGCCGATCATCACGATCGTGTAGCCGTCGGCGGCGAAGCGGCGCGCCTCGACGTGCACCTTGGTGACCAGCGGGCAGGTGGCGTCGATCGTGCGCAGGCTGCGAGCGGCGGCGTTGTCGTGGACCGCGGGGGCGACACCGTGGGCCGAGAAGACGACCATCTCGCCCTCGGGCACTTCCGTCTCCTCCTCGACGAAGATCGCCCCCCGCTTGGCCAGCTCCTCGACGACGTGCTTGTTGTGGACGATCTCCTTGCGCACGTAGACCGGCGCTCCGTAGAGCTCGAGCGCACGCTCGACCGTCTGCACGGCACGATCGACGCCGGCGCAGTAGCCGCGCGGCGCGGCAAGCAAGACCCGCTTCGGGGCCTCCGTGGCGAGGGAAGGCATAACCGCAGAGTAGCTAGCCTTGCAGGATGGCAACCCAAGGCCGCCACCTCGACCGGCTCACCGCCGTCGACGCCTCGTTCCTCACCAACGAGACCTCGGCGAGCCACATGCACGTCGGCGCGATCCTCATCTTCGAGGGCCCGCCGCCGAAATACGTCGATCTGGTCGAGCACGTGCGCGGTCGGCTGAGCCAGGTCCCGCGTTTCCGCCAGCGGCTCGTCGTCCCGCCGCTTGAGGCCGGGCGGCCGCTCTGGGCCGACGACGTCAACTTCAACCTGACCTACCACATCCGCCATACAGCGTTGCCGGATCCGGGCGGGGAGCAGCAGCTGAAGCGCCTTGCCGCCCGCGTCTTCTCCCAGCAGCTCGATCGCTCCAAGCCGCTCTGGGAGCTCTGGCTGGTGCAGAACCTCGAGCGCGACCGCTTCGCGCTGCTGACCAAGACCCATCACGCGATGGTCGACGGCATCTCCGGCGTCGACATCGGCACGGTCCTCTTCGACCTCGAGCCAGTGCCCGAGCCCGCCTCCAGCGACGACGGCTGGGTGCCCGAGCCCGAGCCGAGCACGATTGAGCTTGTGCGCCGCGGAGCAGCGGATGCTGCAGGGGCGCCGGTGAAGCTGGTCGAGCGCGCGGTCGAGGCGGTGCGGCATCCCGAGTCCGCGGCGCGGCGGATCGGCGAGGCGCTGGAGGGAGTCGGCGAGGTCGTCGGCGCCTTCGCCGACCCCGCTCCCGACGTACCGCTGAACCAGCCGATCGGCCCGCACCGCCGCTTCACCTGGGCGCGCTCGGAGCTGGCCACCTTCAAACGGATCAAGGACACGCTCGGTGGCACCGTCAACGACGTCGTGCTGGCAGTCGTGACCGGGGCAGTACGCGATTGGCTGCACAGCCGCGGCGTCCGCACCGAGGGTCTGGAACTACGGGCGCTCGTTCCTGTCTCGATCCGGACCCAGGACGAGCGCGGTGACCTCGGCAACCGGATCGCGGCGATGCGCGGCCCGCTGCCGGTCTACGTCGAGGACCCCGTGCGCCGGCTGCGGGTGGTGAGCGAGCAGATGGAGGGACTGAAGCGCTCCAAGCAGGCGCTCGGCGCCGAAGTGATCTCCCGTTTCAACGACTTCGCGCCGCCGACGCTGCTGGCCCAGGCCTCGCGGATCAACTTCTCCACCCGGCTCTTCAACCTGATCGTCACCAACGTGCCCGGTCCCCAGCTTCCCCTCTACGTGCTGGGACGCGAACTGGAGGAGGTCTTCCCGGTCGCCTTCCTGCCCCCAAACCACGCGATGGCGGTGGCGATCATGAGCTACAACGGCCGCGTCGGCTTCGGCCTGCTCGCCGACTACGACGCGATGGAGGACGTAGAAGCGATCGCCGAGGGCCTCAACCGCTCGCTCGCCGAGCTCGAGGAAGCGGCCGCCGCGGCCGCTCCGGCCTGAGCCCACGCGCCCGGCTGGCTAGGCTCGTCGCATGGCCATACTCGTCGCCCTCTTCATCGTCGTGCCGATCGTCGAGCTCTACGTGATCATCCAGATCGGCTCGTGGATCGGGGTCGTCCCCACGATCGCCCTGCTGCTTGCCGACGCCCTGCTCGGCTCGCTGCTACTCCGCCACCAGGGTCGCGGCGCCTGGCGCCGCTTCAACGCCGCCCTGGGGGAGCGCCGCTTCCCCGGCCGCGAGGTCGCCGACGGCCTGCTGATTGCGATCGGCGGCACCCTCCTCCTCACCCCCGGCTTCGTCACTGACATAGTCGGCCTGATCTTCCTGATCCCACCTACCCGCGCGCTCATCAGGCGCCTGATGAGCGGTTACGTTGGGCGTCGCTTCGTGGTCATGGGCGTCCCAGGCGCGGGGGGACCGGCCGGTCAGCGTGCCTCAGGCCGCTCCTACGATTACGACGGTACGGCGGAAGAGATCGATCCCGAGGATCCGCGCCTGCCGCACTGAGTCAATTGCCGCTCGCAGTGTCCATCTTTGGGCTAGCCGTTTAAACGTTTAGTCGTATATGCGTATAATAGCTCCATGATCTATGCGCTTCCGCAGATCGATGGCGACCTGAAGGATCAGCTCGATGCCCTGCGCCAGCTACGCACGCAGCTGGGCAGCGAGGTGAATCGGCCGAGTCGCTGGATCGGCGCGCTGCGCCGTGAGGTTCGCGCCAGCTCGATCGAGAGCTCAACCTCGATCGAGGGCTACTCGGTTGATCCCGAGGAGGCGATCGCGCTGATCAGCGGCGAGAAACAGGCCGAGCCTGACGATGACAACCGGATGGCGGTCTCCTGCTACGCACGAGCACTGGACCACGTTGGCGCAATGGCGGACGATCCGTCCTTCCGCTGGCTGGACCGGGTCATCCTCGATCTTCACTTCGACGCCTGTTACTTCCAGCCCGACAAGGACCCCGGTCGCTGGCGCACCGGAGAGATCGCCGTCACAGGAGCCAACGGCAGAATCGACTACCACGGGCCACCGGCCGACGATGTCCCCCGCCTGATGGGAGAGGTCGTCGACTGGCTAGCTGTCGGCGATGGCGAGGCTGACACCGTCGTACGAGCGGCGATAGCGCACCTGAACGTGACCTCGGTGCACCCCTTCCGCGACGGAAACGGCCGCATCTCGCGAATCATCCAGTCGCTCGTTCTGGCTCGAGAGGGAATGATCTCGCCGGAGTTCTCCTCGATCGAGGAGCACCTGAGAGACCACACCGCCGACTACTACGCCGCGCTGAGGAAGGTCCAGGGCGGGAGCTATCAGCCCGATCGGGACACGACGGAATGGGTGAGCTTCTGCGTAGGCGCCCACATAGCGCAAGCGCGCCAGCGCCTCGTCCAGATCGAGGAAGCGGCGACGCGCTGGGAGCACCTCGAAAGCATCGTGACCGAGCGAGGCTGGCCGGACCGGCTCACGATCGCGCTCGAGCAGAGCCTGATCGGAGGCAGCGACCGCGCCAAATACAGCAAAGAGGCAGATGTCTCCCCCGCCACCGCGAGCGGGGACTTCCGCCGCCTGCTCGATGCCGGCCTGGTCCAGCAGGCCGGCAAGGGCCGCTCGATTCGCTACCGCGCAAGCTCGCTCTTGCGCGAGGCGATTAAACCAACCTGACCCTCCGCAGACTTGCGGAGCACCGCGTCCCTGCCTAGAAGCCGAGAGCGAACTTGGCGTCCTCGGTCATCATCTCGGCGCCCTGAGCGCGATTACCCTGCAATTCGACGCTTATCACGAACCGTGGGGATGAAAATAGGGATGCCAACCCCCAGCAGCCATCTGATACGCGGATCAGAAGACCATCCGACGCAATGACTTCGCGCCAGTTCTGGATCGGGGGGCTCGTCCTTGCCGCGGCCTTCGCCGCCCTCGGCATCTGGGCACTCGCTGAGGCCAAATACCACGAGTGTAGGCAGCGAGAAGGACTGATCTCCTAGCGCCGTGAGACTCGCCGGTACAGGGAGAAGAATGCGGCGAAATTCGAACTCGTGAACCCATCCTTACCATGGATGTGCTCTACCAAACTGAGCTACCTGGGCAAAAAGGGTCCGAAGCCACCTTCTCATGCGGATTCGGACTACCTCCGGCGCCAATTCTACAGACCCCCGCCGTTAGCCGTCGCCCGCAGTTTGGGGGAGTTCCGAGCGGATTTGGGCCACGGCATCCGCGATCGTGGCCCAACTCCCGCCGCAGCTGAGTCGCGCCAGCTGAGGGCCAGGAGCATCGAGAGAGGCTTGCGGATTGGTCGATAGGTACCCCAACCCAGCGATTGAAGCACCGCGCTCGCCCTTGACTGCCGCGCCCGCGGCGCTAGTTTGGCGAGTAGGCCGGGGCAGGTACGTCGCCCGAGGTCGCACAAGCAACTATGGGCGGGGGACCTAGAAGCGCCCTAGCGTCGGCATGTGACCGCTAGGGCATCCGCGTCGCACGGCCGAGCGATCGCGTTTTAGAGACCCGTTAGACCTATCTTTTCAAATGCGCCTTCGTTTCCTCTAATGGTGGACACGCCATTAGCACTTCGAACTGCCACCTTTTGTACATGACTCCCGAGGTGATAGTACGACACAAAGTATCTTAGATTCCGAAGCCACACGAACCGCTGTCGAAGAGCTTGGCCCGGCAGTCGCGGATGTATCACCATGTGTTTTCCGCTACTCATGGTTAGCGTTATGGATTTGACGCTACCACCAGCAGCGCCGGCGAAGACTCTCTCCGATCCCTCGTATTCGTCTTGGCCACTGATCGTGAAGTCATTCGGCAGATGCCCACCGGCAGGAATTCCCCAACCCCAGCTGAAGCTGCCGGGCATGGGGATTTGCCTGCTAAGTTCCGCTTCCGCTTCCCAGCTGTGGCTATAGGGTTTTTGATCCGGACGGAATTCGAATCCCAGAAGCCAAGCCGAGCAGTTGTGCCCGTTTTCTCGAATTGACACCGTCACTGTCCAAGGGGTGCCGCTGGGGCTGTCCCCATGCGCAATCGGCTGACGGTGCTTGCATGTACGCGCTTTCTGATCTGACTGTGCCCAGAGTCTTACGTTCAAGACACTAGCCATCAAAAAGCAGACAGCTAGACCAGCGGCCGCGATATAAACTTTACGTTTCGTTATTTTCAGCATATTTCAGCCACAGAAACAGCGGACAGGCACACTACGCTAGCCACGACAGATACTTTTTGCATGAAGCGTGAAGTTGGTAGCCGTACCCGCTTCGATTGTATTTGCTGCTGAGTTTTTTGAATGGGACCACACTTCGACTTCGATCGTCCATTCATAGGTTTCGCCCTGTAGGCATTGGTAGCTTAGCGGGTTCTGCTTCTTGAAGTTGCCGATCTCAACTTCTCCGTCATGAGAGATACTAGATCCATCCGTTCGTTTTTCATAAATAGTTCTATCTTGACCCGTAGCGCTAAACTTTATCTTGACCGACACAGCGTTTACCTCTTCCCCCCGGTGGGCGCAATACACATTGAAGCGCACTTTGACTCGACCATAGCCGTCACGTTCATAGCGATGGTGGCGTGTATGGGCATGAACTCTTCCCCTGCACGGGTAGTCTTCGGAGGACATTGCATCGGTGCCAGAGAGGTCAAATCCATTTATGGGATCTGCATTGGCATAGTCATAGGCATTGGCTGACCCGCCCTGCACTGGATCAACTGAGAGGAAGCGTCCCATCGCGGGCACATAGCTCCGCGCGCCCATTTGGATGACTCCGGCAGGCAATTCAGTGCGGCGCGACTTGCTCCCCAGCCATCCGTAGCGACCGGCACTCCCTTTCTTCGGATTGCCAAACTCATCAAATTCAAATTTGGCAGTCGGATCTTTTGCCGACAAGCTAAGGCTTGCCGTGGCAACGACGTCGCCGTGCAAGTTCATCAGCTGAAGGCTTGTTGTGCCTGAGCTTTCCTGAATCGCCGCGAGGCCGCCGCTGATGCCACCGATGCTGCGAGTCCAAGTCCCGGCTCCTTCGGTCCAAGCGGTCGAATCTGAGGCCATGGAGTAGTGGAAAACTTCGGTTCCCGTTTTTGTTCCCGACTGGGTTACTTGGCGTGGGCGGCCAGTTGCATCCAACTGGTACGTATTCGTCAGCCCGCTCTGCGACTGGCTCGCAATCATTTCGTTGCTGTAGTAGCTGGTCGTCAAGGTGCTACCGCCTGCGAATTTAGCCGGCAGGCTTGTGATGCGGCCGAAGCTGTCGTAGTTGGGGGTCGCTTCGGGCCCCGTCAACCGATCGGCCGCGTCGTATTTGTATTCCTGGCTGGTGCCCGTGGATTTCGTGTCGCAAGCGCCGCCTACACCGGGCGCACGGGTCGTCAGTTTAGTGCGATTGGAATCCGCGTCAAAGAGGTACTGGCGCGTCGTGCAGCTGCCCCCTTTCGGGGTGTCCTGCACCAAGGTCAGCCTGCCCGCCTTGTCGTAACTGTACTGCTGGCTTGAGCCGAGGCTCGTCTGCGAAAGGATCTGCCCGTAGATCGAGCGTTCGTTGCTTTCTTCGGTCCAGGTGCATTTTTCCGAACAGCTCAGCACCTTCGTGTAGCTCAGTTTGACCGGCGCACCTACCTCGTCATAGGTCGTTTTAGCCACCAGGCCGTTGGGCAAGCCTTCTTCGACCATCTTGCCGTCGGCATCGTAGGAGGCGGTGAATGTCCCCGCGGCCGAGTCGTTGAGTGCGACCAGGAGGCCAGAGGTTTCGTCGTAGCCGAAGGTCTGCGTGCCCTTGCCGTCAAAGATCGTTGCTGGGCGCCCGAGCAGGTCGTAGGTCGTTTTGGACGTGTTCCCGTCTGCGTCCGTGTATTGGACCGGACGGCCGAGTTCGTCATAGGCAATCACCGCGGATTGGCTGTCGAAGCCTTCGCATTTGCCTTCGCAGGTGAACTTCTGTTCCTCGGGTAGGCCGGTTGCTTTGTTGTAGACGGTGGCCGTTGGCGGCAGTTCCGTTCCGCCGCCCATCAGCCTGCTCGCCGTTTGGCGACCCGCTTCGTCGTAGGTCTTGATCGCTTTGCGGGTCTTTTCTTTTTCTTCTTTGCCCCCGGGGCTTTCGATCACTTCAGTCGGCTCGCCGAGATAGTTGTAGGAGGTATAGCGAGTGACCAGCAGTTCAGGCATCCCCGCCGTGCCTGGTTGTTTTGCCGGCATCGTCTTGCAGGGCAGATTGGCAAAGCCTGGGCTGCTCCCACACGAGGCGTCGAGCGGGTTGGTGCCTGCGGTGTAATAAATGATCGTCATCGTATGTGCGTCGCCGCCTTTGGGTTCTGCGGGCAGACTGCGTTCAGTAGGCAGGCCGCTTACCGCGTCGTAGGCGATGCGCTTTTTCAACTGCAAGCCACCGGATTCGGCACCGAGGATCGCTTCGATTGGCTTTCGCAGCGTCCAGTCATACTTCGTTTCGGTGACCCTGGCGTCGAACTCGCCGAAAAGAGGAACTATTCCCGTGAACGCCGCTGTCCGTTCACGGGTTGGTAGATGTGCTTTCGGTGTTCCGGCCGGGGGAGTTGGCGCACCTTCGTCATAGCTGATTTCCCGGTTCATGCGAGCCTGGACGACTTCGCCGGATTCGAGCCTTACTGCATGGCGAGGTCCCCATTCCCATTCCAGCTCGGTTCCGTCGAACGAGAACTGACGCCGGGTGTCAAGTTCTTCGGAGCGTGCTTTGGATTCGCCGCCCGCCGCCAGGGCGCGAACTCGATTTTGAGCAGTCAGTTCGCGAGTGACGTTGCCGTGTTCATCGGTTTCGGAAGTCGTAATCGAAGGCGTCGAGATGCCGGTGCCCGCAGGCGAGACTGTATTCACCGTCTGCCCATCGGCATCCATGTAGTAGATCGTGGCGCGTGAGTAGCTACTAGGTGGCTCTGATGGCACCTGGTCCGGAGGAAAGATCGCCGTAGCGGTAAGAGGGAGGTCCCGCTGTCCCCATTTCGTGACTTCGGAATAGCTCAGGTCGTAGGG
Organism: Solirubrobacterales bacterium; assembly: GCA_033856195.1. Classification (GTDB taxonomy): domain Bacteria; phylum Actinomycetota; class Thermoleophilia; order Solirubrobacterales; family 70-9; genus VRUE01. The sequence goes on along the minus strand of JAWVFL010000020.1, from coordinate 4,790 downwards.
AGCGCCACTGCCACTTACCGGGGCGTCATACGCGATCGTCGTTTCGGCCACTGACGGACTGCTCAGCAAACTCGGTCTACTTACGCTCTTCAGCGCAAGTTCATCCGGGTATTTGTTCATGTAATTCAGGGTCCAAGGCAGTTGCCCTGGAGGGGTGATCGTTCGGACCTTTGAGCCTTCGTATGTATAGACCTCTTTCAGTGCCGGGGAGATTCGCGGGTCCCATTGCGCAACTAGATTGCCATTGGGGTCATAGGCATAGCGCGAGACTTCCCATGCACCTTGCGGCCCACCAGCGCTGCTAGGACCGTGATAGGTGATCGACATCAAGCGCGAAGCAAAGTATTTCCCTTCGTTTGCGACTGGCAGCACTTCGTAAAAGAAGGTCAATGACCGGCAGCCGACGGTGGTGGAAGCATTTGTCTCGGTGCAGGTGATCCCGGCTGGAGACGGCGCAACGATGGTGCTCAGAAGAAGTTCTCCTGCGTAGTTTTTCTGGTAGCTAACTTGCTGTTTGTTGCTCGACCCGCCCGGCATCGTTATCGCCTCCGGGAGATAGTTGAAGCTACCTTCTTCCTTTTTAAACACCGTCCGATTGCCATTGGGTTCGACAAGGACAAGATGGGTGGCGTCTTCACGAGTCAGTTTCCACCCTGGAGCCTCGGGCGGAGCAACGTAGGAGGACCCTTCCATTTCGAACGCCGATTCATAGCCTTCGAGGTCTCTGAGCACCGCGTAGGCACCTTCTCCGGCCGCGTTGGCGTCATATATGCCCTGCCACCCGAAGTTGCCCGCAGCTTCGAGTGACACAGAGGGCTGCCAACCACTTCCCAACACGCCCCTGACTCCAGGCGTTGACGGGTCGCGGGAGTTGCGGCTACGGGAGAATTCCAATGCAGAGTTGAAGCCCGGTATCGAAACGTCGGCACGCGAAACATTGAAATTGCCCGTGACGAGATCGACGGTGCCAGGCCCAACGGGAGCCGTGGCATCAAGGGGTCCACCAGTGCCAGGGTCATAGACAGCATTCACCGGAGCGGTGTAGCCATTTTCTTTCGCCCCGTCCAGCAGCGCCCGGATTTGAAAGGAGTCTTCACTCGCGTTTTGGACATATGGGTAAGAAGAGGCGTCGAAGTAGAGAGCATCGCTCTTGCTATTAGCCGGGAATACCGACGCTGGCCAAGAGACTTCCTGGCCTTGGCTATTGGTGACAAGACTTGCCGGAATCGTTTCCCAGGGCAAGTTCTGGTACTTGACCTGAAAGGTCACGCCGGTCATTCCCGTGCCTTTCCAACCTGCTCTGAGGGTGAAGTGCTTACCGCTGTGCTGACCCTCGCTGGGGGTTATCACCTTGCTCGTCGCCGGCGCCTGCGGGTAATGGGTGACCGATAGGTAGGGCCGCACGTTGGGGTCGGTGGCGGCGCTTGACTCAAACCAGCCGGCAACGCGTTCTTTGCAGCCTTTGATGCCTTTGGGGCCGTCTTCGCATTGGCGCACGTTGTCGTCGAGGAGCTTCAGCTCGGCGCCATAGTTGGTCGTCGGGTTCGTGACCCACTGCTGAACCACGCCAGCGAGGCCTTTCGAGAAATTCCACCAGCCCGCCTGGTTGCCACGTTCACTGACAAAGATGTTTGAGCCTTCCGAGGTATAGTCTCCCCCCGGTTTAGCCCAGCTCCCGCCAGATACCCCGGTGCTGTATTTGAGCCAGTTGAGCGTGCTGTCCCAGTTCTTGGTCACCTTGCGCAGAGCGAGGCCGCTCGTGTTGTTGGACGCCCAAGGCGTATGGATGCCGACCGTGGCGGCCGTCACTGCGGATGAGGTCGGAATCGAGGAGAGATTGAAACGAAGCAGCGACCGATACCAGATGTCGTACTGGCCCGGGTAATACATCGCGTAGAGCCACGGTTCCCCTCCGCTTGCGCACATGCCGCGCCCGTCACCCGCGGAGTACTGGCTATATTCGATCGAGCAGTCGAGCGAGGGGCTGAATCTGGCGACCGTCGGGTCGAGGGTCACGGGCCAGACGCGCTCGGGCATTTCCAGCCATGAGCGGTCGGCTTCGATCGAAAGTTGCCAATGGCCCGGCTGGGCACTCTCAAGGTCATAGTGAACCTCGTGGGATACCTCTGGGCGTCCCGGAGTGCTGTCATACATGAACGGCGCAGGCAGGACCACGACCGGCTGTTGGTCTGGACCGCGAAAGACGATCGAGCCGTCCTCGGCGAGCTCGGGCGCCAGGTCTGGTGATGCCGCGAGGTCGTAGGTAAAGGTGCTTGGGGCATGAACATCGGCGAGCTCGATTTCCTCCTTGACCCCACTGGCAAAGCCTGCGAATTCATAGGTCGTATCTCCGTCGGGCGATTCGTAGCTCGCGGTGTCGCCTTCCAGTTGCGCGGCGTGAGAGACTTCCCCCTCCAATTCAGCGGAGACCCAGCTTCCTTGGGTAGTGAGCCGCAGTGGATCCTCGCCGAGGCGCTGGGGAAGGTGAACGTCAAAGCTGTTCTGGCCGTTGGTGAGGCCACCATCGGCAGCTTCTTCGAGACCGCTGTCGATCGGCTTCCATTCACCGTCCTCGAGATAGTTGACCGGACTCTCGAAGACGTGAGTTTGCAGAGCACCGCCGGGGAGACGGAAAGTCTGGGAGGTTGCGGTGCGCTTGGCCGGGACTTCGACACCTGGCTCCGTCGGAGGATCGCTAAAGGCAGTCGTGGTTTCGCCGCCTGATTCATCCTGTGCGGCTAGGGCAATACCGGAGCCCAACAGCATTAAAAGCCCCAAGACTGCCGCAACTGACCTGATCCCCTTCACGAAATGTCCCTCCCCTTGTGTTGTCGTAATCCCTGCCAAAGCCCTGCGGGCTCAGTGCGCTTTGAATCCGCAAGCGCTAACGGCACCGCTCCCTGAAAGATGGTTCGTCAACTTCTGGCCCACTCACAAGGCGAAAATGGAGTTCAGGGCCGTAGACCACTTCCACAACCTTCGCCTTTACGAGGGTGGAGAGGTGGTAGTCGAAAATCTCCAGAGGCTTGTGCTCTGCCCACATCTTCTGAAGTTCGCCAGCTGAGACCGGGTGGCAGACCCCCTGCATCACCGCGACGATTGCCAGCTTGGTCTGATTTACGACGACTGGAGCGGGCGCAGCCCGGTCTAGGGTGCGCCCGCTCCTGCCTATCGTCTTCACTCCTCGTCCATCGAGCAAACTGAGAGGTGCAGACACGGGTCGCCGCCAACTTGGGGAAGTGGCGGCGGCACGACGCTGCTGGGTGGAAGTGTGTCGTCTTCTCGGCATGTGACTGGTGCGCCCCGGATGACGAGCGTTTGTGTGTGGCAGCCCGTCATCCGGAGCTTCCGTTCCAGACGATCCGGTTCGATACTGACGACGCCGGGTATTCACCTGATTCGGAGTGTGTCGATACTTCCAGATTGGTACATACCTGGCAACCCAAATTTACTTATCGCTCATGGTTTGCTTATCGGCACTCGGGGAGACCCCTCAGAAATCGAGGGGCGAGCCCGCTCAAAGGCCATGAGTGAAGCGACTACTGTCGTACCTACCTCGTTTGACTTCGCCATCCGGTTCATAGCCCTGGCGGCGATCTGTTGCACACCTTCTAGCTTGGTCAGTGTCTCTACATCGCCGGTCCAGCAGGCGACAAGAAAATCATGTAGCTCGCGTATGCCTTCCGTGTCGAGACAAGGTTCGTCCGACATCACGACGGTCTCGTCGCTGACCATCTTTTTCTTCCGGTAAGCCGCGAGGGCCTCGGCCAAGATCCATTGGAAGTGCACGCCGGCGGCTTCTTGACGTTCCTCCGGCGACATTTTCTTGGCTTCGTCGCGATTTGTAAAAGGCCGGGCAATGGCTCGGTAGACCGCTTTTCTGAGATTGCCCTCTCCTTGGTGCCCGACAAATTCGATACAGCCGGCGTCATAGAGGTCGCGTAGGTGATTGGTCACGATCTCCACGTCCTCGTCAATCATCCTTGCGATCTCTGCCGCGCTGAACTGCCCCTCGTGAAGGATGATGAGCGCTTCGAGTCGGACCCGATGACTTGCGGGGTATGTAGGGACTTCCTCTGGCAGCCTCGATCGCCGCTTAACCGGGTTTCGCCCGGGCCGTAGCTCTGCGTGCCTTACGCCCATTCGCCCCTCCAGTCAGGTCTGTCAAGTCTTTTCGAGGATGTCTGAGCATATGTACTTGTCCTGTGCACCGGCATTCTGAGCGCTAAGCAGGCGGCCAGCGCTAAGAACTTCCTTACCATCCCCCTCTCCCGCCCCGGCAAACCGCCGGGCGCTGACGAGCGGGAGGGGGTGAGAGGGATGAAGATCACGCCCGTCAATCCGGTCGCGCCGCTTCTACAGACGTTTAAGACGAAGTAGGCGCCCCACGAAAAGGGCCGGCCTTCGACCGCTGACAAGCGACGGGAGGCCGGCCTAATACTCAGCGGAGCAGATCGCTCGCGGTGAGGCCAACGGCCCCTGCCAACCTCTCCACCGTTGAGACTTGGGGGTCGCGCTTGCCGCTCTCGATGCGGCTGACCTCGGTGGCATGCACGCCGCTGCGCTCGGCCACTTCCTCCTGCGTCATCTTGCGGTCGAGCCGCGCTCGCCGCAGGTTCCTCCCAAGGTTGCCACACACGCCTGGGATCGTCGGTGCTCAAGAGGCGAATCTCCATAGGAAACTTCACAAGTCGGGCAGACTACTGCCTGCGCTAGATCGGTACGAACTGAGACCCCTCTGCTTGCGGGCTCCCGACCTACCCGCCAAGCCAGCGCCGCGAGAGCGGCAG
>JAWVFL010000019.1:0-14190 GCA_033856195.1 Solirubrobacterales bacterium | reverse complement strand
CTGCACGACGACGCGGCGAGCGCCGAGGAGACCGACTGGCCGCAGATCCTCTCCTGGTACGACGACCTCGTCGCGCTCACCGACGACCCGGTCCGCGACGACCCCGCCGCCGTCCTCGGCCGCGCCGTCGCGCTCGGCCACGTCCACGGCGCCGCCGCCGGCCTGCGCGAGAGCGACCGGCTGCGCGACGTGCTCGGCGAGCGGCATCGCTGGCACGCCGTCCGCGGTCACCTGCACGAGCTGGACGGCGACCTCCCCGCCGCCGCGGAGGCCTACGCCGAGGCCGCCCGCCGCGCCGCGACCGTCGCCGAGCGCGACCACCTCGTCCGCCAGGCGGCGCGGGCGCGGCGGTGAGCGCGGTGTGTGTGGCTCGGCCCCACCGAGACGAAACCTTAGGCCTGACGCGCGTCGGCTCCGCTACGTCTCAGCCCGTCGATCGTGGCTGTTCCCTCGCGGGCCGAACAATCCTTGGACAGGCGCCCCGTAACCCAAGGTTTAGGCGTTTCCTTGGGATAGCCGAGATGCTTTTCTGCACTTCCATGCTGCACGAATCGCACCCAGGAGGTCGGCGGTTCGAATCCGGCTAGCTCCATCACCCCTTCTAACCGCCTATCGCCGCTCTGGCGCTTTCCAGGTGCGTTGAAAAGAACGCTACCGTAAGTCGATGGCGTCATCCGACCTGTGGCCGTCCGTTTCCTACGAGGACTGGAGCGAGACCTGCGACACGCTTCACGCGCATACGCAGGTGCTAGGGAAGATCGCCGCGAAGCTGGCACCACCTGAGCCACAGCTTCAGCATGCCGCGCTGCGCCTGACCGCGCGGGGTTGGGAGACGGGTCCGCTGCCGACGGCGGACGGCTCGGGGGCGCTGGTCGTGGCACTGGATCTGCACAGCCATGAGGCGGTCGCCGAGCACAGCGACGGACAGTCGCTGCGGCTGCCGTTGACCCCCCACCGCGCCGTCGGCGAGGTGACCCGGGAGCTGCTGGCGGCGGTGGGCGAGCTGGGGGGCCCGGTCGAGATCGACCCGACGCCCCAGGAGGTGACCTGGAGCCTCCCGCTGGACGAGGACACCGAGCACGCGACCTACGAGCCTGAAGAGGTCGCCGCCTACTTCGCCGCCGCGACCCAAGCAGCCCTCGTGCTCGCCGCCTTTCGCGCTCCCTACCGCGGCCGCTCGACCCCAGTCAACGCTTGGTGGGGCTCCTTCGACATCGCCGTCAGCCTCTTCTCAGGTCTCCCTGCGGAGCCGCCCTCTGACGACTTCATCGTGCGCAACGCGGGTGACGTGCAGCAGGTCGAGGTGGGCTGGTGGCCCGGCGATGGCCGCTACCGCAAGGCGGCGTTCTTCGCCTACGCCCATCCCCCGCCCGATGGGTTCGGGGAGGCCGACCTCAACCCCGAGGCCGCGCGCTGGGACAGCGACCTGGGGGAGTACGTGTTGGACTGGGATGACGTGCGCAGCGCCCCCGACCCGCGCGCCTACGCGCTTGAGTTTGCCCGCTCAGCGTTCCAACACGCCTGCCTCGTCTGCGGCTGGGACGAGACGCTCGCCGCGAGCGCCGAAGGAACGCCGCCGCCGGTCGTATAGATCACCGATTCTCCTTTCGAGAAGGGCCGTCGAAGGTCGAGGGTCTGTGTTACCTTCATCTAAACGGACTAATGGTCCGCTTAGATTCCCGAAAAGGGAACACCTCGGCAGAAAGGACTTCCGTGCCTGACCTCAGGATCGCCATCATCCTCGGCAGCACCCGCCCCGGCCGCAAGGGAAAAAGCGTCGCCGACTGGGTCGCCGACAAGGCCGAAGAGCGCACGACGGCGCAGTACGAGCTCGTCGACCTCGTCGACAACCCGCTTCCCCATATCGACGAGCCGATGCCCCCGACCCTGGGCCAGTACGCCGGCGAGCACACCAAGGCGTGGGCGGAGAAGATCGCCTCCTACGACGGCTTCGTCTTCGTCACCCCGGAGTACAACCACTCGACCTCGGGCGTGCTGAAGAACGCGATCGACTACCTCTACGCCGAGTGGAACAACAAGGCCGCCGCGTTCGTCAGCTACGGCTCGCTGGGCGGCGCCCGAGCGATCGAGCACCTGCGCGGCATCACCAGCGAGCTGCAGATCGCCCACGTGCGCCAGCAGCTGAGCTTCTCGATGTTCACCGACTTCGAGAACTTCTCGGTCTTCGCTCCTGGCCCCCAGCACGACGAAGCGGCGGTCACCATGTTCGACCAGCTCGAGTCCTGGACGCGAGCGATGAAGTCCGTGCGTGAGGGGGAGGCCGTCCGTGCCTGACCGGGAGGGAATCGCCCTCGGGCTCGACACCTTCGGCGACGTCTCCCGGGGGGCGGACGGCGTGCGCGTCTCCGAGGCCCAGGCCCTTCGCGACGTAGTCGCGGAGGGGGTGCTGGCCGAGCGGGTCGGCCTCGAGCACTTCGCCCTCGGCGAGCACCACCGCGAGGACATGCCGGCCTCGGCCCCCGATGTCGTCCTCGCGGCGATTGCCGCGAGGACCGAGCGGATCCGCATCGGCTCGGCGGTGACGGTGCTGAGCTCCGACGACCCGGTGCGGGTCTTCGAGCGCTACTCGACCCTCAACGCGATCTCGGGAGGGCGGGCCGACGTGATCCTCGGGCGCGGCTCGACGATCGAGTCGTTCCCGCTCTTCGGCTATGACCTCGACGATTACGAACTGCTCTTCGAGGAGAAGCTCGACCTCTTCGTGCGGCTGCTGGAAGGGCCAACGGTCAGCTGGAGCGGCTCGACCCGGCCGCCGCTGCGCGAGACGCGGATCGTACCCCGGCTCGAGGGCACTCTCTCCACCTGGGTCGGGGTCGGCGGCAGCCCTGATTCCGTGCGGCGCGCCGCCCGCCACGGCCTGCCGCTGATGCTGGCGATCATCGGCGGCTCCCCCGCTCGCTTCACCCCGCTGGCGCAGCTGCACCGCGACGAGCTCGAGCGGCTGGAGAAGCCGCCGCGGCCGATCGGCGTGCACTCGCCGGGGCACGTCGCCGAGACCGACCGGGAGGCCCGCGACGAGTTCTGGCCCCACTACGCGGAGGTGATGGGCCGGGTCGCCGCCGAACGCGGCTTCCCCCCTCCCACCCGGGAGTCGTTCGCGCGCGAAATCGGCCCGGACGGGGCGCTCTACGTCGGCGCGCCGGAGACCGTCGCCGGCAAGATCGTCGCCACCCTCGACACCCTCGGGGCAACCCGCTTCGACCTCAAGTACGGCATGGGGGACCTCCCCCACGACAGCCTGATGCAAGCGATCGAGCTGTACGGAACACAGGTGGCGCCGCTGGTCAGGGAGAGGATGGGCCAGCGGGGCAGCACCCGTGCTGCCGCCCGTTGAGCCCGTACGATCCCCACGAACGAACGGCCGACGGAGTCAGGTGAGCTTTGGCGATGGACAAGCAAGGTGGTCTTCCGATCGCCGGCGAGCGGCGCGAGCGCGCCGATGCGGCGGCGAACCGGGTTCGCATCCTCGATGCGACGCGCCTGGTACTGGCCGAGCGCGGCGCCGGGGGGATTACGCTCGACGCAGTCGCTGAGCGGGCAGGGGTCGGCAAGGGGACCGTGTTCCGCCGCTTCGGCGACCGCTCCGGCCTCTTCCAAGCCCTCCTTGACGAGCACCTGCGCGTCTTCCAGGACGCCTTCATGTTCGGGCCTCCCCCACTCGGCCCTGGAGCGCCGCCGAAGGAGCGCCTCGCCGTCTTCCTCGAAGGCCTGCTCGACCTCGAGGATGGCCACCTCGAGCTGATCCTCGCCCTCGAGAGGGATCGCTGGAAAGCCCCGATCGGCGGCTACATCGTCCTCTCGCTCCACGCCGAGAACCTGATCCGGGAAATCTCGCCGAAGCTCGAGGCGCCGATCCTGGCGCAGCTCCTGCTCAACTCCGTGAACGTGAACGTGGTGCGCCACCTGCGTCAGGAGGGGGGGGTGAGCCTGGCAGCGATCAAGGCCTCGGCGCGGGTACTGGCCGCCGGACTGGCGAACGCGCGCTCCTGAGTATCCACCGGTTCGCGCCAGCGTTCATGGCCCTTGGCTGGAGACGGCAGCGACAGGCAAGCGGCAGTACCGTATGGACGTCCGGGCGCGACGCTCGGAGGAGACGGCGCAGCGGATCCGCGAGGTGGCGTTGGAGCGTTTCCTGTCTCGGTCCTACGACGAGGTGACGCTTGCCGAGGTCGCCGAGGCGGCCGGAGTAACCGTCCCCACCCTGATCGCGCATTTCGGCCGTAAGGAGGACCTGTTCGCGGCCGTGCTGGAAGACTGGGGCGATCGCATGATCGAGTCACGGGACGAGGCCCCGGTCGGCGATCACGCGGGCCGAATCCGCAATCTGCTCGATCATTACGACACCGAAGGCAACCGCATCCTCCACCTCCTCGCCGAGGAAGCTGTCGCGCCGCCGCACCGAAGCGGCGATCGTGCAAATGGTCGATGCGCTGACCGGAGCCGACTGATGGCACGCGTGCTGGTCTACACCGCTCCGGGGTCGGGCCACGCCTACCCGCCGGTGGCCACCGCGATCGTCTTGCGCGACCGGGGCCACGAGGTCACGATCCGCACCGCAAGCGGGAGCGTGGACGCGATCGGGCGGCTCGGCCTCTCCGCGGCGCCGATCGATCCTCGCATCGAGGCGATCGCGCTCGAAGACTGGAAGGCGCGCACGCCGATCGGGGCCCTGATGTCGGCAGGCAGGACCTTTGTCCGGCGGGCCGACTACGAGATCCCCGACCTCCAGGCCGCGATCGAGACCGAGCGCCCAGACAGAACCTCGCCCTTGGTGAGCGGGCGCCATTCGCCCGCCGCGTCGAGCACCGCGAGGAGCTCCCGGCTCACGCGCGGGAACGCCTCGTCGCTGTCGAACAGGTTCTCGGCCATGTTGGCCATTGCTACCGGTTCGGCCCGACCAGCTCGTCGAGTCTTGATAGGAACAGCTTGAGAATCGGCGAGGTGTTGGACTTGCTGTAGCCCACCGCTACATCGATCGTCGGCGCCTCGCCTTCGAGCGGACGGCTGACGACGGACGACGGCAGCAGGTTCTCGGCATAGGCGGGCATCAGGGCCAGCCCGCGTGTGGATGCGACCAGGGACATGGCCATCGCCATGTTGTCCACGCCGTGATCCAGTTTGATTTTGAGCCCCGAGCGGCGGAGGTAGTCTTCGGTGATGGCGCCCAGCACGGCGGCCTTGTTCGCACCGCCGATGAAAGTCTCGCCCACGAAGTCTTGCGGGCGCACTGCTTCGCGCGCGGTGAGGCGATGGTCGCTCGGCATCAGGACGATGAGTGGCTCCCGGTCCACCACGTGGTACTCGAGGTAGTAACCCGGCTCGACGCGCAGCAAGGCCAGGTCCAGTCGGCCGCGGACGAGCGCTTCGGCAAGGTCCGGCGAGTAGTCGCTGGAGACCGTGACCTGGATGTTCTTCAGTTCGTCGTGCAGCACGTGCATCGCCTGCGGCAGCCAGTGCATCTCGTGGCCGGTTTGGAAGCCGATGGCGAACGTCTTCTTCTTTGCCGGTTCCGCCGCGCTGCGTGCCGCTTCGACCGCGGCATCGACCTGCATCAGCGCCATGCGGGCGTGATCGAGAAAGGCATCGCCCGCGGCGGTGAGCTCGACGCCATGAACGCTGCGCGAGAGCAGCTCGACCCCGACCTGATACTCGAGATCCCGGATCTGCCGGCTTAGCGACGGCTGCGATGTGTGCAGCCGTCGCACGGCCGCCTCCGTCAGGCTGCCCATCTCGGCGGCGGCGATGAAATATCGAAGATGTCGTAGCTCCATCGCGCTCCGGTGGCTGACTTAGCTTCCATGCCTGTCAGGCATGCCACCAGCCTACAAAGTCTTTGACAATCCGCCACACGTCCTTACTGTCTGTGCCACAAACGACGTCGGGCTGGCCCCTTTCGGAGCTGGCGCCCGGGCTGGCAAGCCATACGCCGAAGTTATACCTCACAGGAGCTGAAAGATGAGTACGACAACCGACACGCAGAACACCAACAAGGAGACCGTCCGCCAAGCGTTCGACGTGCTGTTTAACCAACGCGACTACGCGGCCGCTCAAGGCTTCTGGGCGGACGAGTACATCCAGCACAGCGCGCACATTCCCCCGGGTCGCGACGGCCTGTTCGGCCTGATCACGGCCATGCCCCCGGAGTTCAAGCACGAGCTGGAGCTCGTCATGGCCGACGGCGACATGGTCCTCGTCCGTGGACGGTTCACCGGTCACGGGCTTCCCACGCCATGGATTGTCGTCGACCTCGTCCGCATGGAGGACGGACAGCTCAAGGAGCACTGGGACGTCGTCGAGGACGAGGCCTCACGCGAGGCCTCCATCAGCGGCCTACCGATGTACGGCGACCGCTTCCCCGAGGATCGCTGAACCGCTCACCCGCCCGCTCAGACGCCGCGACTAACGAGACGAAGGAGCAACAATGTCGACGATCACTCAAGACCAACTCGAAGGGCAACGGGCACTGGTGACGGGCGCGACGTCGGGTATCGGTCGCGCGGTCGCGCTGCAACTGGCCCGGGAGGGGGCCGAGGTCCTAGTTCACGGACGCGACGCCACGCGCGGCGCCGAGACGGTCGAGGAGATAACTGCCGCTGGAGGGAAGGCGAGCTTCGTCGCTGCCGACCTCGGCGATGCCGCGGAGGTGCAGCGCCTAGCCAGCGACGTTGGCGATGTCGACATCCTGATCAACAACGCGGGAATCGCGCTCTTCGGCCCGACTGGAGAGTTCGACGTCTCTGCGTTCGACAAGATGTTCGCCAGCAACGTCAGGGCGCCGTTCTTTCTCGTCGCGGCGATCGCGCCCGGCATGGCGGCCAGGGGGCGCGGCAGCATCGTCAGCCTCAGCAGCATGTCCGGCGGTGTCGGGCTCGTCGGCGGCGCGGCCTACGGCGCGACGAAGGCCTCGCTCGAGGCAATGACGCGCGCCTGGGCCGCCGAGTACAGCGCGAGCGGGGTGCGCGTCAACGCGATCGCCCCAGGCCCCGTCTACACGCCGTCACCCTCGGGTCCCGAGTTCATCACCGCGCTCGGAGAGACCACCCCGATGCAACGCGCTTCACAACCCGAGGAGATCGCCGAGGTCATCGCCTTCCTCGCATCCCCACGAGCGAGCTACATCACCGGCGCCGTCCTCGCCGTGGACGGCGGCCGGACGGCGATCTGAGCTGCATGCCCTCCCTGTCCCGAAAGGCCGGGTTCGCTGGGGCAGCGATCGCCTTCGCGTCCCTCTACCTCGCGGCCGGCGCGCCGACCCCCCTGCTCGTCGAGCTGCAGAACAACTGGGGTTTCGGGGACGACGCCCTAACCATCGCCTTCGCCGTCTACGCGTTCGCGCTGGTCGCGGCGATGCTGATCGTCGGCTCGCTGTCCGACTACGTCGGCAGGAGACCGGTGCTCGTCGCCTTCATGGCCCTGGAGCTGATCGCGATGGTGATGTTCCTGCTTGCCGGCGAGATCGGATAGGTGACCGCCGCCCGCGCGGTGCAGGGGTTCGCGACGGGGGCGGCGACGAGCGCCTTCACCGCCGAGATCGTCGAGCTCTCACCCATCGAGCGCCCGGCGCTCGGGGGTGTCATCGGCAGCACGGCGCCGGCCGGAGGCCTGGCCCTGCGCGCTCGCCTGCTTCCTGCCCGACACGACGCCGGGCCGCCGCGGCGCACTGCGCTCGCTGCGGCCGCACCTGAGCGTGCCGCGCGTGGCGGTGGCCGAGTTCGTCGCCGCCATCCCGGCAGGTTGCGGCCTGGATGCTCGCCGCTGACCGCGCGTGCTTGCTCCCTACCGCGGCCGCTCGACCCCGGTCAACGCCTGGTGGGGTCCTTCGACCTCGCCCCGTCAGCCTCTTCTCCGGCCTCCCCGCCGAGCCGCGCTCGGACGACTTCATCGTGCGCAACGCGGGTGACGTGCAGCAGGTCGAGGTGGGCTGGGGCCGGGCGACGGTCGCTACGGCAAGGCGGCGTTCTTCGCCTACGCACCGATAGTGTCGGAGGCGAACGACCACAGGAGACAACAACATCACGCCAAACGACGATCTCACGTCCCCGCAGGGAAACTCCGAGCCGCAGGAATCGGAGGACAGGGCCATCAAGAGCCTGACCGGTGCAGACGAGCGTCTGACACCCCTGGAAGCCCCTCCCGAACCAACTGCCGCAGAGCGTCAGGTGGCCGATCTGATCCAGATCGAGACGGATCCTGTGACGGCCGCAGCCGTCCTTGATCGGGTGCCACTCTGGTTTCACACGTTCTCGCTCGACCGCTCCAGGGGGCTCTACACCCACGGCGTCGCCCGTGATCACCGCTACCGGGTCCCTGCCTTGCCCGAGGATTTTGGCGGCATGAGCGTGCTCGACATCGGCACCTTCGACGGCTTCTACGCGTTCCTCGCGGAGGCGCGCGGGGCGGGGCGAGTCGTTGCGGTCGACAACGAGCAGTACAGGGAGTGGGTCAGCTCGCGCTGGGGTGTCGAGTTGCAGGGAGGTGAGGGGTTCGCCGCGATCCGGGAGCTACTCGACTCCGAGGTCGACTACCAACGCATCGACGCATTCGATCTGGACGAGCTCGAGGAGACGTTCGACTTCATCTTCTGCTTCGGGATCCTGCACCGGGTGGAGAACCCGTTGGGGCTGCTGAAGATCATTCGACGGAGCCTCGCGGCCGGCGGACGGGTGCTGCTCGAGACCCACGGGGCGGCGGATCGGACTTCCGATTCCGCGGCCGTTCACATCCCCGTGCCGGGAGAGGTCTATGCCCGTGATGACTTCGTGTACTGGGGCTTCACCCCCGCAGGCTTGGACGCGATGGCTCGCCATGCGGGCTTCGAGCGCTTCGAACTCATCGACACGCCGGTGATCGACAGTCATCCGCGTGTGCTCGGGGCGCTCCTCCCCGGCCGGCTCGACTGATCGCGGTCCCACGGGCGATGATTCATTCACGCGAGCAAAACATCACTTTTCCAGGGTCTTAACAACCCCAGAGGGGTTTCGTGGTCGGATTCGGGTGGATCGGAGATGGCCTCGGCACTGCCCCCGCTATATGCACACCGGCTCGGTCGCCACTACGGTCCAGACTCCTCGGCGGCCGCCCTTCGCCACACCCTGACCGGTCCGGTCGAGGGCCTCGAGACCGATGTATGCCTGACCGCCGACGATCGGCTGGTCCTGCTGCACGATCCGCTGCTCACGCTCGGCACCACGCTCGATGGCTGGGCGCGCCAGAGGACCGCTGAAGAGATCCGATCGGCGCTCATCCGTGACTCCGCGGGAAAGCCGACGGCGGAGCACCCGCTCCTACTCGAGGAGCTGATCGACCTGGCGCCGGAAGCGGTCCGCCTCCAGCTCGAGGTCAAGGCGCACGCCGACCCGGCCCTTGCCCGCCGCACCGCCGAGATGATCTGCAAGCGGCTTCGGGGGGAGCCGATCCGCGACCGAGTCGAGGTGATCAGCTTCCATGGCGAGGCGTGCGCTGTCGCCTCTGCAAACGGGATCCCGTCCCGCCTCGTGATCTGGGCCGACTACGCGCCCGAAGCGCTCGCTTCCTGGGCTCTGCGGAGCGGAGTGGACGGGATCTCGGTCGAGCACTTCCTGCTCTCCGAGCGGTTGGTCGGGGTGCTTCGGGACGCCGGGCTGAGCGTCAACGTCGGCACTGTGAACCACCCGGAGCTCCTAAGCCGGGTACTCGAGTTCGCTCCCGATGCGATCGGCACCGATCGCCCTCACGAGCTTCGCGCGGCGGCCGAAGCAATCACTGTGTTGGCGCTCAGCAGTCGCTGAAGCCGAGGCTGCAACGTCTGTCGAATTGCTCGGCCTGGAGTCAGCTGACATGGAAAGCAGGCGGCTTTTCGGCTTCCCCTGCTCGTCCTGGGTGCGAGCCCGTCAGGGGGTCATTGGCAAGCATCGGCTACGGTCGACCCAATGGTCTTCGACTTCAGGCACAAGAACGTCGAGGGCAAGTGGAAGGCCAGCGGGCACCGCAAGGGGCTCACACGTGATGCCGCCTTCGCCTCATTGGAGGAAAGGAACGGTCACATGCCTGCCGGCAGATACATGTCTCGGCCGCGGGATGGTAAGACCAGGAACTGGGACCTGTTTACCCGGCCGTGAGCGGTATCGGCCTGCTCGGTGGCCGTTTTGCCTACTCTGGACTGCTATGCGCCGAGGGCCTCGGTTAGGCGTCGACCTCCTCCGGGGTCGCCTTTTGTTCGAGCAGCGGCAACCGCCTCGCGAATCCGCTGCAGTCCATGTTCCTTCAGCCCCTCGGCCGAGTGAGCCCTGGTGCGATCCACCTCCGGCTTGCTCGAGACGAGCTCGTCGAGGAAGCGCGGAGTCCTTGCGGGCCTCGGTGTAAGCCTTCGCCATGGCGAAGGCCTCGCGGAAGCTGCCGCCCCGCTGCGCCGTCGAGACGATCATCCCGGCGCTCGTCGGGCCCTCCCGAACCATTGCCAGTCATTCCTTTACTCTGCGCACGAATTGTGTTGAATCGTGTACAGTGGCCGAATGGCAGCATCTGCGAAGCGCATCAACGTGACCCTTGACGACGAACACGCGGGGAAGCTCGCGCGGCTCGCCGAGCGCACGCATGTGCAGGAGGGAACTCTTGCGCGTTCGCTTCTCGCGACGGCGCTCGACGACGCAGATCCGGATGCCGCTCGCATCACGGAGATCCTCGATGCCATTCCCGGCGCATGGGAGCGGACGCAGGAGGGCTTGGCCCAGGCGGCTCGCGGCGAAGGGACGCCGCTCGACGAGCTGGCCTAAGTGACGCAGGTAGTCACCCCGCGAGCGCAGCGGGACGTGGGCGAGGCGCTCTCTGCGCTCAATCTGCCCGACGATGCCTGGACCCGAATCGGGCGCTCGCTGAGGGTGCTGGAAACTTTCCCGCTCTCTGGTCCGGAGTTGGCCGGTCGGTGGGCGCCGGTCCGGTTCTTGATCGGGCCTTGGTCCTGGATGATCCTGCTCTACCGCTACGAGGAATCGACTGACCGGGTCTACGTGGTCGCGATGCACGACGGCCGGTCCGCTGCCTCGGCGACGGCCATGCGGCGGTAGGCCGAGTGGGAAAGGTGACCCTGACCTTCAGGGCATGGCCGGCCGGTTCGCGAAGGCTTGGTAGTCGCGACACGGCTCCCCCCGCAGGCCCGGGCATGGGGGCAGGGCGGTCGGCACGCTCACCCCAGGCACGACGGGCAGCAGGAGGTTCGAGGGCGTGTCCCCGCCGTAGGCGATCGCGACCTGGGTGGTGCCTTCCGGTTCGGTTTGATCGAAGGCCCAGATTGGCTGGGTGCCGTTCGGAGCGGCGATCGTCACCCGGATCCGCGAGCCGGCTCGATAGGCGTGGCCCTCGTAGTAGAGCGGGATCGTGACCGGCACGAACTGATCGGCGGGAAGCGGGGAGACGTCGGATTCCCGCAGGCTCAGCACCGGCTCGAGCGGGGTGCTCTTCTCCAGATCCAGCTTGCGCTCGTTGCCTCGCACCCAGCCGTTCTGGACGAAGGTCTCCTTGCCGTCGGGCCTCACCTCGCTGATCGTCGCCTGGAGGTCGACGTTGGGGCTCGAGGAGCGGACCCAGACGTTCACGGCCCCGGCGCCGATCACCGTCGTGTTTGCGCTCAGCGGAGCGGTGAGGTAGGAGACGGGGCTTCCCGGCGGGCTCTGCGTCCATTCGTATTTGGGCGTGGCCGTCCACAGACCACCGGAGCCGGCGGCGGTGTCGCCGCTGAAGTCTGTCCTGGGCAGAGCGTGGGCATCCCAGGTGAATTCGTCGGCATTCGAGCCGGCGGGCGGACCGCCGCTCAGACTGCCGCCGGGCGAGAGGTACCAGGCCTTGGCTTCGGTGCCGGGCACCGGGAACTCGTCGAAGGACTTCTCGAAGCCGGGGTAGGGCCGGCCCGGTGAGAGTCCTCCGGCGCCGTTGTCGAAGAGGACCCTGACCTGCTTCAGGTTTTCGAAGGCCCCCAGCGCCAATCCATAGGTCGGCTGCAGCTGGACGGGATCGAGGGGAAGCGTGACTCCGGGTATGCCCATCGCTTCCTGGTAGATCAGCGGCGCGGCCGCACGGACCGCTGCCGAGCCGAGGATCGGCGGTCGTTTCGCGACGTAGAGCTGGAGGAAGTCGTACCAGCGGTTGAACGTCGCCGGGTCGAGCGAGTCGACGTGCGTGCCGTTGGTGAAGGTGAACCACTTCCGCCGCGTTCCGGTGAAGTGCTTGGCCAGGGTCGGGCAGTGCCCGCCGGTCTGCTCGTCGGTCCACTGGCAGGCCATGAAGGTCGGCACGTCGATCTTGTCGACGAAGGTGATCGGCGCCAGCGGATCGGCGACCTCGGGCTTGTAGTGGCTGTTTTCTTCGATCTTCTGGAGAAGATCGACCGCCTCGGGGTGCAGGGCCTGGTTGGCCGCGCAGGTCTGATCGCCTTCCTGAATGCGCTTGTAGGCCCATTCCTGGCCCGTGGTGGGAGACGCCGCTTCGGCGTCGTGGACGCGCTCCTTGGCCCATTCGACCGCAAATCCGGTGTTGAGGATGCCGCCTGGATAGAGGGTCGTCTGGGTGCTGTCGATCACCGACAGCGGTGAGATCGCGGCCAGGCCCGGGGGCTGAGTGGCGGCGGTGAAGAGCTGGCTGATGCCGCCGTAGGAGATCCCCATCATCCCGACCTTGTGGTTCAGGGCCCAGGGCTGGTGCGCGATCGTCTCGACGACGTCGTAGCCGTCGAGGTTCTGCAGCGGCTCGAAGAAGTCGAAGGCGCCGCCGGAGCAGCCGGTGCCGCGCATGTTCACGTCCACAACCGTGAAGCCCATCAGGTTGGCCAGGATCGCTATCCCGCTTTCGGGCCCGGCCGGGTTCGCGTACCCGTAGCCCGAGTACTCGATCAAGGTTGGCGTCGGACCACTCGGCAGCGGCGGCAGTTCGACGCCCGGAAGCACGTGCGTTACGTCCTGCGGCGGATGGACGTCGATCGCCAGCTTGGCGCCGTCGCGCGTGGTCAGGTACCCGTACCCGCTCGAAGGGATCGACTGGTTGTAGATGTCGGTGCTGGGCGGCGCGGATTGGGTCGTCAGGACCTGCAGCGGAGGCGATTCCGGCCCACCCGAAGCGAGGCCGACGCGGTAGCCATCCCCTGGCACGACGTTGCGGAAGAGGATGCCGCCGAGGTTGTTCGCGCTCTTCGTCGCGACTTCCCCACCTTCGCTGTCATAGAGGGACACCTGAGCGCCAGGGAGGAGGCCGGTCGCATAAACCTGTTCGACGCTCCCATGGGCTTCGAATGGCGGCGCAGCCGCTTCGGCGCCGGCGCGGCCGGGGATCGCCAGCGACGCGAGCAGGGCCCCACCGAGCGCCGCCCAAAGGAGCGGCCCGCGCCAGCCTCGCCGGCAATCGAGAATCCCTTCCTTACCCAAGATTAAGTACTCATACCACGCCAGGCTGTGTTTTCAAACCAACGGCTACCCGAACGGCCTAGCTCCATCGAGAGAAGGCCACCCCGCTCACTGGAGGACGCGATAGCGCAGATGGGTGACGCCGGGGCCATCGACGATCCGCGTCAGCTCGAGCTCGATGTGATAGGCCCCGAGGTGGTCGAAGAGCCGCCGGCCCTGGCCGAGCAGGACAGGGATCAGGTGGATCTGGATCTCGTCGAGAACGCCGGCGGCGAGGGCCAGCTGTGCTGTGCCCGCCCCCGTGCACCATGCCCACTCTTCTCGACCTGGTCGCCCACGGCCTCGGAGTCGCGATCGTGCCGCGCTCGCTCGCTCCACTCCGCACGCCGCTGCGTTTCGTCCGCCTGCGCGGCAAGCCGCCACGCTGGAATGTGACCCTGGTGGCCCCGGCGCACATGGAACTCAGCGCGGCGAGCCGCGCGTTCTTCGAGATGGTCGTCGGCGAGAACGCCTGAGAAATCCAGCTTCGGGTTCTCCCACACTTTCTCTCACGCGACGCTTAGGTGAGGGGAGGAGCATCCCGGGTCCGTGTACCGGTCGAACGAAGTGCAGACGAGTCCGGGGGTCGCCGGCAACGCCCGCCTGACCGGCGGGGTCGCCGCGGCCCTGCTGGTGCTGCTGGCCGCCGAGGGGGCGACGGTCCCCTTCATCGGCCAGCTCCTTGGGCCGCACGTCTTCATCGGCATGCTGCTGATCCCGCCGGTCTTGCTCAAGCTCGGCAGCACCGGCTACCGCTTCGCCC
>JAWVFL010000018.1:0-146854 GCA_033856195.1 Solirubrobacterales bacterium | reverse complement strand
CGATGCTGTTCGCGCTCGCCTTCATCGTCACCTTCACGATCGGCGGCATCAGTGGCGTCATGCTCGGCATGGTGCCTATCGACATCCACGTCTCCGACACCTACTTCATCGTCGCCCACATCCACTTCGTGCTCTTCGGCGGCTCGGTCTTCACGATCTTCGCCGGCGTCTACCACTGGTTCCCGAAGATGACCGGGCGGATGTACGACGAGAAACTTGGCCGGGTGCACTTCTGGGGAACCCTCTTCGGCACCTGGGTGACGTTCATCCCGATGCACTGGGTGGGGATGGACGGCATGCCGCGCCGCGTCGCCGACTACGCCACGCAGTTCGGCGAGTGGAACCTGCTGATCAGCTGCGGCGCCTTCATCCTCGGCGCTGTCCAGCTCGTCTTCCTCTACAACATGATCGTCAGCTGGCGCTTCGGCCCCCGGGCAGAGGCCAATCCCTGGCGGGCCAACTCGATCGAGTGGCAGGTCTCCTCGCCGCCGCCGATCTTCAACTTCGACGAGATCCCGCGCGTCGTCGGCGGTCCCTACGAGTACGGAGTGCCGGGGGCCCGCCACGCGATCATGGCCGGCGAAAGCGTCGAGGCACCGGCGCCGCCGTCCGAGCCGACTGTGGTGGGCTCGACATGAGCGAGGCCGCCGAGGCAAAGCCCCTGCTCGTCTTCCTCAATGAGGTGGCGGGGGGGCGAAAGCTCCTGCAGGCGGTCCGCGAGCGGGCCGACGGGGTTCCGTTCGTCGCGGTCGCCGCCCCGCAGAACCAGCCGGCCGTCGGCCAGCTGATCGACTCCGGCGAGCTGCGCGACGCAGCGCGGGCCAGGGTCGAGGTGACGATGTCGGTCCTCTCCGAGTACGGAATCGAATCGGTCGGCGAGGTGATGGACCCGGAGCCGTCGCTGGCGCTAGACGACGCGGTGCGCGCCCATGAACCCGGCGAGGTACTGCTCTCCTGCGCCGCCGGAACGCGCTTTGGATTCACCCGCAAGGACCTCGTCTCCTGGGCCGAAGCTCACTTCGAGCCGGAGGTTCAAATCACGCACATCCCGGTGCGGATCTCCGACGACTCGGTCAGCTGGGAGAAGAGTCATACGCTGGTGGTGGCGAGTCAGACCGTGGCCGCACCGGATTTGGTCGACCGGCTCAAGGAGCGGGCTGCCGGACACCCGCATCGCTACACGATCATCTGCCCACGGACCGAGGATGTGACCGAGCGGGAAATCGTCCGTGACCTCGCCTCGACCCTGGCGGAGCTGTACCGCGCCGACATCGACGCCACCGGCCAGCCGATGAGCCCCGACCCCTTCCACGCAGTGCAAAACGCCATTGAGCACTACAGCGTCGACGAGGTGCTGATCTCCACCTTCGCCGGCGAGACGTCACGCTGGCTGGAGGACGACCTGATCGGGCGCGTGCGCGAGATCACCGAGAAGCCGGTCGAGCACCTCGAGGTCGGCCGGCCGGCGACGGCCGTCGCCGCGGCGGTGGCCGAGGGAGGGGACGCCTGATGGAGAGCGCGACGGTTGCCTTGGGCCACGACGCCCACGAGGAGCACCACGGGCCGCCCGAGGCGAACCAGAGCTCGCGAATCGATCGCCAGACGCTGGGGATCCTGCTCTTCATCGTCTCCGAGGTGATGCTCTTCGGGGCTTTCTTCGCCTCCTACTTCTTCCTCCGCGTCGTCGTCGACCCGCCGAGCTGGCCGCCGCACCCCTACGAGCTGCCGGTAGCGGTGGCGGGGATCAACACGGCGATCCTCGTCTCCTCCAGCTTCACCATCCACTACGCGCTGGAGTCGATCCGGCGTGGCAACCGCACCGGCTTGAAGCTTGGCCTGGTTCTGACCTGGCTTCTCGGCATGACCTTCCTCTTCATCCAGGTCAACGAGTACGTCCATCTCGGCTTCAGCGCCCGTGACCTCGGCTTCGGCTCGATCTTCTACAGCCTCACCGGCCTGCACGGCGCCCACGTCTTCGTCGGCCTCTGCCTGCTCACCTTCGCCACGATCCGCGCCTTCCGCGGCCATTTTGGCCCCGAGGAGAAGGATCATCTCGGCGTCGAGGTGCCTGGCATCTACTGGCACTTCGTCGATGTAATGTGGATAGTGGTCTACACCACGGTTTACATACTCTGATTTCGCGGTAAAACTGAGGTATGCACAATCCGCTGAGGTCAGAGGCCGACGCGTTTAGGTGGGTTGTCGTAATTGGCCTCGGCGCTGTTTCCGTGATCGTGCTGACGCTGTTGACGCGGCCCGTGATTGGAGTGGTCTGGGCGGCGGCGCTGATCGGGTTTGGCATCGGGTTTGGCTACCGAAGCGCGCGGGGATCCCTGCCGCGCACCGTGGAGCTCACGCACGGTGGCGACGGCAAGTTTCGCCTGCTGGTTGTTGCCAACGAGACGGTGCAGGGCGAGGCGCTGCTGGATGAGATCCGCGAGCGCTGCCGCGATCGACAGTGCGAGATCCGCGTCGTCACCCCGGCGCTTGCCTCCTCCCGTGCCTCGCACTGGGCCTCGGACGTCGACGAGGCGATCGAGCTGGCGCGCCAGCGCATGGAGCTCTCGCTGATCGCGATCAAGCAGTTGGGACTGAAGGCGAAGGGCGAGATCGGCGACTCCGACCCCAACGTGGCGATCGAGGACGCACTGCGCGTCTTTGCCGCCGACGAGATCGTGATCTCGACCCATCCCCCCGAGCGCTCCCGTTGGCTCGAGCACGGCGTGGTCGACAAGGCGAAGGAGCAGATCGACCTGCCGATCACACACGTCGTCGTCAACCTGAGCGCCGACCGCGCAGTTTCGTGACGAGTCGGTTGCAGCACCACGCGTTTTAACGCGCCACGCGAAACGTTCTGTCTTCTAGCCTGTCAGAATGGAGTCGATGACCTCGCGCTGGACCGACGACCGAATGGACGACCTCAAGCATCAGGTCGACGAACTCGGTCGCCGCGTGGACTCGGGGTTCGCTGAGCAGCGGAAGGAAATGAACGCGCGCTTCGATCGGTTGGAGGCGAGCCTGGAAGCTCGCTTCGAGAAGGTCGACGCGCGCTTCGAGAAGGTCGATGATCGATTCGACCGGACCCAGGAGATGGTCATCGCTCTCCACGCGACCATGACGCGGTTCTCGATCGGGTTCGGGCTTGCGCTGTTCGGTTTGGTCGCCGCCAAGTTGGTCTGAGCCCGCTCAGCTTCTCGTCATTGCCGGGGCCAGCGAGTCGGAACGTTCCGCGTTCCCCGCGAGAGTTGCCGGGCCCGCCACCCGTGGCTCTAGGCGCCCAGCAGTGGCGACGGTCCAGAGCATCGCCAGCCAGGTCACGGTCGCCAGGGCCACGTGGATCCAGACGATCTCCGAGGGAAGCTCCAGGGCCCATTGGAGGCCGCCTACAAGGCCTTGGAGGGCGAGCAGGCCAATGACCGCGCTTAGCGGCCCTGCAGCCCTGCTGTCACCCCCTGGGCGTCTGAGGAGGAACCAGACGGCGATCGTGGCGATGCCGACGACCGCGGCGATCGCGGAGTGGCGCTGCACCACCCATTCGAGCGTGCGGGTCCCCTCGAAGTCGAAGCGGTGGACGAGCTGGCCCTCGTGAGCGCCGGCATGAGGTCCCGAGGCGGTGGCAATGGTCCCGGCGAGGATCGTCAGCTGACCGAGGGGGATCAGGGCCCGCACCGACCAGACGCCGAGACGGTCGCTCGAGCGGCGTCGCTCCCACGGTTCGTAGCGCGAGCACCAGGCCAGCGCGAAGGAGGCATCGAGGAGCAGCATCGAGAGGATGAAGTGGCTCATCACCAGGCCGGGGGCGAGGTGGTACTTGACCACCAGGGCGCCGAGGACGGCCTGTCCGATCACACCCAGCGGCAGCAAGGCGCCGAACAGAGCCAGGTGTCCGCGGAACGGCCGGCGGAACCAGGCGAGAACGCTGGCAGCGATCACGGCGAGGCCGACGAAGCCTGTCAGCAGCCGGTTGCCGTACTCGATCACGGCGTGGGTATCGAGCGGGGGCACTGACCGGCCGTAGCATTTGGGCCAGTCCGGGCAACCGAGTCCGGAACCGGTCAGGCGCACCCCGGCGCCGGTGAGCACGATCAGCGAGAGGGCACCGAGAGCGACGAGGGTGACGGTGGCGTAGAGCTGCGGCGTGATGCGGAGGCGGTCGCGCATGGTTTGCCTCACCGGATGATGGCAGCGACGGTCGAGGGCCGCCGAGAGAACGGACTAGCCGTTCTTGCTCTTCTTGGGGCCGCCTTTGCCGCCTGACGCGGTGGATTCGAGCAGGTACTTGACCAGGTCTTCGATTTCTTTCGGAGAGAGCGTCTGCTCGAAGTTGGCCGGCATCACGTTGGGCGGATAGCCTTTGGTGATCTCTTTGTTCGGATCGACGATGTCTTCCTTGACCATCGCTTCGTCTTGGCCGGGGAGGACTTCGTCGAGGTTCGGGCCGACCGTGCCGCCGGCTTTGGCCGCCGCCAGGGTGTGACAGCCGTTGCAGCCGCTGTTGACGAAGACCTGGGCGCCCGGACCACCGGGGACTTTTGGCGGGGCCGCGCCGGGCGCGCCGGCGTAGAGGCCGACGTAGGCGGCGACGTCCTCCAGGTCCTGCCCGGTGACGATGTCGGCGGGCATCGAGACCGCCGGGTTGTCGTTGCTCGGCCGCGGGAACTCAACCTGGGCCTTGACCACTCCTTCGACCGTGTCGCCACCCTCGCCTGCGGCCCGGGCCGCGGCGAAGGCGTCGTCGAGGTTGGGGCCGATCTGGGCCGAGGTGCCCGCTTGGGCCATGGCGTGGCAGACGCCGCACTTCTCGACGAAGAGGATGCGCCCCCGCTCCGGATCGGCGCTGGTCGTCCCGCAACCAGACGCGGGTAGCACAATCGCCGCCGTGGCGGCGAGAACGAGTAGCAGGCGGATGGGGTTGGCGAGCTTGGACGTGCGGCGCAAAGCGCGCCGGAGTCTATATGCCTGGCTCGGCTGAAAGCGCGCTTACCTCTGCCTGTGGTCGGGTAGGCTTGAGGCGATCCTCACTAACTCGCGAACCCGGAGGGGAGGCGGCAGATGCAGGTACGGGATGGGATGTCGGAGGTGGTCCTGACGGTCGGCCCGACGCACACGCTGCGCGAGGCGGCGGCGATGATGGCCGAGAAGCAGATCGGCGCGGCGCTTGTCAGCGACGACGAGACGCCGGTGGCGCGCATCCTCACCGAGCGCGACATCTTGCTCTCACTGGGAGGCGGCGAGGACCCCGATGCCGAGCGGGTCGCCGATCACATGAGCGACAGCGTGATCGCGGCCTCGCCTGACTGGAGCCTCGAGCGCGCCGCCGCCGAGATGTCTCGGCGCGGCATCCGCCATCTCGTCGTCTACGACGGCGCCGACCTCGTCGGCGTCCTCTCGATGCGCGACATCGTCCGCGTCTGGACATCGGAGGGGGCGACGTCAGGCATGACCCCGGACTGAGAGCCCATCCCGGCAGGGGTTCCACTTAACTTTTTCGGTGGAGAGTGGGCGGGCTGGCGCCTCTAGCTCACGGCGAAAAAGTACAAGACGTTCCACCCCTACCGGGATGGGCTCTTAGCGCGACGGCGAGATCTGTTCGACCGGAAGGACCGCACCGCGCACGTGCTGCTTGCGCGGCAGCCGGTAATAGCTGCGGATCGCGTCGCGGATCATGCTGCGGAAGGCAAAGAGGGCGATGACGCCGCCGATGATCGAGTAAATCCAGCCGCGCACCATGAAGCCCTCGGCGAAGATGCCACAGACCGTCAGGGCGAGGGCAAAGCCAAAGATCGCCGGTGCCCAGGAGGGGCGAGGCTGGTAGATCACCTCGCCAGGCTCTGGAACATGGCGATGCTCCGCGGTCATGAGGCGATGTAGAGCATCGCGGCCACGAAGCAGAGGGCGAAGACGGCGGCGGCGATACCGCCGGCCAGCAGGCCGGCGCTCATGTTCGCTCTGGCAGTCTCGCGATCCACAGCGGGATTTCTACTAGAACAACCGGTCGAGCGGCATCGCCACGAAGAGCAACGCCAGGTAGGCGAGCGAGTAGAGGTAGGTGCGCAGGGCCCAGCGGCGATCGGCGCTGCGCAGCAGGCGCACGGCGCAGTAGATGAAGCCGGCGCCGAGCGTCATCGATGCAACCAGATACTCGACGCCAAAGCCGCCGGCACAGAAAGGCAGCTGCGTCACGGCGTAGAGGAGGACGGTGTAGAGGAGGATCTGGCGCCGCGTCTCCGCCTCGCCGCGCACCACGGGCAGCATCGGGATGCCGGCCTTGGCGTACTCGTCCTTCATCAACAGCGAGAGCGCCCAGAAGTGGGGCGGAGTCCAGAAGAAGACGATCGCGAAGAGGTAGAAGGCGGTGCCGCTGAGAGTGCCCGTGACGGCCGCCCAGGCAACCAGCGGGGGAACGGCGCCGGCGGCTCCGCCGATCACGATGTTCTGTGGCGTCGAGCGCTTCAGCCAGAGCGTGTAGACGAAGACGTAGCCGAAGAGGCCGGAGATCGAGAGGGCCGCCGCCAGCGGGTTGACGGTGAGCGCCAGCAGGGTGAAGGAGGCGCAGCCGAGCAGGGCGCCAAAAGCGATTGCCGCCGCTGGCGAGATCCGCCCGCTGGCCACAGGGCGGTCGGCGGTACGGGCCATCATCCGGTCGATGTCGCGGTCGATTGCGTGGTTGATCGCGCCGGCCCCACCGGCCGAGAGGGCGCCGCCGATGCAGGTGAGGAAGACCAAGCCGATCGAGGGGTCCCCGGCCACGTACATCGTCGTGATCGTGGTCAGGAGCAGCAGCGACTGCACCTTGGGCTTGGTCAGGGTCAGGTAGTCGCGAAGAACGCCGAAAGCCGCGAGGCGCTGCGCGACGACAGCCGTTTCGGCGCCGCTCACGGTGCTCAGGCTACCGGCTGGGTCTCGCGTGCCGCGCGCTCGGCGCGACGGGTGC
Organism: Solirubrobacterales bacterium; assembly: GCA_033856195.1. Lineage (GTDB taxonomy): Bacteria > Actinomycetota > Thermoleophilia > Solirubrobacterales > 70-9 > VRUE01. Next base: position 139,920 of record JAWVFL010000018.1, on the reverse strand, counting down.
GGTGGTCGATCGCTTCGCGGATGTCACGCATCGGCCGGTCGCTGCGCACATCGGGCAGCACGTCGAAGTTGTGCGGCTCGGGCGGCGAGAGGGCGAACCACTCGAGTGAATCGCCGCCCCAGTGGTCGTGGCCGGCGCGCCTGCCGTTCGTGCGGCTGGCGATCGCGTTGACGAATGTGAGGATGATCCCGAGCGCGAGCACGAAGGCGCCGATCGTGGCGATCAGGTTGTCGGCGCTGACGCCGGTGCCGCTGAAGAACTTGTAGGCGTCGACGACCTGGCCGTGCTCACCGCCGGCGAAGAAGAGCGGCACGAAGGTGAGCAGGGTGCCGAGGATCATCGTCCAGAAGGAGAAACGGGCCAGCGTCTCGCCCATCGTGCGGCCGGTCAGCTTCGGGAACCAGTAGTAGAGGGCCGCGAAGCCGCCGAAGACGCTGCCGCCGACGAGAGCGAAGTGGGTTGCCGCGGTGGCGTCGGTGGTGTTGTGCAGGCGCCAGGCCACGGCCACCATCGAGTGCGTCATCTCAGACGCGATGCCGATCGAGATCATCGAAACGGCACCTGCGGCGAAGAGCAGGGGCGCTCGCAGCTGCAGCGTGCCGCCGATCATCGTCGCGATCAGGTTGAAGACGATCAGGCCGAAGGGCACGATCAGCGCCAGCGACATGATCATCGCGAAGTACATCCAGCCGATGCCGATCGGCGCGGTGAGCATGTTCTGCATCCAGGCCAGCGTGCCGATCACCGCGATCGCCAGCAGCGAGCCGGTCACGGCGTTGCGGTTGAAGAGGGGCTTGCGGGCGAAGACGGGGACGATCTCGGCGATCGCCGCCAGCGCCGTGATCAGGACGACCATGTAGGCGCCGGTGTAGAAGATCCAGCTCAGGTGCGCCCAGAGCAACGGCGCGCCGCCAGAGCCGTCGGCGAAGAAGATGCCGTCGAAATTGCGGTCGATCATCAGCATCGTGATCGCGGCCAGCATCACCGGGCCGATCACCAGCAGGAGCCACGAGCAGATCGCCGCCGCCCAGGCAAAGACGGGCACCCGTCGCCAGGCCATCCCGGGCGCGCGCATACGCCGCAGCGTCGTCACCAGGTTGACCGCGATCAGGACAAAGCCCAGGGTCGCCAGCCCGCTTGCCGCCGCCCAGGCGTCGACACCGTTGTTGGAGAGGAAGGCAAGCTCGGAGAGCGGCGCCAGCGGGTTGACGCCGGCCTCCGAGGGTGTGAAGAGGAAGCCCGCGTAGAGCACCGTGGCGCCGGCGAGGTAGAGCCATAGGCCGACCTGGCCGAGGCGCGGCAGCGCCGTGCCGCGCGCGCCGACCTGGAGCGGCGCCAGGTAATAGAAGAAGCCGAGCGCCAGCGGGATCGCGAAGAGGAAGATCGCCGTCGCTCCGTAGAGCGAGAGCATGCGGTTGAAGGTGACGGGGGTGAGCAGAGTGTTCTCCGGCACCGCCAGCTGCAGCCGCATCAGCAGGAACTCGACCAGGGCGATGAAGAGAAAGCCGAGCGCGGCGGCGATCATCATCCGTCCGACGTCCTTGTGGTCGGCGCTGGTGACGACCTCGATCCAGCGGGGACGGCGGCGGGGGAAACCGTCGACGACGATCTCGGGGCTGGGACTGCTCGGTCGCTCCGCGATCATGGGACTTCTTCCTTTTTGATCAGGCCGACGACACGATCCTGAGCGGCCTGGATGTCGGCCTTCTGCTGTTTGACGAATTCTTCATAGGCCTCGGGTGAGACGACCTCGACCGCGGTCCTCATCGCGGCGTAAGCCTGGCCGGAGAAGGTCGCCGAGTTACCGTCGAAGCTGCCTTCCTCGTCGGCGCGGAAGACGACGTGGCTGGTCTTGCCGGGCACCGCGTCGCGCTTGGGCGCCAGCTCGGGCACGTCCCAGGTGTGGATCACGTCGGTGGAGAGGAGGTCCAGCTCGACCGTGGTGTCCACCGGCACGACCAGCTTGTAATAGGAGAAGGCCGAGTTCGGATAGTCGTAGCGCCACAGCCACTGCTGGCCGGTCGCTTCGATCCTCAGCGGTTTGGACTGGGCCGAGGCGAGGCCCGCCGGGCCGGTGGTGGGCGTCTCGCGCGCCTTGCCGGTGTAGATGAAGCTGAGTATGAGCACGACGGCGGCAAAGGCCGTGAGCACCGCGCCGACCCGCAGCTGGCTGCCGCGGCTGCCGCGAATCTGGCGCGGCTCGGCGCCGCGATCGCTGCGATAGCGGCGCAGCGCGTAGATCAGCGCGCCGTTGATCGCGATGACGACGATCGTCGCGACGACGAAGCCGATCCAAAGCAGAGTGTCGATCTGGTCGGTGCCAGGGGAGTGGGGCGCCAAAGCGCGGCCATTCTAATCACGGAGGTCACCTCAGGCGGCGCGCCGCCGTGCCCGTCCCGCGTCGCCGACCTATACTCGCCGGCCTGATGAAGGCGCGCTCGCGGCCATCTCCGGCGCTTCGCCTCGCGGTGCGCGCCGGAGCAGCCGGTGTCGTCGCGGCCGCGGTGGCCGTTCCGTTGCTCCGCAAGCGATTGCGAGTGCCCACTCCGATGACCGTGGCCGCCTGTGCGGCGGGTCCGCTGGCGGTCGCCGTTCTCTACCCGCGCTCGCGCAAGCGCGACGTGGCGCTCTACGCGATGCAGATGTGGGCCTTCATCATGGTCCACGAGCTTCCCTACGACGATCCGCAGCTACTCCAGGCGCGCTTGCGCAGTCGCTACCCGATCGTCATCGACCGGGTGATCGGCCTCGGCCGCCTGCCAAATGCCCGGCTGCAGCGGGGGATGGCACGCCTGCGGCGGGTCGGCACCGTCAATCGCTTCCTCACCTGGGCGCACTGGCTCTGGTTCTTCGAGCCCTATCTCGCCCTGACCTGGATCCTGCTGCGGCATCCCGAGCGGTTTCCAAGCGCCGCCCGTCAGATGGCCGCCGTCTTCGACGTCGGCTGCATCGCCTACTTCGTCGTACCGACGTCGCCCCCGTGGTGGGCCTCCGAGCAGGGGCTGACCGGCGAGAAGGTCGAGCGGATCATGATCGGAGTGGGTGAAGACACCTGGGGCTCGGCCTGGCCGAAGATGTACAACGCGCTGGGCGGCAACCCCTGGGCGGCGATGCCCTCGCTGCACTTCGCGACCTCGACGATGGCGGCGATCGTGCTCACCGAGGCGGGTCCGGTCGAGGGTGCGGTGGGCTGGACCTACGCGCTGACGCTCGGCTTCGCCCTCGTCTACCTCGGCGAGCACTACGTCACCGATCTGCTCGCCGGGGCGGGCCTGGTCGCGGCGGTTCGGCGCGGCGAGCCGTTCGCCGAACCGACCGTGTTGAAGGTGAACCAGGGGCTTCGCCGCTTGGAGCGCCTCGCCAACGGGTAGCTTCCCTGGGGTGTCCCCGGAGGATTCGGAGAACGGCGGCCATCCCGTCGAACTGCCGATCTTCACGCGACGCCGCCTGATCCAGACCGGGGTCGTGGTCGTCGCCTTGCTGATCGGCATCTACTTCCTCTTCCCGAGGCTGGTCGGGTTGGAGAACGCCCTGGACAAGCTCGGCGACGCCGACCCGCTGTGGATCACGGTCGCGATCTGCTTCAACGTCCTCGCCTTCGCCACCTATGTCGCCCTCTTCAAGGCGGTGGTGGGGGGGGAGGCGCTGCGGCTCAAGTGGTCGGAGACCTACGAGATCAACGTCGCCGGCCTGGCCGCGACCCGGCTCTTCTCGGGCGGCGGCGCCGGCGGCATCGCCCTCACCTACTGGGCGCTGCGCAAGGCGGGGATGAACCGGCACGACGTAGCGCGGCGGATGGTCGCCTTCCTCACCCTGCAGTACGCCTTCTATCCGATGGCGCTGATCCTCTTCGGCGTGCTGCTGCGGACCGGCGTGCTCAACGGCAAGGCCTCGGTCGAGCTGACGATCATCCCGGCGGGGGTGGCCGGTGTGTTGCTGGCGGGAGGCCTGCTGCTGGCACTGGTCCCACCCGACCTCGGCGAGCGGATCAACCGCCACGTGCACGGCGAGCGCGGCCAGGCGATCGCCGTCAGCATCGCCAAAGTGCCGGCGACCTTCGCCGAGGGCTTCCGCTTCGCGATCAGCCTCTTCGCCCATCCCTCCAAGGGCGGCCTCGCCGTGGTCGGTGCGGCCGGCTTCTGGGCGGCCAACGTCGGCATCCTCTGGGCCTCCTTCCACGCCTTCGGCGTCCACGTACCGCTTGCGGTCGTCGTCCAGGGCTTCTTCCTCGGCATGGTCGCCAACCTGATTCCCTTTGCTCCGGCGGGAGTGGGGGCGGTGGACGCTGGGATGATCGGAGCCTTCGTCCTCTTCGGCATTCCCGAGGACACCGTCTTCCCGGCGATCCTGATCTACCGTCTGGTCGCCTTCTGGATGCCGATCCCGTTCGGCGTCGTAGCCTTCTTCCAGCTCCGTACTCGGGTCCAGGCCTGGGAAACCGAGGGTTTGCCGATTGACCGCGGCGCTACTATACAAAGTGAAGTATTGGCAACGCCACTAGACTCGAGGCGGACATGACAGAGGCTAAGAAGGTCGAGAACGTGATCATCGTCGGCGGCGGTCCCGCCGGTTACACCGCGGCGCTCTACACCGCGCGCGCCAACCTCGAGCCCCTCATCTTCGAGGGCTTCCAGTGGGGTGGACAGCTGCAGAACACCACCGACGTCGAGAACTACCCGGGCTATCCCGACGGGATCATGGGCCCCGAGATGATGACCCAGTTCCGCGCTCAGGCAGAGCGCTTCGGAACTCGCTTCGTCAGTGACGACGTCGACCGGGTCGAGCTCGCCGACGGCGGCCTGCAGAAGGTCTTCCTCGGCGACGAGGAGCATCTGGCGAAAACGGTGATCCTGTCGATGGGGGCGGAGCCGCGCCGGCTCGTCATCCCCGGCGAGATCGAGCTGAGCGGCTGTGGCGTTTCCACCTGCGGCGTCTGCGACGGGGCCTTCTTCAAAGACCAGAAAGTGATCGTGATCGGCGGCGGCGATTCGGCGATGGAGGATGCGATCTTCATCTCCAAGTTCGCCAGCGATTTGACCGTGATCAACCGACGCGACGAGTTCCGTGCCTCGAAGATCATGCTCGACCGGGCCAAGGAGCAAGGCAACATCAACTTCAAGACTCCGTACGTCCCGGAGGAGTTCGTCGCCGGCGAGGACGGTCGCCTCCACCACGTGCGCCTGCGCAACGTCGAGACCGGCGAGACGGAGGACTTCGACACAGAAGGCGCCTTCGTCGCGATTGGCCACATCCCCCGTTCCGAGGTGGTCGACGGCCAGGTCAACACCGACGAGAACGGCTACATCCTTACCGAGGGCGGCTCGACTCGCACCAACCTGGCGGGCGTCTTCGCCGTCGGCGACGTCGTCGACCACACCTACCGCCAAGCGGTCACCGCGGCCGGCAGCGGCTGCAAGGGAGCCCTCGACGCCGAGTGGTACCTGCGCGACACGCCGCCCTCGCCCGAGGCCCACTGGATGCCCGGCGGCGAGCCCGTCGAGATCGCCCCGACACCCGGGTCGTAGAGCCACTTATCTTCCCTGGCTGGTGGGTGGCGGAGGAGTGGTTGCAACTTACGCGAAGTCATGTAAACTCACGCCATCATGGACTTTACGTCAATAAGGACCCAGTGAACCAGCAGCCGCTCACCAAGAGCGAGCTTGCCGACCTGGTCGAGAGCCAGGCAGCGTCACTGGTCGCGGCCCTGCGTCAGCCCGCGGGGGATGGCGTGCGGCGTCCCAGCGTGCGGCTCGCCGCGTGGACGAAGGTGGCGGAACGAGAGGGCGAGAGCTACAGCTGGCCCGAGGGGGTCGAGCACTACTTGCCTTTCGAGGTCTGGGAGTCGGTGGACGTCGACGGCCCAGTTCAGATCGGACTGGGACGGGTGACCGTTCCCAGGGTGTTCTACGGCCGCGAGCGGTTTTGGTGGCTCGCCTTTGAGATGATCGGCGATGAAAAGGGTCGGCCAATCGTTGTCTACAACGAAGCTGACGCCCAGAGAGGCACTGGGGGGGCGAAGGGCGATCTCGTTGCCGTCATCAAGGGCAAGGGGCACCGGGGGAGATCGATGTTCGCCCCGGGTGATGACTTGCCTGACCTCTACGACGACCTGCCAGTCGACGTCTTCCGCAACCGGATCTCAGGACCACAGGCGCCGAACCGCCTGGCCGTGATCGCCTCTGGCGGAGATCGCGACGTGATGCTCGATCACGCGTTGTTTCAGCTGCGGCTGCGCTCCTAAGCGTCAACGAGCTTCTGGACGACGAACGTCCTGGGCCCCCGGGGGGTCTCGATCTTGATCGCCTTGCCGACCTTGGCGTCGCGTAGGGCGCGGCCGATCGGGGACTCGGCGGAGAGGCGGCCCTCGGTTAGGTTGGCCTCGGTCGAGCCGACCAGGGTCCATGTATGGACTTCCTCTTTGCCTTGGTCAAACACTTCGGCGGTGCGGCCGAAGGCGAAGGTGTCGGCATTGCCGTCGACCTCGACCACGACCGCGGTGCGCAGGCGCTCGCGCAGGCGCTTGATCTTGGTCTCGAGGTGGGCCTGGTCTTCCTTGGCGATGTGGTACTCGGCGTTCTCCTTGAGATCGCCTTCCTCGCGCGCCACTTTGATCCGCGCCGCCATCTTGGTGCGGGCCGGCCCTTCGAGCTCCTCGACTTCCTCGCGCAGCGCTGCGATCCCCTCCTCGGTGATCGCCTCGCCCCCTGATTCGGCGTCGTTCACGGCATCAGCCTTGCAGATGTGGTGTTTCTCTCGCGTGTGACGCGACGGATCAATGGCGCTATCGTGAGCCCACGGCCTCGTCCTGCTCTCACCTCCGCTCGATCCAGGTCTTCGACCCGCCGACCGAGGTGGTGGGCTGTGAGGAGTGCTTGGAGCTGGGCATGCAATGGGTGCACCTGCGGATGTGCCAGAGCTGTGGTCACATCGGCTGTTGCGACAACTCTCCAGGCAAGCATGCCACCGCGCACCACGCCGCAACCGGTCACCCGGTAATTCGCTCGGTGGAGCCCGGCGAGGACTGGAGCTGGTGCTATGAGGATGAGTTGATGTTCCGCCTCGCGCGCTGATGAGCCCGGTGCGGCCGGACGTCAAGGTCGTCGGCCGCAGGCTGGGGAGCGAGGACCACCGGCTTCGTGACTTCCTCACGCGGATCGCGCAGCCATTCGATTGGCTCGAGGCGGGATCGGCCGAGGCCGACGAGCTGCTGGCGGCGCACGGGGCGACGGGCGCGGAGCTGCCGGTTCTGATCGACGGCGATCTGGTGGTCGCGCCCGCATCGGTGGAGAGCGTCGCCGCCGCCTGGGGTCAGGCCGCGCCGCCGTCGCAGTCTTCGTATGAGATCGCCATCGTCGGTGCCGGCCCAGCCGGCCTTGCAGCTGCTGTCTACGCCGCCTCGGACGGGCTCTCGACCGTCGTTCTGGAGCGCGACGTGCCCGGCGGTCAGGCCTCGCATACCTCGATGATCGAGAACTTCTTCGGCTTCCCGGAGGGGATCGGCGGGGCCGAGCTGGCCCGGCGGGCGGGCCGCCAGGCCGAGCGTTTTGGCGCCGAGCTCGTCCTCCTGCGCGGCCTCTCGGGGAGCCGTCACAGCGATGACGGTTGCTTCGAGCTGGAGGTCGACGGTGGCCACCGGATCGAGGCCGCGATGATGATCGCCGCTCCGGGAATGGAGTGGCGGCGCCTCGAAGTCGACGGGGTGCACGAGCTGCTCGGCCGCGGTGTGTACTACGGCGCCGGTCGCAGCGAGGCCGCGCGGTGCGGAGGGGACGAGGTAATCGTCGTCGGCGCCGGCAACTCAGCCGGCCAAGCGGCTTTGAACCTGGGCGATTCGGGCGCCAGGGTGACGATGCTGGTTCGCGGCGACTCCCTGGTCAAATCGATGTCGGCCTATCTGATCGAGCGCATCGAAGCCCATCCCGGCATTCGGGTGCGGTTGCGCAGCGAGGTCGAATCGGTGGAGGCCGAGGGCGGGATGCTTGCGGCCGTGCGCGTGCGCGACGCGGACGGCAAGACGGAACGCCTGCCCGCTGCGGCGCTGTTCCTCTGCATCGGTGGCCAGCCCTGCACCGGCTGGGCCGCGGAGACAGGAGTGAGGGTCGGACCGCGGGGCTTCATCCTGACCGGCCCCGACCTGATCCACGATGGGGAGCGTCCCGCCGAGTGGCCCCTCGACCGTGATCCGTTGGCGCTTGAGACGAGCATCCCCGGGCTCTTTGCCGCCGGCGACGTGCGGCACGGGGCGCCGCGCCGGGTGGGCGGCGCGGTGGGTGATGGGGCGATGGCGGTCGCCCTGGCCCACCGGGTGCGCGAGAAGCTGCCGCACCCGGGCGCTGCGGTCGAGAAGCTCTAGCGGGATCGCTTCTTCTTCAGAACGATCGCCTTGAAGCGCGTGATTGCCTTACCGCCTTCCGGCGTGTAGGAGATCCTGGCCTTGACCTTCGCCTTGCCGGTCTTCGCCAGCTTGATCCTCGCCCTGCCGCTGGCCCGGACGATGAGCTTGGCGGTGCCCTTCGCCTTTTTCCTCAGCGCGTTGGCAACGCCTTTGCCATAGAGGTCGAGTCGCCCCGTGCCCGTCACTGCGACCCGCAGCGTCGCCGTGCCCTTTTTGCGGTTGTAGGTGACTTTCTTGAAGCCGACGGTTGCGTTGACGGGGAAGTCGACCGCGCTCACGGCGTTTTCCGCGCCGGCGAAGTTGGCTGCCGTGACGGTGCAGCTGTAGATGCCGACCTTGCTTGCCACGATGCCGGCCGTGGTCGCGCCGGCTATCGCTTTGCCATTCCTGAACCACTGGTAGGAGAAGCTCTGGGGCGCGAGGGAGAGGAACGACTCGACCCGGTCCGCCGTCCAGGTCCCCTGCGAGCAGGTGAGGGTGGAGCCCGGCTTGTGCTTGCCCAGCACCGCTGGGTACTCGGTGAAGTGTGGCCGCTCGAGCAGGACGGGGAAGGCGGCGCCGTTCAGGGTTGCTCCGGTCGTGCCAACCTGTCCCCTCGGGCCGCCGCTGAGGCTGGTGTAGGCAATCGAGTCATTGCCGTAGTTGGCCCAGTAGATCGTGCTGGCAAAGCCGATCGCAAGTCCGACGGGGCTGCTCACGGGCACTCCGGCGGTATCGAGCAGCCCTCCACCGCCACCGCTCAGACTGGCGTAGGCGATTGTGCTGCTGTCGTAGTTGGCCCAGTAGATCCGGCTGCTCGTGGGGTCGATCGCGACGCCTTCGGGGCCGTCGACCGTGGCCCCGGCGGTGTCGAGGTTGCCTCCCCCGCCCGAGCCGTTGAGGTTGGTGAAGGAGATTGCGTCGCCTGCGTAGTTGCTCCAGTAGATCCGCCCGTTGCTCGGGCTGACCACGAGGCCCGCGGGCCGGTTCAGCGTCGCGCCGGCCGTATTGAGATCGCCTCCGCCCGAGCCGTTGAGGTTGGCGAAGGAGATCTTGTTCACGATTGAGTTCGCCCAGTAGAGCCTGTCGCCTAGGGGATCGATTGCGAGGCCGGCAACTGAATCCACCGTCGCGCCGGCCGTATTGAGCAGGCCGGCTCCGCTGCCATCCAGGTTGGCGTAACGGATCGTGTTGTCGTCGAGGTTGACCCAGTAGAGCCTGCCGGCCGCGGCATCGATCGCCACGCCGTTTGGTCCACCGACCGGTGCCCCAGCGATTGGAACGTCCGCGCCACCGCCTTCGCCAAGGTTGGCGTGGGAGATCTTGTCGCCTTCGGTATTGACCCAATAGATGCTGTCGGCGGCATTTGCGGCGGCGGTGAGGAAGAGAGAGAGGAGAGCGGTTGCCAGCACCACCACACCGGCCCTGCTCGCCAAACGAAATGTTCTTTCGGGCATGTCTCTCCTCCTGCGGTTAGTTGCCTGGCGCGGCCTCAACCGATGCGTGAAGAAAGGAGGAGGCAGAGCTCGGAGACTCTAGCCCGGGGTGATGATGGCGAAGCCGGGGTCGGGCTCGTCGAGCAGGCCGAGCAGCTCTCCCAGCGGCTCTGCCACGGCTAGTCGTTCGTCGTGGCGAGGAGCCCGGGCGCGGGCCGGTAAGCCTCGCCGTGCTCGGCCCGCAGGCCTTCGAGCAGCTCAACCGCGCGGCTGGCGCCGATCAGCTCGGTCAGCTCGAGCGGCCCGCGTGGCCAGTTGAAGCCGAGGCGCATCGCCGTGTCCATGTCCCGTGGGGAGCCGATTTCCTCTTCGAGGGCGAAGGCGGCCTCGTTGGCGATCTGGGCAATGAGACGGGGAAGGATCGTTGGCGCGGCAGGGTCAATTTGGGCCAGCAGCTCCGGGTCCAGGGTCAACTCGCCCGTTCCGCTGTTCCCCTGCCGCGACAGTTGGTGCGAAGGAACAGCGGAAGCGGGGTTGGGGGGATCGCTGTAGTCGTAGAAGCCTTGGCCGCTCTTGCGGCCGAGGTTGCCCTCGGCGACCAGGCTTTCCTGGATCGGGCTGGGGCGCCAGCGCTCGGGCTCGGCGCCCTGGGCGTAGAAGGAGCGAGCGACGCTGAGGTTGACGTCGAGGCCGATCAGGTCGATCAGCTCGAAGGGACCCATGCGGAAGCCGCCGCCGACCCGGCAGACGCGGTCGATCGTCTCGGCGTCGGCGACTCCGTCGCCGAGCATCCGCAGCGACTCCAGGGTGAAGGGACGGGCAAGACGGTTGGCGATGAAGCCTGGGCTGTCCTTGGCGCGGATCGGCGTGCGGCCCATCCGCCTGCCTACCTCGGTGGTTGCCTCCAGGGCGGCAGGAGCGGAGTCGGCCGTGGCGACGACCTCTACCAGCTTCATCAGTGCCGGAGGGTTGAAGAAGTGCATGCCGACCACGCGCTCGCGCCGCGGGACCTCGGCGGCGATCGCGGTGATCGGCAGCGAGGAGGTGTTGCTGGCGAGGATCGCCTCCGGGCCGCAGGCATCGTCGAGCGCCGCGAACAGCTCGCGCTTCAGCTCCAGGTCCTCCGGCGCCGCCTCGATCACCAGGTCGCATTCGCACAGGTCGCCGAGGCTGGTCGTCGCGCCGACCCGGCTGCCCGCCTCGTTCGCGTCGCGCTCACTCCACATTCCCTTGCTGGCGCCCTTGGCCAGCGCCCGGCGCAGCCGGCCGATCCCGGTCTCGAGCGCCGCTGGGATGGGATCGTGCAGACGAGTCTCATAGCCGCCCAGGGCGGCGATCTGAGCAATCCCGGCACCCATCGTCCCGGCGCCGATTACCCCTATCCGCTCGACCTTCACTTGCCCTCGAACTTGGGCTCGCGCTTCTCGAGGAAGGCGCGCATTCCCTCGACCCGGTCCTCGGTGGCCATCGCCAGCTCGTAGAGTCGTCGCTCGTTCTCAAGGCCGGCGCTGAGCGCGGTCTCCTCGGCGGCGATCACGGCCTGCTTGGCGAGGCGGGCGGCGATCGGTGGTTGCTCGGCGACGCTATGGGCGAGAGCCATCGCCTCCTCCAGCCAGGCATCGTCGGCGGTCACCTTGTTGACGAGGCCCAGCTGTCGGGCTGTCTCAGCGTCGAAGCGCTTGCCGGTCAGCACGTACTCCATCGCGCGCTGCTTGCCGAGCACGCGGGCGAGCCGCTGCGTGCCGCCGCCGCCGGGGATGATCCCCAGGTTGATCTCCGGCTGGCCGAAGGTCGCGCCCCGCGCGGCGACGATCATGTCGCAGGCGAGCGCCAGCTCGCAGCCGCCGCCCAGCGCGTAGCCGGAGACCGCGGCGATCATCGGCGTCTTGATCGCCGCGAGGCGGCGCCAGAAGGACGCCGCCGGGTGGCGCAGCGCCTCGGCGAAGCTGCGCTCGCTCATCGCCTTGATGTCGGCGCCGGCGGCGAAGACCTTGTCCGACCCGGCGATGACGACGCAGCCGACCTCGGGGTCGGGATCGAGCCGCTCCAGCTCGTCCGCGAGTAGCTCCATTACCTCCGGCGAGAGCGCGTTGCGCGCCTCGGGCCGGTTGAGGCGCAGCAGGACGACGTGACCGTCGCGCGAGCTATCGACCAGCTCCGCCAAGGGCTACTCGGCCACCATCGGGGTCATTGCGTTGATCCCGGTCGCGGCGCGGCCGATGATCATCTTCTGGATCTGCGAGGTGCCCTCGTACAGGGTGGTGACGCGGGCGTCGCGCAGGTAGCGCTCGACCGGGTAGTCGTCGACGTAGCCGGCCCCGCCGTGAACCTGGATCGCCAGGTTTGCGCACTCGACCGCCGACTCGGTCGCGTAGAGCTTCGCCACCGAGGTCTCGGTCGTGTTCGGCTTGCCTTCGTCCTTGAGCACGCCGGCCCGGTAGACCAGCATCCGCGAGGCGTCACGCTTGAGGATCATGTCGGCGATCATCTCCTGGACCAGCTGGAAGCGGGCGAGGGGAACGCCGAACTGCTTGCGCTCCTTGGCGTAAGCGACCGAAGCTTCGACGCAGCCTTCGCAGATGCCGACGCAGCCGGCAGCGACGCTGTAGCGGCCATTGTCGAGGGCGCTCATCGCCACCTTGAAGCCGTCGCCGATCTCTCCGAGCATCGCGTCCTCGCCGACCTCGACCGAGTCGAGCGAGATCTCGCCGGTGTCGGAGGAGCGCAGGCCGAGCTTGCCGTGGATCTCCTGGGTGGTGAAGCCGTCGCTGTCGCAGGGGACGAGGAAGCAGGCGAGGCCCTTGTGCTTCTTCTCGGGGTCGGTCTGGGCGAAGATCAGCGCCACCTCGGAGAAGTTGGCGAGCGAGATCCACATCTTCTGGCCGCTGATCGACCAGCCGCTGTCGGTCTTGGTCGCGCGGGTGCGCAGGTTGGCGGCGTCGGAGCCGGTGTCGGGCTCGGTCAGGCCGAAGCAGCCGAGCGCCTCGCCCGAGCAGAGGCGGGGCAGCCACTTCTGCTTCTGCTCCTCCGTGCCCCACTTCTCGATCGAGCCGGCGACGAGCGAGGTCTGCACCGAGACGACGGTGCGGGCGGAGGAGTCGGCACGGCCGACCTGTTCGACGATCAGGCCGTAGCCGAGATAGTCGAGGCCGCGACCGCCGTAGGCCTCGGCGACCGGGGCGCCGAGGTAGCCGACCTCGCCCAACTTGCTCGCCAGCTCACGGTCGAAGCGGGCGGCGCGGTCGTTCTCGCGCACCCGCGGCGCGATCTCCTTGTCGGCGAATTCCCGCGCCGTTTCGGAGATCAAACGCTGCTCGTCGGTCAACTGGAAGTCCATCTCACCCCTTGCTTTCTCGGCTCTGTTGGGATCGCATCATGTTTGGGATGAAATACATGCCCAACTTGATGCGCTGCGGTGTTGGTACTCACGGGAGTTCCCGGTCCAGCGTTGAGGCGAACGCTTCTTGGGCTTCGCGGGTGCGGGGTCCGGGCGTTTCGGGCGGCTCGGCGCCGTCGATCGCGGATACCGCTTGGATCTCGCGCGTGGTCGAGGCGAGGAAGGCCTCTCTCGCGGCACGCAGGTCGGCGACCGGCCAGGCGCCCTCCTCTACCTGGAGCGCCTTGACCAGGCGGTCACGGGTGATCGACTCGAGCACGCCGTTGTCGAGCGCCGGCGTGCGCAGGGCGCCCTGCGGCGAGACCCAGAAGATCGCGGAGGTCGGCGGCTCGAGCACGATCCCGTCGGGCTGGACGAGGACGGCCTCGTCGGCGCCCTGCGCCTTGGCCAGCCGGGTCGCCTGCATGTTCGCCGCGTAGGAGAGCGACTTGACCCCGTTGAGGATCACCGTCGGGCAGTAGGTCACCGTCGCGACGCTGACCGTCTCCGCATGCGCGGGAATCGGCTCGGTCATCGCCAGGCGGCGCCCGCCCCGGGTGACGATTAGGCGGAGCTGTCCGTCCGCATCGCCCAGCTCAGCCAGTAGCGCCTCGATCTCGTCCTCCAGGGCGGCGCGATCGAGCTCGAGCTCGATCGCCGCGGCGGAGCGCTGCAGCCGATCGAGGTGATCGGCGAGCGCGAAGGGCGTGCCCTCATAGAGCCGGATTACCTCGAAGACGCCATCGCCTCGGTAGAGCCCGTCGTCCTTGAGCGGGACGACCGCCTCGGCCGTCGGCCTGATCGTCCCGTCGATGCTCGCCAGCTCTCGCAACTCGGTCGCCATCGGCTGGCGAGGCTACTAAGCCACCCGTTCCGGTGCGCTTTATGCGGTCCATGGCCACATAAGGCGTACCGGAAGCGCTAGACCGCTTCGAAAACCGTCGCCAGGCCCTGGCCGACGCCGACGCACATGGTGGCGATGCCGTATTTGCCATTGCGGCGGCGCAGCTCGCGGACGAGGGTGGTGGTGAGGCGGGCGCCGGAGCAGCCGAGGGGGTGGCCGAGGGCGATCGCGCCGCCGTTGACGTTGAGCTTCTCTTCGTCGATGCCGAGCTCGCGGGCGCAGGCGAGCACCTGGGAGGCGAAGGCCTCGTTGAGCTCGATCAGGTCGATGTCGTCGAGGGTGAGGCCGGCGGCGTCGAGGGCACGGGGGATTGCGAGGGCGGGACCGATGCCCATGTAGGCGGGGTCGACTCCGGCGACGCCGAAGGCGACGACGCGGGCGAGGGGCTCGGCGCCGAGCTCTTGCGCTCCGGTCTCGGAGGCGATCAGGGTGCAGGCGCCGCCGTCGTTGAGGGTCGAGGCGTTGCCGGCCGTGACCGTGCCGCCCTCGCGGAATGCTGGGCGCAGCTTCGCCATCTTCTCCAGCGAGGCATCGGCACGCGGTCCCTCGTCGGCGTCGACCATGACCTTCTCGCGCCCCTTCGGCGCCTCGATCGGCACGATCTCTTCGGCGAATAGCCCCGCCTCGGCCGCGGCGACCGCCCGCTGGTGGCTGCGCAGGCCGAAGGCGTCCTGGTCCTCGCGGCTGATCCCGTAGCGCTCGGCGACGTTCTCTCCCGTCTCGCCCATCGTTTCGGTGGAGACTCCCAGCTCGGCCATGCGCGGGTTGACGAAGCGCCAGCCCAGCGTCGTGTCGTGCATCGTCCGCGGGCCGCGGGGCAGGCCGCGCTCGGGCTTGCCGACCACCCAGGGCGCCCGGCTCATCGACTCGACGCCGCCGCCGAGGTAGAAGTCGCCCTCGCCGAGCTTCACCGCTCGCGCGGCGCAGTTGATCGCCTCCAGGCCGGAGGCGCAGAGGCGGTTGACGGTCGCTCCCGGCACGCCGTGCGGCAGGCCGGCTAGCAGCGCCGCCATCCGCGCCAGGTCGCGATTGTCCTCGCCCGACTGGTTGGCGGCGCCGAAGTAGACGTCGGTGATCCGCTCGGGGTCGACGCCGGTCCGCTCGACCACCGCGGCGATCGTGTGCGCGGCAAGGTCGTCGGGGCGAATGCCAGAGAGCCCGCCCCGGTAGGCGCCCATCGGAGTCCGCACTGCGTCGATCACATAGGCGTCCGCCACGTCAGGGGGATTAAAGGGGACCGCCGCCGTGGGCGTATCCTTGGCGCGTGTACTTCGTCCTCGGAACGGTCGCGATGGTGCTGCTCGTGGTCGGCGTGCTGTTCCTGATGGAGCACTTCTACACCGGCAACAACGCTGAATTGCTCGATTGGAAGCCGACCCGCTCGCCCGAACTCGAGGTGCAGAACGACGTCGACGACGTGCAGCAGATGCTCGAGGCGCAGAACGAGATGCGGCGGCGGCGCGGTGCCGCCGAGCGCGATGAGCAGGAGCTGCGTGACGAGGTGGCCGCCGAGGAGCTGGAGCGTCTGCGACGCAGCCGGCGCTTCGAGGCCACCTGAGTGGCACGAGCGCTGATCGTCGGCTGCGGCTGCCGTGGTCGGGAGCTTGGGGAGTCGTTGCTCGCCGACGACTGGGCGGTGCGCGGGACGACGCGCAACGAGGAGGGGCTTGCGGCGATAGAGGCAGCGGGGATAGAGGCAGCGCTCGCCGATCCCGACCGGCCGGCGAGCCTGCTCGAGCTCCTCGGCGACGTCGCGGTCGTCTACTGGCTGCTCGGCTCGGCGAGTGGGAGCGCGGAGAACCTGGCGGCGATCCACGGCCCGCGCCTGGAGCGCTTTCTGGAACGCCTAGTGGAAACGCCGGTGCGGCGCTTCGCCTACGAGGCTTTCGGCTCGGTCGATGGCGAGGTCTTGGAGGCGGGCGCGGTGGTGGTAGAGCAGGCGGCGCGGACCTGGCGGATTCCGGTCGAGATTCTGCGCTCGACCACGGTGTAACGCTTTGTCCGTCTTATAGGGGGACAAAGCGTTACACCGACGGGCGGCGATGGCATATCTCTAAGCTCCGATAGGGATTTAGGTGAATGTCCAACGGTAGTAGCGAGAGGAGCAGTTCTATGGCCCTGCAGCTTGGTGACGAAGCACCCGATTTCGAGGCCGACACGACCGAGGGCCGGATCAAATTCCACGACTGGATCAACGATTCGTGGGCGGTGCTCTTCTCGCATCCGAAGGACTTCACGCCGGTTTGCACAACCGAGCTCGGCTACATGGCCAGCATCGAGCCCGAGTTCGCGAAGCGCAACGTGAAGATCATCGGGCTCTCGGTCGACCCGCTCGACAAGCACGAGGACTGGGCCAGCGACATCGAGGCGACCCAGGGGACGGCGCCGAACTACCCGATCATCAGCGACGCCGACTTCCAGGTCTCAAAGCTCTACGGGATGCTGCCGGCGGACGCCTCCGGCGACGCCGCGGATCGCACGCCCGCCGACAACCAGACCGTGCGCAACGTCTTCGTCATCGGTCCCGACAAGAAGATCAAACTCATCCTCGTCTATCCGATGACGACCGGGCGCAACTTCGACGAGGTCCTGCGCGTGGTCGACTCGCTCCAACTCACCGCCAAGCACAAAGTCGCCACTCCGGCCCAGTGGCAGCAGGGCGACGACGTGATCATCGCCGGCTCTGTCTCCAACGACGAGGCGAAAGAGGCCTATCCGGACGGATGGGAGGAGCCCCGTCCCTACATCCGCATCGTTCCCCAGTCTGAGGCCGAGAAGGTCTAGCGGCAGCGCCTAGGCCAGGCGCTCCAACAAGTCGCCGACGATCCGCGCGGTCGCTCCCCAGATCAGCTGGCCTTCGATCTCGTAGGTCGGCGTGTGGATCGGGACGCCGCGGCGGACCAGGCGGCGAATCTCGTAGCTCTCGCGCAGCACGTCCAGCGAGAAGGTGAGGACGGTCTCGACCTCGGCCGGATTCGGCCGCAGGTCGAGTTCCCGTGGGTGGGGGATGCGGCCGACAAAGGGGTGGATTCGGTAGCCGGTGACAAAGGTGTTGGTCGCCGGCAGCTCTTCGCCGAGCTCGACTCTGGCGGGGTCCAGACCGATCTCCTCCTCGGCCTCGCGCAGCGCCGTCGCGCTCAGGTCGGCGTCGCCGGGGTCGCGGCGACCGCCGGGGAAAGAGATCTCGCCCGCGTGGCGCCGCATGTCTGCCCGCCGCTCGGTGAAAACAAGGCCGGGATCGTCGGGCCAGCCGTAGAGCGGCAGCAGGACGGCGGCATCGATCGCCTGTGGCGACTTTCCTCCCATCTACGGGGGGGGTAACTCGCCACGGCCGGCTCAAATGATCACCTGAACCGTCCCGCCGTCCACGGACCAGGCGGCGCCGCTGACGTAGGAGGCGCGCTCGGAACAGAGGAAGACGATCGCGCCGGCGATCTCCTCCGAACCGGCAAGGCGCCCGATCGGGCGCTTCGAGCCCGCCGCGGCCAGGGCCTCCTCGCGGCTCGCGTCCCCCGACATCTCCTGGGACTGGTCGAGCAGGCCGCCCGGTTCCATCCACATCTCCGATTCGACCGGTCCGGGGCAGATCGCGTTGACGAGGACGCCGCTTTTCGCATACCGGTCGGCGAAGAGGCGCGAGAGGGACAGCTCGGCCGCCTTCGCCACCGAGTACTCGGGCATCGCCGCTGAGGGCCGCTTGCCCGCGGTCGAGCAGACGTTGACGATGCGGCCCCAGCCGCGCTCGGCCATCGGCGGAGCGGTGGCACGCATCGCCCGCAGCGGCGCCATCACGTTGAGCTCGTACTGGGCGCGCCAGTCCTCATCGGGGACGTCGTCGAGGTCGCGCCACTTGGCCGTGCCGGCGTTGTTGACGAGGACGTCGAGTGAGTCGAAGCGCTTTGTCGCCTCGACAAGCATCCGCTCGCCGGCGTCCTCGGCGGTGACATCGAGGCGAAGTGTGGCGACCTCACCGCCGGCATCCGCGCCAGCTTTGGCGGCCTCCTCGGCAGCTGTCCGAAGGCGTTCCTCGTTGCGGGCGACGAGCAGCACCTTGGCTCCCTCCGCGCAAAGCAACCTTGCGGTCGCGGCGCCGATGCCGCGGCTGGCGCCGGTGACGACGCAGGCGCGTCCCTTCAGCCCGAGGTCCATCAGAGCGGCTCGATCCGGTCGGAGACGACGACCGGCGTCTCGCCCGCGAGCAGCTTGTGGACCGGGCACTTGCGCGCGACCACCAGCAGGCGAGACCGCTGCTTGTCGTTCAGCTCGGCCGGCAGGCGCAGGGTGACGGCGAAAGAGAGCGGCGCGAACTCGTTGTACTCGACATCGACATCAACCTCGACCGGACCGACGTCCCAGCCCTTGCGCTCGGCGTACATCTCGATCGTCACGGCGATGCAGCCGGCGAGGCTGGCAGCGACGAGACGAGTGGGGGAGGGGCCGGTGTCGGAGCCGACCGCGGCGAGCGGCTCATCGATACGGATTGTGTGGCCGCCTTCGATCTCGATGTCGTGGGCGAATCCCTCGCGGCGGCGGGCGACGACTTTCATCGCTGGCGATTTATTGCCGCATGGCGGGAAGAAGTCGCCATTGCGTGTTTAATCGACCTTGCGGCGGCCCTCGAAGAGCGCCGGGTCGTCGACGTCGACGTAGCGCGCCATCGCATAGGCGTAGTCGGAGGCACGGTTGACGAAGTGGATCACCGTCTCGCTCGCCAGCTCGCCTTCCTCGGCGAGGGCGGCGATGCGGCGCTCGGCGCGGCGGATCACCGTGCGCGCCACGTCGAGCTGGGCGGAAAGCTGGTTGCCGCCGGGGATGACGAACTGCGGCGGCAGCTCGACTTCGCTCATGTAGCGGTCGATCCGCTCCTCCAGCTCGGCGACCATCTCCTCGGTCGTGCGGCTGATGCCGTCTTCGAGCCGCTCGGCGGCCTCCGGCGCCGTGGCCAACTCGGCGCCGGCGACGAAGAGGTCATCCTGCAGGCGCAGGATGTCGGCGGCGAGTTCGGCCTGGTCGCCGTCGCAGAGGGCGCGGGCGATTCCGAGCTGGGAGCAGGCCTCGTCGAGCGCCCCGTAGGCCTCGGTGCGCCCGTGGTGCTTGGGGACGCGACCGCCGTACCAGCGCGATGTGGTCCCGTCGTCGCCCTTCTTGGTGTAGATCTTGACCACGGCGTGATCCTACGCCGCCCGGCCCCCGTCGACCCAGGCCCGCCTCAGGCAAGCGGGTTGAAGACCAGGCCGGTCAGCACCTTGGGGTAGAAGTAGGTCGACTTGGGCGGCATGTTGGCGTCGCTTTCGCAGATTTCCTTTGTCTGCTGGACCGGGATCGGCCGCAGGATGAAGGCGACGTCATAGGCCCCTTCGTCGAGCAGGCGCAGCGAGTCCTCGACGCTCTTCGCGTAACCGATGCCGCGCTTGGCGAGGATGTCGTCTTCGCTGAGGCCGGCGATCTTCTTCAGCACCAGGGTCTCGAGGATCGCGGCGTCGAGGCGGCGGTAGGCCTCCGGCTTGCCCTCGAGCAGGCGGTCCAGCTCCGCGGTGTCCTTGAGCCGCAGGCGGAAGGCGCGCTTGTGGTGGGAGTCGTAGAGGCCGAAGACGCCGACGCCGTCCTCGCCGAGCGGGTCGATGCGGTCGGTCTCGACCTCGGTGACGTCGAACAGCTCGCGCAGGCCCTCGCCGAGGCGGCGCTGGCGCTCGGGGTCGTCGGCGAAGCCGGAGAGCAGGCGGTGGGTGGGATAGACCGAGAGGCCGGGATCGTCGAGCCCGGTCAGCGCCATCAGCGTGTAGTTGTGATCGCCCTCGCCGCCGATCTCGTCGCGGTAGGCGATCGCCGTCTCGTAGCGGTGGTGCCCGTCGGCGATCAGCAGCTGGGCGTCGGCGAGCAGCTTGGGGATCTCTTCGTTCAGCTGCGGCAGCCGCCAGATCCGGGTGACGGTCCCGGCGGCGTCGGTCGCTTCGCCCCAGACGTCTTCGACCGCCGTCTCCTTGGAGACCAGCGGCCAGGGGTCGATCGTGCTCAGCGAGAAGATCGGCGAGAGGTTGCAACGCGTCGCCCGCATCAGTTCGAGCCGGTCCTGCTTGGGGCCGGGCAGGGTGCGCTCGTGGGGGAGGATCGTGCCACTGTCGAGGTCCTCGACGCGAACGCGGACGAGGATGCCGTGGCGCACGTGCGAGCCGCCGTCGGGGCCGGTGTATTCCTGCTCCATCGCCCAGATCGCCGGCTCGGTGTCCCTGACCAGCGCGCCGGCCTTCTGCCAGGCCTCGATCGATTGGGCGGCGGTCTCATACGGATCGCCCTCGCCGGCCGACTGCGGCCCGGTCTCGCCGTAAGGCTTGGGAAGGTCGATCGCGACCGCGTTGTAGGGCGAGCGCTCGAGCAGCTCCTCCCGCATCGCCGTGTCGATCACGTCGTAGGGCGGCGCGACCACGTCCTGCAGCGACCCGACCGCGTCGAGGTCGTAGTGCAGGGCGTTGAGCGGCAGCACCTCGGCCATCGCCGCGAAACCTAGCGTGTGTCCTGTCTCGAGACCGGCTCACCGCGCGATCCCGCTCTACACTGGCCCGAGCGGGGCGTGGCGCAGCCTGGTAGCGCGCGGCCTTTGGGTGGCCGAGGTCCCCGGTTCGAATCCGGGCGCCCCGATATATCTGTAGCACGATGCGTGCTACATTGACTGTATGAGTCGCTCCCTTCACGTTCGTCTCGATGACAGCTCTGTTGCTGCTCTTCAGATTGTGCGGGGCGGTGCCATGAGCGATTCCGAGGCCGTTCGCACTGCTCTGCGGGAGACCGCGGCTCGACGGCGGGCACGATCCTCTATTGCCGAAGAGGTCGAGCGATTGGCGGCCGACGAAGCGGATCGAATCGAGATGGGGACCGTTCGCGAGCAGATGGCGGAACTGGCGCCGGAACCTCTCGACTGAGATGGTTCGGGGCGAGGTCTTTCGTTTGCCCTCTCCGCGAGGCGCGCGGGGGAGAGAGCAGCGTGGCGCTCGCTATGCCGTCGTGGTTCAAGCCGACGAGTTCATGGCGTTGAGCACGACGCTCGTCTCGCCAACCTCGACCAGTGCCCGGTCGGCGACGTTTCGGCCGACGATCACGCTGGACGGCGCCGAGACGCGTGTACTCGTCGAGCAGACCTCTGTGGTGGACCCGCAGCTACTTGGGCAGTCTGCCGGCCGCCTCGACGCCGATGAGATCCGCGCGGTGGACGACGCCCTTGCCCTGGTCTTGAGTATCTGACTCGGTGTCCTCGGCCGGCGACGACTCCATTCGCCTCGTTGCCTATGACCCGCGATGGCCTGCTCGCTTCGAGCACGAGCGGGCTCTTCTGAGCGATGCGATCGGACCCTGGGTTGTGGGAGGAATCCATCACGTGGGCAGCACCGCCGTCCCGGGCTTCGACGCCAAGCCCATCATCGACACCCTTGTCGGCGTCGAGGATCTCGCGGTCTCCCGGGACTGCTTCAAGCCACTGGCCGAGCTCGAATATCTGTACGCGCCGTATCGCATAGAGGAGATGCACTGGTTCTGCAAGCCTCATCCAAGCCGGCGAACCCACCACCTGCATCTCGCCCCTGCCGATTCGAGTCGGTTCCGCGACGAGCTGGCCTTCCGGGATTGTCTGCGAGCCCGTCCTGGGATCGCGGAGGAGTACGCCGAGTTGAAGCGCAAGCTCGCAGACCGGCTCTCGCGGGATCGCGAGGCTTACACGGACGCCAAGGCCGATTTCATCTACCGCGTCCTTTCCGCGTCACGCTAGGTTGAGACGATCGCGCCAGAGTCGACACCACGTATCTCACCTGGCGGTCGAGCAGAGATCGGCTTGCTCAACTCGGTGATCGTCAGGTTGATCGGGCTGGCGGTGCGGCGGGAGCCGCCGCACATCTTCACCACCCTTGCCCGCCACCGGCGGCTCTTTCGCCGCTGGCTCTGGTTTGCGGGCGCGCTGATGCCAAGAGGGACGTTGCCGCGCCTCGACACCGAGCTGGTGATCCTTCGGGTTGCGCACATCACAGGCTCTGAGTATGAGCGCGAACAGCACGAGAAAATCGGTCACGATGTGGGGATGAGCGCCGAGGAGGTTGCTCGCGTGCGGGATGGCGCCGCGGCCCCCGGTTGGTCTGAGCGTCAGGTGGTGCTGCTTGAGGCAACCGACGAGCTCCATACGAACCAGCAGATCGGCGATGAGCTGTGGGCGGGCTTGCGGGCCATATTTGACGAGCGGCAGCTGATCGAGCTCTGCATGCTCGTCGGTCACTACGAGATGCTGGCGATGACGCTCAACTCGCTTCGAGTTCAGCCGGACGGCATTGGCTCGGGAAGGCATGCCGATGCCGGTTGAGGACTTGAACGGGAAGCGTTGTCTGGTGACTGGTGCCGCAAGTGGCATCGGCCGTGCGACCGCGCTTGCCGCGGCGGCGCATGGTGCCGAGCTCTACCTGACCGACCTCGAGACGGAGGGCCTTGAGCAGGTCCGTACGGAGATCGAGGGGGCGGGTGGCGCCGTCGCTCATCTACGCGCGCTCGACATCACCGATCACGCCGCGGTGGTCGCGCTCGCCGAGGAGATCCACGCCGCGCACGGCAGCATGGACGTGGTGATGAACGTCGCGGGCGTCTCCACCTGGGGACCGATAGACAAACTCCAGCACAGCGATTGGCAGAAAATGATCGACGTCAACCTGATGGGCCCGATCGCCATCCTCGAAAACTTCGTGCCGCCGATGATCGAGGCCGGGCGAGGGGGGCATGTGGTCAACGTCGCCTCAGCCGCGGGCCTGATCGCCCTGCCCTGGCACGCCGCCTACAGCGCCAGCAAGTTCGGACTGCGGGGCGTGTCGGAAGTGTTGCGCTTCGACCTGCGGCGCCACGGCATCGGCGTCAGCCTGGTCTGCCCCGGGGCCGTCGCCACGCCGCTCGTAGGCGGCTTGGAAGTGCGGGGTGTGGACCGGCAGCATCCGGCGTTCCAGGAGGCGGTCAAGGATTTCGAGAAGCGCGCGGTGAGCCCCGAGCGGGTGGCGGAGAAGATCATCCGAGGGATCGAGAAGAACCGCTACCTGGTCTTCACCTCAGCCGACATCAGGTTGGCGCACTGGTGGCAGCGCAAGTTCTCGCCCGCCTATGACCTGGCGATGCGCCAGCTGCAGCGGCGCTTCGGGAGGGTCATCCGCGCTACTCGCTGAAAAACGCTGCTCCCCTGCCCGGTTCCGAAGTTATGTCAATTGGACAGGTGTCGGCTCAGGCTTGCTCGGCAACGTGCCGATAGTTGCGAGGTGAACCAAGCCGAAATCAGTCAGAAAGAGCGCCGAGTCGAACGGATCCAATTCGAAACCGACCGGCAGCGGATCGTCGGCGACGTGACGCTGCCGCCGGAGGGCTACCAGAGCCGCTTCTCGGATTCGCTCAACCGGCCGGACGTCACCTTCATCCCGCTTGTCAACGTGGAACTCTCCTCGCTGATGGGCGGCGACGTGGAACGGCTTCCCTTCGTCGTCCTCTGCAAGTCCCACGTCCGGATTGCGTATCCGCTCGATTCCGGGCAGCAGCAGCGCGGGGACTGATTCCGCACATTCGGCCCCGCTAAGCGCGTGCGCGTCGCTCGCGGCCGCCCCTCGCGTATGAGCCGAGGTCGATCACGAAGGCGAGGATGACGATGAACCACTCGAAGCCGCTGACCCGGTTCGACGAGCTCCACATCACCGCGTAGGCCAGAGTCGTCCAGGGCAGCAGGAAGAAGCCGAGCAAGGGCACGAACCAGCTGTCGAAGGCGCGGCTGAGCAGGTCGCTGAAGAGCCAGAGTGCGAACAGCGCCAGGCGTGGCGAGATCAGGGCGAAGAGGATTACCAAGCAGCCGATGCGGCCAAGCTACCCTGTTTGAATGCTTGGATTCAAGAAGCCGCAGATGCCTACGGCCGAGGATGCGCTGCCGGGGCGCAGTGAGCCGGCCTTCGACGTGCCCGAGCGGCACGCGGTGCTCGGCGCACCGCTGCAGCCGCCTTTCCCGGAGGGGATCGAGGTCGCCTATTTCGCGCTTGGCTGCTTCTGGGGGGCGGAGCGACTCTTCTGGGGGATCGACGGCGTCTACACGACGGCCGCCGGCTACATGGGCGGGACCACGCCGAACCCGACCTACGAGGAGGTTTGCAGCGGCAAGACCGGGCACGCGGAGGTTGTATTGGTCGCCTTCGACCCGGCCAAGGTCACCTACGCCGACCTGCTCAAGGTCTTCTTCGAGGAGCACGACCCGACCCAGGGAATGCGCCAGGGCAACGACGTCGGCACCCAGTACCGCTCTGGGATCTACTTCGCCAACGACGCCCAGAAGGAGACGGCCGAGATGGCGCGGCGCACCTACGACGAGGACCTACGTGCTGCCGGCCACGAGCCGGTGACGACCGAGGTCGAGCCCGCCGGACCGTTCTATTACGCCGAGGACTATCACCAGCAGTACCTGCACAAGGTGCCGAACGGCTACTGCGGCCTGGCTGGCACCGGGGTCTCCTGCCGCATCCCGGCCGCTGCGTCCTAGCCAAACCGGGGTGCAACGCTTTTTGGTCCCGTGGGGACCACAATGCGTTGCACCTCTCGGTAGGGCCGCTCGCCCGGCGCGGCGAATAGCATCTCGCGCCGGTGACCCCCTCCCTCGGCTCCTACATCGGCGGCTGCCTGGCCGTGATCGGCATCGTCAGCGCGCTCGGCCTCGGCGGCTACTGGCTGCGGCGCTGGATCGTGCCGGAATTCTCCGGGGCGCTGGCGCGGCTCGCCGACGCGACGATCGCAGTAGGGCTGCTGGTCGTCTCGCTGGAGCTGCTCGGCACGCTGAGCATCCTGCGGACGGGTTGGATCGTCATCGTCTGCATCGCCGTCGGCCTGCTTGCCGCTCTGCTCGGCTGGTCGAAAGCGCCGGCCGAGAACCGGGAAATCAGCGCGCCGCAGGTGCAGAACATCGCCCTGCTGATCGCCCTCGCGGTCGCCTCCTTCACGGTCGCTGAGTGGACCTTCCCCTCGCAGCTCAGCCTCGACCAGGGCATGTTCGGTGGCGACACGACCTGGTACCACATGCCCTTCGCGGCGCGGTTCGCGCAGGAACACTCGATCGTCCACCTGCACTTCACCGACCCGCTGCGGCTCGCCGCCTGGTTTTACCCACAGAGCTCGGAGCTGGTCCACGGCGCGGCGATCGTCCTCTTCAAGATCGACTGGCTCTCGCCGCTGATCAACCTCTTCTGGCTCGCGATCGCGCTGCTCGCCGCCTTCTGCGTCGGCCGTCCCTACAAGGTCGGCCCGGCGACGCTGGTCGCGGGCGCGATCGTGCTCGACGCGGGGGTGATGATCGAGACGCAGCCCGGCGAGGGTCGCAACGACATCATGGGATTGGCCTTCCTGCTTGCCTTCGTCGCCTTCCTGATCAACGCCCACCAGCGCCGGGCGCCAACCGAGGGAGCGGTGCAGGACGCCCCTGAGCAGGGAGCGCCGCTGCTCGACAAGGGACCGCTGGTGATCGCCGGCATCGCCGCCGGCATCGCCGCCTCGGTCAAGCTCACCTTCCTGATCCCGGTGGTGGCGATCACCGTCGGCGTGGTGCTCTTCAGCGGTCGCGGGCGGCGGCTGACGACGGCCTGGGTGCTGGGACTCTCCACCTTCCTGATCGGTGGCTACTGGTACGTGCGGGCGGCGATCAAGACCGGCGGCAACCCGATCCCGCAGATCGGCTTCGGGCCGCTGCACCTGCCCCGTCCCGACCAGATGCCGCTCGACCCGCGGCCGCGCTTTGCCGTTGCCCACTACCTCGGTGAGCCGACGATCTACCGCAAGTGGTTCTTCCCGCAGCTCGACAACGCCTTCGGACCGCTCTGGCCGCTGATCCTGATCGTCGCCGTGGCGGCGGCCGTCTACATCGCCTGGCGCTCGCGCAACATCATCCTGCGGGTCGTCGCCGTGGCGGCGCTGGCGACCGCATTCGTCTATGTCTTCACGCCGCTGACCGCGGCGGGGCAGGAGGGCTCGCCGACCGGGTTCTTCACCAATACGCGCTACCTGGTGCCGGGCCTGGTGCTGGCGATGGTGCTGGTGCCGATCGCGCGGCCGCTGCGCGCCCCTGACCGGCGCGCCTGGCAGACGCTGCTCTTCCTCGGCGCGGTCTTTGCGATCACGGTGCTGACCACGCCGCGCTGGTACCCGGGTTTCATCGTCGGCACCGTCTTCCTCACCCTGGCGCTGGTCTGGGCGCCGGCGGGCCTGGGGATGGCGCGCTCGCGGCGGCTGCTGAGCCGCGCCGCGGTCTTCGCCGCCGCCGGAGCGGTGCTGCTGCTTGCCGTCGTGCTCGGCCGTGCCCAGGAGGTTCAGTACTACAAGCACCACTACACCCGTACGACGCTCTTCCTCCAGGACGGCGGACCGCGCGAGGCCTTCGCCTTCGCTCACGGCCAGCACGACAAGCGGATCGGGATCGCCGGATCGGGTGAGATCTTCTTCGGCCAGTACGGCTTCTACGGCGCCAACCTCGACAACTACGTCCAGTACATCGGTGTGCCCGGGCCGGATGGGACCTACCGGTTGCCAAGCACCTGTCCCCAGTTCCGGCGCCAGATCAACGCCGGTGGCTACGACTACCTGATCCTCAGCCAGTACACCCAGGACGCCGCCGACTCGCCCTACTGGTACCCGATCTACGCCTGGATCAAAAACGACCCGGCGCTGAAACAGGTGATCGAAGAGCCCGAAATCACGCCGGAGCCCGACTGGGTCTTCCGGGTCAAGGGCAAGCTCGACCCGGCCGGCTGCTAGCCCGAGTCGCTCTCCATGAAGCGCTTCAGCTTCTCGGGCATGCTGTCGACCAGCTGGCCGCGAAGCACCCCGACCAGGGGACCGCGGATCAGCAGGCCCAACCTCCTGCCCAGGTCGACCTCCAGCCAGTAGGTGACGCGGGTTCGCCCCTCGCCGAGATCCTCGAGCTCCCAGCTGCCTTCGACCGCCTTCAGGTCGCCGTCCTCCTGAACCCATGAGATCCGGTCAGGCTCCGCGTAGCTGAAGCGGATGTCCGAGCCGAGCCGGCGCACCTTGGCGTCGGTCTCCATGTGGACCAGCACCTGGTTGCCGTCTCCGTCGCGCTCGAGGCACTCGGCGAGCTTGATCTCCGGCTGCCAGCGAGGCGAGCCCTCGACGTCGGCGGCGACCGCGTAGACCGCCGCGATCGGCGCCTCGATCTCGGTGCTGGCGGAGCCGTCGATCGTGCCCATCGCTCAGCTCAGACCGGGGTGAGGGCGTGTTCGCGGATCAGCTCCGCCGAGCGCTGCGGTTGCTCCCACCAGAACATGTGACCGACGCCCTCGAGGGTCTCGAGACGGGCGCCTGGAATCAGCGCGGCGATCTCGCGTCCGTTGGCGTAGCCGAGCAGGCGGTCGATATCACCGTGGAGGACCAGGGTGGGGATGTCGATCTGACCCAGTCGCTCATGAGTGTCGTGGGCGCCGCAGGCGCGCATCTGCTGCAGGACCACGGGTTGTGGTGACGGCAGAGCCGAGCCCATCTCCAAGAAGGCGGCAAAGCGCGAGTCCTCGGCGCGGAAGTCTGGCGAGAGGTTGATCTCCCACATCGCCCTGAAGACCTGCTCGTGCTCGCCGGAGGCGTAGGCCGCGGCGAGCATCTGCAGGTCCTCCGGCGCCATCAGCGTCCCCTCCGGCCCGCCGCAGTAGCTGGCGCCGAGCGTCATCGTGCGGATCCGCTCGGGATGGGCGAGGGCTATCTCCTGGGCGATCATGCCACCCATCGAGATGCCGACGACGTGGACGCTCTCCAGCTCCAGCGCATCGAGCAGTGCGACCGTGTCGGCGGCCAGGTCGGCGATCGTGAACGGCAGCTCGGCCCGGCCCGAAAGCCCAATGCCGCGGTTGTCGAAAACGATCGTCTCGAAGCTGCGCTCCAGCTCGTCGAGGAGCGGTCGTCCCCAAGCCATATGGGTTCCGCTCATCCCCTGGATCAGCAGCAGCGGCTCGCCCTCGCCGGCGCGCAGGTAGTGCAGCTCCGTCCCCGATGCATCGACACTCGGCATGCCCGCCGATCCTACGCCAACCTGGCATGCCAGGGCCTAATCTTGCCCTGCACGCCCCCGTAGCTCAGTGGACAGAGCACCGGCCTTCTAAGCCGATGGTCGCTGGTTCGAATCCAGCCGGGGGCGCTGATCGACCTGCCGCTCGGTCAGTTTCTGGCGCCTCGGCGGTCGAGCCCTAGCGGCGGTAGACGAGGAAGGCACGCTTGTGGCGCTCCTCGCCCTCGGGCGTGCTGAGGGAGATCGAGATCGCCATGCGGATCTCTCCACCTCCCGTCGGGGGGTTCCGTGTTCTGACCCGAGGGATCACGCTCCAACGCATCAGCAGTCGATCGCTACATTCTGCCCGTGGCCGAGGTGCTCTACTACGCGATTCCGGCGTTCGTACTGCTGCTCGTTGTCGAGTTGGTCTCATTCAAGTACGCGCGCGACGAGGAGCTGGTCGGCTATGAGGCGCGCGATACTCGCACCAGCCTGGCGATGGGCGGCGGCAACGTCGTGATCAACGCGGTCTGGAAGCTGGTGGTGGTCCTCGCCTACGCTGGCCTCTACGAGCTGACGCCGTTGCGGATGCCGGCCGATGAGTGGTGGACCTACGCGCTGCTCTTCTTCGCCGACGACCTCGCCTACTACTGGTTTCACCGCATCCACCACGAGGTGCGGGTCTTCTGGGCGAGCCACGTCGTCCACCACTCCTCCCGGCACTACAACCTCTCGACCGCGCTGCGCCAGACCTGGACGCCGATGACGGCGCTGCCCTTCTGGGCGCCCCTGGCGCTGCTCGGCTTCGCGCCCTGGATGATCCTCACCCAGCTGGCGATCTCGCTCATCTACCAGTTCTGGATCCACACCGAGCGGGTCAAGCGGCTGCCGGCGCCGATCGAGCTCGTCTTCAACACGCCCTCGCACCACCGTGTCCACCACGGCGCCAACGAGGCCTACCTCGACCGCAACTACGGCGGCATCCTGATCATCTGGGACCGCATCTTCGGCAGCTTCCAGGGTGAGACCGAGCGGCCGCGCTACGGGCTGACCAAGAACATCCGCAGCTTCCACCCGACCCGCGTCGCCTTCCACGAGTTCATTGACCTGGCGCGGGACGTGCGTGCAGCGACGAACTGGCGCGATCGCTTCGGTTACGTCTTTCGTGGCCCGGGCTGGTCGCCGGACGGCAACAGCGGCGGCGCGCGCGGTTAGGCCGGCCAGTCCGCCCCCCGAAGCCAAGTTGGTTTGACGCTCTTAACCGTCGGGTATCTCCGGCGGCATGGAGCTATCAATACTGCTGATAATCATCGGGATCGTCCTGGCGATCCTTGTCAATTACATACTCGGGATCATCGTGATCCTGGTTGGGCTAGCGATGCTCTTGCTACCCAGGCTCAGCGGCACGCGCCGGGCGTAGGCCCGAGCGGCGGAGGGGACTCTCCGTCGCGGTGCCGACGAATGGGCGGCGCGTGCCAAGCTTGAGCTATGGCGCCCTGGAAGCTTCCTTTCATAGTTGCCGGGGTTGTGGTGCCAATAGCCGCGGCCTTCATGCTCAGTGGTCCGGGCGTGGGGGTCGCGGTCGGTGCGTTGGTGACGGTGGCGATCCTTGCGGTCGCCGTGCGGCAGCGGCCGGAAGGGCCGATCGGGATGGCCGTGGGAGGTACCGAGCGACACATATTGATCGTTGTGGCAAGCGATGTCGATGACCCGGCTGACGTGGCGCGGATAACGCGAGCCGCCGGAATCGAGAGCCCGGCAGGGGAAGCGGACGTGCGGGTCCTGGTCCCGGCGCGGATCGGCTTCCTCGACCGTTGGGCGTCCGACGTCGAGGGCGCGCGCCACCGGGCGCAGCAGCGCCTGGTCGTGACCGTGGCTGCTCTGGCCAAGGCGGGTGTTGCGGCTGAGGCTCGCGTCGGCGACGAGGACATCGTGCAGGCTGTCGAGGACCAGCTGCAGAGCTACCCGGCGACGGAGGTGGTCTTGGTCAGTGGCGGAGAGGACGGCGAGGACGAGGCGGCGGAGAAACTGCGCTCACGGCTGCGGGCCGAGTTTCACCAGGTGCGGATCGGCGATCCTCAGCAGACGTGAGGGCGCGCGGCGCTCTTCACGACCTGGAAGGCGTCGCCTGGAATCCGCTTCAGCTGGTTGAGGTTCTCGTCGTCCCAGCGACGGTCGCTGCTGCCGCTGAAGAACCAGTTGGAGCCATTGTCCGCGACGATCATCCCGTAGCGCTTGAACGCTTCTGCGATCACCTTGGCGCCGCCGCTGAAGCCGCCGAGGCCGTAGCCGGCCTTGAGCCGCAGGCGCGTTCCCATTGCCGGCGCGTTCCCGTCTGAAGTGTCACCGGCGCAGTGCGAAGCAGGGTGGACCCAGGCGTTGCGGGTACTGTCGAAGGTGACGCGGATCGCGTGGTCGAGGCGGCCGGCCGCGACCTCGTCGTAGCGGACGAGGCCGGGAAAGATCGGCAGGCCGGCGGCGTCGGCCGAGGTCCAAGAGTCGGGGCGGCGTGCGCTGGAGTGGAGGTCCCAGCGGGTGCCCGAGTCGGCGTTCCAGTGCGCGCCTCCATCGTCTTTGGGGAAGGCTCGGTAGAGCTCGTAGAGCGTGCAGCTGGCGCGGTCGACGACCAGTACGTGCCGGTCACCGTCGCTGCCGTTGCCGCCCTCGACGGGTGCGTTCTTCGGGATCGGGAATGGCCCCGGGTCGCTCTCGTCTCCGTAAGCGGTGTAGTGGACCGGCAGCTTGCGCTGGCCGGCGTCGACGACGGCATAGGGGATGCCGTAGGCGCGCGGCGAGCCGAAATCGGGGTGGAGGTGGTCGCCGCCGTGGGAGTTGATGTAGGCGATGGTCGCGGCCGAGTTGCGCGCGACGGGCGCCTTGAAGACGTCCTGGTTCCAGGCCACCTCGGTGGGGAGGGACGGAGAGCTGGCAGGAGTGCCGGGCGGTGGAGGCGGGAAGATGGAGCAACTGCCGAGGTCGGGGTACGGGCCGACTGCACCAGCGGAGGTGACGCCAACCGCCGCCACGACGGCCAGCACCAGCAACGCCATCGCGCCGGCGAGCCACCGCATCCGACATTGACCCCCCTCTGGTGTGGTCAATGTCGGCTACGCACCATCGCCGGCTCCCGCACGCTCGTGGATGTCGAGTCGGCCGATCTCGAGCTCGTCGATCTTGAGCTTGCCGACGGCGGCCTTGCCGACCGAAAGGCGCCCGACGCTGAGCCGCCCGATCGCGAAGCCGCCGATCGCCGCGGCCCCGACCGCAAGCGCCCCGATCGCCGCGGCGCCCCGAGCGTGCATGCTCGTCGCGGCCATCGGCCGAGCCTCGGGCCGGAACGTCGCAAAGCCTGGCTTCCGCATCGCCCCAACCGTAGCGCGGCTAGCCTGAGGCGCTGATGAGCACGGACGACCGTCCAACCCTGCTGGCGATCCAGCACGTCCCATGGGAGACGCCCCACCGCATCCTCGATGCCTGCGGCGGCCTCGACGTCCACACTGTCAAACCGCTCGCGGGCCAGGAGCTGCCGGATCACGACGAAGTCTCGGGCGCGGTAGTGATGGGCGGCCCGATGAACGTGGATGACGACCGCCATCCCGAGTTGGCGACCGAGCGCGAATGGCTCGCTGAGGCGGTGCGCCGAGACCTCCCGGTGCTTGGTATCTGCCTGGGTGCCCAGCTGTTGGCTCGCGCCCTTGGTACCGAGGTGAGGTCGGGGAAGAGACCCGAGCTCGGCTACGCCCCGGTAGAGATCCTCGACTCCGATGACCCGATCCTCGGTGCCCTGGGACCAACCACGACCGTGCTCCACTGGCACGGCGACGTCTTTGACCTTCCGGAGGGCGCGACCCACCTGGCCCGCTCGGCTCAAACCGAGGTCCAGGCCTTCCGCCACGGCAACGCCTGGGGAGTCCTCTTCCACCCCGAGTCCGACTTCGCCCTGCTCGAGGCTTGGCTCGCAGTGCCCGAGATGGTCCGAGAAGCACGCAAAGCCCTGGGCGACAAGGGAGCCCACGCTCTTCCAGAGGAGGCCGAAGCAGCAGAGCCGGAGCTGATCGAGCGCACAACGTCTGGCCTGAAGGCCTTCGCGTCCCTGGCAGAAGCAAATCGCGCCGCAAGCTGACCTTCAGCAGCCGTCGCGGCACGCTAGATTGAAGCCACGCGGTGGACGTAGCTCAGTTGGTAGAGCTCCTGGTTGTGGTCCAGGCGGTCGCCGGTTCGAATCCGGTCGTCCACCCTAAAGTCCCTGCAAATCGCCACCTTTTATTTTTGATAGTCCGCCTGGACCCTCATCGGGGAACAATCGGGGGACAATTTTGCAGATTGCAAAAGCCCTGCAAATTGCAGGATTGGGAAATTTGGCGAACCATCTAAGGTGATGTAGACTTCCCATCTACATGGCCGCCACGGACACCACCACGATTCGAGTTCCGATCGAGACCCGGGATCGACTGAATTCGTTGGCCACCCGCCGGGGCGAACCTGCCGGCGACGTCGTCGCGAAGCTGGTCAGCGCAGCCGACGAGGACGCGATGCTCGCCGAGGTTGCAGCCAGTTTCGAGAAGATCGCCGCTGACCCCGGAGCCCTCTCCGCCTATCGCGCCGAGAGCGAAGAGCTCGAGTCCGGCTTCGAGGCGTCTGCGCCCGAGTGGTAGAGCCGAAGCTCCAACAGGGCGACGTCTACTGGACAGATCCCGAACCGACGCGGGGTAGGGAGCAGGCCAAGGCCCGCCCCTTCGTGATCGTTTCAGTCGATCAGCTGAACCAGGCGAGCCTCGGGCTTTCCCTTGCCGTTCCGCTCACGCGCACCGACTTCGGCAGTGCTTTGCATTTGGCCATCTCCGCCTCCGAAGGAGGCCTCAAAGAGGACGGCTTCGCGATGCCAGAGCAGCTACGCGCGATCTCCCACGAGCGCCTTAGCCGTCGACTCGGCAGCTTGCGCCCAAACACTCTCGAGGAGTTGTTGAAGCGTTGCCGAATACTTCTGCGCTGACGCGAAGCGCGCGTCACATTGAGTGGGGGTTACGGTCCCAGGTGGTGGTCGGCATTGGTCCCGCTGAGCCTCTGAAGAGGGTGAGGTTTCTTGTGAGCCTCGATCCCCGGCCAGCCGCCCCACAAACACCGAAGCCGCTCACACCCCGCAAGACCGATTCGCAACACGAACGGGAGCAACGTCGAATTGCGGCTCGACCTATCGAAACCGCTCGCTGAGGATCTCGAACTGCTCGTCTACATGCTTCTTGATCGAGACCATCGTCCCCCGCTCGTCTCGGAAAGTCCGCTTCGGGTTCCCCTGGAAGGAGAGCCAGTTGAAGCTGGTGACGACAATGAAACGGTCGTCGCATAGCAGTACCTTGGCATGGGTGTTGCCTAGGCGCTTGAACTCGAATCCGCTCTGCCCGCTGGCCAATTGGGTCAGCCTGTTGAGGACTTTGGGGTCGGCGTCGGGGCTCTCGGTCTCGCTGGCGCTCATTCCCCAGCCGAGGTAAACGCGAACGCCACGCTCGAGAGCCGATTCCAGGAGGCCGACGAACTCGTCGTCGACCACTCCCGCCTTTAGCCACGGCGAGATGAGGAGCAGGCGCTCGCGACTCGACCGCAGAGCCTCGCGCAGGATCCTTGGGTGTTCGTAGGTTTCGACCGATCGCACTGTTTCGCCGGGTATTTCGGTCACCGGATCGTCGGCTCGCACTGGGGGATCGGCGATCTGCTCGACCAGTTCATTGCCGAGCATTCGCCCGGCGGCCACCTTTGCGTCCTCGATCCCGCGCTTGGCGATCCCGAGCTTCTTGCCGAGCCCGGCCTGGGCGAAGATGTCGGCGTGGGACTCGGAGAGCTTGCCCCCGATCGCGAAGGCGACTTGGCCCTGGGAGCGTCGGGCCCCCTCGGCGCGATAGACGAGCGCCACAGCCGGCTGGAAGATCCGCAGGCGACGCTCGACCGAGCGGACGGAGAGTACGTCGCTTAGCTGCTGGCGGGCCCCGCCGGCCTGGCGAGCGATCTGCTCGATCTCGGCGGCGTGCCCCCGGAGCTCGGTCCGGTCGGGCCGCTTGGCAGGATAAGGGGGCACCTCGCGGATACCGCGCTCCCTCAGCTCGCGAGGCTCCAGGTAGGCTGGCAGTGGCGACACCGGCACCCGCAAGAGTCCGTCGAAGTCGACATCGACGGTGCGTTCGACGCTGACGATCCGCTGCGCCGCGGAAAGGAGGTCGCGCCCCCGCGCGCTGAGACCGAGCTTCTCCTCGTTCGACTCGGAATCGAGGATCTCGATTGCGTCGCTGGCGAGGAGTTCGACCAGCGTCGCCGAGATCACCGCTTCGTCAAGCCCTAGTGCGTCCTGAAGGTTCGAGGCATCACTTATGCCGGCGCCGACCGCGCGCAGTACGAACTCCTCGATCGGACCGATGGCCTTGTGCTCGAGGACCTGCAGGCGCATGCGAACGCGAAAGAAGGGCAGACCGACCTCCCCGTAGCTTGCCAGCACGAACCCGGGGCGGGCGTCGCTGAAGCGCTCGGCGGTCTCTTCCGGCCTCACAGCTGCATTTCCTCGAGGGCGCATTCGGGCTCGGAATCGATGTAGTCGAGGACGTCGATGAACGGGTTCTGGGCGGTGATCTGGCGAATGCCGACGTGGTCGCCGACCAGAATCAGCGCGTCGCGACCGCGAGAGAGAGCGACGTTGAGGCGGCGCTCTTCGTTTAGGAAGCCGATATTCCCGGCCTTATTGGACCGCGTCACGGAGTAGATCGCGATGTCGGCCTCGCGACCCTGGAAGGCGTCGATCGTGCTGCAGTCGACCTCGAGGTGTTTCCATTTAGACAGCGAGGGCCCGATCTCGCGCCGGATCAGGTCGCGCTGCCCGGAGTAGCCGCTGAGGACGACGACGCTGAGGGTCTTCTTCGTGGCGTTTGCGGCGAACTCGGCCCTGCCGAGCAGGGTCGCGACGCTTCGCGCCTCGCAGCTGTTCAGGATTGTGGTCCCGTGCCGAGTCTCGTACCTCTGCGCGATCCGGGAGGTGGTGTACCAGGTGACTGCCTTCGGGGACAGCAGGTGCAGCCAGTTCGCTGGCGACCGTGGCTCGCTGGCAAGAGCGCCGCCGTAGAAGCACTCACTGATCAGGTCTCCGATCGGCGGCGCCATCCGGTGCTGGCGATCGAGCGAGCGGGCGCACTCGGGAGGAAGGCGCTCGCGCAGGCGGTCGAAAAGGGTCGCCTCGACCTCATCGGCGCGGAGTTGGTGCTTGGCGAGGATCTCGGGGGTCTGCAAGGCGTCGTCGACGAAGGGCGGGAGCTGGCGGTGGTCACCAACGACGACCCACTTGCGTGCCCGCGTCATCGGCACCAGCATCTCCGTCGCCATCGCCTTCGACGCCTCGTCGATGATGCAGAGGTCGAACTCGATGGACTCTGAGCCCCGCACGCTTGCGTAGCCGATGCAGGTAGCGGCAACCACCTGAGAGCGCAGCAGAGTCGCGGCCGGAAAGGCGGAGCCCCGCCCAAACCGCGCGTGCCAGTCGCTCAGCAGGTTGATCAGGTCCCGGCATTCATCGGCCGCTTCGCCGCCTGCCGGCATCAGTTTCTCGGCCCGCCTACGCAACTCGACCGCGCCTAGGTCCGAGAGCTCGGCTGCCCTTTTCACGACACCGATCTCAATCAGCCGCTCGCTCGCCTGCCCCGCGGAGGCCTCGGCGGTGGCTGACTCCTCGGCGATTTCTCTCAGCCTCTCTTCGCCAAGGTTCGAGTTGTCGCCCCCTTCTAGGTCACCCTGCTCTTCCCGGGTGATCAGGTCGCGCTTTTCGGCATCAAGGAGCCCGAGCGCTTCCCGCTCCTTCGCCAGTTCCTCGAATCGCATGGCCGCCTCGAGATCGCCGACGGCGATACCCCTCGCGGAGGCCCAGTCGTGCAGCCACCTGCGTCCCGAGGCGATCACCTCATCCCGCCACCGGTCGGTCTGTTCGTCGAGCAGCAGCTCCTGCACGCCGGGCGCGATCCGTGAATCCCCGCGGCGGGCAATCCGGGTCTGCCGGAGCCCGGGATCCGCCTCGATCAGGCGCTCCAGGACGTTGTCGAGGGCGGCGTTGGTTTGCGAGGAGACCAGCACCCGGTCCTTCGGGTTGCGGTCGAGGTGTTGCAGGATCAGCTCGGTGATGAAGGTTGTCTTGCCGGTTCCCGGAGGCCCCTCAACGAGGAGAACGTCCTCGGAGCCGAGTGCCGCGGCGACGGCAAGCCGCTTGGGCTCGTCAAGGTCGGCTTTCCACTCGATTTCGCTGGCCGGATCGGGCACTCTGGCGGTACCGGGTTCGAGCAGTAGGTCGCGAAGCTCCGGGCGCAGGCTGCGGTCGTACTGGAGCGCGTCGAGCCCCTGCTCTTGGCGGCGCAAGGCCGAGCGCGAGGCCATTGTGTCGACCCTGAGCTCACCCTGGTCGGGCAGGGAGTGAAAATCGCCCCGGCTTGGCATCAGGGTCAGGGCGTTGGTCTCGACATCGGTCACTTCGCCGTAGAGGAACTGGCCTTCGGTGCCTTGAACCACCCTGACCTGGCCGATCAGGTCTTCGGGTGTCGGCCCGTGGGTGCGGAATCGAATGCCTGCCGGCAGCTCGGTGGCGTCGAAATAGCGAAGCGGTGACTCCTTAGCTTGCTCCACAGAACGCAATGCCGCCAGGGTGCGCCGCCAGATCACGAGCTGGCGATCACGGGCCGAGCGCTTGCGACGGAGATCCTCCTCTGCAGCTCGGGCCGACACCGCCCGCTCCAGCGTCTCGATACAGGCCGCGCCCTGCGCCTCATTGGTCGGGCGCCCCAGGGCCCAGCGCCACCCTGGGCTCCAGCCACGGTCCCGTTCGCGGTCCATGGCCGAGCTCCCGACTGGCCAGGCGTTGACGGCGACGAGGTGGTCCCGGGTCTCCTCGGCGATCACGACGTGGATGCGGAGCTCGGTCCCGATCACGTAGAAGTGGTCTGTGGTCTCGTCGCCGCCCTCGAAGCTGTCCCGGTCATAGCCGAGGACGGCTGACTCTTCGGCGAGATCATCCGCGAGAAATTCCTCGAGCTGGATGTCGGTCTGTAGGTCGAGGGCGTCGAGCAGTGTCGCTCGGACCTTGTTCGTGAGGAAGACATGACATTTCGATGCCGACCTCGCGGCGGCCGAAGCGGCGGCGACCCCGCGCTCGTCTTCGACCACCGCGATCAGCTCTCCCAGCTTCGCTGCATCCCGCGGTCGGGCGTTGGGGTCATCCTGCAGACAGCGCTTGAGGACCGCTTCGATCCCGGCGGGGACGTCGAGAACCCCGAGAGCGTCGTCGATCGCCCGGTAGGGGTCGTCCTCGTAGCCCGCGAACGGGTCGATTTCGCCGAGGGCGAGGACTGCCAAGGCGGCGAAGGAGAACACGTCGCGCTCGGTTGGGTGGCGACCATCGTCGTACTCGCGCGGGGCAAACGGTCGGGTGGCGAAGTCGCGAAGCGTCTGATCGGGCGCGACGCGGGCGAGGCTCTTGGCGATCCCGAAGTCGCTGATGCAGGGACGGCCCTCGGAGTCGATCAGAACGTTTTGGGGCTTTATGTCGCGGTGGGCGATCGACTGGCCGTGCGCATAGGCGAGCCCGTCAGTTAGTTCGCGCCCGTAGCGCGTCCAGAAGTCGTCCCAGCCTTGGAGCGGTCTCTCGCGCAGAGCGACGCTCAGGCCGTTCTCACACCAAGGGAAGACGAAGTAGCGCTCGCCGGTGGCGGGGTCGCGGCCACCGTCGAGGAGCTCGACGATGTTGGTGTGCTTAAGTCTCGAGAGCGAGTCGTACTCACGTTGGAAGACTTGGTTGACGAGCTTCGAGTCACCCTTGATCGACACTGGCAGGACCTTGACCGCGAGGTCTCCGGCCAACGCCCCGGTCATATCCGTGCTGCGGTAGACGGTCGCGGTGGCACCGCCCCGCCAGGTTGTTGAGAGAGCCCAGCGCCCGTCGAGAATGCGCGGAGCGCCTGCCGCATTTGCCTTCACACGGTGAGCCTAGTCGAGTAGATCGCATAGGCTTAGATCGGCAGATGCAGGTTCTGGGGTGCAGATTTCTTCGAAGTAAGGCCCAAGTATTCGCTCAGTGTCTGCCTTACCACCCAGCACCCCCAGTGCGGCATCCCCGACGGGGTGATCGACCAGATGGGCACGCTCGTGGTCCCCACCTGACCACGACCGAGACCGCGAAGTAGTCGGCCCGTGTCGCCGGTGACCTCGATCGCATGGTCGCTGACTTCCCGTCCGCCCTTGTCCAGACCAAGCCCTGCTCCTGGGGAGGTGGAGTTTCCGATCCCGCCGCGCCCTCGCCTCGCCGAGATGTGGGGGAACATTTGGTTTGCCTGTGGCCAACTGGCAGATGACCGGGGGACAATCGGGGGACAATCTTGAATTAGCTAGGCACAACTGAGATCAACTGAAATCAGGTGCAGTAGGCACAAATCAAGCCAGATCAAGCCAGGACGGAGAATTGTGGTCCAGGCGGTCGCCGGTTCGAATCCGGTCGTCCACCCTGGCGTCGTGTGGCGCCGGGGCGTCAGGCAGCTGAAGTAGTAGCCGCTCTGGGCCCCGCCCGCTCGGGAGGAGCGGCCAAGCCGTTTGGCCTGCGCTCGCAGCTAGCGCTTGACGATGTTGTGGACTTCGAGCAGGGTTGGCTCGCCGGCGTTGATTCCGATCTCGGCCAGGATCGGCATCAGCCGCTCGCCGAATGCTTCGAGCTGCTCTTTGGAGTCCCAAATCTCACTGACCTGGAGACTGCCCTCGGTACCGAAGCAGAGGTGGTATTCGAGTCCATCGGGCGGGAAGTCACCCACCTCTTTGAGCTTGCGGATGCTCTCGTCGTACTGTGCTGCCGTCAAGGATGCTGGGGTAAAGCGAGCGAGGACGCTCATGGGATCCTCCTTGGTGGGGGTCTGACCAACTCTATGCCTCGGTCGTCTTCGGCCCACGGCGTCTATGGTCGGCGCATGACTTCGCCGGACTCGCCAGGGGTGATCGCACCGCCGCCGCTGATCTTCCTCGCTGGTCTTGCGCTCGGCTTTGGCCTGGAGGCGCTGCTGCCCTCGCCCTCCCTGCCCGGCTGGTTGGCGTGGACCCTGGGCGGCGCACTGCTGCTCGCCGGTGTGGCGCTGATCGTCTCCTTCGCGGGGGCCCTCCGCCGTGCTCGCACCCCGATCGATCCCTATCGCGCGCCAACGGCGATCGTCAGCGTCGGCCCATACCGATTGAGCCGCAACCCCGGCTACCTAGGAATGGCTCTCGTCTACGTAGCGATCTGTCTCCTGGCCGGGGCACTTTGGGGCCTGGTGGTACTGGTCGCGGTGCTGGCCTTGATCGACCGTGGCGTGATCCTCCGCGAGGAGCGCTACCTCGAGGCTAAGTTCGGTGAGGAGTACCGCCGCTACAAGGGCAGTGTCAGGCGTTGGATCTAGCGGCCTGGCGCGCCTTGTCGTACCCGGCAGTGAAGTCTCTGGCGCATGCCGTTGCCGTGGCGAGCCCCGTGGCCTGCTGGCGGCCAAAGACCCGGAGACGATCGAGAACCTGGTGGCGACCACGCGGGTGATCGAGGAGAGCCCAGCGCTGCTCGCCCGCGAGCAGCGCATGAGACTGGAGACTTACCGCCACGGCGTCTAGGCCTGCCAGCCGGCTGCGAGGATCAGTCCGAGCGTTGCCGTCAGCTCGATCGCGGCGCCCATCACGTCGCCTGTCACTCCGTGGAGCCGCTGTCGTGCCAGCCCGCCGACAGCTCCACTCACGAGCGCGAGGCAGGCCAGCGTCCCGAATGCCCACGCACCGGTCGCACCAACGGCGATCAAGGTCGCCAAGGCGACACCCGCGCCTGCGCCGCGCAGGCCGAGACGGTCGGCGAGCGACCGTCCGGTTCCACTACCCGAGCGCGCATAGGGGAGGGCGGCGGCGAGTGGAAGGGGCGCGGCGCGCGAGACGGCGAAGGCAGCCACGACCGGGAGCACGACGCCGCTTTCGGCCAGGGCCCCAAGAGCGACCGCTTTCGCGAGTAGATCGAGCGACAGGGCCGAGGCTCCGTTGGCGCCGAGCGAGTGGTCGCGCATGATCTCCAGTGAATGCTCGGGATTGCGACCCGCGAGCCCGTCGGCGCCGTCGGCCAGGCCGTCGACGTGGAGGGCGCCGGTGAGGATCAGCTCGAGCGCCACCGCCAGCGTCGCGGCGAGAAGCGCTGGCAGGACTTGGGCGAGCGCGAGGGCCGTCGCGCCGATCATCCCCCCGAGCGCCGCGCCGACGAGGGGGAAGAGCACGGCGGCGGCGGCGAACTCAGAGGCAGGGAGCGACGCCGGGCGTCGTACTGGCAACCGGGTGAGGAAGCCGATTGCGCTCAGCAGGGCTCGCCCGGCTAGCCTTTTCTCAGGCACCGGCGTCGGTCACTCCGGCGTCCTCGAAGGTCGCCATGTCGGAGAGGATCGCCATCGCGGCCGCGACGAGCGGAAGCGCGAGCGCCGCCCCGCTCCCCTCTCCGAGGCGCATCTCCAGCTCCAACAATGGCTCGAGCTCGAGCGCGTGGAGGATCAGGCTATGGCCGGGCTCGGGCGATCGGTGGGCAGCGATCAGTGCTCCGGCGCAGCGCTGCCCGAGGCAGACCGCCGCGAGCGCCGCGGCGCCGGTGATGAAGCCGTCGAGA
Source organism: Solirubrobacterales bacterium (assembly GCA_033856195.1). Lineage (GTDB taxonomy): Bacteria > Actinomycetota > Thermoleophilia > Solirubrobacterales > 70-9 > VRUE01. The sequence continues at coordinate 99,149 of JAWVFL010000018.1, read as the reverse complement.
AGAACGGGCGTGCGCTGGGCCGCGCTGCCGAGCACCACGCCCGTCAGCGCGGCGATCTCGAGTCCTCCCACTCCCGCCAGCGCGCCGAGCGGATCCCAGGGGGAAACGCAGTTCGCCTCGAGCGCCCGCCAGACGGTGGCGACCTTGCGCTCCAAGCCGTCGTCATCGAGCCCGGTCCCACGCCCGCAGACCGCGCCGGGGCCCACCCGAAGAAGGGCTGCGGTCAGGGCGCTGGCAGCGGTGGTGTTGGCGATCCCGATCTCGCCGAGCGCAAAGAGGGAGACACCCTCTCCGACCAGCTCGTCGACGAGCTCGATGCCGATTGACACGGCGCGCTCGGCCTCGGCGATCGTCATCGCCGGGCCCTCGGCCGCGTTGGCGGTTCCGGCACGCACCCTCCGGTCGAGGATCGAGGGGTCGGCGAGCGGCTCACGGACGCCGACGTCGACGACGACGAGGCGGGCGTCAGCCTCGCGGGCAAGCACGCTGACTGCCGCCCGCCCGCCGGCGAAGGTGCGCAGCATCTGAGCCGTGACCTCCTGCGGATAGGCACTGACACCCTCTGCGGCGATCCCGTGGTCGGCGGCGCAGACGACCACCGCCGGCCTCAGCCGCCCCGGTTCCGCGCTGCCCCGGATCGCCGCGACCCGGCAGGCCAGATCCTCGAGTCGCCCGAGACTGCCGCGGGGCTTGGTCTTGGCGTCCAGTGCGGCGCGGGCAGCGGCCGCGGCGGCGGCGTCGGGCTCCGGGATCGACTCGATCGTCCGCTCAATCAGCGCGCGGTCAGGCGAGGGCTTGGCTGCGCCGGTGGCCCCCTCAGGCGCCATCTTCTTCAGTCCCCAGGGAGAGCTGTCTGCCGGCGATGACAAGCGCCGACTCGGTTGCATGGTCTGCCCAAATCGCGTTGACCCGGCCCAACACGTCGCGGTAGCGCCGCGCGAGCTCGTTGGCCGGGACGATCCCCATGCCGACCTCGTTGCTCACCGCGATCGTCGGCGCCGGGCGCCCGGCAGCGCACCGCGCGGCCTCGACTGCAAGCGGAGCGATCGTTCCCTCCTCGTCCCGCTCGAGCAGATTCGAAACCCAGAGCGAGAGGCAGTCGACTATCACGCATGCTCGCTCGGGTGCCCCGGTCAACGCCTCCGCGAGGTCCAAGGGCGCATTGATGGTCGTCCACTCCTCTGGACGCTCCGCCTGATGGTGCGCGATGCGCGCGACCATCTCTGCATCGCGCGGCTCTGCGGTTGCGATGAACACCACCGGTCCGGCGAACCTCCGCGCTCGGCGAAGGGCAAGTGCGGACTTTCCACTGCGGGCGCCGCCAAGGAGCAGCGTCAACGCCATCAGAAATCGATCCCCCGCTTGGCGCGCACGCCCCGGTCATAAGCATGCGAGACCTTCCTCATCTCGGTCACCGTGTCCGCCACCTCGATCAGCTCCGGTGGGGCATCGCGGCCAGTCGCGATCACGTTCACGTCCCGCGGTCGCGAACGCAGCGCCTCGATGACCTCCTCGACCGGGATCCAGCCCCAGTTCATCGGGTAGGTCAACTCGTCCAGCACGACCAGGCGATGCTCTCCCGCCGCAATCGTCTCGCGGGCGAGCTCCCAGGCCGCGTCCGCCAGTGCACGGCTGCGCTCGAGGTCGTCGCTCAGCCAGCTGAAGCCGTCGCCGGTTTGAGCCCACTCGACTCCGAGCTGGCGGCAGACCTCCTCCTCGCCGACCTTCCACTTGTCCGACTTGACGAACTGCACGACCGAGACCCGCCAGCCCCGCGCCACGCCGCGCAAGACGACACCGAAGGCAGCCGTCGACTTGCCCTTGCCGTCGCCGGTGTTGACCAGGATGATCGAGCGCTGGCGGGTGAGCGGTGGCTTGGACGGGGGCTCGCGTCCAGGTTTCTGGCGACTCATTGCGCCACCCTTGCCAGCCGGGCCGGGAAGACGACCGGTGCATCACCGAGCATCGTGACCTGCACGCGGGCGCGATAGTGCCGGGCGATCAGCTGCTCCGTAAGCACCTCGTTCGCGCTGCCCCGCGCGACGAGGCGGCCGCCGTCCAGCAGCGCCAGCCGATCGGCGTACTGGCCGGCAAGCGTCAGGTCGTGCATCGCGCCGAGCACGGTCAGCCCGCGCTCGGCGCGCAGTTCGCCAATCAGCTCCAGAACCTCCTGCTGGCGGCCGATGTCGAGCGCCGTCGTCGGCTCGTCGAGCAGGAGGACGGGTGCATCCTGGGCAACGGTGCGGGCGAGCACCGCTCGCTGGCGCTCGCCCCCGCTGAGCGCATCGAGGCGCCGCTTCGCCAGCGAGCCCAGGTCGAGACGGTCGATCGCCTCGGCGACCGCTTCGTAGTCGGTCTTGCCGGCCCGCCCGAGCATCCCGAGATGTGGGGTGCGGCCGAGCAGGACGTACTCGCCGACGGTCATGTCGGACGGCAACACCGGGCTCTGGGGCACGAGCGCGAGGATTCGCGCGCGGGCCCGAGCCGAGAGCGAGCGCAGCTCGCGGCCGTTCACGGTGATCGAGCCGGCGTTCGCCACGGCGCCGGCGACAGCCCGCAGAAGCGTCGTCTTGCCGGCGCCGTTGGGACCGATCAGGGTGGTCCAGCAGCCGTTCTCCACGCGCAGGGTCACACCATCGAGGACGGGCCGCCCGCCCAGGCGCACGCTGACTCGATCGAGGGCGATCAAGCGCCCGCCGTCCTCGCCCTGCGCAGCAGAATCGCGAAGAAAGGCGCCCCCACGCAGGCGGTTACTACCCCGATCGGAAGCTCGGAGGGCGATAGCGCGGTGCGGGCGACGACATCGGCCAAGACCAGGAAGGCTGCCCCGAACAGCGCCGAGAGCGGCAGGACGACGCGGTAGCTCGAGCCGGCCAGCAATCGCACCGCGTGCGGCACGACGATTCCGACGAAGCCGATCAGCCCGCTGACCGCGACCGCCGCCGCGGTCCCCAGGGTCGCGGCGCCCACGGTGAGGAGTCGGACTCGGGCAACCGGAACGCCGAGCCCAAGCGCCTCGTCGTCACCCACCCTCAGGGCATCGAGGATTCGGCGGTTGGCGAGGATCACGAGCACGCTCACCGCCGCGTAGGGAAGTGCCAGCTGGACGTCTCCCCAGCCGGAGGTCGAGAGGCGGCCGAGCAGCCAGGAGTAGACGGCGCGCACGTTTTCCGTGTTTTGCTGCAGCAGGAGCGTTTGCAGGGCGGTCAGGAAGGCGGCGATTGCGACGCCGGCGAGGATCAGCGTCGCGGCGTCGCGACCGCCCCCCACCGAACGGCCGAGGAGATAGGCGCCGCCTGCAGCGGCGATCGCCCCCGCGAATGCGGCAAGCGGCAGCGGGATCCATTCTCCGTAGACGATCGCAACGGTTGCGCCCAGGCCCGCGCCGGCGGCGGCGCCGAGCAGGTAGGGATCCGCCAGCGGATTGCGGAAGACGGCCTGGTAGGCGCCGCCCGATATCGCCAGGGTGGCGCCGACGAGGGCGCCGAGGGCCACCCGCGGGGCCCGCAGCTCCCACAGCACCGCGTTGTCCAGCCGCGACAGCGGGTTGTGCACGTTCAGGAGCGGGAGGCGAGAGGCCAGGTCGCCGAGGATGCCGACGGGGGAGATGCCGGCCGGCCCGAGCGCCATCCCCGTGAGCAGGGCGAGGACGAGTGTCGCCAGACCGGCGAGCATCCATCGCCACGACAGCTCTCCCACCGCCGCGTTCATCCCCTCGACCCGAGGCCTTGGTCCGCCATCTCCAGCGCGCGCGACACCCTCTCGACGAAGACTGGGATGCGGGGGCCCCAGCGGGAGGCGATGTCATCGTCGATGGAGACCACGGCCCCGCTGCGCACCGCCGAGACGGCTTCCCAGCCAGCGCGGTTGAGAACCGTTGCCGGGGTCTGGTCGCAGCACTCCGTATCGGCGAGCACGATCAGGTCCGGATCGGCGGCGACGACTGCCTCCGAAGACAGCTGGGGATATGGGGTCCCGGCGCTCGCGGCGGCCGGGTCGGCGACGTTGCGCAGGCCCAGGCGAGCGTAGATCCGGCCGATGAAGCTCTCGGAGCTGGCGCTGTAGAGGTCGGGGTCGAGCTCGTGGAAGACCTTCGGCGAGGGACCGCTGGGCGCTGTCGCGATCGCGCGCTCGACCCGGGAGCGAACGCGCCGGGCGACCCGTTCCCCGGCGCCGCGATGGCCGGTGACTGCGCCCAGCAGGCGGATCTGTCGGTAGGCCCCGCTCAGCTGCTCCGGCGCGGGCTCGGCCAGCACGGTGAGCCCGACGTCGCGCAGGCCGCCGATCACGTCCCGAGGCACGCTGGCCGGAAGCACGACGAGGTCTGGCCGGTAGCGGACGATTGCCTCGACGTTCGGCTGGTAGGAGGAGAGGTCGGTGCGCGGGACGCCGCTGGGGTAGTCGGACTGGTCATCCACCGCGATGACCTGATCGCCGGCGCCGACCGCGAACAGGCTTTCAGTCGCCGATGGCGAGAGAGAGACGATTCGCTCCGGGCGCTGGCCGACGGTCACCTGCCGCGTCGCGTCGTGGACGCTCACCGGGAACCCGCCCCCACGATCGCCGCTGTTCCCGGATGAGCTGGGCGACGAGTCGCCGCACCCCACGGCGACCAAGGCCACTACGGTCGCGAGAAGCGCGCCCGCTTTGTTCGATGTCATAAAAAAACCTCCGCTTGTCGCGAAGGGTCAGCTCGGCGGGCGATCCGCGCGAACCGCCCTTCCTTCGAGGGCCGATCCGTCGACACGAATCAGGCGACCTGGCTCATCCCCTCTTGGGGGCATCGCAGTTGCGGGACAGCGCCGGGTTCTCACCGGACTTCGCTGGTCTTCGTGCCAGCCGGAGGGATATGGGCTCCAGCCAAGAAGAACCGTAGCCGCCGCGGCGGCGGCGAAGTTCAGGGGAGGCGGTTCAGGTTCACGAGCGCCGCTCCTCGCGGAACATCGTGAGCGCGTGCGCGCCGGCCGGATGCGCCCGCAACTCGCGGACCGTCGCGGCCATCGCAGTCGGAAGCTCGTCGGGTTGGGGGAGCGGCACGCTGTACTCGGGCGGCATCAGGACCGGCGCCGCCAGCGAGGCGAAAGTCAGGTCAGCGGCGCTGAAACGCTCGCCACTGAGGTAGGGTCGCCCATCGCCCAGCCGCTCGGCGACAGCGTCGAAGACCGCCCGCACCTCGGCCTCGGACCGCGCGGCGGTTGCCGGCGTGACGTCGAGGTAGCGGTCGATTATTCGGGCGGCCACCGGGTAAGCCAGCGGCAGCCCGCGGCGCTGCCAGGCGGGCACGCCCGTGCACCCATAGGCAATCGCAATGTCGCGGCGCCCCCGCAGGCCGTTGTACATCCACCTGCGCCCCTCCGGCCCCAGGCACGTGTCGAAGTCACGTTGCAGTGCCCGGACCTCGGCCGCAGCGGCGGGGTCCTCGGGGAACAGGCTGCGGTCTGGCGGCGCCTTTGCGCTGGCCTCCTCGACGATGTCCGCCGAGTCGGTAAAAACCCGACCTCCCCAGACGAGCACGGGCGCGGTTTTCTTTCCGCCGGCGCGAGCGACGGGGATCCAGTGGATCACCTGAAGGTGCGCTTGCTCTTGGTAGGAGACGCCTGCCCGGTCGAGCGCCCAGCGAGCCTTCTCGCAGTAGTGACTGATCGGAATCGTGATCAGAACCGGGCTCTCACTCATTGCAACAGTGTGCCCGGCGGGGTTGCATGGCGTCGGGCGGCGTTTACCAGCGGCGCAGAATCGGGACTAGGAGGATCTAGCGAAACCCGGGTGCGCGACTGGCGAGCGCCGGACCAAGCGGAGCAAGGACGCAGGGAGGCCCAATAGCAGCGCTATTTGGCCGACTGAGGACGCCGCACCGCGCAGCGTCCGCCGCCGCCAGGCGTGTGCGGGGGTTTCGCTAGATCCTCCTAGCTCGGTTAACTTCGCGTCGTCCGGGGAATATCGCCAATAGGGCCTGACGGGCTTGATGGGTCCGCGTTTCAATACAGAAGGCGAATACTGAAAGGGAGGACCCGTGCGGAACTGGTGGCTATGCGCAATCACAGCGGCGCTCGCTCTTGCCTTTGCGGGCGTGGGTGTAGGGGTGGCGGCGAAGGCGGGCTCGGCCGATTTGACGATCTCCAAGGCCGACAGTCCCGACCCGGTCAGCGTCGGGTCGTCCCTCGCCTACACGGTGCAGGTGCAGAACCTCGGGCCCGATCCGGCGAGCGGTGTGACCGTCACCGACGAGCTTCCGAAGGGCGTTGACTTCGTCTCTGCCACCGCGAGCTCAGGTCAGTGCGCGCACAAAGCGAAGAAAGTCACCTGTGCTCTCGGCGGGCTCAACGCGCCCACCATCAACTACGGACCACCCCCGACGGTGATTCTCACTGTCATCCCTCGCAAAGTCGGGACGATCACCAACAAAGCCTCGGTGAAGGGGGACCAGAAAGACCCGGTTGGAGCGAACAACAAAGCCTCTGCGACGACCAGCGTCGTCGGCCCCCCGGCGAGCTGCCGCGGGGTCCCGGTGACGATTGCCGGAACGGCCGGTAACGACACCATCGCCGGCACGGGGTCCCGCGACGTGATCGCCACCTTTGCCGGAGACGACACGGTCGTTTCCCTCGCCGGCCGTGATCTGGTCTGCGCGGGAGGTGGCAGCGATTACGTCGGTGCCGGAGCTGCGGCGGATCGAATCTTCGGCGGAGCAGGCAGCGACCGCCTCCTCGGCCGCGGGGGCCCGGATGTGCTGAAGGGCGGCCCCGGCCCCGACGCTCTCAGGGGCAATCGCGGCGCCGACCGCCTGCGCGGCGGCCCTGGGTTCGACCACTGCCGGGGCGGCGCTGGGGTGGACTCGAGTCGGGGATGCGAGCGATTGTGACTTGGGATCCAGGGGTAGCTCCAACCCTTGTTCCTCTTCTTCTCAAATAGGCTCGGTTGCGGCGGTTCTCTGCTCGTCTCAGCAGTCGTGACGCTGATTCTCCTGATCGCTCTTGGCGTGATCGAACTCAACTAGCCGGGAAGGGGGAATCGACCGAATTGAACCCAGCTGGAAAGCGGTCCGTACCTTCCCGAACACGAGTGCCCAAAAGGACGCGAAGCGCGTACAGCACTCGTGAGCCAGGAGGCAGAAATGAAGCTCATTGCTCGCATCAGCGCAGCCCTTGCCGTGGCGCTAGCCGTAGCTCTCGGTGGCGCCGGAGCAGCAGTGGCAAAGCACGGCGCCGACGATCCGCCCGGACACCATCACGGCAAACATCACCACCACAAGCACCATCACCATCACGGTGGCGAGCACGGTCCGAACCACCAGTAGTCAATCCCTCCGGGGGGTGGCGGCTCAGTCGTTCTCTTTTTCTCGCCGAGTCGTCTCCCCTGCATGGGTCAGTCGTTCTGCCGCTTCGCGAACTTCGGCCCCTGCCTCCCGGGTAGCGGCGGCGGCCTCGTCCCCCACTGCGGCTAGACCCTCGCTCGGCTTGCCGCCGACGATGTCGCGGAAGGCTTCCTTGAAGCGCTCGGTGCGGCGCTCGGGGGCGAAGCGACCTTCGGCCTTGGCCTGCTTCGTCGGCCGTCGCTCTCCGTAGCGGTAGCGGGCCCAAGCTGAGTGCGGCTTGCCGATGCGGCCGGCGCCGTAGAAGGCGATCGGCGCCACGAAGATGCCGATCGTGCCGTGCAGGGCTCGTCCCTTCGCAAAGCAGATCGCGACGCAGCCGAAGGCGAGAAGGGCGAGGACGATGCTGGTGACCAGCGCCTCGGTCGAGCTCGAATCGATCGCCATCGGGCTGACCCCGAGCACGATCAGCAGCATCAGCGAGGCGGCGATCACAGTGGCATCGATCGAGCTGCGCCCCTCCTCTTCCCAGTAGACGTCCTCGAGGTGAACCCAGAGGGCGAACTCGTCGATCGTCAGGCCGACGCCGACGCCGAAGAGGAGCGCGCAGATCTCGGTGAAGGGAGTGCGACCGTCACTGACGAAGCCGAGCGTGCCGGCGGCCATCATCGTCACGATCCCGAAGACGAGGTGGTGGAGGTGAAGCCCGGATTCGCTTTCGATGTTGCCCGGCCACCACGAAACGCTTCCGCTGCGGATGATCCGGGTGCTCATGCGGATAAAGGCGAAGGAGCCGAGGAAGCCGACCAGGACGAGGAAGGCCGCCTGCTCGTGGTTGTCTTCGAGGCTGTCCCAGAAGTTGGAGAGGATCGACGCGGTGGTCATTCGAGGAATCGAGTGTAGGCCGCCCCACATCACGCAGCGCCTCGATCTGCCTCAGCCCTCGGCGCTGGAGCGCTGCGACCCGAGCAGGGGCCAGGCGAGGGCCGCGGCGGCGAAGGCGATCGCCGCGGCGACGACAAGCACGGCCTCGAGGCCATTGACCATCCCGACCCTGGGGTCGAGTGCGCCGCTGACGTGGTGCGCGAAGATCGCGCCGAGGCCGGCGATCCCGATCGCGATGCCGAGCTGGCGAAAGGTGTTGTTGATGCCCGAGGCGAGGCCGCTGCGCTCGACCGGGAGCACGCTCACCATCGCCGCGGCGAGCGCCGGGCTGATCACGCCGATCGCCAGCCCGCCGACGAGGAGGCCGGGGAGCAGGACGGTCCACTCGGAGGTGGCCTCGACCGAGCGCATCAGCAGCAGGGCGATCCCGATCAGGACGAGCCCGGTCGCGAGCGGGATGCGAAGCGGCAGGCGACCGGTGAGGCGGCCCGAGATCGGAGCGACGACGAAGAGGACGAGGGTGAGGGGGAGGAGGCGCAGCCCGGTGGCGGTCGGCGAGAGGCCGAGGCCGTCCTGCAGGTAGATCGCCATGAAGAGAAGGAGGGGGTAGAGCGCGACCGACTGTGCGAAGGCGACCAGGGCCGTGCCGGTGAAGGCGGGGATGCGGAAGAGCGAGAGCGGCAGCATTGGCGCCTCGGTGCGGCGCTCGACCGCCAGGAAGGCGATCGCGAGCACCGCGGCCGCGACCAGCGCACCGACGATCGGCACGCTTCCCCAGCCGTCCTCGTTGCCGCGGATGAGCCCGTAGGTGGCGAAGAAGCAGGCGGCCCCGAAGGACACCATCCCGGCGAGGTCGAAGGGCCGCGAGCGCTCCTCGCGGGACTCCGGCAGCGAGCGCAACGTCAGCCAGATCAGCAGGGCGCCGATCGGCAGGTTGACGAGGAAGATCCAGCGCCAGGAGAGCTCGTCGGTCAAGAGGCCGCCGACCAGCGGCCCGACCGCGAGGGCGGCGCCGGTGATCGCTCCCCAGACGCCGAGCGCGAAGCCGCGCTCCTTGCCCTGGAACTCGTTGGCCAGCAGGGCGAGCGAGGACGCGAACATCGCCGCCGCGCCCACCCCTTGGGCGCCGCGGGCGACGTCGAGGACGAGCGGCGAGGGCGCCGCGCCGCAGAACATCGAGCAAACGGTGAACACCGTCAGTCCCGCCGCGAAGACGGCCCGCCGGCCGATCCGGTCGGCCAGCACCCCGGCGCTGAGCAACGTTGCGGCGAGCATCACCGCGTAGGCGTCGATAACCCACTGCAGCTCGCCGAAGCTCGCGTTCAGGTCGCGACGGATGGCCGGCAGGGCGACGTTGACCACGGTCACGTCCAGAAGCAGCATGGCCGTCGCCGCTGAGACGACGATCAGGGTCACCCAGCGGGTCGAACCTACGATCACGTCGCAAACCCTATGTTCGGCCGCTCTAGCTCTGTCGCCGATTGAAAATCCGGACTACGGGTAAGCGGGCGGGAATGGCGACGAAAGCTCAGGGCCATCCGACGCTCGAGGATGCTCGAGAGCTTCTTGAATGGCAGCCACCTTTAGGTCTCCTCTCCGTTTACCTGCGGATCGATCCCGGGGACCGCAGTGGCGCTTGGCGCACTGAATTGCGCAATGGCCTGTCTGACGCCTTGCGAAGCGCAGATACGGCGGAGCACGAGCTGCGCGTGGCGCTGCGCTCCACCGTAGACCGCATCAATGAGCGTTTCAGCGATCAGGAACTGCCTCCGTTGCCGAGGGGCGAGGTGGGCTTCATCGAGATCGCCCGGGAGCCCGCCGGGGAACGCTGGTGGTCGACCCACCTTGCTCCGCGATCAGCGGCGAACGTCTATCTCGCCGGCCAGCCGGTCCTCACGCCGTTCCTGCGCCTCGCGACACGCAGCAGGCCCCGCGGGATCACGCTCGTTTCGGCCGAGCGCGTGCGCTTCCTTGAGTGGGAGCCCGGCCACCTCGAGGAGTTGCACAGCGGGGAGTTGACCCTGCTGAGTGAAGATTGGCGAGAGCGCAAGGCTCCGATGAGCCCGGACCCCGCCCGGGCTCAGGGGGTGAGCGCGGCCGGGCGTGACCAGTTCGACGAGCGGCTCACCGAAAACCGTCACCGCTTCCTCAAGGAGTGTGGCCGTCTCGCCTCGCAGGTTGCCGGCGAGCGGGCGTGGGCGGAGGTCATCGCCTTCAGCCCACCGCAGTACGCCGATTACTTCCGGGCGGGGTTCCACTCCACCTCCGCAGAGCTGGTGCTCGGGGGCGAGGTCGACCTGATCGCGGAGCCAGTCGGGCAGCTCTTGGAGCCCGTTGAAGAGGCAATCGAAAGGCGAGACGCCGAACAGGACCGTGAGCTGGTCGAGCGTGCGCTCGAGGAGGCGCGAGCCGGGGCACACGGGGTCACCGGAGCGGAGGAGACCATGGCCGCCCTCGAGGAGGCCCGGGTCGAGCATCTCATCGTTGACGACGCCCGTGGAGACTCCGAGCCGTTGGTCAGCCGCGCCCTGGCCACCGGCGCCAGGATCACGCCGGTGGCCGGAGACGCGGCCGATCTCCTCGCGCCGACCGACGGGGTGGCGACGCTGCTGCGCTACTGAATGGCAGTGCGGGAGTGGCGCTTCGCGCCATGCATCGCCGAAGCCCTCAGCCGCTCGGCAGCGGCGCTCGAGTCGGCCTCGGCGGCGAGCGCCGCCACCACGTTGCGATCGACCGAGGGGAGCCTCCCGTCATCGAGCTGAGCGAAGCCCACTCCCCACAGAAGCAACGCGCTGGCGAAGAACACCGCGATGCCGTGCCTCCTCAGCAGCAGGCTGCGTCTTGCTTTGCTCCTTCCGAGGGTGCTCACTCTTCCACCGTGAGCGCGTCAGCGAAACAAGAGGTAACGCCCAGCTAATTGTTCAATGAGATGCAGCGGTTCTCATCTTCGGTTAAGCGGTGTGTCTCACACTGCCGCGCCATGAACGAGACCGCAGTGTCGCCGCCAATCTCCGTACCCCGTCACGACACCCCCTCGTTGGGTCGTCAGATGCTCAACAAGGTCCCCGAGATCACCCTCTACTTCTGGGTGATCAAGATCCTCTGCACGACGGTGGGAGAGACCGCGGCGGACCTGATGAACGAAGAACTCGGCCTCGGTCTCACCAACACGACCTACATCATGAGCGCCGCACTGATCGCGATCCTGATCGCCCAGTTCAGGTCGAGGAAGTACATACCGGGGATCTACTGGTTGGCGGTCGTCCTGATCAGCATCGTCGGCACCCTGATCACCGACAACCTCGTCGACAACGCCGGGGTCGAACTGCAGACGACCACGATCGCCTTCAGCATCGCCCTGGCGCTGATCTTTGCGGTTTGGTACTGGAGCGAGAGGACGCTCTCCGTCCACACCATCGTCACGACCAGGCGCGAGGCCTTCTACTGGCTGGCGATCCTCTTCACCTTCGCCCTCGGCACCTCCGCCGGTGACCTCTTCGCCGAGAAGCTCGAACTCGGCTTCCTGCCCTCGGCCGGGATCTTCGCCGGGGCGATCGCGGTCGTCACCATCGCCCACTTCCGCTTCAAGCTGAACGCGATCCTCGCCTTCTGGATCGCCTACATCCTCACCCGGCCCCTGGGCGCCTCGATCGGCGACTACCTCTCCCAACCCGTCGAAGAAACCGGGCTCGGCCTGGGGACGATCCTGACCAGCGTCATCTTCCTCGTCACGATTCTGGCCCTGGTCGTCTACCTGACGATCTCCAAGCGAGACCTGATCGCGGTCTCCAGCGCGGAGGCCCGGCTCGATGGCGCGCCCGGTCCGGACCGGGCGACGGCGGCGGAGCCCAGCATCCTCGTCGTGACCAACAAGACCGAGGCGACCCCGGCTTTGGTCGAGGCGATGCGCAAGCGGGCGGCGGCCGGGCCGGCGCGGTTCTTCCTGCTCCTACCGAACCCCGATCACCTCCCCTTCGATCGGGTCAGCGCCGACACCAGCGATGGCGAAGCGGTGCTGGAGCGTGCATTGCCACGGCTGCAGGAGCAGTCGGGGGTGGAGGTCGAGGGGCGGGTCGCGAACAGTCCGAACGCCTACGACGACATCGTCGCGGCGCTCAACGGCGGCGAATACCGCGAGATCATCCTCGAGACTCTGCCCAGCCACGTCTCGCACTGGCTGCACGTCGACCTACCCGAACGGGTGGCGCACCTCGGCTACCCCCTGACGACGGTGATGGCCACCCACTAGACCCTCCTAGCCGAACGCCGGCAGGCGCTCATCGGCGGTCCTCTGTCCTGCGCCGCGAGCTGGATAGGCAAGCGCCGTGCCTTCGACGGTGATAGTGACTTCGTCGCCGGCCTGCGGGAGCAGATGGCCCGCCGCGCGAGCGATGATCTCGCGACAGTCGGGGTCGTCGAGGGCAATTCGAGCCGTCGCGTCGTGCCCGTAGAAAGATGTCGAGAGCACCCGGCCACACGGCCGCTCGGCGTCCGCCGCGAGGCCCAACCCGTGGCAGAGGATCTGCTCGGGGCGCAGCATCACCGTTGCCGATGCCCCGTCGGCAGCATCGGCGCCACGAGTCGGCAGGCGCCCGAGGAGGGTCTCGGCGTAGTCGCCATCGAGCCGTCCTTCCAGCAACACCGCCTCGCCGACGAAGCGAGCGACTTCGGCGTCGACCGGATCGCGGTAGAGCGTCTGGGGATCGGCGGCTTGGACGATCCGCCCGCCGCGCATGACCGCAACGGTGTCCGCCAGCGAGAGCGCCTCCTCCTGGTCGTGGGTGACGAGCAGCGCGGTGGCCCCGGCCGCCCGCAGGACCTCCCGGACCTCACCGCGCACCTGCGCCCGCAGGCCGGCGTCGAGGGCGTCGAAGGGCTCGTCGAGCAGGACCAATCCCGGTTCCGGCGCCAGCGCCCGGGCCAGCGCCACCCGCTGCTGCTGGCCGCCGGAGAGCTGGTGCGGGAAGCGCTTCGCCAGGCCCTGGAGGCCGACCAGCTGCAGCAGCTCCTCGACCCGGCCGCTGCGTCGAACGGCGCGCGGCAGTCCGAAGCCGACGTTGGCGGCCACGTCGAGGTGGGGGAAGAGGGCGCCCTCCTGGGGGACGAAGCCGATCGCGCGGCGCTCCGGCGCCAAGTGGGCGCCCTCGTCGCAGAGCACCCGCTCGCCGAGTCGGATCGAGCCGCCGTCTGCGTGCTCGAACCCCCCGAGCAGCCGCAGCAGCGTCGTCTTGCCGCAGCCGGAGGGGCCGAGGACCGCGGTCAGGCTGCCAGTCGGGACCTCGAGGTTGAGATCGAGGAGCACCGGCGAGTCGCCGAATGCCTTGCTCAGGCCGATGACCGAAAGCGATGTCGCGGGACTCATCATCGTTGCTCCACCGGGGCTAGAACGCCGCCGAGGCGGCGCGTCAGCAGGTAGGTGGGAAGGGCGGAGATCGCGACCATCAAGGCAGCGTACGGAGCTGCCGCTCCGTAGGAGAGGCTTGACGCATTGGCCCAGAACTGCGTTGCCAGGGTCTGCGTGCCGATCGGCGCCAGCAGCAAGGTCGCCGTCAGCTCGGTCACCGTGGCGAGGAAGACGAGCGCCGCCGCGGCGCCGAGGCCGGGCAGGATGCGCGGCAGGGTCACCCGGAACATCGCCACCAACGGCCGGCAGCCGAGTGAGCGGGCGATCTCCTCGTGCACCGGCGGCGCCTGTGCGAGCGCCGCCCGGGTGGCGACGAGCGCCAGCGGCAGGGAGAGGATCGCGTAGGCGACGATCAAGAGCTCGGTCGTCCCGTAGATCGACGGGAAGTAGTGGATCGAGAGCACGATCAGGGAGAGCGCGACGACGATTCCGGGCAGGGCGAAGGGGAGGTAGGTGGCGCGCTCGATCACGGTTGCGGTGCGGCTCGGATGGCGCACCGAGAGAATCGAGACCGGCAGCGCCAGCAGCGTGGTCAGGGTCGCGGCACCGAGCCCGAGCTTCAACGAGCTGGCGGTGGCCCCCAGCAGGGCGCCCAGATCGAAGCTGGTCGAGCTGCCGGTCGTGACCCAGTAGACGAGAGTCATCAGCGGCAGGCCGAGGGCCAGCCCGATCAGCGCCGCGAAGCCGGCGCTTACGGCCCACTTGCGGCGGCCGAGGCGGGTCGGCGGGATCGGCCGCGCTGACCCGGGGTCGACACGCGCGTAGCGACCGCGACCGCGGGCGGCAAGCTCGGTGACCAGCAGCACCAGGCAGAGGATCACCAGCACCGAGGCAAGCATCGAGGCGGCGGCGCCGTCGAAGCTGAGCTTGTATTGGTCATAGATCGCGGTGGTGAAGGTCTGGAAACGCAGCATGGCGAAGGCGCCGAACTCGGAGAGCATGTGGACCGAGACGAGCAGGATTCCACCGAGCAGGGCGACCCTCGTCTGCGGCAGAGTGACCCGGAAGAAGGTCCGCCACGGCCCCATCCCGAGCGAGCGAGCGCTCTCCTCCAGGGCGGGGTCGGTGCCGCGCAGGACCGCCGCAACGGGCAGGTAGACGAGCGGGTAGTAGGCGAGGGTGACGATCCCGGCGGCGCCCCAGAAGCCCTGCACCGAAGGGGTGATCGAGACCCAGCTGTAGCTGGTGACGAAGGCCGGGACGGTGATCGGCAGCGCCGCCAGCACCGCCCAGGCGCGGCGGCCGGGGAGATCGGTGCGCTCGACGAACCAGGCGACCGCGACGCCGAGCACCGTGCAGGCGACTGTTCCGACCGCGACCAGGGTCGTCGTGTTGACCAGCAGGTCGCCGACGAAGGGGCGGAACAGCAGCCGCTGGACTTCGTCCCATCCAGTCGAAAGCGTCTGGTCGAAGAGGAAGCCGACCGGTGCCAGGGCGAGCAGCGCGACGGCGGCGGAGACGACGAGCAGGGCCGCGGGCGGGCGGCCGCGGCCCTGCCGCGCCCAGCGCAGCGAAGCCGGCCATGCGGCTGCGCGACGGTGAGGGCTTGCCGCCTCCATCGTCTAGAGCAGACCCACTTCCTGCATCAGTTCGACCGGCTCGCTGCCGTCGCCAAGGTCAGCAGGGCCGACCTTGGGCGGTTCCAGGCCGTCGAACGGCTTCAGACCCGGCGGTGGCGACACGGCGGGGTTCAGCGGGTACTCCCAGTCGCCGCTTTCGGCCATTGCGGTCTGGCCTTCCTCGCTGACGATGTAGGCGAGGAATTCCTGGGCGAGCTTGGCGTTGCCGCTGGACTCGAGCGCCCCGGCGCCGGAGACGTTGACGAGTGCGCCAGGGTCTTCGTTGCCGAAATAGTGGAGCTTGGAAGGCACGTTGTCCTTGCCTTCCTCGGCCACCGCCTCGTACCAGTAGTAGTGGTTGATGATGCCGGCGGCGATTTGACCACCGTCGACGGCGGCGATGATCCCCTCGTTGTCGTTGTAGTGCTTGGCGTTGTCGGCGAAGCCTTCGAGCCAGGACTTGGCGGCCGCTTCGCCGTCGAGCTTCTCGATCGCGCTGACTATCGGCACGAAGTCCGGCTCGGAGGGGGCGATGGCCAGCTTGCCCCTCCATTCGGCCTTGGCGAGGTCGAGGATCGAGGCCGGCAGCTCGTCGGCGGCAATCAGGTCGGGGTTGTAGACCATCGCCGTCTCGCGCGCCGCGACTCCGACCCAGTGCCCGCTCGGCGAGCTGTACCGGGAGGGCACTTCGTCGAGGGTCGCCGGATCGACCTTGGCGAGCAGTTCTTTCCCGGCCAAAAGTTCCAGCGGCGGCGTGTTCTCGGTCAGGACGACGTCGGCGGGGGAGGCGTCGCCCTCCTGCTCGATCTGGCTCGCGAGTCCCTCGTCCTCCCCGTAGCGGACCTGGACTTCGGCGCCGTTCTCTGCTTCGAAGCCCTCGATCAGGGCTTCGGTCATCGGTTCGTGCTGGGAGCTGTAGAGGGTCAGCGAACCGCTCGAATCCGATGAGGACCCTCCGCACCCGGCGGCCGGCAAGACTGCGATAGAGCCCAGGCAAAAGACGGCGAAGACCCGTCGGTTGATTCGAGAACTCACGAAACCTCCTAGAAGTTTGAACGAATTAGGGAAACCTAATTTGGTCACCCTAATACAGAATCATGTTCGCAGGTATTCCCTCGATGACCCCGATAGGGAAACCCCCGCTCTCATCTGGGATTCATCTTCTCTGGGATCGTTGTAGGAGATGAACGTTCTGGTCGTCGAGGACGAGGTGAAGATGGCGGCGCTGATCCGGCGTGGCCTCAGCGAGCAGGGCCTGACCGTCGACGTCGCCGGAACCGGCGAGGACGCGGTCGGTATGGCGCGGTCCTCCAGCTACGACGCGGTCGTCCTCGATGTGATCCTGCCCGGCATCGACGGCTTCGAGACCTGCCGGCAGCTTCGCCAGGAAGGCATCTGGTCACCGGTGCTGATGCTGACCGCCCGGGGAGCGCTCGAGGACCGGATCGCCGGGCTCGATGGCGGCGCCGACGACTATCTGACCAAGCCGTTCTCCTTTGCCGAGCTGCTGGCCCGGCTTCGCGCCCTGGTCCGGCGCGGTCAGAGCGAGCGACCCGCGATCGTCGAGGTCGGCGACCTGCGCCTCGATCCAGCGACCCATCAGGTTTGGCGGGGTGAGACCGAGATCGAGCTCTCCGCCAAGGAGTTCGTCCTCTTCGAGACGTTCATGCGGCGACCGGGCCACGTGCTCACCCGCTCGCAGTTGCTCGACCAGGCTTGGGAGTACGACTTCGAGCACCGCTCCAACGTGATCGAGGTCTACGTCCGCTACCTCCGCCGCAAGGTCGACGTGCCGTTCGGGATCAAATCGATCGAGACCATCCGCGGCGCCGGCTACCGACTGCGAAAGGACGGCGGCCGCTGAGTCGCGTCTCGATTCGCCTCCGAGTCACGCTCGTCTTCGCCGCGGTGATGGCCCTGGTCTTGGGCGCAACCGGCGTCTTCGTCTACCTGCGGTTCGCCAACGAGCTCGACGCGACGATCAACGCCGGCCTGCGATCGCGGGCCAACGACGTGGCTGCCCTGGTCAAGGAGGCCGACTCGGGCCTGCGCGAGGGGCATCGGAATCTGGTCGGCCGCAACGAGAGCTTCGCCGAGGTGCTCGGCGCCAGCGGTGGCGTCACCGACTCGTCACTGGCAATCGGGCGCCACGTCCTGCTCACGCCCGCGGAGCTGCGACGGGCCCTGCGCGAACCGGTTTACCTCAATCGGGGTCCGCTGCCGGGCCTGGAGGACAACTCGCGCCTGCTGGCCATTCCGGTCAAAGCCAGGGGTCGGGAGCAGGTCGTCGTCGTCGGCACCTCAACCGAGGCACGCAGCGAGTCGCTGATGGATCTGGCTCAGCTGCTCTTGGTCGGCGGTCCCTTCGCGCTCCTTCTCGCCTCGCTTGCCGCCTACGGGGCGGCCGCCGCGGCGCTGAAGCCAGTCGAGGCGATGCGCTCGCGGGCGGCGGAGATCTCCGCCGCCAAGCCCGATCGCCGCCTTCCCGTCCCGCCGACCAACGATGAGGTCGCGAGGCTCGGCAAGACGCTGAACAAGATGCTCGAGCGCCTCGGCGAGGCGCTCGAGCACGAGCGCGCCTTCGTCGCCGATGCCAGTCACGAGCTGCGCACGCCGCTGGCGATCTTGCGGACCGAGCTGGAGCTGGCGCTGGCGGCCGGTCGCTCTGCGGAGGAATTGCGAGCGGCGCTGGCGTCGGCCGCCGAGGAGACCGATCGACTCAGCCAGCTCTCCGAGGACCTGCTGACGATCGCGCAGACCGAGCGGGGCGAGCTTCCCCTGCGACTGGCCCGCCTGGGATTGCAGGATGCCCTGGAAGGCGTCGGCCGCAGGTTTTCCCGACGGGCGGAGGAAGGGGGGCGCGAGATCGACGTGTCAGCACCCTCCTCGCTCGTGCTCGACGCCGACCGGCTGCGACTTGACCAGGCGGTCGGCAGCATGGTCGACAACGCCCTGCGCTACGGCGCTGGAACGATCGAGCTCGTGGCGAGGGTGGAGGACGGCTTGATCGAGGTCCATGTGCAGGACCGGGGAGAGGGCTTTCCGGCGGAGTTCCTCGGTCGCGCCTTCGAGCGCTTCAGCCGGGCCTCGGCGAGCGATCGCGACGGCGGCAGCGGCCTGGGCTTGGCGATCGTCCAGACCGTCGCTCGCGCCCACGGAGGGGAGGCGCACGTCGCCAATCGGACGGGCGGAGGGGCCGATGTCTGGTTGACGCTGCCCACCCGCCGCGCGTAGCAGCTCGCTCTCATTTAAGTCTCATCTGGCGCGAGTACAACCTCTAGCTGAAAGTGAACTTCGGCAAAGGAGGAACCGTGAAGGCCAAGCAGTCGATCGCCCTGATCTGCATCGTGGTTGCGGCGGGCCTGCTCGTTGTCGGATGCGGAAGCAACAGTTCCAGCAACTCGAGCGCCAGCACCTCTTCGGTCCCCGCCGAAGGCACGACGACCGAAAGCCAGCCAGCCAGCGGTGGCGAAGCGCCTAGCGAGGCGCAGGCGGCCGCGACCGGCGACATCCCCGACAACCAGACGTTCCTCGTCTTTCGCGATCCCACCGCCGGCTACTCGATCCGCTACCCGGAGGGCTGGGCCCGCAAGGGTTCGGGGGCCGATGTGACGTTCCAGGAAAAGGCAAACGTGATCCACCTCACCGTCCGCGAAGGCGCTCCTCGCAGCAAGCCCGGGACGAAGGTCACCTACTCGCGAATGACCGCTCCCGATCCCGTAACCGGCAAGCGCCTGCGGCTGGTCGTCGATCGCTACGAATACCCACACGGCGGCAAGGTCGCGGTCCTCGACCTCGCCACGCCGGAAGGGGTCGACAACGTCGACGCCTACCGACTGATCAGCCAGAGCTTCAAATGGCAGGGCTAGACAGCCTCTATCGCGAGCCCGAGCTCGAGCAGGAGCCGCTCGAGTGGCCGGTGCTGGAGATGCACGACGTCTTCAAGATCTACCGCACCGGCGCGGTCGAGACCGTCGCCCTGCGGGGGATCGACTTCGAGGTCTCCAGGGGGCAGATGGTGGCGATCCTCGGCCCCTCGGGCTGCGGCAAGAGCACGCTGCTGTCGCTCGCTGCCGGCCTCGATCGGGCCTCGGCCGGCGACGTGCGCAGCTTTGGCGACTCGTTGATCGCCCAGAGCGAGGACGAGCTCGCCGACTACAGGGCCAGGGGGGTCGGCATCGTCTTTCAGAGCAACAACCTCTGGCCCAGCCTCAGCGCCGAGGAGAACGTCGTCGCCGCGCTTCGCCTTGGGGGAATCGAGGCGCCCGCGGAGCGCGCCGCCGCGGCGCTCGAGGAGTTCGGTCTTGGCAAACGCGGGGACCACAGGGCGATGGCGCTCTCGGGAGGGGAGCAGCAGCGGGTCGCGATCGCCGCCGCCGTGGCGCGCAGGGCACCGCTGATCCTCGCCGATGAGCCGACCGGCGAGCTCGACACCGCCAATCAGCAGGTCGTCCTCAGCGCCTTGCGCCGGTTGCCGGCCGAACACGACTGCGCCGTCGTCGTCGTCACCCACTCCCGGGTCGTCGCCGGAGCCGCCGATCAGGTCGTAGAACTGCGCGACGGTGCGGTGGTGCGATGAGCGTGGCGAGCGCATCGGTGGCCGAGCTCTCGGCTTGTCGCGGCGTCTCCGTTACCTACTCGCGTGGCGGGGAGGGAGAGGTGACCGCCCTGGCCGACGTCGAGCTCAGCATCGCGGCGGAGGACTCCGTCGCGCTGCAGGGCCCCTCCGGCTCTGGCAAGACGACGCTCTTGCACCTGCTTGGCGGGCTCCTGGTCCCCAGCGCCGGCGAGGTGCTCTGGGAGGGCCAGCCGCTCTCCTCGCTCGACGCCGCCGCCCGCGGTAGGACTCGGGCGGGGGGGATCGCCTACGTCCTGCAGGGGTCCAACCTGCTGCCCAACTTCAGCGCCTTCGAGAACGTCGCCTTCGCCGCCTGGGTCGCGGAGCGGGCCGGCCTGCCGCCTCGGCATGGACCCGGCGAGCTGTTGCGGCTGGTCGGCTTGGAGGCCAAGGCCGCCGCCTTGCCAAGCGAGCTGTCCGGCGGCGAGGCCCAGCGGGTCGCGCTTGCCAGAGCGCTCGCCCAGACCCCGCGGCTGCTCCTCTGCGACGAGCCCACCGGCCACCTCGACTCGGACACGGCAACGCGCGTGCTCGACCTGCTCGGGGCACTGCGCGAGCGCTTCGGCTTCGCCCTTGTCATCGCCACCCACGACCGTGGCGTCGCCGGGCGCTGCGATCGCCAGGTGCGCCTCGCCGACGGGCGCATCGTCGCCGCGGAGGGAACATGACCGCCGCCCTGCAGCTCGGCCTCGCGCGGCTGCGGCGCCGGCCGGGGCAGAGCGCCACCCAGGCTCTCGTCCTCGCCCTCGCGGTCGCGCTGCTGGGGGCGATGATCCTCTTCATCGGCCACTCCCTGCGGACGATGACCACCTCGGCCACACACAGCATGCCGTTGGACCTGCAAGGGCCGGTCAACGACTACGGCCAGGCCCGACGACTGGCGAAGGAAATCACCAAACAGCCTGACGTCGCCCAGGCTTCGGCCGTGGCGACGGCGCCCTTTGCCGGCGTCAGCCATCGCGGCGGAGCCGGAGTGACCACCGCTGGCGCCGGTGCGATCCTCGCGGTACCCCCCGACTACCTGCACCGCATCGACACCTTCCGTTTCCTGCGCGGCGGCCTGCGACCGGGCGAAATCGTCCTCGACCAGCAGCTTGCGGCGACGCTGCGAGCGCAGGTCGGCGACACCGTCAGGCTTCGCCCCGGCGCTCATTCGCCGCCGCGAGCGTTCAGGGTCGGTGGTGTCGCCCTGGTCACCGCACCTGACGTGCTCTTCCAACCGCTCAACCCGGTGGTCGGGCCGGCGCCGGCGCAGCCGCCGGCCAACGTCGCGATCATGCCGGTCGAAACCTTCGCCGCCACGATCGGTGGGTCGCTGCCGTCGCTCGGCTCGGCCAACGCCGGCTCGGCGGCGGTGCCCGGCACGTTGTCGGGCGTCCAGTGGCAGGTGCAGGCGCAGGTCGACCGCGCCAGCCTCGGCGGCACGCCGAGCGAAGCCTTCAAGCGCGCCGGGCAGATCCGCAACTCGCTCGAAAGCAGCTTTCCCGGCAAGATCCAGTTCGTCGACAACCTCTCCGAAGGACTCGAAACGGCGGCCGGCGACGCGCTCTACGCCGAGGCGCTCTTCATCATGCTCGCCGTTCCGGGGGCGCTGCTGGCACTTGGCCTCGCCTACCTGGCGGCCTTGGGGACGGTCGAGCGCGATCGCCGCGAACTCGCCCTGCTCCGTGCCCGCGGCGCCAGCCGCCGTCAGCTCCTGGGGATGGCTGCGGGCGAAGCGAGCCTGATCGGCCTGATCGCCGGGCTGCTCGGCGCCGGGCTCTCGTTCGCTGCGGTGGCGCTGCTGATCGAAGGCTCGGTGGGCCTGAACGCGAGCAGGGCGATAGCCGTGATCGTGGTCTCCGTCGCCCTCGCGATCGCCGGCGGATTTGCCGCTCGCTTGGGGACGGGGCTGCGAGCCCTCTCGGAAACCGTGGCCGCCGGCCGGCGAAACGTGCAGAGCAGCAAGGCGCCGCTGTGGCGGCGTCTCTACCTCGACTTCGTCGCGCTCGCGATCAGCGGCCTGATCTACTGGCTCACCGCCAGCACGGGATTCTCGGCGGTGGTCAATCCCGACTCCAACCCGACGCTCTCGCTCTCGATCTACATGTTCTTCGCCCCAGCCCTGCTCTGGATCGGCGCGACGCTGCTGCTGGTGCGCCTGCGCGGCGGGCTCTTCGGCGCGGTCGCCGGGCGCCTGCGCGGCAGCGGGCAGCGCCCCGGCCGGCGCGCCTTCCTGCTCGCCAGCGCCTCCCGGCGCGGTCCGGCGATCAATCGCGGTTTGGTCTTCGTCGGGCTGCTGCTCGCTTTCGGGGTCAGCCTCGGGGTCTTCGCCGCCACCTACAACCAGCAGGCGGGCGTTGACGCGCAGCTCACCCTCGGCGCCGATGTAACCGCGACCGCGCCGCCAGGGGTGACCGCGAAAGACGGCCTCGTCAAACGGATCGAAGCGGTGCCGGGGGTGGCGGCGACCTCGCCGGTCGATCACTCCTATGCCTACGTCGGCCCCGATCTCCAGGACACTTTCGGCATCGACCCGGCGACCATCGGCGCCGCGACGACCCTGCGCGACTCCTACTTCATCGGCGGTAGCGCCCAGACGATGCTTAGCCGGCTGAAGAGCACCCCCGATGGCATCGTCGTCTCCAAAGAGACGATCACCGACTACTCGTTGAAGGTCGGCGACCTGCTCCGGCTCCGGGTCCTCGACCACAGCAGCGGCAGGTTCAGGACCGTCCCCTTCCACGTCGTCGGCACCGTTCAGGAGTTCCCTTCGGCGCCGCGGGACTCGTTCATGGTCGCCAACCTCTCCTACCTGCAGAAGGCCGACAGGGCGGGGGGTCCCAACGTCGTCTTCGCCAACACCTCCGAAGATCCGGCTGCCGTCGCCAATCGCGTCACGGAAGCGACCAAGGGCTTCGGCGTGAGCGTCAAGGACATCCGCCAGCAGGCGGTGCAGACGGTCAGCTCGATCACGACCATCGACATGACTGGGATCAGCCGGCTCGAGCAGGCATTCGCGATCGTCCTCGCGGCAGCGGCGATGTGGCTCTTCGTCAGCCTCGTCGTCAGCGAGCGCCGGCACGAGTTCGCGACGATGGCGGCGCTCGGGGCCTCGCTGCGCGACATCGGCGCCTTCGTTCGCACCGAGGCGGTCGCGGTGCTCGGCGCCGCGCTGCTGCTTGCCGGACTCGGCCTGCTGCTGGCGGAGATGCTGATCGCGATGCTCCAGCACGTCTTCGACCCACCTCCTGACCACCTCGCGATTCCCTGGGGCTTCCTCGGTCTGCTGGTCGCCGCTGCGGTGGTTGGCGCCGTGCTCGCCGCTGCCGTGGCGGCCCGCTCGCTGCGCCGACTGCCGCTGGGGTCGATCCTGCGTGAGGAGTGAGTTGCTGCGCGTGAGGGTCGTCTCGGGGCTGGTCGCACTCCTCGCCGCCGCGGCGGTGCTTGGCGGCTGCGGGAGCGCGGCGATATCGCCGACGGCGCCGGCCTCGGCCGATCCACCGTTTTCAAGGCTCGCCCAAGCGCCGGGGGGCTCGCACACCGTGTTGATCGTGCTGGAGAACCACGAGTTCGACGAAGTGATCGGCGCCGCAGACGCGCCCTACCTCAACGAGCTGGTCTCGCAGGGAGCGCTGGCCATCAACTTCTACGCGATCACCCATCCGTCGCTTCCCAATTACATCGCCCTCTTCGCCGGCTCCACATTCGGGATCGAAGAAAACTGCTCCGGCTGCCTCGCCTCGGGTCCAAATCTCGCCACGCAGCTCTCGGCCGCCGGCGCGAGCTGGCGCGCATACATAGGCGCGATGCCCAGTGCCTGCTTCGCGGGCGCCGAAGTGGGCAGGTACGCGAAAAAGCACAACCCGTTCATGTACTTCCCGTCGGTGACCTCCAATCCCTCGCTCTGCGCTCGGGTCGTTCCCGAAACTCGGCTTCAGGCCGATCTCGCTCATGGCCGGCTGCCCGCGTTTGCGTGGATTACCCCCGACCTCTGCCAGGCCGCCCACGACTGCGCGCTCAGCTCTGCCGATCGATACCTTCGGCGGATCGTCCCGCGGCTGCGTCGCCGGCTTGGGCCAAACGGATTGCTCGCGATCACCTTCGACGAGGGGACGACCAGCGCCGGTTGCTGCGGTGGCGCGGCGGGCGGTCACATCGCGACGGTCTTGCTCGGCCCAGAAGTGCGAAGCGGCTTCCGCCTGCGCGGCCCATATTCGCTGTACTCGCTGCTTGCCACGGTTGAGGATCGCTTTGGCGTGGCACGCCTGGGGCATGCCCGCGGTGCATCGGCACTCGGCGCGGCATTCCGTACCGAGTGACCTCAGCTCGGCCACAGCCAGATCCTTATGAAGGTTTTAGGACCCGAGACGCCCCATTTCATGCCCATCCAATCTGGGCTGGCAACCATCGATGACCAACCCCAAAGAAAGGAAAGTCATGAGCAAGTTGAGGAAATTGGTGGTGACCGTCGGAGCGCTGGCGGCGCTGGCCGTGGGTGGTGCGGCTTTCGCCCAGGCCCAGAACGCCTCCACCGTCACGAAGGTGCCCACGCAGCAGAGCACGGGCGAGGCGACCTCACCGGGGGACACCGACAACGTCCAGGCCGGCGATCAGGGCGCCTCCGATCAGGGCAGCAAAGCGGACGCACAGGACTCCGCGGCTGAGCAGAAGAACGAGCAGCCCGATTCAGCCGCTGAAGGCGACGCCCCCGATGGCCATCAGGACGGGGCCGCCGATACCGGCCAGGAGGTTCAGGAGGACTAGACCTCGGTCCAAGGTCTCCCCCGGCAATCCTGCCGGGGGAGACCGTCGCGCTCGCCCTTGAATCGGAGCCCCCTCGCCCTACCACTAGACCTGAGAGCCGAGAAAGGAGCGAGATGTCCACCCATCCGCGGGATCACACCCGGAACGGAGCTGCTGGTCAGGCCCGACGTACGATCGCCTCCTACCCGACCTACATCGAGGCCGAGCGGGCCGTCGACCACTTGGCCGACGAACGCTTCCCGGTCGAGCGGGTCTCGATCGTCGGCCGCGACCTGCACTACGTCGAGCAGGTGACCGGGCGCATGGGCTACCCCGGGGCGGCGCTGCGCGGCGCGATCTCGGGCGCCCTCGTCGGCGCCCTGGTCGGCTGGCTCTTCGGGGTCTTCGACTGGTTCGAACCGCTGCTTGCGGCCGCCTGGCTCGCCTTCCAGGGACTCTGGTTCGGGGCGCTCGTCGGGGCCCTGATCGGGCTCGGGCTCCACGCGCTGATGCGCGGACGGCGCGACTTCTCCTCGGTTGCTGGAATGAAGGCGGATCGCTACGACGTGCTCGTCGACGACGAGGTCGCCGGGGAGGCGGCGCGCCTCCTGGCGGGCTTCAAAGAGGCGCTGCCGGTGCGGCCCGTGCCGCAGCATTCCCAAGCAAGCGAGGAGGCGCGATGACGACCCAGCTGCAGACCGAACAGGGGATCGTCCGCGTGCCGACCGGCACCTGGGTGGTCGATCCCGTCCACTCGAGCGTCGGCTTCGAGGTCAAGCACATGATGATCTCGACCGTGCGCGGGCACTTCAGGCAGTTCGAGGGGACGCTCGAGGCCGCCGAGGATTACCACGACTCGTACGCGCGGGGCAGCGCGCTGGTCGCCTCGATCGACACGAACAATGCCGACCGTGACGCGCACCTGCTCTCCCCGGACTTCTTCGATGCGGAGCGCTACCCGGAGATCCGCTTCGAGTCGACGGCGATCGAGCACGTCGTCCTCGGCACCTATCGCGTCGCCGGCGACCTGACGATCAAGGACACCACCCGCGAGATCGAGGTCGAGGCGAGCGTCGAAGGCGCCGCCGTGGACCCGTGGGGCAAAGACCGCGTCGGTGTCGCGGTGCGAGGCTCAATCGACCGGACAGAGTTCGGCCTCACCTGGCAGCAGGCGCTGGCGACCGGAGGCCTGCTCGTCGGCGAGCAGGTCGCGCTGCGACTCGACATCTCAGCAGTGCGGGCCTAGCCATGACGATCGGCACGAGCCTGTTCCTGATCGCGGTTGGGGCGATCCTCAAGTACGCCGTGACGGCCCACGTCGCCGGCCTGAACGTCCACGTCGCCGGCTTGGTCCTGATGATCGTCGGGGCCCTCGGCTTGGTGCTGGGGCTTTTCCTCCTTCTGCGCGCCCCGACCCTGCCAGAGCAGCCGCCAGGGCGGCCGTAAGCAGGACAGGCGGCCGTCGAGCTGGGAAGCGATGGGCGCGGCCGACCCCGGTGAGGACGGGCCCATGAGATGCCACCCGCGCGAGCCGCTAGGTCGCCCCGGCGGCGAGGTGGTTCTCGAGCCAGGATTCGAGCTGGGGCTTGGGGGCGGCGCCGACGAGGCGATCGACCTCCTCGCCGTCGCGGACCAGCATCAGGGTTGGTATTCCCTGCACGCCGAAGCGCCTGGCGATCTCCGGGGCGGTATCGATGTCGAGCTTCATCACCTTCACCTTCCCGGCTCGGGCCTGGGCCTGCTCGGCGACCGCAGGAGAGATGATCCACTTGCAGGGTCCGCACCAGGGGGCCCAGAAGTCGACCAGGACGGGCACCGGGGCTTTCAGCTCCTGCTCGAAGTCGTCCGCGGTCGTGTCGACGAGCCAGGGGAGCAGGTGGCGGCAGACCCCACAGCGCGGCACGCCATCCTCAGCGGGGCGGAGCCGGTTCTTTTTGCCACAGTTGGGACAGGTGACGATTGGAGCCATCGCGCTCCTTCCCGGGTCTCCGCCCCGCCCGCTTTCAGTCGCCGTCGCCCGAGCCGTTTTCGTGGGCGCCCACCTCGATCTTGCGTGGTTTGGCGCGCTCGGGCTTGGGGATCTGCACGGTCAAGACGCCGTCCTCGATCGAGGCGTCGACGCGGTCCGGATCGACGTCGCCGGGCAGCGAGACGCGAATTTCGAACTCGCCCGTATGGCGGGTGCGGTGACGCAGAACACCGCGTCGTTCGCGCTCCTTGATCTCGCCCGAGACGAGCAGCTCGCCGTCGCGCACTTCGACGTTGACGTCCTTGCGCTTGACCCCCGGCAGCTCGGCCTCGACGATCCAGGCCTCGTCGCTCTCCTCGATATCGAACCGGGGCACGTGAATTTTGCCGTCGCCGAGGCTGCTGGCGAGGACACCCTCCATGATCTCCCTGAAGGGATCCCATTGGGCGACCGCAAGCGGTGCGGCGGCGGATTGACGGACTGGAAGAGCCATTTTTCCTCCTTCAGCTGGAATGGTTCGACGGTGCTCTCTCCTCTATGGATAGGCCATCGCCACTCCCTGTCGAGGCGGGCGCGAAGGCCGCGGATCGCAGCTTTCCCAGCGCCCGCTCCTCCAGCTGGCGCACCCGCTCGACGCTGAGATGCAGCCCCCCGGCAATCTCACGCAGAGTCAGCGCCCGGCAGCCGATGCCGTAGTGGGCGAGGACG
Organism: Solirubrobacterales bacterium; assembly: GCA_033856195.1. Lineage (GTDB taxonomy): Bacteria > Actinomycetota > Thermoleophilia > Solirubrobacterales > 70-9 > VRUE01. The sequence continues at coordinate 71,969 of JAWVFL010000018.1, read as the reverse complement.
ATGTTCCGCTCGCGCGAGTCGAGATCGTCGGCCAGCTCGTGCATCTGCCCGGCCTCGGCCAGCTCGCTCACCCGCTCGTAATCGTCCTCGGCCTCAGGGTCCTCCAGGCGCTCGGAGATGGTCGCGCCGGTACTGCCAGGGGCCCTCTCGTCGAGTCCGCGGGAAGGACGTTCGATCGCGATCAGGTTCTCCACCTGGTCGCGGGGCAGGTCAGTTGCGGCGGCGAGGTCGCCGACGGAAGGCTCCTGGCGGTGAGCCTGTTGATACTCACCGCGAGCCCGCTTGATCTGGACGAGGCGACGCGCGGCACGATCGGAGAGGACCACCGGGCCGGACAGTTCGGCCACCAGCCGCTGCATCGCCTGGCGCACCCACCAGGAGGCGTAGGCCCAGAACGGCGTTCCGAAGCTGCTGTCGTAGTGTTTCGCGGCTTTCAGCAAGCCGGCCACTCCCTCCTGGCGGAACTCCGCCGGCTCGAGGCTCACAAAGCCCCGGTAGCGACGGGCGAGACCGTTGATCGCCGGCAGGAAAGCCTCGACCAGCTCTTCGGTCGCTCCGCGGTCACCGTCCTCGCATGCCGCAATCAGCGCACCCTCGCGCTCACTCGAGAGTGGCGAAGCGGGGCTACCGGCAGCTGCCTCGGCGGTCAAGCGCGACCGCTTCCATAGGCCAAACGGCCCAGGCACCGTTGCTCAGGAAGAGGGCGAGGCGCCATGGCGAAAACCTTCCTTGCGGCCCCCGCCGGAGTAGACACAGGTCCTCAACCCACTCCTTCCACCTGGAAACCAAACGGGCAAGAAAAAAGTCGCTAATAGCGAGCTATTTGCCCGCCCGACACTGTTTTTTCCGGGCTGCGAGAGCCCCTTGAACGCGTCGCCCACCGCCCTATCAGTCCTATTGGAGCCCGCAACCAGGGCCAACGACAAACCGAGCGGATTTGAGAGGAGCAGGACGATGGCGAAGGCCGTAGGGATCGATCTGGGAACCACCAACTCGGTCGTTGCGGCGACCGTCGAGGGAGGTCAGGCCGAGGTGGTGCCCAACGCCGAGGGATCGCGGGTGACGCCGTCTGTGGTCGCCTTCACGGAGGAGGGCGAGCGCCTGGTCGGGCAGGTGGCGAAACGGCAGGCGATCCTCAATCCCGAAGCGACCGTCTACTCCGCCAAGCGCTTCATCGGTCGCCGCTGGGGCGAGGTCGACGAGGAGGCGAAGATCGTCTCCTACAAAGTGGTCAAGGGGGAGAACGACGCCGTCCGCTTCGAGGTTCGCGGCAAGCAGTACGCGCCCGAGGAGATCTCCGCCCAGGTGCTGCGCAAGCTCGCCGACGACGCGGCCAAGTACCTCGGCGAGAAAGTGACCGAGGCGGTGATCACCGTGCCCGCCTACTTCAACGACTCCCAGCGCCAGGCCACCAAGGACGCCGGCAGGATCGCCGGCCTCGACGTGCTGCGGATCATCAACGAGCCGACCGCGGCGGCGCTCGCCTACGGGCTCGACAAGAAAGGCTCCGAGTCGGTCCTCGTCTTCGACCTCGGTGGCGGCACCTTCGACGTCTCCCTGCTCGACGTCGGCGACGGCGTGATCGAGGTGCGGGCCACGAACGGCGACGGCCACCTCGGTGGTGACGACTTCGACAAGCGGATCGTCGACTGGCTCGCGGAGGAGTTCCGCAACGACCAGGGCATCGACCTGCGCCAGGACCCCCAGGCCCTGCAGCGCCTCTACGAGGCCGCCGAGCGGGCCAAGGTCGAGCTCTCCTCGACGACCACGACCCAGATCAACCTGCCCTTCGTCACCGCTGATGCCGCCGGGCCAAAGCACCTCAACACCTCGCTGACCAGGGCCAAGTTCGAGCAACTGAGCGAAGACCTGATCGAGCGCTGCCGCGGGCCGGTCGAACAGGCGCTTGCCGACGCCAAACTGTCGGCCGACGACATCGACGAGGTGATCCTGGTCGGTGGCTCGACCCGGATCCCCAAGGTGCAGGAGCTGGTGCGCCGGCTCACCGGCGGCAAGGAGCCGAACCAGACGGTCAATCCCGACGAGGTCGTCGCGATCGGCGCCGCCCTGCAGGCCGGCGTCCTCAAGGGCGAGGTCGAGGACGTCGTCCTGCTCGATGTGACGCCGCTCTCGCTCGGCCTGGAGACGATGGGTGGGGTGATGACGAAGGTGATCGAGCGCAACACGACGATCCCGGCCCGGCGCACGGAGGTGTTCTCGACCGCCGAGGACAACCAGACTGCTGTCGACATCGTCGTCCTTCAGGGCGAGCGGGAGCTGGCCGCCGACAACCGCCAGCTGGCGAAATTCCGCCTCGAGGGCATCCGTCCCGCCCCGCGCGGCGAACCGCAGGTCGAGGTCACCTTCGACATCGACGCCAACGGGATCCTCAACGTCTCCGCCCGCGACAAGGAGACCGGGGCCGAGCAGAAGGTGACGATCACCGAGACCACCAACCTCGATACCTCCGAGGTCGAGCGGATGATCAAAGAGGCCGAAGAGCATGCGAGCGAGGACAAGCAACGGCGCGAAGAGATCGATGCCCGCAACGAGCTCGACTCGCTCGCCCACCAAGCCGGGCGCCTCGTCGAGGAGTTGGGCGAACAGTTGCCGGTCAACCAGAAGGCCCAGGCCGAACAGCTCATCGCCGACGCCCGGGGGGCGATCGCGGAGCAGGCGAACCTGGACCGCGTGCGGCCGCTGATCTCCGACCTGCAGCAGATCCTCCAGGCTCTGCCAAGCGCCGCTGCGGCGGGCCATACGGCCGGCAATGGCAACGGCGCCTCGGGCGAAGGCGATGGCGAGGCTGCCGGTGAAGGGGACGACGAGGTGGTCGATGCCGAGTTCACCCGTGAGTGACGGCGGCTCTGAGCCCGCGGTCGACGAGGCCGAGCGCGTGGCTGATGAGGCTGCTCCTGAGATTGAGGCCGAGCTGGCGCGGGTCGAAGATCGCTACAAGCGCGCTCTCGCCGACCTCGACAACTACCGCAAGCGCTCCGCGCGCGAGGTCGAGCGGCGCGTCGCGGAACGCAATGAGCAGGTAGTCAAGGACTGGCTCGAGGCGGTCGACAGCGTCGAGCGGGCGTTGCAGACGCAGGGCCCTACGAACGAGATCGCCGCCGGCCTGAGGGCGGTGATGGAACAGATGGAAGCGATTCTCGAGCGCCAGGGAGTAGTGCAGGTCGGTGCGCCTGGAGACCCCTTTGATCCGGAGCTGCACGAGGCGGTAGCAGTGCGGGAGAGCGATGAGGCCCCGGACGGCACGATTGCCGAGGTGGCCCGGTCGGGCTACGTCCTCGGCGACAAGGTGCTCCGTCCCGCTCAGGTCGTCGTCTCCCGCCGCCGCCGGGAAGATGGCGATTTGGGGAACGACGACTCGCAAGAGGAGGTCGAGGGCTGATTGCCCGTCGCATTCCGCGATTACTACGAGGTTCTCGGCGTCCCCCGCGGGGCGAGCGATGAGGAGATCCGCAGCGCCTACCGCAAACTGGCCCGCACCTATCACCCCGACGTCAACAAAGAACCGGGGGCAGAGGAACGCTTCAAGGAAATCTCCGAGGCATACGAGGTCTTGCGCGACCCCGAGAATCGCAAACGCTACGACCGGCTCGGGGCGAACTGGAAAGCGGGTGAGGACGTCAGCGGCGCCGAGGGCTTTGGGGGCTTCGGCCGCGGGCAAGGCGATTTCGGCGACGTGCACGTGCAGTTCGGCGACGGCAACGGCTTCAGCGACTTCTTCGAGAACCTGTTCGGCGGCTCCGGGCGTCGCGCCGGGGGGTTCGAGGGCTTCTCGGTCCGCGGCGGTGATCAGGAGGCAACGCTGGAGATCTCACTCGAGGAAGCCGCCCGCGGCGGCCACCGCAAAATCTCCTTTGGCGATGGGCGTGACTACGAGGTGGATATTCCCGCCGGGGTGCGCGATGGCCAGCGCATCCGCCTCGCCGGCGAGGGCGGGCGCGGAGCGGGAGGGGGGCCGGCGGGCGACCTCTTCCTGCGGGTGCGTGTCAAGCCCGACCGGCGCTTCCTTCTCGAGGGTCGCGACCTCTTCGTCGAGCTCCCGGTCACCCCCTGGGAGGCGGCGCTCGGAGCCACCGTGGAGGTCCCCACCCTCGACGGGACCGTCAAGCTCAAAGTCCCGGCCGGCTCCTCCAGCGGCCGGCGGCTGCGCCTGAAAGGAGAGGGCATGCCCGGCCCCGGCAAACAGAAAGGCGACCTCTTCGCGACGGTCCAGATCGTCGTCCCGAAGAAACTGGGCAAACGGGAACGCGAGCTCTTCGAGCAACTGGCGGAGGCTTCCAAGTTCGATCCTCGCGAGGGGCGACGGTGACTCCCGGAACGGCAATCGTGCTGACAGACGCGGCAGCGCTCGCTCGCAAGACGGGCCTGCACCCCGACCTGGTGCGGCGGCTTATTCGCAGCGGGGCGGTCGACCCGTTCGCTTGGGACGCGGCCCCCCGCCTGGCTCGCCTGGTGCGGCTGCGCCACGATCTCGGCCTCAACTACGCTGGCGCCGTCTTGGCTTGCGACCTGCTCGCGCACATCGACGAACTGGAAGCGCGGCTGAGCCGGCTCGAGGCCGGCGCCATGCGACGCGCTCGACCCACGGTCTCCATACGCTGAGCATAATCGGCACCCGCGGCCAGCGTTACGCTGATTGTCGCCCACCATCTCTGGGAGCGGCCGCCGGAGCCGCCCTTCGGACGATCTCCGCCCGGCCTGGGTCGCGGTTGGCCCTCGACCAGCCGGCCCCTTCGCGCAGCTGCGCCAGGTAGGTCTCGACCAGGCCGAGCTCGATTCGCTGCAGCTTTGCCCGCCCAGCACCGTGAGGTGGCCGTTCGGAGCTGGAAGACCGGCCTGCGTCCACCGGCTCCCGCCCCTGTGGTCTTGCCTGCACAAAAGGTGCTGTAGGGCGGGAGGGCGATCTTTCAAGGGCTAAGCGATGGGAGCGAGCACCAGCATCGGCACTTCGCGCGGCGCCAATGCGCGCGAGTCGGCGATAGCGGGAAGCCGGTCGATGAACGCCTGCCAGAGTCGCTCGGCCTCCTCACCGGTGGCTTGGCGCGCCTCGACGGCCCGGCGCTCTCCGCGCACCTCGACCCATGCGTGAGGATCCGCTCGGAGGTTCAGACACCAGGCCGGGTCGCGGTCGCTGCCCAGGTTGAGGGCGCCGACCGCGTACGCATCTCCATGCCGCACGTAGGCGAGGACTGTCGTGCGTCGGGTCCCCGACCGACGACCGGTCGTCGTCAGCGCCAGGACGGGCTGGCCGCCGGCCAGCAGGCGGGAGCGCCGGATGCGACCGCGGCTGCGGCGCAGCAGCATCGCGTGCAGGCGTCCGACCTGGGGTTGGATGCGGCGGAATCGAGTCAGCGACCGCAGGAACTTGGCGAGCGTCATCTCCACGTCCTATCCTTGAGAGGTTCTCAAGAAAACCTAGCAAACTTCTTGAGAGCCTTTCAAGAGATGCCGAAGACGCGCCCGGCGGAGAGCCGCGACAGGAAGATGAGCGAGATCCTCGCCGCGGCGGAGAGGCGGCTGCGCAGCGGCGGCTACGAGGCGCTCTCGGTCGCGGCGCTCGCGCGCGAGCTGGGTCTGGCGCAGAACGCCATTTACTGGTACTTCCCCTCAAAGGACGAGCTCTTCGTCGCGACGCTGAACCGAATGCTGGAGAAAATCGCAGCCCGCAAGCCCGCCAAGCAGGTCGGTGAGCTTGAGCGGATCCTCTGGTTCACCGACCAGTTCCAGGTCGTCTCGAGCATGAGGGGTGCGATCAACGACCGGGCCCGCGGTTCCGCGGCCGTTGCCGAGTTCGCCGAGCGACTCGACGCGTTGCTGTCTCGGATGCTGGCCAACGTGCTGCGCGACTACGTTCCCGCCGACGAGCTGCCAGTTGCCGTTGAAGCATTCCGGGCGACCGTCGACGGAGCGTTCGTCAAGGGGCTCGACAAGCGCGACCGGCGCAAGCTGCTCGCCTTCACGCTCAAGCGACTGACGGCTGGTGGGCTCGAATGACCCGATCCTCTTGTCGAGGCCACGCCCTTCTGGCCTAGCGCCTAATCGGATCGGGCACCGCTGGCACGAGGTCGAACTCCGTCCCCAGCCGCAGCTCGCCGTAGCGCCTCACCCAGTCGTCGTTGAGCCCGTCGGACTGGCGTTTCATCCGCGGCTCAAAGGCGAAATCCCGCGGCGGCGAGAGGTCGAGCCGCTCGAGCAGGCGCAGCGTGCTGGTCTCGAAGTCGGTCGCCGGTCTCCGCCGGCAATGCGATCGTCTCCGGGTCGGCGTTGGAGACGGACTCGCCGTGGCGAAGTAGAAGCGCCTGCATCACTCGATCTTTTCAGGCACGCGGCATAGTTACTCGCTGCACCTCGACGAGCTCCTGGTGCATAACCAGATTGGCATGGGAACGCGCCTTTTCCGGGGACGCAGGCCATACGCCGATACTCGTGCTCTACGTCGGGGACTCGCGCTTGGTGGCCGCGCGGACGGCCCGTTCCCGGCGGGTGCGTCTGCGCCGGGCCGTCCCGTGGGCTATCGCTTCGATGGCGATCCAGGCGACAAGCGCCAAGAGCGTCAGCAGGGCCATGAAGCCGACGACTCCGATTCCGGCAGCGAGCTGGAAGGCCAGAAGAGTGAGGACGAGAGCGGCGAGTAGATCGGCCAGCAGCGACCGGCGGGCCGCGGTGCCGGGCGAGATGTCGCGCGGCAGGCTCACCACTTTTCGCCCGTTCGGACGTAGACGGCGAAGAAGTCGCGTTCATCGGGCGTCAGGTAACGGTCGGCCGGGCGGAGCATTTCCGGCAGCAGATTGGTAGGCCCTGCCGCTCCCGGCCGGCTGTAGCTGATGAAGCTGGTCCAGTCTTCGTTGATGTCGAGCTCGAGCGCGCGTACGGCGCCGGCTCGCTGCAGGGTCTTGGCCAGGGATTCGACGGTCTGATTGTCGGCCGCCGCGTAGATCAGATTGCCCCTGCGGTCGATGCCGAGCCCGGAGCGCCAGACTCGCACGGCGTTGTTGACGGTTTCTCCCCATTCGGGCCCATCGCTCAGGTTGGGGTTGAGGCGCCCTTCGTAGATGATCGGAGGAAGGTTCTGCTTGGCGAACCAGACGTTCGCAGGGGCCTGCGGGCCGCTGTGCCAGCGAACAATGTCGACCCTGCCGTCGCGATACTCGACCACGGTCGCGATCCCGTTGACCATCGCTTCCTCCACCCGGCCGCGGTAGATCAGGCCGGCGTTCGAGGTTTCCAGCGGGAAGCCGCCGTTGAAGGTCGCGATGACCCGCCTGCGCTGCGCCTCGGGTACCTCGGAGGGTCCCCGGTGGGGCAGCGGGGGAGGCGGCTCGGCGAGGCCCGGTGCATATGAGAGATGGGTGCGGCCCGAGTCGATCCAGGCCACCCCGGCCACGAGCTGGGGGTATTCGGGATCGCTGCGGAAAGTGGTCAAGAGAACCGGGGGCCGCGGCCCGGCGCCCTTCGCGGCCGGTGTCCAAACACCCTCGCCCGGCAGCGCCGGGTGGATTATCGGGGCGACCCTGGGCGGACGGTAGGCGGGCTTGGGCGCCGATTCGCCGGATCCGGAGGTGTCGGCAACACCGACACTTGGAAGAGAGCGAAGGGGAGGCCCACCTTTTTCAGGGGCGTTCAGCGTGTAGTACCAGTTCTCGATCTGGGAGACGAGGCGGTTGCCGCCGTGCTGTCGCAACCACTCGACGCTGGAAACGCCGAGGCCGACGTTGTGCTTTTCGCTCATCGCGCCTACGTATGAGACGCCGGCGGGGATCAGGCAGGCGATCGCGGAGAGCAGGAGGATCCGCCGCGCCCTGCGCCAAAACGGGATCGGCGCATAGCGGCGCTCGGATCGAGCCGTAGGCATCGGCAAAGCGTCGCCGAGTTACCTGAAAGCCAAGTGAGAGCGCCTGGTCCGGCACTGCGCTTTAGGAAGCGCATCTAGTCTCAGCCGGCGATGACGCCCATTCCTCCGCCCACCGCCCCCACGTCACGCACCGACCCCGGCGCGGGCCGTCCCTACTGGCGCGACGCGGTGGCTCGGCACGAGCAACCCTCGCTTCGCCACAGCCTCCTCGATATAGCCACCTCAGTTGTGCCCTACGTGGCTCTGACCGTCGTCATGTACCTCTGCCTCAATGTCTCGGTCTGGATCACCCTCGCCCTCGCGGCGCCGGCGGCGGGCTTCCTGCTGCGGACGTTCATCGTCTTCCACGACTGCGCCCATGGCTCTTTCCTGCCCAGCAAGCGAGCGAATCTGTGGCTCGGCCGGCTCACCGGCCTGCTCGTCTTCCAGCCGTTCGGCAACTGGCGGCACAATCACGCTGTTCATCACGGCACCGCCGGCGATCTCGACCGTCGCGGGACAGGGGACGTGCCGACGCTGACCTTCGAGGAGTACATGTCCCGGCCCTGGAGGGGCCGGCTCGGCTATCGCCTCTTTCGCAGTCCCCTGGTGATGTTCGGGATTGGCCCGATCTGGTCGCTGATGATCGGGCCTCGCCTCTGGTCGAACAGGATGCGTCCGCGTCAGCGTCGCAGCGTGGTCGCAACCAACCTGGCCCTCGCGATCGTCGTCGGGGCAATCGCCTGGCTCGCCGGCCTGGAGGCCTGGCTGCTCGTGCAGATGCCGATCGCCATCCTTGCCGGCACGATGGGCGTCTTCCTGTTCTACGTCCAGCACCAGTTCGAGGACGTCTACTGGGCGAGCTCCGAGCATTGGAGCTACGCCGACGCTGCCCTGCAGGGGAGCTCCTACCTGAAGCTGCCAAAGCTCTTCCAGTTCTTCAGCGGAAACATCGGCCTGCACCACGTTCACCATCTCAGTGCCAAGATTCCCAACTACAACCTGCAGCGCGCCCACGACGAGAACCCGATCTTCCACGCTGTCCCGGTGCTGAGCGTTCGCGACGGGCTGCGCTCGATCCGACTCAAGGTGATCGATCCGACGAGTGGCCGGCTGCTGACCTGGCGCCAGGTTAAGGCTGCCTCCCTCGTTTTGGCTTCGCCTGGCTAAACCACCATCGTTTGCAGCCAATGTCGGCGTTCCGTCGTATTGCCGCGTCGCCGCACCTGGTCGCGCTGGCCGCGATCGTCGTGCTCGGGGCCCTGTTGCGCTTCGCAACTCTCGACCTGCAGAGCTATCGCTACGACGAGGCGGTCACCGTCGGCCGCCTGCTCCATCCCAATCTCTTCTCGACCCTCTCCGCGGTTCCCCACAGCGAGTCGACCCCGCCGCTGTACTACCTCGTCGCCTGGATCTGGTCGCGCCCGTTTGGGACCGGAGAGGTCTGGATGCGCTCGCTCTCGGCGCTGGCGGGGACGGCCTCCATCATCGTCGTCTATCTCTGCGCGGTTGCCCTGCCGCTGCCCCGGCGCGCCGGTCTGATCGCGGCGGCCGCGGTCGCCGTCAGCCCGGTTCTGATCTGGTTCTCCCAGGACGCCCGCGCCTATGCGCTGGTCTTTCTGCTGACCGCGCTCTCCTTTCTCTTCTTCGCCCGGGCTCGCCGCGACAGTGCGCCGTGGGACCTCGCTTGCTGGGCTCTGTTCTCGACCCTGGCCATCGCGACCCACTACTTCGCCGGCTTTGTGGTGGTGGCCGAGGGGGCGCTCCTGCTCCTCGGCGGCAACCGGCGCCGTGCCGCGATGGCCGTCCTCGCCATCCTCGCGGCGGCGGCGCTGCTAGCCCCGATCGCCCAGCGCCAGGCTTCGAACGCCCACGCTGGCTGGATCTCCCAGCAGCCGCTCGACCAGCGGCTCGAACGCGCGTCGGCGAAGCTTCTCGGCGCCGATAACGGCGAGGAGCACGGCCTCCGTCAGCCGGGACCGATTCCGCTTGGCATCCCCATTGCGCTCGCCCTCGCTGCCATCGCGCTGCTGCTCTGGCGCGGAGATCGCGAAGAGCGGCGCGGCGCTGGCGTCGCGGCCCTGGTCGGCGGCGCGGCAGTGGCGATGCCGCTCCTGCTTGGGCTGCTTGGCGCCGACTACTTCGACGGGCGCAACCTGCTGCCCGTGTTCGTGCCGTTGCTGCTGGTCCTGGGGGCTGGATTCGGCGTTAGGCGAGCAGGCTGGGCTGGCCTCGGTCTGGCGACGGCGTTTTGTCTCTGCTCACTCGTCTTCACCCTCGAGATCGACCGCCTGCCGCGCCTGCAGCGTGAGGACCTGCGCAACGCCGCGGCCGAGATCGGCCCGCTGCCGCCGGGCACCGCCGCGGTCACCAGCCGCTACGCCAGCAGCCAGCCGCTGCGCTACTACCTCCGGGCCCAGCTCGCCGAAGGGGCGCTGCCACCGTTGCGCGAGATCGATCTGGTCGGCTCCGCCGGGGCCGCCGACCGCAACGCCCGCCGGCTCTTGCCACCCGCCTTCCGCCGGGTGGAATCGAAGCCGGTCTCCTACGAATTCACCCTGACCCGGTTCCGTTTCCGCCTCCCCGTGCGGGTTCCGCTGGACCTACTCCAGCGCGGTGCGCTTGTCGGCGGTGGGAGGAGCGCCTCCGTTTTGATCGCGCCTTCGGTTTCGGCCGCACAGGCTCCAGCGCGTTGATGCTGGAGTAACCGGTCAGGTAGATGCGCCGTCCATCGGAGATGACCGGCGTGTAGGCGCCGGTTTTGTAGCGGAAGACGCGGTGGCCGGTTCGCATGTCGTAGCCGATCGTCGAGGTGTTGGTGAACTCGGCGACGTAGACGATGTTGCCGACCGCCGAGAGCGAGCCGATCACCTGCCCGCCCGTGGGGTGCGACCAGCGGGTTTCGCCGTCCTTCGCCTTGAGCGCGTAGATGTTGCCGTCGAAGGAGCCGACGTAGACGGTCGGCGGGACGCTCGGGGCGCTGACCACGGTCGGGCCGGAATAGACGTAGCCGCCGGTCGAGTGGGTCCAGGCCAGCGTCCCGTCGGCCTGGTCGTAGCTGTAGACGCGACCGTCGTTGTTGCCGGCGTAGACGCGCCCGAAGGCCAGCGCCGGCGTCGAGTAGAAGGCGCCGGAGGCGGCGAACCCGGGCCCGAGCGAGCCGCTCTGCCAGAGCAGCTTGCCGCTGGAGGCCCTGACCGCGTTCATGTAGCCGCCGTAGTCGCCGACGTAGAGGACGCCGTGGCGGTAGGCGGGAGCGGACTTGACCGGCCCGCCCAGGGTGGTCGCCCAGCGCACGTTGCCGTTGCGGGTGCTGAGCGCGAAGAGCTGGTCGTTTTCGCAGCCGAAGTAGAGGGTCCTACCGAGAACGAGCGGCGAGGACTCGGCGCGTCCGGGCAGCTCTCGCTTCCAGAGGATCTTGCCGGTCTTGGCATCGAGCTTGACGACGTGGCCGGGGACGAGGTTGACGATGTAGAGACGGCCTTTTGAGTAGGTCGGGGAGGAGGCGTTGAGGCGCCCGATCCGGCGTTTCCAGAGGACCTTGCCGCTGTTCGCGTCGAGCGCGAAGGCGGTGCCGCTGTTGTTGACGGCGTAGAGCGTGCCGTGCGCGTAGACGGGCGGGAACTCGAGCAGGGGCCGGTCGGTGTAATGCCAGAGAAGGCGGAACGGCGGCTTGATCCCCTTTGCGGGTAGGTAGCGCGTTCGGGCCCGGTTGAACCCGAACATCGGCCAGTTGACCGTCCGTGCCTTCGGCTTTTTCGCTTTTTCGGGCTTGAAGGGCACCGCGGCGTTGTGGACGTCGGCCGGGCGCTTCAGCAGCGAATAGGCGACGACGATCCCGGCGATCGCCAGGATCGTCGCGGCGATCAAGCCGATCGCCCAGCGCCGGTGCTCCCGCCAGAGCCGCTTTGGGTGGAGCAGCAGTTGGGCGGCGTCGCGATAGCGGCGGGCTTTTGGCATCGAGAAAGGCTATGTCAATGGAGCGCCCAGCTGACGGATCGCAAGCTAGCCTCCCCAGCGTCAACTAATGGAGGGTGCGCCAATGCTTTCGTGGCTGGCCGGGAAGATGATCGCTCGCAATATGAAGTCGATGCGGACTGGGGACGCCGGGCCGACGCTGGCGATGGACGCCGATGACGTCCGGTTCACCTTTCCCGGCGATAGCTCGTTTGCGCCTGGGGCGGGCAACAAGCGGGAGCTGGAGCAGTGGCTCAACCGCTTCATCGATGTCGGGCTGCAGATCTACCCGGACGAGGTGATTCTCAAGGGGTTTCCGTGGCGCCAGACGATTTGCGTCCGCGGTCACATCCACCTCGACGACTCCACCGACGGCCGCGTCTACGACAACCGTTACGTGATCTGGGGCCATATCGCCTGGGGGAAACTGCGCGAGTACGAGGTCTACGAGGACACCGAAGAGACCAGGCGGCTCGACGAGTACCTCGCCAAAGTGGGGAAGGCGTAGCGAGAGCGAACCTCGGCCATGGCTAAGCGAAGCGATCTTGAAGCGAAGGCGGTGCGCGTGGTCGTGCGCGGCAGGGTGCAGGGCATCGGCTTCCGCGATGCAATCCGGCGCCAGGCAGATCGCCTCGGCGTGATGGGCTGGGTGCGCAACGAGGACGACGGCAACGTGCTCGTCCACGCCGAGGGCGTCGAGCAGGCGGTCGAGGAGCTGCTGACATTCCTGCGCGAGGGGTCGCCGGGCGCAGAGATCACCGCTGTGGAGGTCGAGGACCTCAAGGTCGAAGGCCACGAGCAGTTCGCGATCCGCGGCGTCAGCGCCGGCGCATTTGTAGTCCAGGAGCACGCCGCCACGGCCCATCACTTCGATCTTCGCCTCGAGGTCGACGGGGCGATGCGCTCGTGGGCGGTTCCCAAGGGCCCCTCGATGGATCCCGCCGTCAAGCGCCTCGCCGTTCAGGTCGACGATCACTCGATCGCCCACAACACCTTCGAGGGAGCCACCGAGAAAGGCGGCGTGATCGTCTGGGACCGCGGAGCCTACGAGCAGGGCGGTCGCGTGCCCTGGCCGGAGGCGCTCGAGCGCGGCCACGCCGTCTTCGTCCTGCACGGGGAGAAGCTCCGCGGCGGCTTCGCCCTGCAGCGCACCCGCCGTGGCGAGAAGCCCCAGTGGCTACTGATCAAGCGCCGCGACGAGCAGGCGCGCCCGGACTCCGACGTAGTTTCCGAACGGCCGCAATCGGTGCTCAGTGGGAGCACCCTCGATGAGCTCCTCGCGGGCGACTGACCACCGCAGGCCTTCCGGTGCGCTTTATGTGCCCCTGGAGAACATAAAGCGCACCGGAAGCTAGCGTTGGGGGCGTGCCGATCTCGATCGATGAGTTGGTGGTTGCCGATGCGGTGAATGCATGGGTGGCGCTTGGGTTCGCCGTGGAGGGCGATTCCTGTGTCATTGACGATGTGCGGATTCGCTTTGCCGGGCCGGACGCCGGCAAGGGATTGGCCGGCTGGTCATTGCGTGAGGTCGGGAGCCTGGAGTTGGACGGCCTGCCTACCGCCCGCTCGGACCGCCCGCCCCCCAATGAGGCGCCTGCTCATCCCAACGGCATTACGGCACTCGACCATCTGGTGGCGATCACGCCAGTGCTCGACCGGACCGTCGCGGCGCTGCTAGACGCCGGTCTCGACCTGCGCCGCATCCGCGAGGAGCCGACGCCCGCCGGGGCTCCTCGACAGGCGTTCTTCCGGCTTGGCGCCAATATCCTCGAGGTCGTGCAGGAGCCGCCGGAGGCGATCGAGCGTGCGGGCGGCGACCATCCCGCCTTTTTCTGGGGGCTCGCCTTCGTCGCTCCCGACCTCGACGCGACCGTCGCCGGCCTCGGCGATCGCGTCAGTGAGATCCGCCCGGCCGTCCAGCCGGGGCGGCGCATTGCCACCCTTCGCCGCTCCGCCGGGCTCTCGGTACCGGTCGCGTTGATGACGCCGCCGCCAAAGTAACGAGATCGGCGTGCGGAGCTCAAGCATCGCGAGCGCTCGTCGATGAGACACGATGCCGATCCCCCGTAGCGCTCTCAAGGTCCTGCAAAATCGCCTCGCTCTGGGCCTGATCTTTGTGGCGGCGGCGGCGCTTGTCGGGCCAGCGGTATCGGTCGCCGCCCCCGCGCCCGCGGTGCTGACGTTCAAGACCGTCAAGGTCGATGCTCCCGGTAATCCCTCGGTTGGGATCGTTCCCTTCAAGGACGCGGTCTACTCGTCCTGCGCCGAAGTCACAGCGACTGAAAAAGAACCCCCCTGCCAGCAGGTCGGTGGGGTCGATTACCGCTATGGCATCGGTCAGCTCGAGGTCACGGTTGCCCAGTACGTGGCGTTCCTCAACACGGTGGATCCGGCCGGCCGCAACAGGCACAACCTCTACAGCACCAACGAGAGCTCCTCGGAATGGCCCAAGTACGGGCAGATTGATTTCTCCGCCGACGCCGCCGTGGGCCGCCGCTACTCGGTGGCCTCGCCGGAATGGGCCGACAAGCCCTACGGCTTCGCCAACTTCCTGCGCTCGGCGCGCTTCGCCAACTCGCTCTACAACGGTCAGCTGCTTGCAAAGCGGGCGAGTGCCAACGGCGGCTTCCGCTACGTCACCTACAGAGCTCGACTGTCGCGTCAGACCGAGGTCGGCATGTACGACATGACCGTGCGGGCGATGACCCGGTCGCATAAGTCCGGCTTCGTCGTCCCCAGCCAGGACGAGTGGATCAAGGCGGCCTACTACGACCCCAGCGGTGGCGGCGCCTACTCCTACTGGAAGTACCCGACCAACCCGGGTGTGTTCGGAGACGGCACTTTGACTGCTCCTCACCAGACGACGCTCGATCCCACCACCGGCGACGTCACCAACGCTTCGACGCAGCCACTCGCGACCTTCCATGCCTCCGAAACGCCGGCCCCGAGCTGGTGCCCAGCTGCCTTCAGCGCTGAAACCTGCTCCACCGTCAACCCCTTCGGGATCAAGGCTTCGACCTACGCCAAGGCCTACCAGGGCAGCCTCGGCACCGTCGGCCAGGCGAAGACCGTCTCGCCGTGGGGCACCCTCGATCAGGGCGGCAACGTGGTCGAGTGGACCGACACGATCACGCCGCCTCCGTTCGGGGTGAAGGGGAAGCGGGTCTGGCGACGGCTGCACGGCGGCATCGCCAACGCCCCCGTCTACCAGCTCTGGCTCTCGGCGGTCGGGCTGCAGCCGCAGGACAACACCTTCTACACCGCCACCTATCCCTGGCTCGGGATCCGGATCGGCGTGCTTGGCAACCTGAAGGTGACGAAGCGCTGAGCGAGCGCTGTCCGCGAGGGCGAATACGCTCGCCGCGCGTGCGCTCCTCCTCTCAATCTCGAAAGCTGCGCCCCGGTCGCGGGCCGCTCGCGACCCTGGCGACCCTGGCGGCACTGCTGCTCCCCGCGAGCGCGCTCGCCGCGCCGGCTGCGAAGCATCAGTCCGGCCAGGCGAGGCAGGGGGCGCTCACCCAGCTTGCGGGCACGAGCGGCTGTCTGGTCGATCGGTCGGCGCGCAAGAAAAGCGGCTGTGGGGTCGCCCGCGCGCTCAAGGGCCCGGGCCCCTTCATGGGTTCGCGCGCGATCGCGCTCAGCCCCGACGGCAAGAGCGTCTACGTCGCCTCCTCGAAAAGCGATGCGATCGCGATCTTCAGCCGCAACGCCCGCACCGGTGCGCTGACGCAGCCAAGGGGGGCGGCCGGGTGCATCGCCGCCAAAGGCGGCGGCCACTGCGCGACGGCGATCGCGCTCGACGGCCCGAACTCGCTAGCCGTCAGCCCCGACGGCCACAACGTCTACGCGACCTCGCGGGGGAGCAGCTCGATCAGCGTCTTCCAGCGCGATCAGACCACGGGGGCGCTCAGCCAGCTGCCGGCCAGCGCCGGCTGCATCTCCGGAGTGCCGGTTCCCGTCTGCGCTGCCGGCCGGGCGCTGGTGGGTCCCGATGTGGTCGTGATCAGCCCAAAAGGGGAGAACGTCTACGTCGGCTCGTTCTTCGGCAACGCGGTCGCCGTCTTCGACCGTGACCCCGCCAGCGGCGCGCTCACCCAGCCGGGGGACAGCAGCGGCTGCATCGCCGAAGCGATCGCCGGCTGCGCGCTCGGGTTCGCCCTGGGCGCCCCGGAGGGGATGGCGATCAGCGGCGACGGGGCCAGCGTCTACGTTGCGAGCGCGCTCTCCAACGCGGTCGTCACCCTGGCTCGGGACCAGTCCACCGGCAATCTCACGCAGGCCACCGACGGCAGCGGCTGCATCGCGAACAGCGCGCTTACGGGCTGCGCCACCGGCGTGCAGCTGAGCGGCGCCAACGCGGTGGCCTTCAACCCGGGCGGCGACGTCTATGTCACCTCGCTGTTCAGCAACAGCGTCACTGCCTTCACTCGCTCGAAGACATCGGGTGGGCTGGCGCAGAAGCCGGGCACCGCGGGCTGCCTCGTCTGGCTGCGCGCCGTTGGCTGCTCCTTCGGTCGTGCGCTGCGGGCTCCGGAGGGGCTCACCATCTCACCCGACGGGGCCAACGTGTACGTGGCCGCGTTCGCGAACAGCGCGATCGCCGTCCTCGAACGCGGCAAAAGGGTCGGCAAGGTGAGGCAGAAGCCGGGTCGCCGGGGTTGCGTCGCGCCCCGCTCGGTTTCCGGTTGCACGCGGGCCCGCGCCCTGCGCGGCGTCAGCTCGATCGCCCTCAGCCCCGACGGCCGTTATCTCTACTCGACCTCGTTCGGCAGCGACGCCGTCGACATCTTCCGGAGGAGCAAATGAGCGAAACGGACAAGCACGAGGGCGGCCTTACCCGCAAGGAGCTGATCGGCTCGGGAGCGAGCGTTGCGGCTGCCGCGCTGCTGGCCCAGGGCGCCGGCGTCGAGCAGGCGCTCGCCGCGGCGAAAAAAAACAAGGGGCGCGACGTCGCCGGGATGAACATCATTCTCTTCCTCACCGATCAGGAGCGGGCGATCCAGCATTTCCCGCCCAACTGGCTGCGCCAGAACCTGCCGGGAATGCGGCGGCTGCGCCAGCACGGCCTCAGCTTCGAACGCGCCTTCACCAACGCCTGCATGTGCTCGCCGGCGCGCTCGACTCTGATGAGCGGTTACTTCCCCGCTCAGCACGGAGTCAAGTACACGCTCGAGGAAGACATGGAACCGCCCAAGAACCCGCAGATGGAGCTGCCGGTGGAACTGAAGAACCTCGCTACGGTGATGGTGGCGGCGGGTTACAACGTCGTCTACAAGGGTAAGTGGCACTGCTCCAAACCGGCTGAAAAAGAAAACGCGCAGCCGTCCGATCTTGAAAAGTACGGCTTCCTGCGCTGGAACCCGCCCGACGCCGGCGCCAACCAGAGCGTCCCCGAGGCCGGCGGGGGCTACATCGACAACGACGGCCGCTTCATCGACCAGGTCGGCAACGTCGCCGACGGCACCGAGGGTGCGCTGCAGTACCTGGGCTCGACCGCGGCCCAGCAACAGCCCTTCTTCATGGTGATCTCAGTCGTCAACCCGCACGACGTCCTCTTCTACCCGAGTAAATCCTTCGACGAAGCCGGCTACGACAAGACCTGGCTGGAGGGTGAAATCCATGCCCCGGCGACCGCCGAAGAAGACCTCTCGACCAAGCCCACCGTCCAGGAACAGTTCCGCAACATCTTCAACCTGACCGGCAAGCCGAAAAACAAAGAACAGATGCGCAACTACCTGAACTTCTACGGCAACCTGATGCGCTCCTCCGACAGCTACCTGGTCAACGTGCTCGACAAGCTGGAAGAGACCGGCCTCTTCGAGGACACGCTGATCGTCCGTACCGCGGACCACGGTGAGATGGGGCTTACGCATGGCGGGCTGCGCCAGAAGAACTTCAACTTCTACGAGGAGGCGACACGGGTGCCGCTCGTCTACTCAAACCCGAAGCTCTTCCCGAAGCCGGCCCAGACCGAAGCGCTCGTCTCCCACGTCGACTTCCTGCCGACGCTGGCCAGCCTGGCGGCGGCGCCGAAGAGCGCCCGCGCCAACTGGCAGGGGGTCGACTACTCGAAGCTGGTCCTGCACCCCTCGACCAAACGCTCGGTCCAGGACTACGTCGTCTTCACCTACGACGACTACCAGTCCGGCCAGAAAAACAGGCCATACCCGAAACCGCCCAACCACATCGTCAGCATCCGCGAAGGGCGCTGGAAGCTGGCTCGCTACTACGACGTCAAGGGCAGTGCGCCCACCCAGTGGGAGATGTACGACCTGAAGGACGATCCGCTGGAGAGGAAGAACCTCGCCTTCAGCGGCCACAAACGCACCGAGAAGCAAGAAGAAGAATTCCAGCGCCTCAAGCGCAAGCTCGCCCGGGTCGAAAAGACCCGCCTGAAGCCACTGTCATAGCGTTCCAGAGATGGCACTAGGCGAGCGCGGGCGAAATCCATTGGCTCCTCGCAGCACCGCCGAGGCGGTGTGCGCGCTGCGGGCGATGGGTGCGCTCGAGCGGGATCCGGCGGTTCGCTGTCCCGATCAGATGGCAGGCGACTTCCTCCGTGGTTTCAACATCACGACACTGGCCAGGTACCGAGCTTCCCGGGCGCTGCTTTTGCGGGTGGCCAGGCGACGGGTTCCCGGCGCCTACACGTATGAGATCGGGCGAACCAAGTTCATCGACGAGGTCGTGCTCGACGCGGTGGCAGCCGGCTTGGACGAGTTGATCCTGTTCGGCGCGGGACTTGACTCCCGTCCCTACCGGATGGCCTCGCAGTTGAAAGGTGTCCGGGTGATGGAGGTCGACCACCCCGCCAGTCAAGCGTCGAAGCGCAAGCGCATCCGCCGCATGGTGAGAGACGAGCCCGCCGATGTGACCTACGTGCCGATCGATTTCAACCGCGACGACCTCGGCGCGACGTTGGCCGCAGCCGGGCACGACCGCTCTGCTCGCACGCTGTTCATCTGGTCGGGCGTCAGCCTCTACCTGCCCGAAGAGGCCGTCGCCGAAGTCCTCTCGTGGGTCGGCGGGCACCGCGATCCCCCGGCGTCGATCGTCTTCGATGCCATCTGGGCCGAGGTGGTCGACGGGTCACGCGACTATCCCTTCGCAGCGGAGGCGCGCAAGGGGGCCGCGGAAGCGGGTGAGCCGTTTCGCTGGGGAATCCCGGAGGGCCGCGCCGAGGAGACCCTCTCGCGTTTCGGCCTTCGAGCCGAGCGAGCACTTGACCAGGAGAAAGCACACACCGCCTACCTCAGGCGCTCCGACGGCACCCTGCACGATCCACCGTTCGGCTTCGGCGTGCTCGTTCTAGCTCGGTCGGCCTAGCAGCGAGTGCGCGTCCGCGCGATGCGCACCTGTGCCGCCGACGCCGTGTACTCCTCCGCGGTGATCCGGCCTTCGGTGCGGGTCTTTTCGAGGAGGTCGATTGCCGGGTCGCGATCCTGCGTGTCAGGCGAGCTCCGCTTGCTCGCATCCGGCCCGCGCTAGTCGAGGGCGATCACATGGGCGGCCGTCGGCCTGACACGGCCCTCGAGTACGTCGAGATAGGCGCCCTTGAGGCCGTCAAAGCCTTGGCGGTGGACCACCTCTAGCCAGCCGGCGGTCCATTCGCAGAATGGGTGCCAGGCCTCGGCGACGCGCTGCTCGAGGCCGGCGGCGCCCCAGTCCGCGGAGCGTTGCTCGACCCGAGTTGGGGCGAAGAAGAAGGTTGGCGTTGGCCCGGGCAGGTCGCCCTGGCCCGCTCCGAGCTCCTCCCAGTGGGTAATTCCCACGGCCATGCTGTAGGCGAGTTCGTCGCCGAAGTGGGAGTGGACTGTTTGGCGCACCGCCCCGTCGCCTGAGATGTCCACGTAGGTGGCGGGGCCGCTGTCGATCGAGCCGATCTCCTCGTAGCTGACGGTGCGTCCGTAGATGCCCAGACCTTCGACGAACTCGGCGTTGCGAGCGGAGGTGAGACCGATCAGCTCGACATCCTCGCGGCGGGCCAGCAGGAAGGCGGCGGCAATCGCCGTCTTGCTCGAGGCGCTCGAGATCACGATCGGCCCGCGGCCGGTGAAGCCCTCGTCGGCGAGCTGGTCGTCGATCAGGAACGAGGTGAAGAAGAGTGGCCGCAGCAGCATCTGGATGTCCTCGGTGTCCGCTCGGTAGAAGGGGTCCTCGCCGGCCACCAGGTAGCGGTGGTAGGCGGAGGGCAGCGCCGCTCGGTGCGGCGATCCATCGGTGAACCCCTTCCCGTTGATGCTCGTCGGGGTCACCAGCAGGTGCGAAGAGGGAGGCAGGTATCCGTAGACCCGGGCGCCAACCTCAACTCCCTCTGCCTCGCTCTGGTCAACCTCGGCAAACCCCCAGGTCGGGATTCGCCCCCAGCCGTCCTCGGCCGGGAAGAAGTCCCAGTAGGACATCGCCTCGCCCATCACGGCGTAGGTGACGTTGTTGGCGGTGAGCCCGAAGCTGTCGACCCGCAGCAGCGCCTGGTCCGGCCCGACCGTGGGCGGCTCCGATTCGGCGATTCGACACTCGCGCAGATCGTCGCGCTTGACCAGGAAGTCGCTCATTGGACTCCATGCTCTCATGTGAGAGGGTGATTTGACCGATGGCGACTGTTCTCTGTGTGCTCTACGACGACCCGGTGGATGGCTACCCGCCGGCTTACGCCCGCGATGACGTGCCGAGTATCGAGCGCTACCACGACGGCCAGAGCACGCCGACGCCCGAGGCGCTCGGCTTCGAGCCCGGGGAGCTGGTCGGCAGCGTCTCGGGGGAGCTGGGCCTGCGTGAGTTCCTCGAGGAGCGCGGGCACCGGCTCATCGTCACCTCCGACAAGGACGGGTCGGACTCCGTCTTCGAGCGCGAGCTGCCGGAGGCGGAGATCGTCATCTCCCAGCCGTTCTGGCCCGCCTACCTGACGGCCGAGCGGATCGCCAAGGCGCCCAAGCTGAAACTTGCGCTGACGGCCGGCATCGGTTCAGACCACGTCGACCTGCAGGCGGCGATCGAGCGCGGTCTGACCGTCGCCGAGGTGACCTACTCCAACAGCATCAGCGTCGCCGAGCACGTGGTGATGATGATCCTGGCGCTGGTGCGCAACTACATCCCCTCCTACCAGCAGGTCGTCGACGGTGGCTGGAACATCGCCGATTGCGTCTCGCGCTCCTACGACCTGGAGGGCATGCAGGTCGGATCGGTGGCGGCGGGCCGCATCGGCTCGGCGGTCTTGCGGCGGTTGAAGCCTTTCGAGGTCGGTCTGCACTACACGGATCGCCACCGCCTGCCGGCCGAGGTCGAGGAGGAGCTGGGTGCCACCTTCCATCCCACCGCGGAGTCGATGGTGGAGGTGTGCGACGTGGTGACGATCAACGCGCCGCTGCACCCCGAGACCGAGAACCTCTTCGACGCAAACCTGCTCGCCCGGATGAAGCGGGGCGCCTACCTGATCAACACCGCCCGAGGCAAGATCTGCGACCGCGACGCCGTCGCGCGGGCCTGCGAGAGCGGTCAGCTGGCGGGCTACGCGGGTGATGTGTGGTTTCCGCAGCCAGCGCCAGCGGACCACCCATGGCGCTCGATGCCCCATCACGGCATGACCCCTCACACCTCGGGCACCAGCCTCTCGGCTCAGGCGCGCTACGCCGCTGGGACCCGCGAGATCCTCGAGTGCTGGTTCGACGGGCAGCCGATCCGGGAGGAATACCTGATCGTCGACGGCGGCACGCTGGCGGGTGCGGGAGCCCACTCCTACAGCGAGGGCAACGCGACGGGCGGCTCTGAGGAGGCCGCCCGCTTCAAGAGCGGTTGAGCCGGGCGGTCGGCAGACGATGAGGATGCGCGCCGCGGTGCTGGAGGAGTTCGGTGAGCCGCTCGCGGTTCAGGAGGTGGAGCTGGCCGAGCCACGGGCCGGTGAGGCGCTGGTTCGCCTCGTCGCCTGCGGCGTCTGCCACACCGACCTCTATACGGCTTCCGGCGCCGACCCCTCCGGCTACGCGCCGGCCGTGCTTGGCCACGAGGGCGCTGGCGTCGTCGAGCAGGTCGGTCCCGACGTCACCTCGCTCTCGCCGGGCGACCACGTCGTCACCCTCTTCTCGCCGCAGTGCGGGGAGTGCGTCCACTGCGTGGATCCGCGGACCAACCTCTGCATGGCGATCCGCGAGGAGCAGAACAGGGGCTTCCTCCCCGATGGAACCACGCGCATCTCGCGCAGGGGCGACGGGGTGCGCCACTTCATGGGCTGCTCGACCTTCGCCGAGTACACGGTGATGCCGGAGATCGCCCTGGCGAAGGTGAATCCCGAGGCACCCTTCGAGCACGCCTGCCTCTTTGCCTGCGGGCTCTCGACCGGCCTCGGCGCCGCGATCAACACCGCCGCCGTGGTCCCTGGCAGTACCTGTGTTGTCTTCGGGGCCGGGATGGTCGGGCTCGGAGCGGTTGCCGGCTATCGACTGCAGGGCGCCGAGCGCATCGTCTGCGTCGACCTCTCCGCGGACCGGCTCGAGCTGGCCCGCGGCCAGGGAGCGACCCACACTCTCGAAGGGGGTCCAGGCGTCATCGAGGAGATCCTCGAGATGACCGGTGGCTTCGGCGCCGACTACACCTTCGAGGCGACCGGCAACGTCGCCGTGATGCGCCAGGCGGTCGAAGCGGCTCGCATGGCCTGGGGCCTTTGCACCGTCGCCGGGGTGGCCGGCAAGGGGGAGACCCTCGACGTCGTCCCGCGCTTTCTGATCACCGGCCGCCGCATCGCCGGCTCCTCCTTCGGCGGCGTCAAGGGCCGCGACCAGGTCCCGCAGCTGATCGACCGCTACCTCGCCGGTGAGATCGACGTAGATCCCTTCATCTCACACCGCATCACCCTTGACGAAGTCAACCGCGGCTTCGAGCTGATGGAGGCCCAGGACGGGATTCGCAGCGTGATCGAGTTCAATTAGCCGGCACGTCGAGCGCGTCGTGAGGCCTACTCCTGCTGTTCCAGCTCGCGCTCGCGCTCGTCTGCCTTGCGCTCGTTGAGCTCGGCCTCGGCGGCGGTCCGGCGCGCCCGCTCCTGCGCCAGCTCCGCCTCACTGCGGGCACTGTCGGCCTGCTCGCGATGATGACTGACGTCATCGTGCAGGGCCCGCTCCTGCGCCTTGCCGAACTGCCGTTCGCGTTTGCGCTTCGAGGCTGCCATCGCCAGAACGGCGAGCGCTGCCAGTGCGACCACGACGATTACGACGATCACAGCGGTGGACATCGAATCCCTCCTCATGGGCTTGGATCAATTTCTTCCAACCGGCTCCGAAGTACCCGGACGACGAAGCCAGAAACGCCGGGAGCCCAAAGTCGATGATTCTCAGTCACCGGCCCCGCGGCGCTGAGTGTCACTCCCTGGAGGCGTCGACTAAGTTGGGCTCGTGGCGTACCGCAAGCTCCCGGCGTCCGAGGCGTTCTGGCGTCCCTCGAACCAGATGGGGATCGAGAACACCGATCTCGGCCACCAGCTCGAGGCGCGGCAGCTTGGGGCGAGGCTCTGGCGGCTGAAGCCAGGACAGGCTTCGACCCGGCACAGGCATTTCGCCCAGGAGGAGATCTACCTGCTGCTGGAAGGGTCGGGACGGATCCGCGTCGATGACGATCTACTGACTCTGGAGCCTCTGGACACGGTGCTGGTCGAGCCCGACTCGGTGCGCCAGATTTTCAACGACACCGATGCCGACCAGCTCTGGTTCGTCGCCGGGGCGCCTCTGGAGGCTGCGAACACGCTGGAGATGTCCGCCGACCAGCTTGCGGCTCTCTATCCCGACGGCCCGAAAGCTCTGCCTCCGGAGCTCGAATCGCCCTAGGTCCGGGCCAGCTCGCGGTCGATGATCTCGCCCAGGGCATCCTTGACTCCGTCGGCGGGCGTGCCGGAGATCCGGGCCCCAGTTGCTACACCGCGAACGTTTTCGGCCGCGCGCAGGGCGTGCCAGTGGGAATCGAAGGATTCTCCGGACGTGGCCACCGTGCGGCCGTCCGGGCCGCGCAGCCGCCAACGCCATTTTCCGACAAGGTCTTCATATGCGTCGAATTGGGGCATTTCTTCTCCTGAATCTCGGATGGGAACGTATGTTCGCATCCGCTGCGGCGGAAAAAGGACAAGGGCGCCGCTGCTTGATCGCCGGCTGGGCGGCCGCGATGGTGCTCACGGTCGCCTCCGGCTGTGGCAGTGTGGGCGACACGACCGATTCCAGTGCCGAGCGGCCGGCGATCGAGCGCTCGGCGCCCCGCGGCCAGGCTGAAACGGCCGCCGAGCCCGTCGCGCCATCTCACTGCCCAGCGGATCTGCCCAGCTGCCGCACGGTCGAGGGGCGGATCGTCTATGTGGAGCGGGTCGACCCCGATGGCGACGGGGACGCCCACTTCGTCGTCGTCGACCAGCAGGGCCTCACCCTCCCGGGCCTGACCGCGATCGACGTTCGCAAGGGCCTCCGTCCCCACCCGCTCCCCGGGCCAGGCGCTCTAATCAGCGCCGCCGGCCCGGTGCAGACCGGCTCCTACGGCCAGAGCCAGATCCACGCGCTGGAACTACACGTCGCCGGCCGCTAGGCAGGGCTAAGCGCTGGTGGTCGCTGCGGAGAGGTGCTCGTGGACGAAGCGCACCACCGCGGCGCCCTCGCCGACTGCCGTCGCGCAGCGCTTGATCGAGCCGGCGCGCACGTCCCCGGCGGCGTAGACGCCGGGGACGCTGGTTTCGAGCAAGCCGTCGGCGCCGGCTTCGGCGCCGGTGAGCACGAACCCCTTGGCGTCGCGGGCGATCGTCTCGCCGAGCCAATCGGTGCACGGGGTGGCGCCGAGGAAAAGGAAGAGGTAGGAGAAAGGCAGCTTTTCGCCGTCGGTCAGGGTCACAGCCCCGAGCCGCCCGTCATCACCATGCAGGGCGCTGACTTCGCTGCGGTCGCGGATGACGACGCCGTAGCGATCGAGCTCATCGATCAGGTACTGCGACATCGTCTCGCCGAGGTCGGAGCGCCGGTGCAGCAGGGTGACGAGGGCGCCGCCTCGCGCCAGCCAGATCGCTGCCTGCGCCGCCGAGTTGCCGCCACCGATCACTCCCACTCGCTGGCCGGCGCAGAGCTGGCCCTCGGGCGGGCCGGCCGCGTAGAAGACACTGAGCCCCTCGTAGCGGTCGAGGTCGTCCACCGGCAGGCGGCGGTATTCGGCGCCGGTGGAGAGCAGCACGGTGCGGGCGAGGATCTCGTTGCCTTCCTCGAGCGTGACCAGGTGCCGGTCGCCATCGGGCTCGAGCGCACGGGCGCGATAGGGCGTCGCGGTGCGGGCGCCGAACTTGCGCGCCTGCGTAACCGCCCGGCTGGTCAGCTCGGTGCCGCTGACGCCCGCCGGAAAGCCGAGGTAGTTCTCGATCCGGCGCGAGGTGCCGGCCTGACCACCGAGCACGGTGCTCTCTATGACCAGCGTGTCGAGGCCCTCCGAGGCGCCGTAGACCGCGGCGCCGAGTCCGGCCGGCCCGCCGCCGAGGATCGCCAGGTCGACTTCCTCCCGTTGCCCCAGCTCCAGCCCGATCCCCAGCGCCCGCGAGAGCTGTCCGTTGCTCGGATTGCGCAGCTCCGTGCCACCGGGCAGCCGCACCAGGGGGATCTCGTCGGGCGCGAGCTGCGCGAGCACGGCCGCCGCCTCCTCGCTCTCGGGCGAGACCCAGGAGTGGGGGAGCCGCCCGCGCCGGGCGAAGTCGAGCAGGCGCCTGGTCTCGGCCGAGTCGCGCGGGCCGACGATCTCGACTCCGATGCCCTGCTGGCGCTGCAGCAGCTCGCGCCGCTCGATGAAGGCGGAGAGCAGCAGGTCGGAGAGCGAGCCGTCCTCGAAGAGCAGTTTCCTCAGGACTTCGCGGTCGACGGCGATGTAGCGCATCTGCTCGGTGACGACGGCGGTGAGGAAGACGGTCTGCCCGGAGAGCAGGTTCATCTCGCCGAGAAAGCCGGAGGCGCCGTGGCGGACGATCTCGTGCCCGGCGGGATCGGTGACCGCGACCTCGCCCTCGTAGATCGCGATGAACGGGTAGCTCGCGTCGCCGACCTCGAAGAGCTTCTCGCCGACCTCGGCGGTTCGCTCCTCGCCGAGCTTGGCGAGGGTCGCGAGCTGGGAGCCGGAGAGAACCCGGCTTGTCGGACCGGAAGCCATGTGGGGGCAGCCTAGATGGTCGGGCCCAGCGGCCGGGAATGAAAAGCTAGCCGCGATGAGCGGGTCGCGAGTCAGATCGGCATTCAGCGGGCGAACCGCCTGGGCGCGCAGCCTGCAGGCGCCGCTGCGCGACTTCCTCGCCACCGAGACCGGCAGCGCCAGCGTGCTGCTCGCGGCGGCGGTGGCGGCGCTGCTCTGGGCCAACCTCGACCTCTCCTCCTACGACAGCGTCTGGCACACCCAGCTCTCGATCAGGGTGGGCGACTCGGGAATCTCTCAGAACCTGCGCGACTGGATCAACAGTGGGTTGATGACGTTCTTCTTCTTCGTCGTCGGGCTCGAGGTCCGCCGCGAGTTCGACGTCG
Source organism: Solirubrobacterales bacterium (assembly GCA_033856195.1). GTDB lineage: Bacteria > Actinomycetota > Thermoleophilia > Solirubrobacterales > 70-9 > VRUE01. The sequence continues at coordinate 45,653 of JAWVFL010000018.1, read as the reverse complement.
GCGAGCTGCGCGAGCGCCGCCGCCTTACCCTGCCGGTCTTCGCCGCCCTGGGCGGGATGGTCGTGCCGGTCGCGATCTTCCTCGCCTTCAACGCCGGCGAGCCCTCGGCGCAGGGATGGGGCGTGGCGATGTCGACCGACACCGCCTTCGCCCTGGGAATGCTCGCCCTGGTCGGGCCCCGCTTCCCCGACCGCCTGCGCGGCTTCATGCTGACGATCATCGTCATCGACGACGTGGTCGCGCTGCTGGTCATCGTCGCCGCCTACAGCGGACACGTCGACCTCGAGTCGCTGCTGATCGCGGCCGGCGCCTTCGGCCTGATCCTGGTCGCTCTCGCCGCCAGGATCCGCCCAGGCCTCGTCTACCTCCTGCTTGCCGCGGTCGCTTGGGTGGCGCTCTTCGAGTCGGGCGTCGACCCCGTCGTGCTCGGCCTCGCGGTCGGCCTGGTCACCTGGGCCTATCCGGCGGGGCGCGGTGAGCTCGAGCGGGCGACCGATCTCTTCCGCAGCTTTCGCGAGCAGCCGACGCCGGAGCTGGCCCGCTCCGCCCGCGCCGGGCTGGACGCCGCGGTCTCGCCCAACGCCCGCCTGCTGAAGCTCTACCACCCCTGGACGAGCTACGTGATCGTGCCGCTGTTCGCCCTTGCCAACGTCGGCATCGCGATCGACGGCGACTTTCTCTCGAGCGCCTACGCCTCGCCGATCACGCTGGGGATCATCGTTGCCTACGTGCTCGGCAAGCCGGTCGGGATGACCGGCGCCGCGCTGCTGGTGACGAAGCTGAGCCGCGGGCGGCTGCGACCGCCGGTGGGCTGGGCGGCCACGGCGGGGGGCGGTGCGATCGCGGGAATCGGCTTCACCGTCTCGCTGCTGATCGCCGACCTCGCCTTCCGGGGGGTCGAGCTGCGCGAGGCCAAGCTCGGCGTGCTGAGCGCTGCGCTCTGCGCCTCGCTCCTGACCTGGCTGGTCTTCCGCGTCACCGCGATGCTGCCTCGCCGGGCCCGCATCCGCGCCCTGCTGGGAACCTCGGAGACGCTCGTCGACCTGGCCCTGCCGGTGGACCCGGAGCGGGACCACATACGCGGCCCGCTGGAGGCCCCGGTCACGGTGGTCGAGTACGGCGACTTCGAGTGCCCCTACTGCGGCAAGGCCGAGCCGGTGATCCGCGAGCTGCTGGCCGATTTCATCGACGTCCGTTACGTCTGGCGCCACCTGCCGCTCTCCGACGTCCATCCACGCGCCGAGCTCGCTGCCGAGGCGTCTGAGGCAGCGGCCGCCCAGGGTGCTTTCTGGGAGATGCACGACCTGCTGCTCGATCACCAGGGCGACCTGAAGCCCAGCGACCTCTTGAGCTACGCCGAGCAGCTTGAGCTCGATCTCGAGCGCTTCCGCGAGGAGCTGGCCGAGCACACCCACGCGCCCCGCGTCGAGGAAGACGTCGACTCGGCCGACGCCAGCGGCGTTACAGGCACGCCGACCTTCTTCGTCAACGAGCGCCGCCACGACGGCGCCTACGACATCGAGACGCTTTCAGCCGCCGTGCGTGCCGCCGGTGCCCGCTCCGTCATCGCTCCCTAGCCGGGGCGGTGCTCCTGCTCCTCCACGGTCAGCTCTGCCGTGGGAAAGGCCTCGAGTCGCTCGTCGGGAATCGGCTTGCCGCTTTGGATCGAGATCCCGTATGTGCCGGCGCCGAGCCGCACCTCGGCGCGCTCGACGTCGGCGAGCTTGCGCCGCAGGTCCTGCAGACGGCCCGCGTCGAGCTCGTCCTGGTAGAGGTTCTCCGAGTTGAGGTCGCCGGGCTCGGCGCGTTCGTCGCCCTCCTCGGGACCTTCGCCCTCGACAACGGCGATCTCCCGCTCGATCTGCTCCCGCTCACGATGGAGCAGCTCTCGGGCGCGCTCGGGCTTCACGCCGCAACCGTAACGCCTTTTGGCTCCATACCAATGGAAAAGCGTTACGAACGAGTGCGCTATCCTGTAGAAAGACTAACTACAGAAATTGGACTAAGACAATGGCCTATCTCCTTATTCCTCTAGATGACGCGATCGTCTTCCCCGGCGTCTCCGCCACCCTGCCGATCGACACCGGCGAGGAGGAGCAGGTCTTCCTGCTTCCCCGCAGCGACGGTGAGTACGGCCGGGTTGGCGTCGTAGCCGAGGTGATCGAGCGCGGTCGCTCACGCGGGGGCGCTCCGGCCGCAACCGTGGTCGGACTGCACCGTGGTCTCGCCGGTGTCGCCATCGCCGGCGAGGAGGGCGAGGGCGACTCCCTGCGCATCGACGTGCAGGAGGTCCACGATGGCCATCCGGAGGACGAGCACACCCAGGAGCTGGCCCGCGAATACCGCGCCGTGGTCGAGGAGATCCTCGAGCTGCGCGGCGACGACGGCCGCATCGCCGCCTTCCTGCGCTCGGTCGAGGAGCCCGGCGCGCTCGCCGACACCACCGGCTTCAGCCCCGATGTCTCCGACGAGCAGAAGCTGCGCCTGCTCGAGACGATCGACGTCAGCGCCCGCCTGCAGCTGGCGGTCGAGCTGCAGCGCGAGCGGCTGGCCGAGCTGCAGGTGCGCAGCCGCATTCGCGAGGACGTCGAGTCCGGCGCTCAAAAGCAGCAGCGCGACTACTTCCTGCGCAAGCAGATGGAGTCGATCCGCAAGGAGCTGGGCGAGGACGAGGGCAACCTGATCGAGGAGTACGAGCGCAAGATCGCCGAGGCCGAGATGCCGCAGGCGATCGCCGAGCAGGCCGAGCGCGAGCTGCGCCGGCTCGAGCGCCAGGGCGAGCAGTCGCCCGAGTCCTCGATGATCCGCAGCTATCTGGACTGGTTGATCGCGGTGCCTTGGTCGAAGCGCTCCGAGGAGCGGCTCGAACCCGGGCACACGCGAGAGGTGCTCGACGCCGACCACGCTGGCCTCGAGGACGTGAAGCGACGGATTACCGAGTTCATCGCGGTCCGCAAGCTGCGCGAGGAGCGCGGCGTCGACGACGACAGCCGTGCCAACGGGGCGATCCTGACCCTGGTCGGGCCGCCCGGCACCGGCAAGACCTCGATCGGCGAGTCGATCGCCCGCGCCCTGGGGCGCGAGTTCGTGCGCATCTCGCTCGGGGGCCTGCACGACGAGGCCGAGATCCGCGGCCACCGCCGCACATACATAGGGGCCCTGCCGGGGCGGATCGTCCGCGCCCTGCGCGACGCCGGCACGATGAACCCGGTGATCCTGCTCGACGAGGTCGACAAGGTCGGCGCCGACTGGCGCGGCGACCCCTCGGCGGCGCTGCTGGAGGTGCTCGACCCCGCCCAGAACCACTCATTCCGCGACCACTACCTCGACGTCGAGGTCGACCTCTCCGAGGTCGTCTTCCTCGCCACCGCCAACCTGACCGACACGATCCCGGCGCCGCTGCTCGACCGCATGGAGACGATCGCCTTCGACGGCTACACGACCGCCGAGAAGCAGGCGATCGCGCGCGGCTACCTGCTGCCGCGGCAGCTGGTGCGCAACGGGCTGGAGGCCGAGGAGGTCGAGGTGGGCGACGAGATCCTGCGCAGCGTCATCACCGAGTACACCCGCGAGGCCGGGGTGCGCCAGCTCGAGCGCGAGCTGGGCAAGCTGCTGCGCGGAGCGGCGACGAAGATCGCCGCGGGCGACGCCGAGACACCGATCGCGATCGACGCCGACGCGGTCCACGACGCGCTGGGCCGCCAGCGCTTCTTCCAGGAGTCGGTCGAACGGACCGCGATCCCGGGAGTCTCCACGGGCCTTGCCGTCACCGGCACCGGCGGCGACGTGCTCTTCATCGAGGCGACCGCGATGGAGGGCGACAAGGGCTTGGTCCTGACCGGCCAGCTCGGCGACGTGATGAAGGAGTCAGCGCGGATCGCGCTCTCCTATGCCCGCTCGCACAGCGATGAGCTGGGCATCGACCCGCGGATGTTCCAGCGCGAGTTCCACCTGCACGTGCCGGCGGGGGCGATCCCCAAGGACGGCCCCAGCGCCGGCACGGCGATGACCACGGCGCTGGTCTCACTGCTCTCCGGGCGGCCGGTCAAGCACACGGTCGGCATGACCGGCGAGGTGACCCTGCAGGGCCGGGTGCTGCCGATCGGCGGGCTGAAGCAGAAGGTGCTCGCCGCCCACGCGGCGGGCCTTACCGAGGTGATCCTGCCCGAGCGCAACCGCGGCGACCTCGACGAGGTGCCCGAGGAGGTGCGCCAGCAGATGACCTTCCACCCGGTGATGAGCGTCGGGGAGGTGTTCGAGCAGGCGCTCGAGCCGGCCGAGAAGGGTGCGGATGTCACCGCGATGTCGTAGCTGCACCCCGGTCCCGGCCGAGATGCGGGCCACCGCGACCCTGCTCGAGCGCCGCTGGACGCTGGCGACGATCTACGCCTGCGCCAGCGGCGCCGCCCGCTTCAACGAGTTCCGCCAGTCCCTCCCCGGCGTCTCGCCGACGACGCTCTCCGAGCGCCTCGAGCAGCTCGAGGCGGCCCGGATCGTCGAGCGCCACTTGGTTCCTGGCCGCCCGCCGCATACCGAGTACGTGCTGACCCGGCACGGCAAGCAGCTGGCCCGGGCCGTTGCCGGCCTGCTGGAAGAAGGGACGAAAGGACAGCGGGTTTGACCTTTTAACCGAAGCCTCCCGCGATCGAGACGCCGGGGAGCTCGACAAAGCCCCCTCGGTCGAAGCTCACGACCTGCCGCTCCCGGGCTAGTGCCGTCGCGGCGATGATGAGGTCGTGGGCACCGCGAGGCGTCCCTTTCCGCCGAACGTGTGCCAGGAGGGCAGCGTGTGCCTCAGCCACGTTGAGGTCGTAGACCTCAATTGAGACAGCGTCTAGAACCGCTGCGACGAAGCGCTCGCGCTTTTCCCGCCTGCGCCCTTTCGCCAGCTGAACCCCAACCCTCAGCTCCGCAACGGTGATCGCCGCTACTGCGACATCATCGCCGTCGTCGATCGCTTCGCCCAGCGAATCACCCCCACGCTCGGCGTCAACCAAGACCGTCGTGTCGAGGATCAGTCGCGCCAGGGGTCCGTCACAGGATCCATACCCTCACGAAGCTCCCGCAGCTCGTCCGCCCAGGCATTGTCAGGCCGATTAGCGCGAAGCGCCTCCTTGAGCGTTTTTCCAGTTCCGCCGCTCGCGGGGCCGATGGTGGCCACAGCACGACCGTGGCGGACAACGACGTAGGACTCCCCCTGGCGCTCCACCTCGTCCAACACCTCCGAGAACCGGCGGGACGCATCAGTAGCACTCAGCTGTTTCACGGAATCAGATTATCAGATTTCTGTCTATTGAGAAACGGCATAGCTACTTGCCGCGCGTGCCGGCGAGGGCGGCTTGCGATAGCTCCGGCACCGCGTCGGGGGCCTTTGCGGCGGCGATCTCCTCGAGCAGCTCGCGCAGCTGGTCGAAGCGCTCCTGGCCGAAGTGCTCGGCCCAGCGCCGCTCCAACTCGGCGAAGATTCCGAAGCCGACGCGCTGGGCCTCTTCACCTCGTTTGGTGAGGCAGATCAGCTTGGCGCGGCGGTCGTCGGGGTCGGCGGTGCGTTCGACGTAGCCGAGCTCGACCAGCTCGTCGACCATCTCACCGGCCGACTGCTTGGTGATGCCGGCGTGGGTTGCCAGGTCCGTGAGGCGCATCCCGTCCTCGCGGACGAAGCGGAAGACGCAGCCGTGGGTGGGGCGGAGGTCGGCGTAGCCGCTATCAGCGAGCTCTTCCCTGAACTCGGCCAGCAGCGCCTCGCCGGCGATGTCGAGCAGGCCGGGGAGGGGGATGGTTCCGGGGGTTATCTGAGCTGTGTGGGTGGCGTCACGCATATCGTCAGGGAGCCTGATAAGGTCGTCTGGTCAGGTCACCTTACAAGGTTGCCTGATCGAAATTGTACACGGCCAGTAGGAGATTCAAATGGAACGCAAGTGGTGGACCCTCGGCGCCGTCTGCGTGGCGACGTTCATGCTTCTTCTCGACATCACCGTCGTCAACACGGCGCTGCCGGCGATCCAGAAGGACCTCGGCGGCAGCTTCTCCGACTTGCAGTGGGTGATCGACGCCTACGCGCTCTCGCTCGCAGCGCTGGTCCTCACCGCCGGCTCGCTGGCCGACCGCCTCGGCCGCCGGCGCGTCTTCGCGATCGGCCTCGCCGTCTTCTCGATTGCCTCGCTGCTCTGCGCCTTGGCGCCCGACCCGACCTTCCTCAACGTCTCGCGGGGGCTGCAGGGCATCGGCGGCGCGATCATGTTCGCCGTCTCTTTGGCCCTGGTCGCCCAGGAGTTCCCGGCCGGCCCCGAACGCGGCATGGCGATGGGCATCTACGGCGCGACGATCGGCATCGCCGTGGCGATCGGCCCGCTGGTCGGCGGCCTGCTCACCGACGGCTTCGGCTGGGAGTGGGTCTTCCTGATCAACGTCCCGATCGGCATCGCCGCGATTGCGGTCACCTACTGGAAGGTCGCCGAGTCGCGCGACCCCAACGCGACCCGGATCGACTGGGCGGGGCTGCTCACCTTCTCGAGCGCGCTCTTCCTGCTCGTGCTGGGGCTGGTGCGTGGCAACGACGCGGGATGGGGGAGTCCCGCGATCGTCTCCCTGCTGGCCGGCGCCGGCGTGCTGATGGCCGCCTTCGTCGCGATCGAGCAGCGGGTCTCGCAGCCGATGCTGCCGCTCTCGCTGTTCCGCCGCCGCGCCTTCACGGGCGTGCAGCTGGCGGCGTTCGCGGTCTCCGGCTCGATGTTCGCGCTCTTCCTCTACCTGACGCTCTACCTGCAGAGCTACCTCGGCTACTCGCCGATCGACGCCGGCCTCCGCTACCTGCCGATCACGATCGCCTCCTTCATCGTCGCCCCGCTCGCGGGTGTCGCCCTGGCTCGGGTCCAGGCCCGCTGGCTGATGAGCGCCGGCCTCGCGCTCACCGGCCTTGGCCTGCTGCTGATGGGAGGCCTCGGCGTCGACTCCGAGTGGACCGCGCTGCTGGCCGGTTTCGTGATCAGCGGCATCGGCGTCGGCCTGCTCAACCCGGTCATCGCCGACGTCGCCCTCAGCGTCGTGCCGAAGGAGCGCAGTGGCATGGCGGCGGGGATCAACGACACCTTTCGCCAGGTCGGGATAGCGGTCGGGATCGCCGCCTGGGGCGCGATCTTCCTCGGTGCGGGTGCGGCCAAGACCCAGGAGGTGGCGGGCAACGCGGTCAGCGGCGACGAAGCGCGCCAGCTGATCGAAGCCACCTCGTCCGGGGCGCTCCCGCAGGCCGTCGCCGGCGTGCCTCAGCAGGCACAGGCCAAGGTCCAGGCGGCTGCCGAACAGGGCTTCCTGCACGGCCTCAACGAGATCCTCCTGCTCGGCGCCTTGCTGGCCTTCGCCGGCTCGATCGCCGCGCTGTGGATGATCCGCGAGGGCGATATCGAGCGGGAGGACGTCGTCGAAGGCGCTCCGCTCGAGGCCCAGCCGGAGCCCGCCAGGGCGTAGCTCAGGCCGGTCTTGTCGGCTTGATCAATCCCCAGAGCGAGACGATCGCCCAGGCTCCCTCGAGCAGGAGGAAGCCCCACTGCACGCCGATCGCGGCGAGCACGGCGAGGATGATCGAGCCGACGAGATTCAGGCTGAGATAGAGGCGTGATTGCGGATCGAGGCGCTCGACCTGCGCCGCGACGTAGGCCGTCAATATCAGCGCCGCGCCGACGATCTGGATGACCTGGTCCACGCCCCCAGGCTATTCGGGGTGGCGCTCGATCTCACGCAACGACCGCGGTGACCGTTTACCTATGCGATGGGCATGAGCTCCACCCGGACCACCTACGAGAGCCCGCTGGGACCGCTGACGGTGATCGCCGGCTCGGCGGGGATCACGGGCGTGTATTTCCCAGGTCGCTCTCCTCGGCTTCAGGGGCCGGCGCGTCGCTCGATGCCGGAAGTGGTCGACCAGCTCGACGCCTACTTCGCCGCTGAGCGCCAGGCCTTCGAGCTGAACCTGGACCTCCGCGGCACGCCGCTGCAGCTGGCCGTCTGGGCTCAGCTCCGCGAGATCCCCTACGGATCCACGAGCGCATACGGTGAGCTCGCCGGGCGGATCGATGACTCGCTCTATCCAGATGGCATGGAGCCCTACAAGCGCGTCCGGCTCGCCGCCGCCGCGATCGGCCGGACCCCGACTCCGATCCTGGTGCCCTGTCACCGGGTGATCGGCGCCGATGGCTCGCTGACCGGATACGGCGGCGGCTTGCGGCGAAAGCAGGCGCTGCTCGACCTCGAGAGCCGGGGCGCCGCGGGGCAGCCACCCGAGCGGAGCTGGGCGGATCGTCAGCTACCGATGCTGTGAGCCCGCTCAGCCTTTCTGCTCGGTTGGGCGGATCAGGACCTCGTTGAGGGAGACGTGCCAGGGCCGGGTCACGGCGTAGGCGATCGCGTCAGCGACGTCGGCCGCCTCGAGCATGTGGATGTCCTCGAAGCGCTGTCTCACCTGCTCCCTCACTCCGTCGCGAATGTGGTCGGAGAGCTCGGTGTCCACTGCACCGGGCTCGATGATGATCGACCTGACTTTGCGGCTGGCGAACTCCTGGCGGAAGGACTCGCTGAAAGCACCGACCCCGTGCTTGGTCAGGTTGTAGACGCCTGAGCCGGAGCGGGCGACACGGCCGGCGACGGAGCTGATGTTGACCACGTCCGCGCAGCCGCGCTCTGAGTCTTCGACCGCTGAGAGCAGGTGGGGCAGGGCGGCGTGGGTGGTGTTGATCAGTCCCTTGAGGTTGAGGTCGATCATCCGGTCCCACTCCTCGGTTGGCGCATCCTCGATCGGCCCCAGCAGCATCTGGCCGGCATTGTTGACGAGGATGTCGAGCCGACCCAGCTCCTCGACGGTGCGGTCCACCGCGGCCACCGCCTGCGCTTGGTCGGTGACATCGGACTGAATCGCCAGGGCGGTATGGCCCCCGCCGCCGATCTCGCTGGCCAGGCGCTCCAGCCGTTCCAACCGGCGAGCCGCCACCGCGACCTTGGCCCCCTGCTTCGCAAGGGCCCGCGCGGTCGCCTCACCGATTCCACTGCTGGCGCCCGTGACCAGTGCAACGGCTCCGTCAAGCGAGGTATTCATCGCGTTCCCTTCGGTTGTGTAGCGGTTTACGGGAGAATCACAGCATGACTGCCGCACTGGGCTGGGGCGCGCTGGCGGCCTCCTCGCTGATGCTCGGCGCGCTGCTTGCTTTCGCCCGGCCCTGGCCGGCCCGCCAGGTGGGGCTGGTCCTGGCATTTGGCGCCGGCGCGCTGATCAGCGCGGTCAGCTTCGAGCTGGCGGCGGAGGGGCTCCGGGTCGGCAGCCTCGGGGCAACCGCGATCGGGCTCGGGGTCGGAGCACTCACCTATTTCAGCCTCGACGGGCTGATCGCCAACCGCTTCTCCTCCGGTCGGGGCCGCGCCGGCCGCGCCGAGGGCTCCGACCCCGGCACCGCGCTGGCGCTCGGCGCCTTCCTCGACGGGATCCCGGAGCAGCTCGTGCTCGGGATCGGGCTGGCTGCGGGCGAGGGAATCGGCATCGGGCTCCTGGTCGCGATCTTCGTCTCGAACTTGCCCGAGGCAATCGGCTCAGCGACCGAGATGCGCAAATCGGGCACCGAGCGGGCCAAGATCCTGCGTCTCTGGGGCGTCGTCGCGGTGATCTGCACGATCGCCAGCGTCGCCGGCTACGCGATCGCCGATACGGCTTCGGGTGAGCTCCGCGCCGGCATCGACGGCTTCGCGGCGGGAGCGCTCCTGGTGATGCTGATCGACTCGATGATCCCCGACGCGACCAGGGAGTCGGGGCGCGTCGCCGGTCTCGTCACCACGCTCGGCTTCGCCGTGGCGACGGCGCTCTCGAGCCTTTCCTAGAGAGCGAGTGCAACCTGCCTGCGTGCGGGTAGTAGATCTCGGCATGGCACGATCCGAGAACCTCGGCGCCTGGGCGACCCTGAAGCGAACTGCGAGCGAGTTCCGCGAGGACAACCTGACCGATTGGGCCGCGGCGCTCACCTACTACGGACTGCTCTCCCTGTTCCCGGCGCTGATCGCGATGGTCTCGCTGCTCGGGCTGTTCGGCGATCCCAAGACCACCACCGCGAGCGTGACCGAGATCATCACCTCGATCGGACCGGAGTCGGCGGCGCGGACCTTCGAAGGTCCGATCGATTCCGTCGTCTCGAACCAGAGCGCGGCGGGGTTTGCCTTCGTCCTCGGCCTGGCCGTGGCGCTGTGGTCGGCCTCCGGCTACATCGGCGCCTTCATGCGGGCCTCCAACGTCATCTACGAGACCCCCGAGGGCCGGCCGTTCTGGAAGCTGCGCCCGCTGCAACTGGCGGTGACGCTGGCGATGGTCGTCTCGGTGGCGCTGCTGGCGCTCGGCCTGGTGCTCACGGGGCCGATCGTCGAAGCCGTGGCGGGGCCGGTTGGGCTCGGCGACACGGCTGTGGACGTCTGGAGCATCGCCAAGTGGCCGGCGATGATCGCGATCTTCATCTTCATGGTCGACCTCCTCTACTACGCCTCGCCCAACGCCAAGCTGCGTGGCTTTCGCTGGGTGACGCCGGGCTGCCTCGTGGCGATGGTCGTCTGGGCCCTGGCCTCCGCCGCCTTTGCCTTCTACGTCGCTAATTTCGGTTCCTACGACAAGACCTACGGGACGATCGGTGGCCTCGTCGCCCTGCTGGTTTGGCTCTGGATCAGCAACTTGGCGATCCTCTTCGGCCACCAGCTCAACGCCGAGCGCGAGCGCAGCGCCGAGATCGAGGAGGGCCAGCCGCAGGCCGAGCACGAGATTCAGCTTGAGCCACGTTCTATTCCGAACGGAGATGGAGCTGGCTGAGGTTCCAGTCCCGTTCGAGACGATCCGCGATAAGCGAGCGGTGGCAGGCCTCAGGGTCACGCTCGACACAGAGAAGCGCGGGGAGCCCTTCGTTCGCGATCGCGGCGATCTGTGAAAGGTCAGCTACATCGAGAATCTCCTCGATGTAGCGGCGGGCGTACTCGGGCGCCAGCTTGGTTCGCGAGCGCTTGCCCTCGCCGAGCCGATCGTCTTCGCGGTACTGGAGCTGCCGCATCTCGGTCGTCGGCGCCAGCTCCTTGAGGTGGCGGTAGTCGAGGCCGGCCTCGGCGAGGGCGGCTTGGAGGCGCTGTGAGTTCGCCCAGGCGTACTCCGGCCCACGCACGCCGCGGCGCTGCCGCACGTCGAGCACTATCGCTACGCGGGCGTCATCGAGGGCGCCGAGGAAGCTCTCGATGTCGAAGCCATAGACGCCGATCGTGGCGATGGCGGGCATCGTCGGATCGTCTCAGGCGCAGGGGCGGGACGCTCTCGGTGAGCGTCCCGCCTGGACCTGCGCTTCCGCGGCTATTTGACGAATTCGCGGACCTGCGTGTAGACCGTTTCATCGGTGAGCAGCGCGAGGTGCGAAATGCATGCTGTTTCGGTGTTCGTCGCTCCGGTCAGGGGAACGCTTGAGTCGGGGTTGATGAATTCATCGCACGGGGACTTCCAGGTGCCGTAGTTGACCGTGCCCGGCGTCTCGTCGCCCGCGTTCAGTTCGGAGAGGAATTTGGAGCCGACCCGCATCTCCGTGCAAGAGGTGGTGAAGCAGAAGTTCGCGGTTTCGGTGCCGTGGTTCGGTCCGCCGAGCGAGACCCAGTCGTCGACGGTCGATTCGCCGCCGAGGAACTTGATGTACCAGCGACTGTTGAGGCTTCCCATCGAGTGGGCGACTATGTCGACCTTCGTCGCGCCGGTCGCTTTGAGCAGCGATTCGACGTGCGATTTGACTTCTGTTTCGGCGTCGACTTTGTTCGACTGCGAGGTGTTGTAGCTGTAGGCGCTCAAATGCGATTTCGGCCAGCCGTCTTTTTCGAACCGCCCGATCATCGTGGTCCAGTTCGAAGCGCTCCCCGAGTAGCCGTGCACGAACAGAATCGGATCCTGGCCCAGGGCCGACGCCGGCGCGAGCACAGTCGCCGAGAGGTAGATAGCAACAGTTGAGACGAATGCAACGAGTTGTTTCTTCGCCACGCTTCCTCCTTAGGTCGTAATCGTGCGTAGCGGGAGAACTACCCTTTGGCAGAATCCTCAAAATACTCAGGCAATGCGCGAGATCCAGCTCGAGCCGCGCGACTAGTTTTTCGCGGTAAGGGTCGCCGCTGTGTAGGCGGTGCCTTCCGCGGCGGACGCCGTAACCGTTTCGGTGAATTTGCCGGAGGATTTGGACGTGTAGGTGAAGGTCGTCGCCGATTCGGCAGCGCCCGTGCTGGGGATCGCCAGCGGGGTCCCATTGATCGAACCGCTGCCACTGGTTACCGCTGCTTTGGCGGCGTGGCCCGCGCCGACGGCGTTTACCGTGTTGCCGACGCTGTCGGTGACAGCGACTTTGGCGGTGACCGTGCCGCTGTTGCCGAGGCCGGTCACGGTGCAGGCGAAGAGGCAGAGGGAGCTGAGCGTGCCGGCGCTGAAGCTGATGTTGGTCAGCGCCCACCGGGCCGCTGCGTCCACCGAGACCGTCACAGCCAGCGGGGTGGGGTTCGAAATCGAGCCGTCGCTCACCGTGATGCTTGCCGGGCCCGCCAGGTTGAGTTTCATCACGCCGTTTTTCGAGCCAGAGACGCTGGCGATGCCGTTGGTGAAGTTGATTGCGGTGGTGCTGCCGAAGTTGATCGCCGTGCCGGCGCTGTTGGCCACGGAGGGCAGCGTTCCGTCCGGGCTCGCCGAGGAGCCCGAGAAGACGAGGTTCTTGGCGCCGGTGTAGGTGGTGACGGTGTTGAGGTAGGCGTCCTGCGCGGTGATCGTCAGGTTGTCGGCTGCGGCGGCGACCGGCGTGGTGGTGGCGGCGGCGAGCAGGAATTTCGAGGCCGTCATCGCGACCGTCAGCGTGACGTTTGCCGTGGTGAAGGTGCCGTCGCTCGCGTTGATCGTGGTCGAACCGCCTTTGTAGAGCCTCATCACGCCGTTTTTTACACCCGAGACGGCCGCGATTCCTTTGCTGAAGTCGATCGAGGTCGGGGTGCCGAAGGCGATGTCGGCCCCGGAGGAGTCCGAGACCGTCGGGACGTTCCCGCCGGGGCTGGCGACGGCACCGGTGAAGGTGAGGCTCTTGGAGCCGGTGTAGGTGGTTGCGACATTGCCGTAGGTGTCCTGGGCGGTCGTGGTGAGGTTGTCGGTGGCGCCCGCCGCGGGGGTGGTCGTGGCTGCGGCGAGCACGAGTTTCGAGGCCGCGAGCGGGGAAACGATCGCTTTCAGCGGTGCGCTGGAGATCGAGCCGTCGCTGACGACGAGGATCGCTTCCTCGGCGGCGTAGAGTTTCATCACGCCGTTTTTGGTCGTGGAGACGGTCGCCACCCCGTTGGTGAAGCTGATCGGCGTGGCGGTGCCGAAGTTGACCGCGGCGCCGGAGCTGTTGGAGACCGTGGGTTTGGTGTTGCCGGGACTGGTCGAGGCGCCGGAGAAGGTGAGGTTCTTGGTGCCGGTGTAGCCGGTGACCGTGTTTTCGTAGGCGTCCAGGGCGGTGGTCGTGAGGTCGACGGAAGCTCCCGCCGCGGGGGTCGTCGTCGCGGCGGCAAGCAGGAGCCGCGTCGCGGTGGTGCCGACAGTGACGACCAGGGCGCTGGGGGTGAGGAGGGTGCCGTCGGTGACATTGAGGCTGGTCGAGCCGCCTTTGTAGAGCTTCATCGCGCCGTTTTTGGTCGCGGTGACGGTGGCCACGCCGGCGCTGAAGTTGATCGTCGTGGCGCTGCCGAAGGCAATGTCGGCGCCGCTGGAGTCGGAAACGGTGGACACGGTTCCGCCCGGACTGGCCGAGGCGCCCGTGAAGGTGAGGCTCTTGGAGCCGGTGTAGGTGGTTGCGACATTGCCGTAGGTGTCCTGGGCGGTCGTGGTGAGGTTGTCGGTGGCGCCCGCCGCCGGGGTCGTGGTCGCGGCCGTGAGCGCGAATTTCGATGCGGCGAGGGGAGATACGGTCACTTCCAGCGGCGTTTTGGTCGAGGTCGAGCCGTCGCTGACGTTGATGTTGGGTTTGCCGCTCGAGTAGAGCCTCATCAGGCCGTTTTTCGACGAGGAGACCGTGGCCACCCCCGCGGCGAAGGTGATCGCGGTGGCGCTGCCGAAATCGACCGCGGTCCCGCTGCTGTTGACCACGGTTGGCATCGTTCCGCCGGGGCTGGCAGAGGCGCCGGAGAAGGTGAGGCTCTTGGAGCCCGTGTAGGTGGTGGCGACGTTGCCGTAGGTGTCCTGGGCGGTGGTGGTCAGGTCGCTGGCATCGCCGGCCGCCAATGTGGTCGTGGTCGCCGTGAGCACGAATTTCGATGCCGTGGCGGCGGATACCGTCACCGCCAGCGGGGTTTCGGTTGAGATTGAGCCATCGCTGACGTTGAGGCTGGTCGCGCCACCTTTGTAGAGCTTCATCGCGCCGTTTTTGGTCGCGGTGACGGTGGCGACGCCGGCGCTGAAATCGATCGTCGTGACGCCGCCGAAGGCCACGTCCGTGCCCGAGGAGTTCGAGACCGTGGGCACGGTTCCAGCGGGACTGGCGGAGGCGCCCGAGAAGACGAGGTCATGGGTGCCCACAAAGGTCGTGACCGTGCTGCCGCCGGCGTCTTTTGCCGTGATCGTCAGGTTGTCGGCGGCGCCGGCGGTTGGAGTGGTCGAGGCGGCGGCGAGCACGAAGTGGTCCGCGGGGCCGATGGTCACCGTCGCCGCTTTGCCCGCGCTGGCCACCGACCAGGAACGCCATTTTGCCGTGACCACGTAGGTATAGGCGCCCGCTTTGAGGCCGCTGTCGGCGCAGCTCGTCACGGTCAGCGTCGTGTTGCATGTGCCACCGGCGCCCGCTCCGTCGCGTTTGACGCTGTAGGTCACCACGCCGGCCCCCGGCGCCGGGACCGTGGCCCAGCTCAGGCTGACCGTCCCACCCGCTCCCGGCGTGGCGGTGCCGATCGTTGGCTGGGAGAGCGTCGAGACCGTCTTCGGGGTGCTGTTGCCGGAGCCCATCGTGGTGAAGTAGGCGATGGCGACGCCGGCCGCGGTAACGGCCAGCAGGGCGACGATTGCGACGATTGCGACCCCGGTTGGCAGCAGCCGCCTCATCCCCGCGCCGTCCCGGCGAAGGCAAGCGGGAACTGGGTCCGCTGGCAGGCGTCTTGGTTGACGGGAAGGTCACGCAGCTGGATCGCTGGAGCGGTGGCTCCCGGAGCGGGAAGGCTCACCGCCCCGCCCGCGGGCACCTTGACCGGGGCGGTGCTGGAGGCGCTCGAGCCGCTCAGGATGAGGTTCTCGGCGGCGGGGCAGCCGGGCGGGCTGGCCGTCGCCCTGACCTCCAGGCTGGTGACGAAGATCGGCACCGGGTTCGGGTTGGAGATCGTCAGCGTCAGCGCCTGCGCGGGTGCCCCCGGGTAGAGCGCGCCCAGGCTGGACAGTTGCGGAGCGATCGAGAAGTCCTTTGGCTCGAGCACGCGCCAGCGGAAGCGCGCGGCCTTGCCGTGCGCGCCCCGGGCGCCGACGGGCCGCACCGAGAAGCCGTGGATGCCGATCGCCAGCTTGCTGAATACGAGCGGCGACTGGCAAGCGGCCCAGCGGCGCCCGTCGAGGCTGCACTGGAAGCGCGGGCTGCGGCCGCGGGCGCTGAAGGTAAAGCGAGCGCCGCTCGACACCGCCACCTTGTTCGGATGCTGGCCGATCTTCGGCTTTGGCAACGAGGTGCTCGCCCGGCTCCGCTCCGAGGGGGGAGGAGCGGAGCCGGGGTGCGAATCGCGTGAAGAGGAGGCGTAGGCGACGGCGCCGAGGCCGGCGATCCCGACCACCAGGGCGAGCATGCCCTTAGTGCTGCGCATTTCCCCGTCGCCTCGTCTGGACTAACTAGTTGTTGGTCAGGTGCAGCGTCAGCGTCGCTCCCTGGCAGGCGTCCTGGTTGACACCGGTTTCGTTCATCGCCAGCGTGCCGGTGGCGGAGACGCTCTGGCCGTTGCCCGGGGGGAACACCTGGTTGACGGGGACCGCCGCCATCGTGAAGTCAGGATTGCCGCCGGTGAGCGTGGTGCTGCAGCTCGAGTGACCGGCGTCGGTTGAGATGCTTTCGAGGCTGACCGTGCCGACCCGCTGCACGCCCGAGGAGGGGTTGTCGACGGTGAAGCTCACCGGCGACGAAGAGCCCGGGTAGAGGTTGCCCGTGATCGAGGCGTGCAGGGTCACGGCCGAGCTGGAACCGACGCTGGCCGATCCGGTGCCCGAGCCGCTCGAGGTGAAGTAGGCCAGCGCGACCCCCGCCGCGGCGACAGCGATCGTGCAGCCAAGGGCCATGAATACTCGTTTTTGTGTCATCCAGCTCATCGATTCTCCTCTTCCTTTAGCGATATCGACAGATTTACGAGTTCCGTCGGCCATCCCGCATCGGCCGAATGCCGGATCGCCTTTAACGAGGAAAAGGCAGATGGATTTTCTTGTTGTTGTACGTCTTGTACAACCGCTTGGGCATAGGGGCGGCGGAGCCGGGTTGTGGCATGCGTACTCTCCCCGCCGATGATCGAGCGCTTCGTCGCTGCTGTGACCGGTCCGCGCGGGCGCTCGGTGACCGTCTCCGTCTGGATCGCGCTCGGCGTCGCCGGCTTTGCCGCGCGCACACAGATCGGTGAGGTGACGGCGGCGGGGCAGGCGAGCTACCTGCCCTCGCACGCGGAGTCGACCCAGGTGCTGGACGTGCTGCAGCGCGACTTCAAGGGTGGGGACGACGTGCCCGTGCTGGTCGTCTTCGAGCGCAGCGGGGGCCTGAGCGCCGGCGACCTCGACGCGATCGGCAGGCTCGGCGAGGGGCTCGAACGGCTCGGCCTCTCCGGGGCCACTCCGGTCTTCGCCCCCTTCTCCGGCCAGGCGAAGCAGCCCTTGGGCGACGTGGCGAAGATCGCTCGTGGGGTGGGGCCGATCTCGCGCGACGGCGAAGCGGCGCTGGTGGCGCTGGCGATCGACTCCGACGAGCGCGGCGCCGTCCTCGACGGCGTCAAGGAAATCCGCGCCTATCTGGCGGCGCACCGGCACCCGGGCCTGCACTCCTACGTCACCGGGCCGGGTGGGGTCGCCGCCGACCTCGAGCAGGTCGCAGAAGACGCCGGCCAGACGCTGCTGATCGCGACCCTCAGCCTCGTTCTCCTTCTGCTCCTGCTCGTCTACCGGGCGCCGCTGCTGGCCCTGATGCCGTTGCTGGTCGTCGGCATCGCCTACTTGATCGCGATCGGGCTGACCTACCTCTTGATCAAGGGTGGCCTGATCACGGTCAATACGGAGGGGACGTTCCTGCTGCTGGTGCTGATCTTCGGCGCCGGCACGGACTACTCGCTGCTCTTGATCCACCGCTATCGCGAGGAGCTCGACCATGGCGCCGAGCCCGAACCGGCGCTGCGCACCGCACTGGCGGAAAGCTTCCGACCTATCGCCGCCTCGGCCGCGACCGTGATCGCGGCGATGCTCGTCCTTCTGCTCGCCGACCTGGAGTCGACCCACTGGCTCGGCCCGGTGCTGGCGATCGGCATCGCGGTGATGCTCGCCGCCGCCCTGACCCTGCTGCCCGCCGCGCTCTCGATCCTCGGCCGGCGCGCTTTCTGGCCGGCGCGGGATTCGAGCGCGGGGGAGAAGCGCCGCCGCTGGGCGAGGGTCGCCGGCTTCGTGCGCCGCCGCTCGGGCGCGATCGTCGTCACCGTCTTCATCGGTTTGGCGGTCCTCGCGCTCGGCAACCTCGTTCACCACGGCACGCTCGGCTTCGGCGAAGGCGAAACCCACGAGACCGAATCCAGTCGCGGCACCGAAGTGCTCGACGAACACTTCCCGCCCGGCATCGGCTCGCCGCTGACGGCGGTGGTGGGACTCGGCGAAGCCGAGGCGGCGCTGCACGGGCTGGAGGACCTCGATTCCGTCAAGCTGGCCGTGCCGGTGCCGCCGTCCTCGATCTCCGACGAGGCGGCGCTGGCGATCGTCCTGCGCGGCGACCCCTACTCGGGCGAGGCGGCGGAGCTGGTCAAGGGGGTGCGCGAGCGGCTGGAGGAGGTCGCGCCCGGCGCGCTCGTCGGCGGGATCCCGGCCGAGAACTACGACGTCGAGCAGACCAACGAGCACGACACGCGCCTGATCGTGCCGGTGGTGCTGCTCGTGGTCGGCCTGATCCTGATGCTCGTCCTGCGCTCGCTCGCGGCCCCGGTCTACCTGATGCTCACCGTCGTCGCCTCTTTCGCGGCGACGCTCGGCCTCGTCACCTTCGCCTTCACCGAGCTGCTCGGCGCGGACGGGATCGCCTTCGACCTGGTTTTGCTGGCGTTCATCTTCCTCGTCGCCCTGGGGGTCGACTACAACATCTTCCTGATGACCCGTGCCCGCGAGGAGGCGGCCTTGCACGGCACTCGCGACGGAGTGCTGATCGCACTGGAAGGCACCGGCACGGTCGTCACCAGCGCCGGCCTGATCCTCGCGGGCACCTTCGCCACCCTGACCCTGCTGCCACTCGAAGAGCTGGTCCAGATCGGCGCCACAGTGGCGGTCGGCGTTCTGCTCGACACCTTCGTCGTCCGTTCACTCCTGATTCCCGCAATCACCTACCTCTGTGGCGAGCGCGCATGGTGGCCAGGCGCCGCTCGCTGAGGCTCTGCCTGCTCCTCGTCGCCGGCCTGCTTGCGCTGGGGATCGCGTCTCTTGCCGAAAGCCCTGCCAAGGGACCAACGCGGTGGCATCCCGACATCGACGCCGCGCGCCGCTACGCCAGCCACCGCGCCGGTGACGTCGCTTTTGCCGTCGTCGACGAGCAGGGACGGGTTCGGGGGTTCCACCGCCGGCGCACCGCTCCGGCGGCAAGCGTCTTCAAGGTGATGCTGCTCGTCTCCTACCTGCGCATGCGCCACGACCATCGTCTCTCCCGAGGCGACCGTGCCGTCCTGGCGCCGATGATCCGGCGTTCGGACAGCGTCGCCGCGACGACGGTGCGCGACGTCGTTGGCGTGAGGAGGATCGAGCGGCTGGCGCGGGTCTCCCGCATGCGCGACTTCCGCTATTCGCCGGTCTGGGGCCTGTCGCTGACCAGTCCCCGCGACCAGGCGCGCTTCATGTACCGCCTCAGGTCCTACATCCCGGGGCGACACCGTCGCTACGCGGCCTACCTGCTCTCCCACGTCGTCCACTCACAGCGCTGGGGTGTCGGACGGGTGCCGACTCGCGGTTGGCGGCTCCTCTTCAAGGGCGGCTGGGGCAGCGGCTCAGGGCGCGTCGACCATCAGGTGGCGCTGCTCAAACGGCATGGCCGCAAGCTCGCGATCGCAGTCTTCACCCAGTTCGACCCAGACCACGCATACGGCAAACGGACCCTTCACGGCGTGTTCGCCAGGCTGCTGCGCGGACTGCCCGCACCCTAAAACCGGTCGTGCATCAGCGTGGATGAGCTGCTGAAACGCTGCCGCGTCCTCCTGCGCTAGTTCCGTTTTCGGCTCGTGGTGGCAGACGGCCCACTATGAGCAGTCCGGCGCTCAGCAGCAAGACCCAGAAGCCGCCGGCCGCGAGGGCGAAGCGCTGGACCAGGCCGTAGTGCCCGCCGGGGTCGTCGCCGGTGGCGAAAAAGAGCACACCGAAGATCAGGAGGCCACCTGCGCCGGCAATGAGAGCGAACAGGTCGAGGCGGCCCCAGCGCTCGTCGCCGTGGAGGCGCCAGGCCATCGCGAAGACCGAGAGCTGCAGGGCGATCGCGCCGAGGAAGTAGCTCCAGCCGTGGGCGGCGTCGCGCCAGGAGAGTTCGCCGGCGACGTCGCGGGCGCGGCAGGTGGGATCGATCGTCAGCTGGCAGTCGGCCGGGAAGGGGAAGCCGGCGAGGATCTGGGCGAGGTCGGTGAGCGCGATCAGCGAGGGCCCGAGCCAGCCGCGCAGGCCGCTGGGCCCGTCGAGGACCAGCGCCACCGCGGCGAGGATGAAGGAGGCCCCCCAGATCGCGACCCCGGTGTTGAAGAGCCACGGGTGGGCGCCGCCGCCCGCGCCGAGCACGCTGACCGCGTCTCGGACCTCGCTGTAGGTCCGTGCGACTGCGCGCATCCGACATTGACCCCGCTCTAGTGTGGTGAATGTCGGATGCGCGGCGACGAGCCCGTCTCCGGACTGCTGTACAGATTCCGGCATGGGCGCGTTCCATTACGAGGGGCACCGGCTCGCGTACGACTCCTACGGGGAGAGCGAGCGGGTGCTCGTGCTCGTGCACGGGCTGTTGATGAATCGCCGCATGTTCGACCGGCTGGGCCCCGAGTTGGCGCGCCACGGCACCCGGGTGGTCTGCCTCGACCTGCTCGGGCACGGGCGTTCGGACCGGCCCGAGGACCTGCGCCTCTACTCGATGCCGCTCTTCGCCCGGCAGGTGGTGGCGCTGCTTGACCACCTCGGGCTGGCGTCCGCGGTTGTCGGCGGGACCTCCCTCGGCGCCAACGTCGGCCTCGAGCTGGCGGTGGGCTACCCGCAGCGCGCACGCGCGCTCTTCGTCGAGATGCCAGTGCTCGATAACGCTCTGCCGGCCATCGCCGGCGCCTTCACGCCGGTGCTGCTCGGTCTGCGCTACGGCAAACCTGCCTTTGAGCTCGTCTCCCGCGCCACCTCCCTGCTGCCTCGCACCAACTTCCTGCTCGATATCGGGCTCGACTGGGTGCGGCAGCGGCCGGGCCCTTCGGGCGCGGTGCTGGAGGGACTGCTGCTGGGGGAGACGGCGCCGCACCGCGAGAAACGGCTGGGGATCGAGCAGCCGACCCTGATCGTCGGCCACCCGCGCGACCCGCTGCACCCGTTCAGCGACTCCGGCATGCTGGCCGAAGAGCTGCCCAACGCACAGCTGGTCGAAGCCAGCTCGATCCTCGAGTGGCGCATCCGCCCCAAGCGCCTGACCGGCGAGCTCAGCTCTTTCCTAGAAGCCCTTTGAGGTAGTTGTCGCTGTCATCGGCCTTGAGCCGCACCCAGAGCGGCTGGTGGTCGGAGAGCTGCCAGGTCCGCCACTTGCGGAAATACGTTTCCGGGTCGTCGCTTTTCTTCAGTTTTTTGACGCTTTCGAAGTCTTTGCGGTAGCGGCTCCACTGGTCGTCAGCGAAGACGTTGTCGAAGATCTTGACGCTGCCGGCGTCCTTTTCGGCGTCATCGCCGTCGCCGAGATAATCGAGCGCCCCTTTCTTGGTCCGGAAGGCGATCTGGTCGTAGAAGCTGTTGCGTTTTTTGCCGGGCGGTTCCTGGAGGATCTCCGGTACCTCGAAGCCGCTGGCCAACAGCGCATCCATGGTTTTGTGTTTGAGGCCGACGACGTTGAAGTCGCCGAGGAGGATCAGCGTCTTGTCTTCTTCGATCGCCTCCTCGGCCTTTTCGCCCAGATAGGAGGCGATGCGCTGGATCTCGACGATCCGTTCTTCGAGTTTCTCACCGCTCTCGGTGCCGTAGTAGATGTGCACCGTGCAGATGTCGAACTTGCGCCAGCCCGCCTGGAAGGAGGCGAAGTAGGGGGTGCGTGCGAACTGCCGTCCGACAGTGGCCAGCCGGTAGCTTTTTTTCTTCGGCTTGTCGCCGCGTTTCGCGTAGACGTTCGGGCTGATCAGCAGCGCCGGGGGCAGGACGATCTGGCCGGCGACGTGGCGGAAGCTGACCTTGCGCGTGTCGTAGAGGTAGACGAGCCGCTCGCCGTTGCCGCCCAGGTCCTTGTCGGTCACGTCGGAGGCGATGAAGTCCCAGTGAGGGCCCAGCGCCGCCATCACCTCCTTCCAGGCGGAGAGCTGGTTGACCTCCTGGATGGCGATGAAGTCGAAGCGCGAGAGGATCTCGGCGATGTAGAAGTAGCTCTCGGGCAGCCGCGGGCCAAAGCCGAACCCGCCACCCTTCTTGCCCAGGTCGCGGATGTTCCAGGTCGCCAGCAGCAGGTTGCCTTCGGCGTCCTTGGGCGGGATCTCCGCGGTGAGCTGGGCGCGCAACGCCTCGAGGCGGGGGACCGCGCGGCGAAGTTCGGTCTGGTTGAGGTCTGCCTTCAGCTTCCAGTAGTTCATCGACGCGATCCTTTGCTCAGGGTTCGCCGAGCGTAAGGCGAAATCTGCGCGCGTTACGGGCGTGCGCTGGAAAGATTCCCTAACGTCCGTCCTTTGGTACGCACGGAGTTGCTAGGATGCCCGGGAAATCTGGAGCGGTCAGAGAGATTGGGGATCCTGGGAGAGGGACCTCATTGGGCTTCAAAGGGAGGAGCCCGACCCATAGCGCACCAGTGCCTTAATCGGTCAAAGGGCCGGCCTTAAAAGCCGGAGATCCGGGTTCGAGCCCCGGCTGGTGCATCGGAAACGAATGGAAACCGGTGACCGGCTATGGCGAACAACCTCTTTGACCAGCTAGACGAGATCTCAACGGGCGGCGAGCAGGAGCGCCCGCTCTGGGCGGCGCGGGCCCCGTACCAGCCGCAGGTCGACCACGACCTGATGCTGGTGCCGCGGGTCAAGGGCTGGCAGGAGGACGCAGCCGCCGTCGAGGCGCTGGACCGGATCGAGCGCGAGCCCTGGATCGAGAGCATCGACCGTGACGGCAAGCAGGTTCGAGCCGTCCTCTCCAGCGACTGGATCGAGGCCACGGGCGCCGCGCTCACCTCAGGTGAAGCCGGCGACTCGCCCCACGCCGACCTCGCCGCCGGCCGCCGTTACGCGCTCAACTTCTGGGACGCCAACTCGACCAAGGCGCTGCACATCGGCCATCTGCGCAACCTGGCGCTCGGCAACGCGCTCGGCTCGGCGCTGACCGAGGCCGGTGGCAAGGTCGAGCGCCGCAGCATCATCTGCGACGTCGGCCGCAGCATGGGCGAGGCGATGGCCGGCGTCGTCAAGAGCGGCCGCCACACGCAGTCCTCGCTGGAGGGCGGCGAGAAGAGCGACCACTTCGTCGGCGCCTGTTACGCCGAGTACGTCAAGTCGGGTCCCTCGCTGAGCGGGCGCGACGACAACCCGGCCAGCTCCCTCACCCGCGAGCTCGACGTCCACGAAGATTCCGCCGATGAGCTGCTGCAGCGCGTCCTCGACGGCGACCAGGCCGCGATCGAGCTCTGGTCGAAGACGCGGGCATGGGTGATCTCGGGGCAGCGCAAGACGCTCGCCCGGCTCGGCATCTCCTTCGACCGGGTCTTCTTCGAGTCCGACTTCCTGCCCGAGGTGGCCGAGCTCTCCAACCTCGGGCTCGAGCACGGGATGCTGCAGCGGCGGCCCGACGGCGCGGTGATCTACCTCACCGACCGCGAGGAGCTGGAGGAAATGCCGCTGCTGCGCGCCGACGGCCTGCCCACCCAGCACATGCGGGCGCTCGCCTACTGGATGGCGGCGCCGGGCCTCGAGGGGACGACGTCGATCCAGGTCTGTGGCCTGGAGTGGGTCGCCCACGTCACCTGCCGCCGCCAGCTGATGGACCTGATGATGGAGAAGGGGGCCGGCGCCGACATCAACCACCCCGCCCACGACGTCTTCCACGGCATGGTCTCCAAACAGAGCGAGTCGGTTTCCTCCAGCAAGGAAAACGCCCTGCTGATCGACGAGCTGGCGGAATGGATCGACACGGCGCTCGAAGGGGAGGAAGCGCGGGCGGGTGTACGCAGGCGCCATCCGGCCGCCGAAGCGATCGTGCCGCAGGTGGCGCTCGGCTATTTCCTCATGCACACCAACACCAAACCGCTCGACTTCGAACCGGAGAAGCTGCTGCGCGAGGAGCAGAGCCTGGGCTGGGACCTGGCCCGCGCCCGCGCCCACAACGGCAACGGCTCCGGCGCCGTGGCGGCCGAGCCCGCGCAGGATCCCGATTACCGCTTCGCGGTCGTGCAGTCGGAGATGTACCGGCGCCACCTGCAGCAGGCGGTCGAGAGGCTCGACGTCAGCCCACTGGCGAAGTACGTCGCCCACCTCTCGCGCTGGTACATCGAGGAGGATCGCGAGCCGCACGTGCAGGAGGCGATCCAGGCGGCGCTCGCCCAGGGCGCCCGCGGCCTGGGACTGGAGACGGTTCGGTGAGCGGCCCGATCGTCACGGTGATCGCCGGTCGTTCGAGTCCGTGGCGATCGGGACGCGAACGAAAGGTTGTGCGATGAGGACGCTGCTGGTCGACAACCACGACTCCTACACCTACAACGTCTTCCACCTGCTCGCCGGCGTCTCGGGCGAGGAGCCGATCGTGGTCGACAACGACGCCGTCTCCTGGCGGGCGCTGGAGCGCTGGGACTTCGACGCGATCGTGCTCTCGCCGGGCCCGGGGACGCCGGGGCGCTGGCACGACTTCTGCGTCTGCGACGACATCCTCCGCTTCAGCGAGATCCCGGTGCTCGGCATCTGCCTTGGCCACCAGGGCCTGGGCAAAATGCTCGACGGCGACGTGCGCAGCGCCCCGGAGGCGATGCACGGCCGCCTCAGCCGCATCTTCCACGAAGGCGACGGCCTCTTCGACGGCATCCCGCAGGGCTTCCCGGTCGTCCGCTACCACTCGCTGGCGATCACCGGCATGGGTCCCGACGGCAACGTCTGCGCCTGGGCCGACGACGGCGTCGTGATGGGGATCGAACATCGCAGCCGGCCGATGTGGGGCGTGCAGTTCCACCCCGAGTCGATCGCCACCGAGCACGGCGCCAGGCTGGTCGAGAACTTCTACACGCTGGCGCGGCAGCGCAAAGAGCCCCCGGTGCGGGCGACGAAGCGGCCCGATGGGGCCCGCCCGCGCAACACTCCCGTCGCCAAGCCGGGTCCCTCCGACACGCGCCTGCTCCTGCGCTCGCTTCCGGGCGAGGCCTCGACCGAGGCGCTCTTCGAACGGCTCTTCGCCGCCGAGGAGCACGCCTTCTGGCTTGACAGCACCGACGCCCCGACCCGGCTGGCGCAGAGCTCCTACCTCGGCACCAGCGCCGGCCGCGACCACTGCGTGCTCGAATACGACGTCGAGGAGGGTGCCGTGCGGGCCCACCGCGGCGACACCACCGCGATCGAGCGCGGCTCGATCTTCGACCTGCTCGACCGCGAAGTTGCCGTGCGGGCGCTGGAGGCCCCGGCCCTAGACCACGTGGCGCCGAACCTGCTCGGTGGCTTCGTCGGCTACCTCGGCTACGAGTGCAAGGCGGATGCCGGCGCCACCAACGTGCACAGCTCCGACGTGCCCGACGCGGTGATGATGCTCGCCAACCGCGTCGTCGCGGTCGACCACGTCCAGCGTCGCACCCACGTGCTGGCGGTCTGCGCCGAGGACGAGGTGGTCGAGGCGACGGCCTGGCTCGACGCGGCCGAGGCCGTGGTCGGCGACCTGCTCGCCGAGCCGCCGCCGCGGGCCGGCGCTGCCGACCCGCCGTTCGGCGAGCCCAGCGAGAGCCACGTGCGCTTCGATTGCGGCCGCGGCCGCGAGCAGTACCTGGCCGACATCGCCCGCTCGCAGGCCGAAATGGCCGCCGGTGAGTCCTACGAGGTCTGTCTCACAGACCAGATCTCGACCGATGCCAGCCCCGAGCCTTTCGACCTCTACCGCAACCTGCGCCGCGGCAACCCGGCTCCCTTCGCTGCCTTCCTCAAGCTCGGCGACGTCGCCGTGGTCAGCTCCTCGCCGGAGCGCTTCCTCTCGGTCGACGGCGAGCGCCGGGTCGAGGCGCGGCCGATCAAGGGGACCACGTCGCGCTCCGCCGACCCGGCCGAGGACGCCGCGCTGAAAGCGGAGCTGACCAGCGACGAAAAGACCTACGCCGAGCACCTGATGATCGTCGACCTGCTGCGCAACGACCTCGGCATCGTCTGCGAGGTCGGCAGCGTCGCGGTGCCGGAGCTGATGGTGGTCGAGGACTACGCCACGGTGCACCAGCTGATCTCGACGGTCGAGGGCAGGCTGCCGGCCGAGCGCAGCGCCGTGGAGTGCGCGCGTGCCTGCTTCCCCGGCGGCTCGATGACCGGGGCGCCGAAGCTGCGCACGATGGAGATCATCGACGACATCGAGGCCGAGGCGCGCGGCGTCTACTCCGGCGCGATCGGCTACTTCGGCCTCGACGGCGTGATGGACCTCAGCATCGTGATCCGCACGATCGTCCTGCGTCCCGGGCGGACGACGATCGGGGCCGGTGGCGCCATCGTCATGCAGTCCGACCCGGTCGACGAGTTCGACGAGATCCTGCTCAAGGCGAAAGCGCCGATGGCGGCGATCGCACGCACCGTGACGGGCAGCGACTCACCCGACGCGTGGAGCGTCGAGCTGGAGCCGGGCCGAGCGAAGGCGGAGGCGGCGTGAGCGAGGCGGCGGCAAGCGAAGCCGAAACCGCACAGCGGCCGGCTGGAGCCGAGTGGAAGGTCCGCGAGGCAGTTGCCGAGGACGCCCCCGCGGTCGCCGCCGCGATCGGGCAACTGCTGGTCGAGCTGAGCGGCGGTGGCCCCGCCTCCGCCGACCTCGAGCAGGCGACTAGAGAGCTGGCCAGGGACCGAGGGGCGGGTGCCCTGCTGGTGGCGGAGGCAGGGGGCGAGGATGGGCTCGTGGGCGTCCTCGCCGCCAGCTGGCAGCACGCGATCCACGTTCCCGGGCGCTACGGCACGATCCAGGACCTCTGGGTCCATCCGGACTGGCGCAGCAAGGCGATCGGCCATGAGCTGGTCGATGCCTTCTGCGAGCTCGCCCGCGACGCCGGTGCTCAGCGGATCGAGGTCGGGCTGCCGCGAGAGGACTTCGAGCGGATCGGCGCCACCGAGGCCTTCTACCGGGCAAACGGCTTCGAGCACCTCGGCCCGCGGATGCGGAGGAAGCTGTGAGCGCAGAGCTGCTGTTGGTCGAGCAGCGCGCAACTGCCGGCGGCGAGGACGACGGCGCGCACTGGATCCTCGAAGGCGGCCGCATCCTGCCCGGCGTCGATGACAACCGGCGCATGGAGGAGCTGCGGCGCGGCCTGCTGAGCCACTCGGGCGTCCGCGCCGCCGACGCCGACGCCGACAGCGAAGACGTCGAGCAGACGCTCAGCGTCCTGCACGAGCCCAACTACCTGGAGGCGCTGGCCGAGGTCTCCTCGGAGCCGGTCGTGATCCCGGAGCTGACCCCGCCCGGCCTGCCGCCCGACATCCCCGTCTGCTCCGGCCTGGTCGATGCCGCCCGCGAGGGCGTGCGCACCGCGATGACCGCGGCCGAGCGCCTGGCCGAGGGCGCGCGCTTCACCTATGCGCTCTGCCGCCCGCCCGGGCACCACGCCGGCCCGGCCTGGTTCGCCGGCTACTGCTACCTCAACACCGCGGCGGCGGCGGTGCAGGTGCTGCGCCATGCGGGCATGAGCCCGGTCGGCATCCTCGACATCGACCTGCACTACCCCAACGGCACGGCGGCGATCGTGGCGACGATGGGGGACGCCAGCCTGCACTCCCTGCACGCCTCGCCGGTGACCAACGTCGCCGCCGGCACCGTCGAGCCGAGCAGCGAGCGCGAACACGTGGTCGAGTTCGCCGGCAGCCCCGACGCCGAGACCTACCTCGAGGCGCTCGCCAGCTCGATCGACGCCCTCGCCGAGAGCTCCGCCGCGCTGGTCGTCTCGCTCGGCTACGACATCGTCGCCGGCGACCCGCACGGCTCCTGGGGCTTCGAACCGAAGATCTTCACCGAGATCGGCGGCCTGCTCGCCGCCTGCGGCCGCCCCGTCTGCGTAATCCAAGAGGGCGGCTACGCCCTCGACTCGCTGGCGGAATGCAGCGAGGCCTTCGCCATCGGCCTGCTCGACGGCGCCCCATCAGCTTCCGGTGCGCCTTTTCCTCCCTATGCCGGGACAAGGCGCACCGGAACGGTTGGTCTGGGGGGTGGAGAGGGTGAGTGAGAACGGGTTGGCTCGATTCCGTGAGCAGCTTGATCCGATCGATGCGGAGATCGCGCGGCTGCTCGGCGAGCGCTTTCAGATCTGCCGCGAAGTCGCCGAGTACAAGAGCGAGCACGAGATCCCGATGATGCAGCCCGAGCGGGTTGCCGAGGTACGTGCCCGCTACCTTGCCCGTGGCGCCGAGGCCGACCTGCCCGAAGACTTCATCGCCGCCCTCTTCGAGCTGCTGATCGGCGCCACCTGCAAGCTGGAGGACGAGCTGATGGAGGGCGCGGCGACGCCGGCCGAGGGGCGTGAGGCCTGATGGCGAAGCTTCCTCCCGGTCCCCGCGCCCCGCGCCTGCTGCAGTCGATCCGCTGGTCGCGCGAGCCGCTGCCGATGCTCGAGCGCTGCCGCGAGCGCTACGGCGACACCTTCACCCTGCGCCTGCGCCACCTCGGCACCTGGGTCGTGCTCTCCGATCCCGAGGACGTCAAACGGGTCTTCTCCACCGACACCAACGATCTCGGCGTGGGCGTGCCGAACCTTGCCCTGAGGCCGGTGCTGGGGGCGCACTCGGTGATGCTGAGCGAGGAGCCCGAGCACATGGCTCGCCGCAAGCTGATGCTGCCGCGTTTCCACGGCGAGCGGATGCGCGAGGACGCCGAGATGATGACCGCGCTGGCGCGGCGCGAAGTGCGGTCCTGGCCGGTCGGCGAGCCGTTCAGGCTCTGGCCCCGCATGCAGGCGCTCACCCAGGAGGTCGTGATGCGGGCCGTCTTCGGCGACGACGGTGGGCGCCTGGACCACCTCCGAACCCTGCTCACCAACCTGACCGAGGCGGTCAACGACGATGGCCGGCTGCGCAAGCTTGCCCTTCGCGGCCCGCGCTGGCTCGAACGCAGCCGCGGCTGGCGGGAGGCGATGGCGCCGGTCGAAGAGGAGGTGCTGGCGGAGGTGCGGCGGCGGCGAATGGCGGGAGAGGATGGCCGCCGCGACGCGGTCTCGATCCTGATCGAGGCGCGCAACGAGGACGGCTCGCCGCTGAGCGAGGTGGACCTGCGCGACGAACTGCTGACGCTGCTCACCGACGGCCCGACTTCGAGCTCGCTGGCCTGGGTCTTCGAGCGCCTCCTCCGCCACCCCGAGAAGCTCGCGCGGCTGCAGGAGGAATTGCTCGCCGGCGAGGGGGAGGCCTACCTGGACGCGGTGATCAAGGAGACCCTGCGCCTGCGACCGCCGGTCTCGGTCGTCGTGCGTCGCCTGCTCAAGCCCGCGACACTCGGCGGCTACGACCTTCCCGCCGGCACGCTGATCGCGCCCTGCGTCTACCTGATCCACCATCGCGAGGACGTCTACGAGGAGCCGGGCAGCTTCGTCCCCGAGCGCTTTCTCGAGCAGCGCGCGGCGGTGCCGACCTGGATCCCCTTCGGTGGCGGCGCCCGCCGCTGCCTCGCCGCCAGCTACGCCGAACAGGAGATGAAGCGCGTGCTGCGCACCGTGCTGGAGGAGGTCGAGCTGGAGCCGGTCGAGTCGCGCTCGGAGCGCGTGAGGCGGAGCGCGATCGCCTTCAGCCCCGCCCAGCACGGCCTCGTCGTCGCCAAGCCCCGGAGCACTGTCCTCGCATGAGAGGTGCAACGCGTTACGTCCCTGACAGGACCACAAAGCGTTGCACCAGGGGGTGCCGTGGCTGAATACGACCTCATAGTCGTCGGCGCCGGCGCCAAGGCCGCCGGCATCGCCACGAAGGTTCACATCTTCAACAGCCTGGGCCTTACCCAGCTTTCGATCCTGGTGATCGAGGGCACCGAGGTCGCCGCCTCCTGGAAGGGCCGCAACGGCATGACCTCGGGCGAGGAGCCGCTGGCGGTGACGCCGATCAAGGACGTCGGCTTCCCCTACCAGAGCCATGTCGAGTTCGGCGAGGCGGGCGAGGCGATCGACGCCGCGCTTGCCCAGTTCACCTGGCAGCAGCACATGATCAGCAAGCGCCGCTACGCCCGCTGGGTCGATGCCGGCTCGCCCCAGGTGCGCCACCGCGATTACGGCGAGTACCTGACCTGGGTGCTCTCGCGGGCGACGGAGGGCGTCGAGCACCTGCCGGCCCGGGTCACGCAGGTGACGCTCGACGAGGATGGCGAGCGCTGGGTGGTCGAAGCCGAAGAGGACGGCGGCAAGTCGCGGCACATCGGCGGGGCTCTGGTGCTGACGGGACCCGGTATCCACCGCGCCTTCCCGCACGAGCCGGCCGTCGCCGACCGGGTCTTCCACTGCGACAGCAGGCGCGAGGAGTTCGCCCGCATCCCCGAGGACAGCCAATGCGACGTGGCGATCGTCGGTGGCGGGGAGAGCGCGCTCAGCGCGACGATGTTCCTGCGCGGCATGCGGCCGGACTGCCGCTTCACGATCTACACGCCGATGCTGCCGATGAGCCGCGGCGAGAGCTTCCTCGAGAACCGCGTCTTCTCCAACCCCGACACGGTCGAATGGGAGTCGCTCGACCAGCAGACCAGGCGCGACTTCGTCAAGCACTCCGACCGCGGCGTCTTCGACCCGCCCAGCCTCGCGGCGATCGCCTACGACGAGCGCTGTCGCTTCGTCACCGGACGCGTCACCGACGTCGCCGCAGCGGGGAGCGGCGAGGGCGTGCGACTCGAGTTCGAGGCCCCGGAAGGTCCCGGCAACAGGGAGCACGACTTCGTCGCCAATTGCACCGGCTTCGACCTGCTGGCGCAGCTGCGCACGCTCTTCCCGGCGACGGTGCGCGAGGAGATCGAGCGCCGCAGCGGGCCGATCTGGGATCGGCCGGCCGGCAGCGAGGTGCCGATCGGCCGCAACCTGGAGTTGCAGGGGATGCAGCCGCGACTGCATATCCCCGGTCTCGCCGGGCTCAGCCAGGGGCCGGGCTTCGCCAACCTCGGGGCGCTCGGGTTGCTCTCCAACCGCGTTCTGCAGCCACTTATGATCGCAAATAGCGAATTACTTGACAGTTATAAATCGGTCGCATAGGGTCGCGGCGACGACGAGGGAGGCGGGGAGTAGATGAGGAACCTGAGCAACGTTTCGAAGGTCGCGCGGGCGGCGGCGGGATTGCTGGCGGTCGCGTTCTTCGTCGCGGCGCTGGCCGGCTGCGGATCTTCCTCTGGCGATAGCGGCGAAGAAGCGAGCTTCACCGGCTCCGGATACCCCGGCGTCGATGCGGCCAATACCCGCAACCCGACGAGCTCGATCGAAAGCTCGAACGTCAGCAGCCTCTCGGTCGCCTGGACGGCGCCGATCCCCGGCACCAGCAACTTCGGCAGCTACGCCTCCACCCCGGTGATCGACAAGGGAGTGATCTACTCGCAGGACCTCGCCTCCAACGTTCAGGCGCTCAGCCTCGACTCCGGCGAAGTGCTCTGGACAGCGACCTTCGAACAGCCCGACGTCGGCCCGAACGGGATCGTCGTCGCCGAGGGCAAGGTCTTCGGCGCCACTCCCACCGAAGCCTTTGCCCTCGACCAGAAAACCGGCGAACAGCTCTGGTCGAAGGCACTGACTCGCAACCGACACGAGGGCATCGACATGGCGCCCGGCTATCAGGACGGCATGGTCTATGTCTCGACCGTGCCGCTCAACACGAGCGAGCTCTACGAAGGCGGGGGCGCCGGCATCCTCTGGGCGCTCGACGCGAAGACCGGCAAGAAAAAGTGGCACTTCGACACGGTGCCGACGACCCTCTGGGGGGACCCCAAGGTCAACTCCGGCGGCGGCGTCTGGTACCCGCCCGCCTTCGACGGCAAGGGCTCGATGTACTTCGGCGTCGGCAATCCGGCGCCGTTCCCCGGCACGAGCGAACACCCCTTTGGCTCGAGCCGGCCCGGTCCCAACCTCTACACCAACTCGCTGGTCAAGCTCGACGCCAAGACGGGCAAGCTCGACTGGTACCACCAAGTGACCCCCCACGACATCTACGACTGGGACTTCCAGGGACCGCCGATCCTGATGGACGCCGGTGGCAAGCCGATCGTCGTCGCCGCCGGCAAGTCGGGGATCGTGCTCGCCGCCGATCCGAAGACCGGCAAAGTCATCTGGCAGGTCACGGTCGGCAAGCACAACGGTCACGACGACGACGGCCTGCTGGCGATGCGCGGCGAAGAGTCGAAGATCGACACTCCCTCGACCGTCTATCCCGGCTCACTGGGCGGGGTGATCTCGCCGATGTCGACCGACGGCTCTCTGGTCTTCGTGCCGGTGGTCAACAGCCCGGTGACGATCCTCTCCGGCGCCGAAAAGCAGGAACCGGGAACGGCGAGCGGCGAAATCGTCGCGCTCGACGCCGCGACCGGCAAGCTGAAATGGAAAGAAGAACTCGCCAGCCCGGCTTTCGGCGCGACGACGGCGGTCAACGACCTCGTCTTCGCCACCACCTACGAAGGCTCGCTGAGCGCTTTCGACGCCAAGACCGGCCAGGTCGTCTGGCGCGAATCGCTCCCCGCGGGCACCAATTCCGGCGTGATGGCCGAGGGCGACACTCTGATCGCTCCGGCCGGCGTCGCCGCCGCCGCCGGCCAGAAGGCCGTGATAGCCGCCTTTCGCGTCAGCGAATAGCGGCGCCGGCCTCGATCTCGCGCAGGCGGTGCGTGTCGACGTCGTAGACGAAGCCGCGCACGCCGTCACGGTGGGGGAGGAAGGCGGAGCGGCGCACGCGCAGGATCGACTGGCGCGCGTCGGCATCGACGTCGGCGAAGGACTCGATCGCAAAGGCCGGGGCGACCCCGGTGTCCTCCTGCAGCTCGGCGCGGAAGCCGTCGTCGCTGATCTTCTGCATGCCGCAATCAGTGTGGTGGATCAGCATCACCTCGCGGGTGCCGAGCAGCCGCTGCGAGATCGCCAGCGAGCGGATCACGTCGTCGGTGATCACCCCGCCGGCGTTGCGCAGCACGTGCGCCTCGCCGTCGGATAGGCCCAGAGCGGCGAAGACGTCGAGCCGCGAGTCCATGCAGGTGACGATCGCCAGCCGCCGGCTCGGCTGCACGTCGAGGTGCTTGTCGGGGAGCGGCGCCGCGAACTCCCTGTTGCTCGCGATCAGCTCGTCGATGACGCTCATTGCCAGCAGCCTAGATCAGCCCACGAGTTGACACGACGGAAGTTTGCGTACTAGCTTGTATATGGCGAAGAGGGGGGCAATGCGGCTAGAGGTGCTTGACGAGGTCCGGACTGAGGTCATGGCCCGGCTGCGGGCGCGATCCGCCGAGATCGAAGACACGATCTTCAATCACGTACGGCAGCTCAGCGCGCCGGCGGAAGGCGACGACCCCGAGTACAGGGCGGGACTGCGCGCGACCGTGGCCGAGGCGGTCGACTACGCGCTGCTTGGGATCGAACACGGCGAGGAGTGGGAAGGCCCGATACCGGAGGCGGCCACGGCGCAGGCACGCCGCGCCGCGCGAAGCGGGGTGAAACTCGACACCGTGCTGCGTCGCTACGCGGCCGGGGACAGAATCGTCGGCGAGTTCATCCTCGACGAGGCCTCCCAGCTTCCCAACGAGACGATGCGGCAGCTGCTGCGCAGCCTGGGCCCGCACGTCGATCGCCTCATGGCCAACGTCTCCACCCTCTACATGGAAGAGCTGGAGCGGATGCGTCGCTCTCCGGCGCAGCGGCTGGCCGAACGGGTCCAGCGACTGCTGGAGGGGAACGCCGCGCTCGACGCGGCCGGCCTCGACTACGAATTCGACGCCTGGCACCTTGGTCTGGTCGTGAGTGGCTCCCGGCCGGACGTGGCGGCGCGCACCCTGGCGGCCGGTCTCAATCGCCAACCGCTGGTGGTGGCGGGCGGTCACGACAACGTCTGGGCCTGGCTGGGCGGGCGCCGGCGCCTTGCGGCGAGCGAGGTCGAGCGATACCTGGCCGCCGGCGTGCTCGGCGACGTCAAGCTCGCCGTCGGCGAGCCCCGCCGGGGGCTGGAAGGCTGGCGCCTGACCCATCACGAGGCAAGGGCCGCCCATCAGGTGATGCTGCGCCGCCCCCAGCCCCTGACGCGAGCGAGCGACGTGGTTCTGCTTGCCGCCGTCCTGCGCGACGAGCTGCTGGCCAAATCACTGCGTCAGACCTACCTCGCCCCGCTCGACGATCAGGGCGACGCCGGGGTGGGCCTGCGCGAGACGCTGCGGGCCTACATCGACGCCGGCTTCAACGCCGCTACAGCCGCCGCCGCGCTGGGCGTCGATCGCCATACGGTCCAGCGCCGGCTGCGCAAGGCCGAGGAGGCGCTGGGCAGGCTGCTCCACACCTGCCATGCCGAGATCGAGGTGGCGCTGGTGCTCGAGGAACTGGACGGGGAGCAGGCCCAGCCGCACCTGCGCGCTGTCGGTGAAGACTGAAAGTCGGTCATTCGACTGATAGATAGGACACTTTGGCGCTCCCGCGCCTGCTTGCGCACCACATTGGTGCAGCATGCATTGAACCTCT
This sequence comes from Solirubrobacterales bacterium, assembly GCA_033856195.1. Classification (GTDB taxonomy): domain Bacteria; phylum Actinomycetota; class Thermoleophilia; order Solirubrobacterales; family 70-9; genus VRUE01. The sequence goes on along the minus strand of JAWVFL010000018.1, from coordinate 11,424 downwards.
TCCTGTACACATAATCGTGTCAGCGAGGGAGGCGCGATGCGTTCGCAACGCGAGCGCGCGGGCACCTCATTCAGCCAACCGGCGAGGCATTCGATGCCAGGGTCCCCAGAAGTCGTACGAACACGTCCGCCATCCGTGCCGGCTGCTTCGGGCGGTGCGATCTCCAAGGTCGCCTGGGTGCCGCACGAGGATCTCGCGCAGGCGGATTGGCTGACGGCGGGCCGGCGCCTGGGAGCGATAGGACGCTGCAGTCAGTGGTGGATCGGCGATTGGATTCGCTACGGCACGGCTCGCTGGGGCGAGAAATACGTCGAGGCGGCGAAGGTCACCGGCTACGACGTCGCCAGCCTGCGAAATATGGCCTGGGTATCGTCGAGGTTCGATCTGTCACTACGTAGTGACAAGCTCAGCTGGAGCCACCACGTCTTGCTCGCGCCGCTGTCGCAGGAGGAGCAGCGGCGCTGGATCGAGACGGCGGTCGACGAGCGGCTCTCGGTCGCCGATCTGCGGCTCGAACTGCGCGCCAGGGGTTACGGAAGCCGCGGGGAGAAGGCGGCGATGAGCAATGGAAGTCAGGGGCGGGGGGACGACGTTTGTCCGCATTGCGGGCACAAGCTGAGCGGACCGACCGGGTAGCCGGCGGCGATTGCCTGGAGCGGCTCGCGCTGCTCTGCGACGCGGGATCGCTGGAAGCGATCCGCTCGGGCGTGGTCTCGCGCCGCCTCCGCTCCGCTCCGGCGTCCGGCGACGGCGTCGTCGCCGCGATCGGGCGGGTCGACGGCCGCCCCGTCGCCTGTTACGCGCAGGACGTGAGCTATCTCGGTGGCTCGCTGGGCGAGGCCCACGCCGACACCATCGAGCGGCTGCTGGGGCTGGCCGCCCGCTCGAAGATCCCGGTGATCGGCTTCATCGAGTCCGGCGGCGCGCGGATCCAGGAGGGCACCGCCGCGCTCTGCGGCTACGGCCGTGTCTTCCGCCGCAACGCGCTGCTTTCCGGCGTGGTCCCGCAGATCTCGATCATCGGCGGCCTCGCCGCCGGCGGTGGCTGCTACTCGCCAGCCCTGACCGACTTCGTCGCGATGACCGAGGACGCGACGATGTTCCTCACCGGGCCCGCGGTGGTCGGCGAGGTCACCGGCGAGACGATCGGGATGCGGGAGCTGGGAGGCCCGCGCGTCCACGAGCGCAACGGCGTCTGCGACTTCGTCGTCGACGACGATCGCGCGGCCGCCGGGCTGGCCGCCCGTTTGCTCTCCTACCTGCCCCAGCACGCCGCGGCCTCCGCGCCCCGCGCGATCGGCAGTCCCGCCGCCGTCGCCGACCCGGGAACGGCGATGCCGAGCTCTCCCCGCCGCGTCTACGACGTGCGGGCGGTCTGCGACGGGATCGTCGACGAGGGCTCGCTGCTCGAGGTGGCGCCGCGCTGGGCGCGCAGCATCCTCACCGCCTTCGCTCGCATCGACGGCAGGGCGGTCGGGGTGATCGCCAACCAGCCTCGCTACCTCGGCGGGATCCTCGATGCCGAAAGCGCCCAGAAGGGCGCCCGCTTCGTCGAGCGCTGCGATGCCTTCGGCCTGCCCCTCGTCGTCCTCGTCGACACGCCGGGGTTCATGCCCGGCCTCGAGCAGGAGAGTGCCGGGGTGATCCGCTTCGGCGCCACTCTGGTCCGAGCCTTTGCGCGCGCCACCGTACCGCGCCTGACCGTGATCCTGCGCAAGGCCTACGGCGGCGCCTTCATCGCGATGAACTCGCGCGACCTCGGCGCCGACCTGGTTTTCGCCTGGCCGGGAGCCGAGATCGGCGTGATGAGCGCGGAGTCGGCGACGACGATCGTGCGCCGTCGCGAGCTTGCCGCGGCCTCGGATCCGATCGGACTGCGCCGGGCGCTGGCGAGCGCCTATGCGCGGGATCACCTCGGCGCCGAGGTGGCCGCGGCCGAGGGCTTCGTCGACGAGGTGATCGAGCCGAGGCAGACGCGAGAGCGCCTCGTCGGGGCGCTCGCCGCGCTGGGGGGCGATCGCGAATGACGGCGTCGCAGGGTCACGGGTGAGTGGCGGCCTCTTCGCGGTAAGCGACCTGCACGTCGATCACCCCGAGAACCGCGAGATCGTCCAGCGCATGCAGCCGCACTCCGCCGAGGACTGGCTGATCGTCGGCGGCGACGTGGCCGACGATCACGCCAGGGTCGAATGGGCGCTGCGGCTCCTGGGCGAGCGCTTTGCCCGCGTGATCTGGGTGCCGGGAAACCACGAGCTGCTCACCTATAAGAGCGATCCCCTGCAACTGCGCGGCGAGCGCCGCTACCGGCACCTGGTCGAGCTCTGCAGGCGCATCGGCGTGCTCACGCCAGAGGACCCCTTCTCCGTCTGGGAAGGTCCCGGCGGCCCGGCGCTCGTCGCCCCGCTTTTCCTGCTCTACGACTACTCCTTCGGCCGCAACGTGGCGGCGACCCCGGAGGCGGCCCTGCGACGGGCCCACGAGGCCGGCGTCGTCTGCGTCGACGAGTACCTGCTGCACCCCGATCCCTTCCCGACCCGTGAGGCCTGGTGCGAGGCGCGGGTAGCCGAGGCCGAACGGCGGCTGGCCGCCGCGGATTCGTCCCTGCCGACCGTGCTGGTGAACCACTTTCCGCTCCTGGTCGAGCCAACGCGGGCGTTGCGGCATCCCGAGTTCGCGCAGTGGTGCGGCACCGAGAGGACCGCCGACTGGCACCGCCGCTTCCGCGCCAGGGCCGTCGTCTACGGGCACCTCCACATCCCGCGCACGACCTTCCACGACGGTGTCCGCTTCGAGGAGGTCTCGCTCGGCTACCCGCGGGAGCGCAGGCGCTGGCCGCAGTGGCGGGTGCGACCGCGGGAGATCCTGCCGGAGGCCGCCGATGCTTGAGCGCATCCTGCCTCGCGGCACGGCCGTGGTCTTCACCACCGGGGAGCTCGACACCGAGCTCTTCCCGGAGGAGGAGGTGGCGCTCGGCCAAGCGGTCGAGAAACGCCGGCGCGAGTTCGTCACCGCCCGAGCCTGCGCTCGCCGGGCGCTGTCCCGGCTTGGATACCCGGCGCAGCCGATACCGGCAGGGTCCCGCGGAGAGCCGGTCTGGCCGCGCGGGATCGTCGGCAGCATCACGCACTGCGCGGGCTACCGGGCCTGCGCCGTCGCGCCGGCGACCGAGCTGCTCACGATCGGGGTCGATGCAGAGGTGGACGATTCGCTCCCCGAGGGCCTGATCGGCGACATCGCCCTGCCCGAGGAGCGGCGCTGGATCGAGGCGGCGGCCGCCGCGGACCCCGGCGTCAGCTGGGACAGGCTCCTCTTCAGCATCAAGGAGTCGATCTACAAGGCCTGGTTCCCGCTGGCGCGATGCTGGCTCGGCTTCGAGGACGCCAGCGTCACGATCGACCGCTCCAGCGGCGGCTTCGAGGCCCAGCTGCTCGTCGCCGGGCCGACCGTGAACGGCCGCGCGCTCGACCGCTTCACCGGGCGCTGGCTTGCCGCGGAGGGCCTGCTGCTCTGCGCGATCGCGCTGAGCACGGCGGCCGACGACTCCGCCACAGTCGATTTTTGACTCTTGCCGGAGCGGCGAACTACGCTGTTTTCGCTGCACTTGCGAATTGCTAGGGAGGGGTAAAATTGACCGGAGCCTCTGGGGAAGGCTCGCTGATCGCTGTCGCCGGCATTGGCTGGCGGCTGCCCGGCGCTGCCGTTGAGGTATCGCCCGAGCGCCTGGCGCACGAGCTCGCCTGGGAGGCCCTGGAGGACGCGGGCATTCCCCTCGGAGATCCTCGTGGCGGGCGAGTGGGGGTCTTTCTCGGCAAAGGCGGGGACGCGGATCCCAGCGTCGGCGCCAGTCGAGTTGTCCGCGCCCTCGGCCTGGACGGCCCGGGTCTCTCCTTGGACACGGTGGAGTCCTCCTCGCTGGTCGCCGTGCGCGCCGCCTGCGAGAGCCTGCTCGCGGGCGAGTGCGAGATCGCCCTAGCCGGCGACCTGGGCCCCGGCCTCGAGAGGCCGGGGATCGTGACCCTCAAGCCCCTGCAGGAGGCGCTGCTCGGCGGGGATCCCGTCTACTGCGCAATCCGCGGCACCGCTGTCGCGGATCCCACGGATGAAGCGGATCCGGAACGTTCCGGGCTGGGACACGCCGCTATCCGATACGTCGAGCTCGAGGACATGGTGGGGATTGCCGGCCTGATCGAGACCGCCCGGGCGCTCGAGCCTGCCGAGGGCGGCCGCCGGGTCTCGTCGAGCGTCGAGCAACCGCTTCCGAGCGCGATCCCGTGGCCGATCTCGGGCTGCGGCGAGGACGCGCTCCAATTCCAAGCGGGTCAGCTCGTCGATTACCTGGAAGCCGACCCCGGAGTGGAACCGGTCGAGCTGGGATTCTCGCTCGCCACCGGCCGGACCCACCTTTCCCACCGCGCCGTTTGCATCGGCTCCAGCCACGACGAGCTCCTGGCTCAGCTCTCCGCCCTGGCGGCAGGCGCCAGGGATCGCGGCCTTGGCGGTCGTGCGCGCGCCTCCGCGCTGCCGCCGGTCTTTGTCTTCCCCGGTCAGGGTGGCCAGTGGCCGGGGATGGCTCGCGACCTCCTCTTCGCCTCACCGGCATTTGCCCGGCACATGGAGGCATGCGAGGAAGCGGTCGAGCCCTTCGTGGACTGGTCTCTGAGGGAGGCTGTTTGCGAGGAGAGCGGCGCCTGGCTCGGGCGCCTCGACGTCCTTCAGCCGGCCCTGCTGCTGGTGACGATCGCCCTTGCCCAGCTGTGGCGCGATTGCGGAATCGAGCCGGCGATGGTCATGGGGCAGTCGCAGGGCGAGATCGCGGCCGCACACATCGCCGGGGGGCTCTCGCTCGACGACGCCGCAAGGCTCGGCGCACTGCACAGCCGCATCTCTGTGCCGCTCACCGGTCACGGCGGCATGGTCTCGGTGAGCCTGACCGCCGCCGAGGTGGCGGAGTGCCTGGAGGAATTCGGCGAGCGTGTCTGCCTCGCGGGGATCAACGGGCCATCTTCGGTCGTGGTCTCGGGAGAGACCGGTGCGCTCGAGGAGCTGCTTGCGAGCTGGGCCGCCGAGGGAGTCTCCGCTCAGCGCATTGCCGTCGACTACGCCGCTCATTCGGCGCAGATCGAGACCGTGAAGGACGAGATGCTCGGGGCGTTTGCGCCGATCTCCCCTCGCTCCGCCGAGATCCCCTTCCACTCGACGGTGACCGGCGGCGTCGTCGACACCAAGGAGCTCGGTCCCGAATACTGGTACCGCAACCTGCGACAGCCGGTTCAGCTCGAGCCGGTCGTTCGCGCCCTGCTCGAGCACGGTCCGCACGCATTGATCGAGATCGGGCCCCACCCGGTCCTCGCATTCGGCTTGCAGGAGACGATCGATGCGGTCCTCGGCGTCGACGACGAGAGCGCCGTGGCGCTGGGCACCTTGCGGCGCGGCGAGGGTGGGCCGGCGCGCTTTGCCGCATCCGTGGCGGAAGCGCATATCGCGGGCGTCGACGTGGATTGGGGTGCGTTCTTCGCTGGGGGACCGGCGCCTCGGTTGCGGCTGCCTGCCCGTCCACTCGAACCCGAGCGCCATCCGCGTGGCGATATTCCGGCGCGATCCGCAGGGGAGTCAGCGCCCTCTCCCGGGGTGGGGCGGTTGGCGGCCGAGCTGGAAGATCTGCCCGAGTCATCGCGACGGGAGACGGCCCTCGCCGTGGTCAGGGCCGAGCTGGCCAGCGTGCTCGATCTCGGTTCGGCCGCCGAGATCGACGCGAATTCGAACTTCAAGGAGCTCGGCCTGGAGTCGCTTGACGCGGTCGAGCTGCGCAATCGGCTGCGCTCCGCGACCGACGTCTCGCTGCCGACGACGGCGATCTTCGACCATCCGACGCCGGCCGTGTTGGCGAGTCTGCTGGTCGAGAAAGCACTCGGTAAAACGGCGCTGCCCACTTCATCGGGGGCGAGCGTCAGCGCCAGGCGGGATGAGCCGATCGCGATAGTGGGCATGGCCTGCCAGTACCCCGGCGGCATCGACGGCCCCGAGGCGCTCTGGGAAGCGCTGCGGGAGGGACGCGATCTCATCGGCGCCTTTCCCGACGATCGGGGTTGGGATCTCGACCGCGCGTTCGACTCCGTGCCCGCGGCCGACGGCGCTCCGCGAGGGGGCTTCCTCGCCGATGCCGGCGGTTTCGACGCCGAGTTCTTCGGCATCTCGCCGCGCGAGGTGCTGGCGATGGACCCGCAGCAGCGGCTTCTCCTCGAGGTGGCTTGGCAGGCGCTGGAGGGCGCGGGCATCGATCCGGATTCTCTGCGGGCGAGCCCGACGGGCGTCTTCGCCGGGATCAGCTCGCAGGACTACACGGCCGGCCTGCGAGCGACCCAGCCGGAGCTCGACGGCTACCGGCTGACCGGCAGCTTCGCCAGCGTCGCCTCCGGCCGCATCGCCTACCGGCTCGGCCTCGAGGGGCCGGCTATCACCGTCGACACCGCCTGCTCCTCCTCGCTCGTCGCCATCCACCTGGCCTCCAAAGCGCTGCAGGGAGGCGAATGCTCGCTGGCCCTGGCGGGAGGCGCGACGATCCTGGGGAGTCCCGGGCTCTTCGCCGAGTTCGCCCGCCAGCGCGGCCTCTCCCCCGACGGGCGCTGCAAGGCCTTCGCCGAGGCAGCAGACGGCGTCGGCTTCGCCGAGGGCGTCGGCCTGCTCGTCTTGGAGCGCCTCTCCGACGCCGAGGCCAAGGGCCACCGCGTCCTCGCCACGATCCGCGCCTCAGCGGTCAACCAGGACGGCGCCTCCAACGGCCTCACCGCCCCCAACGGCCCCTCCCAGGAACGGGTGATCCGCCAGGCCCTGGCCAACGCTCGCCTAAAGCCAAGCGACGTGGACGTGGTCGAGGCCCACGGCACCGGGACGACGCTGGGCGACCCGATCGAGGCAAACGCCCTGCTCGCCACCTACGGCCAAGAGCGCGAGCGCCCGCTGCTGCTCGGCTCGGTCAAGTCCAACATCGGCCACACCCAGGCAGCGGCAGGGGTGGCCGGGGTGATCAAGGCGGTCTTGGCGATGGGCGAGGGGATGCTGCCCAAGACCCTGCACGTCGACGCCCCCTCCTCGAAGGTCGACTGGGAGGCGGGTCAGATCGAGCTGGTCACCGAGGCGACCGAGTGGAAGGCCGATGGCCGCCCCCGCCGGGCCGGGGTCTCCTCCTTCGGCGCCTCGGGCACCAACGCCCACCTGATCTTGGAGGAGGCGCCCGTGGGCGGACGGGACCCCGACCCGGGCGCCTCCACCAAGGACGATGAGCCAACGGGGCGCCCCCTACCCGGGCCGCTGCCCTTCCTGCTCTCGGCCCGCTCCCCCGAGGCCCTTGCCGCATCGGCCGAGCGTCTTGGCGCTCACCTGCGAGCCCACCCCGAGGCAGAGCTCACCGACCTCTCCCTCTCCCTCGCCACCACCAGGGCCCAGTTGGAGCGCCGCGCGGCGCTCCTTGCCTCCGACCCCAAGGAGCTGCAGAGCGCTCTCGCCGCCCTCGCCGCGGGGGCGCCCTCGCCCCACCTCCACACCGCCAGGGCCTCCAGCGGCCGCCTCGCCTTCCTCTTCACCGGCCAGGGCTCCCAGCGGGCGGGGATGGGGCAGGAGCTATACGAGAGCTGCCCCGCCTACGCCGAGGCGCTCGATCAAGCCTGCGAGCAGCTCGACCGCCACCTCGATCGCCCGCTGAAGCAGCTGCTCTTCGCAAAGCCGGGATCCGAAGAGGCAGCGCTGCTCGACCACACCACCTACGCCCAGCCGGCGCTCTTCGCCACCGAGCTGGCCCTCTACCGCCTGCTCGGATCCTTCGGCCTCAAGGCAGAGCTGCTCGGCGGCCACTCGGTGGGGGAGATAGTCGCCGCCCACCTCGCCGGGGTCTTCGACCTGCCCGACGCGGCGAGGCTGATCTGCGCCCGCGGCGCCCTGATGGGGGAGCTGCCCGAGGGCGGGGCGATGCTGGCTATCGAGGCAACCGAGGCGCAGGCCCTGGCCTCGATCGAGGGCAGGGAGGAGCTGGTCTCCCTGGCCGCGGTCAACGCCCCCAACGCCACCGTGATCTCCGGCGCCGCGGAGGCGATCGCGGAGATCGAGGCCCACTGGCAAGCCCAGGGCGCGAAGACCAAGCGCCTCGCCGTCTCCCACGCCTTCCACTCCCCCCTGATCGAGCCGATGCTGGAGCCCTTCTCGAAGGTCCTCGCCGAGATCTCCTTCGAGGCCCCGGCCCTGGCGCTGCTCTCCAACACCAGCGGCGAGCTGCTCTCAGCGGAGCAGGCCACCGACCCCGCCTACTGGGTCGCCCAGGCGCGAGAGCCGGTGCGCTTCGCCCAGGGCATCCAGACGCTGAGCGCCCAAGGCGCCACCACCTACATCGAGCTCGGCCCCGAGGCGGTGCTCTGCGCGATGGCCGCCGCAACCTTGCAAGGCGAGGACGAGCAGCCGCCGGCCCTGATCGCGACCCTGCGCGAGGGACGCGGGGAGGCCGAGTGCATCGTCTCCGCTATGGCCCGCGCCCATGCCCACGGGGCAGAGCCCGATTGGGAAGCCTTCTTCGCCGGCAGCGGGGCAAAGCCGGTCTCCCTGCCCACATATCCCTTTCAGCGCCGCCGCTTCTGGCTCGATTCCCAGGGCGGCTCCGATCCCGCAGCGATCGGCCTCGAGGCCGCCGAGCACCCACTGCTCGGCGCCGCGATCGCCGACCCCGAGGGGGGCGAGCTGACCCTCAGCGGCCGCCTCTCGCTGCAGACCCACCCCTGGCTCGCCGATCACGCGATCGGCGACATGGTCCTCCTCCCCGGCACGGCCTTCATGGAGCTGGCCCTGGAGGCGGCCGCCCGGGCGGGCTGTGAGGAGGTGGCCGAGCTGCTCCTGCCGGCGCCCTTGATCCTGCCCGAGACCGGTGGGGTGGCGCTGCGGGTCAAGGTCGGTGCACCCACCGAGGACGGCGAGCGGGAGATCTCGATCCACTCCCGCCCCGAGGGCACCGAGGGGAGCGAGTGGAGCTGCAACGCCCGCGGGGTGCTCGCCGAGCGGGCAAGCCAGCCAGCTGAGCCGCTTGCCCAGTGGCCGCCCCCGGGCGCAGAGCCGCTCGACGCCGCCTCCCTCTACGGGCGCCTCGCCGAGGCCGGCTTCGACTACGGCCCCGCCTTCCAGGGCCTGCAGGGCGCCTGGAGGGTGGGCAAGGAGATCTACGCCGAGGTCTCCCTCGCCCCCGAGCAGGCCACCGAAGCAGAGCGCTGGGCGATCCACCCGGCCCTTTTGGACGCCGCCTTTCACGCCGCCCTGCTCGGCAGCCTCAAAGACGGGGAGGAGGCGGGCGCCGCCCTGCCCTTCGCCTGGGAGCGGATCGCGGTGGGGGAGGTGGGGGCCGATTCGCTGCGGGTGCGGATCGCCTTCGAGGGGGAGTCCGCGAGTTTCGATCTGGCCGGCCCCGACGGGCGCCCGCTGGGGCGGATCGGCTCGCTGCGCATGCGCCCCTTGCCCCCCGAGGCGCTCCAGGGGCAGGCCCGCCCGCGCGAGGACCTGCTGGCCTTGAACTGGAAGGAGGTGCCTGCCGGAGAGGGTGAGGCCCGGGCCAAGCTCGTGCCCCTCGCCGAGCTGGAGCGCGGGGATGCCCCCGGGGGCGAGGAGGATCGCATCGGGGACGGCACAGCCGAGGCCGCCGCCGACGTCGCGGCCGCAGCCCAGGCGACGGCCGCCGCCGCCCTTGAAGTCGTCCAGCAGTGGCTCGCCCAGGAGCCCGAGCCAGAGCAGACGCCGATCCTCGCCCTGCTGACGAGGAACGCCGCCGCCGCCGCGGGCGAGGACCCCGACCTGGCCGGCGCCGCCGTCTGGGGCCTGCTCCGCAGTGCCCAGGCCGAGCACCCCGGCCGCTTCGCCCTGATCGACACGGATGGCTCGAAGGCCTCCGAGGAGGCCCTTCCCGCCGCTCTTGCGGCCTGCGCGGAGGAGCCCCAGCTGGCCCTGCGCGAGGGGCGCCTGCTGGCACCGCGGATCGGCCCTCCCGTGCAGGGCGGCTCATTGGTCGCCCCGCTCGGCCCCTGGGTGCTCGACGCCCCCACCCGCGGCACCCTCGACGGTCTCTCCCTCGTGCCGGCGCCCATGGCCGAAGAGCCGCTTGGGCCAAGCCAGGTGCGGATCGCGGTACACGCCGCCGGGCTCAACTTCCGCGACGTGATGTCGGTCCTGGGCGTCTATCCCGGCGAGGCGGCGATCGGCGGCGAGGGAGCCGGCACTGTGGTCGAGGTCGGCCCCGAGGTCAGTGACCTCGAGGTCGGCGAGCGCGTCCTGGGCATGATCCCCGGCGCCTTCGGGCCCCTGGCGGTAGCCGAGCGGGAGCTGCTGATCCGACTGCCAGAGGGCTGGAGCCTTGAGCAGGGCGCCGCTCTGCCACTCGTCAGCCTGACCGCTCACTACGGCCTGATCGACCTCGCCGAGCTGAAGGCGGGGGAGAGGATCCTGGTCCATGCCGGAGCCGGCGGCGTCGGCATGGCGGCGATCCAGCTCGCCCGCCACCGCGGCGCCGAGGTCTATGCCACCGCCAGCCCCGCCAAGTGGGAGGCGCTGGGCGAGCTGGGAGTCGCCTCAGACCACATCGCCTCCTCGCGCGATATCGAGTTCGAAGAGCGCTTCCTCGAGCAGACCGGGGGAGAGGGAGTGGACGTCGTGCTCAACTCCCTCGCCGGGGAGTTCGTCGACGCCTCCCTGGCGCTCCTGCCCCGCGGCGGGCGCTTCCTGGAGATGGGCAAGACCGACGTCCGCGACCCCGAGACGGTCGCCGCCGAGCACCCCGGCGTCGCCTACCGCGCCTTCGACCTCGGCGAGGCGGGAACAGAGCGCATGGGCGAGATCCTGGGCGAGATCGCCGCCCTGATCGAGGCAGGGGAGATCGCCCCCGCCCCGACCAGCTCCTGGGACGTGCGCCAGGCGCCCGAGGCCTTCCGCCACCTGCGCGAGGGCCGCAACGTCGGCAAGGTCGTATTGGAGATCCCCCGGGCGCTCGACCCTGGGCGCACCGTGCTGATCAGTGGCGGCACCGGCGGCCTCGGCGGGCTGATCGCCCGCCACCTGGTCGAGCCCCACGGCGCCCGCCACCTGCTCCTCGCCAGCCGCGGCGGCCCCGAGGCCGAGGGCGCCGCCGAGCTGCTCGCCGAGCTGCAGGCGCTCGGCGCCTCGGTCCGGATCGAGGCCTGCGACGTCTCCGAGCGCGCCCAGCTCGAGGCGCTGCTCGGCTCGATCGACCCCGAGTACCCGCTCGGCGCCGTGATCCACACCGCCGGCGCCCTCGATGACGGCACGATCGACTCGATGGACGCCGAGCGGCTCGGGCGCGTCTTCGCCCCCAAGGCCCGGGGCGCCTGGCACCTGCACGAGCTGACCGCGGGGATGGGGCTCTCGGCTTTTGTGTTGTTCTCGTCG
>JAWVFL010000017.1:0-2682 GCA_033856195.1 Solirubrobacterales bacterium | reverse complement strand
CACGACGGCAAGATCGTCGAGGAGGGCACGGCCGACCAGGTCTGCGAGCGGCCGACCGACGCCTACACGAAGAAATTGCTGGCGGCGGTGCCGGTGCCCGACCCGCGGGTCAGCCGTGCCCGCCGCGAAGGCGCCGCCAGCGCCGGCTGAGGCGTACCCTCCCGGTCGGTCATCCAAGTGGCGCTCCCCCTCTCCCCCCCGATCAAACCGCAGCTGGCGCTGACCCGCAAGGAGCTGCCGCTGGGCGAGGAGTGGGCGTACGAGCCGAAGCTCGACGGCTTCCGGGCGATCGTCTTCGTCGACGGCGCCGATACCTACATCCAGTCGCGGGGCGGCAAAGAGCTCGGCCGCTACTTCCCGGAGCTGCGCTTCGCCCCCGGGCGCTGGGTGCTCGACGGCGAGCTGGTGATCCGCGACGACGACGGCAACGTCGCATTCGACTCGCTCCAGGAACGGATCCACCCAGCTCAGTCGCGGATCGAGCGCCTCGCGAAGGAGATCCCAGCCTGCTTCATCGGCTTCGACCTCCTCGCCGAGGGAGACGAGGCGCTGCTGGAGACGCCGCTATCGGAGCGCCGCGAGCGACTGCAGCGGATCGCCGCCGCGGCGGATCTGGAACTGACGCCGCTGACCCCTGACGCCGAACAGGCCGAGTCCTGGCTGCGCAGCATCGAGGGGGTGATGGCGAAGCAGCTCGACGCCCCCTACCTGCCCGGTAAACGCAAAGGGTTCGCGAAGGTCAAGCGCGAGCGCACGATCGACTGCGTGGTGATGGGCTGGCGCCCCGGCAAAGAGGAGGGCACGGTCGGCTCCCTGATCCTCGGCCTCTACGACGGCGAGGAGCTGCGCACCGTCGGCCACATCTCCGGCTTCAGCGCCGCCGCGAAAAGAAGCATGCGGGCGATGCTGGCGCCGCTGGAGACCGGCGAAAGCGGCAGCGCCGAGCCGAGCCGCTGGACCGGCGGCCGCGACCTCGAGTGGGTCGAGCTGCGGCCGGAGCTGGTGATCGAAGTGGGCTATGACCACGCCGCCTCGGGGCGAATCCGGCACGGGGCGCGGTTCCGGTCGTTTCGGGACGACAAATCGCCCCACGAGTGCAAGTTCGAGCAGCTGGACGAAGGGGCCTAGAACAGAGGGACCTGGCGGGCGGGTCCTGTCGGTGCGGCATCCCCCACGGTGCTCGGTCGCTTCGCTCCCTCCGCGCCGCGGAGGACCCCCGCCCCACCGCCACCCGCCCGAGGAGCGCTCTGCCTAGGCGAGGTTCCGGCTGGCGCGTCGGAGCGGTCGGCCAGGGATCGCCGGAGACGGGCACGGCCCCAGGGGCGGAGGGCTCGGGTGGCTTGTTTGCGTTGCTCCGGCTTCATGTATGCGCGGTTGCTGTAGAGGGCCTCGTACTGGGGGAGGAGGTCGGGGCGTTTGGCTTCGAGCCAGGCGAAGAAGACGTCCTTGACCTCGTCGCGAAGGTGGAGGGCGACGCCGCCGAGAAAGGTGGCGCCGGCCTTGCGGGCGCGTTCGACGATCGGGCGGACCTGGTCGGGGTCGTCGTTGATCCCGGGCATCAGCGGCGCGATCAGTACGCCGGAGTCGATCCCCCGCCGGCGCAGCTCGGCGACCGCGTCGAGCCGGGCCGCGGGGCTCGGCGTGTGCGGCTCGGTGGCCCGCCAGGCGTCCTCGTCGAGGGTCGGGACCGAGAAGTTGACGGAGACCGGCAGCTTCTTCGCCATCCGCTCGAAGATCTCGACGTCGCGCATCGCCAGCGGCGACTTGGTCAGGACCGAGACCGGCGTTTCCGCCGCCTCCAGTGCCTCGAGGATCTCCGGCATCATCCGGTAGCGGCTCTCGACCCACTGGTAGGGGTCGGTGTTGGTGCCCAGAGCCACCAGTTCGCGATTCCAGCCCGGCCGCGCCAGCTCCGCCCGCACCAGCTCCGGCACGTTGACCTTGACGACGATCTCCCGCTCGAAGTCGCGGCCGGCGTTCATGTCCAGGTAGGTGTGCGTGCGGCGGGCGAAGCAATAAATACAGGCATGACTGCATCCTCTGAAAGGGTTGATCGTCCAGTTGAAGCCGTAGCGCCCGCCCGGCACCCGGTTCAGCGCCGACTTGGCGCGGACCTCGTGGAAGTTGATCCCCATCGCCTCCGGCGCGTCGAAGGTGCGGACGACGGTGCCGTCGCCGACGCCGGGCAGGCGGAGGTCGTTCTCGACTCTTTGCTCATCCCATCTCATACGAACACATGTTCGCATGTGGGGCGGACGGGCAGGGGCTCGTTAGATGCTGGAGCCGGTCTCTTCGCGCTTGTAGCTGGTGAGCTGGTCGAGGGCTTTGGCGCGCGCTTTCTTGCGCAGCGGCGGCAGCAGGGCGACCAGGTGGCCGCTCGGGCCGAGCGCCTGCTTGGCCCATTTGTGGAAGTCGAAGTCGTCGACGTGGTCGACGATCAGGCCGTTCTGGTCGAAGCGGAAAGTGGCCTGGATGTCGTTGACGACCGGGCGCCCGGTGGAGAAGGTGTAATGGGCGATCCAGTGGGCCGAGCCGGCGTCCTCCCCCGCCTCGTGCTCGTGCAGCTCGATCTTCAGGTCCGTGGCGCGGCCGGTCAGCATCCGCCACATCGCGCCGGGCTCCTCGCCGCGCAGGTCGGTGAAGACCGGGTCGGAGAACTGCGCGTCCGGCGCGTAGCAGGCG
>JAWVFL010000016.1:0-93693 GCA_033856195.1 Solirubrobacterales bacterium | reverse complement strand
GTCTCCGGCGACCTGCTGGTCGGCAAGGTGACGCCCAAGGGCGAGACCGAGCTGACCGCCGAGGAGAAGCTGATCCGCGCGATCTTCAAGGAGAAGGCGCGCGAGGTCCGCGACACCTCGCTCAAGGTTCCCCACGGCGAGGGTGGCGTCGTCATCGACGTGCTCACCTTCAGCCGCGACGACGGCGACGATCTGGCCGCCGGCGTCAACGACCTGGTCCGCGTCTTCGTCGCGACGAAGCGCAAGATCGCCGAGGGCGACAAGCTCGCCGGCCGTCACGGGAACAAGGGTGTGATCTCCAAGATCGTGCCCGAGGAGGACATGCCCCACCTCGCCGACGGCACCCCCGTCGACGTGATCCTCAACCCGCTCGGCGTGCCGAGCCGGATGAACATCGGGCAGATCCTCGAGACCCACCTCGGCTGGGTTGCCGCAAACGGCTGGTACGACGACGGCTCCGAGGCCTACAAGCAGGCCCATTCCGACGAGGGCGACGGTCGCGTCTACGTGGCGACCTCGGTCTTCGACGGGGCCAGCGTCGAGGACGTCGACGAGGCACTCTGCAAGTGGCAGGAGGAAAACGAGGAGCGCGGCATCGACCTCGGCATCCACAAGAACGAGCGCCCCGGTGCTCGTGCCGACGGCAGCGCCCAGCTCTACAACGGCCGCACCGGCGAGCCCTACGAGGGCAAAGTCACCATCGGCTACATGTACATCCTCAAGCTGCTGCATCTGGTCGACGACAAGATCCACGCCCGTTCGACCGGCCCGTACTCGCTCGTCACCCAGCAGCCGCTGGGCGGCAAGGCGCAGTTCGGTGGTCAGCGCTTCGGCGAGATGGAGGTCTGGGCCCTGGAGGCCTACGGTGCTGCCTACACGCTGCAGGAGATGCTCACGGTCAAGTCCGACGACACGGTCGGGCGCGTCAAGGCCTACGAGGCGATCGTCAAGGGGGAGAACATCCCCGAGCCGTCGATCCCGGAGTCCTTCAAAGTTCTGCTGAAGGAGATTCAGAGTCTCTCGCTCGACGCCAACGTCGTCTCCGAAGGTGGGGACGTCGAGATCGCCGAGGAGGACGACGACCTGCTCAAGGCAGCCGAGGAGCTCGGCATGGACCTGACCGGGGTCCGCGCCGACTCTCCCAACGGGGCTGCCGACGAGCGCGAGGAGCAGGTGGTCGCCGAGGGCGACGGCGGCACAGGTGGGGCCGAGGCAGAGAAAGAGACAGAGGCCGCTGAGGCCAAGGTGGAGGACTGATGATCGACATCAACAATTTCGACGCAATTGAGATCGGCCTCGCGTCGTCGAAGAAGATCCGCTCCTGGAGTTGGGGCGAGGTCACCAAGCCCGAGACGATCAACTACCGCACGCTGAAGCCCGAGAAAGACGGTCTCTTCTGCGAGCGCATCTTCGGTCCGACCAAGGACTGGGAGTGCTACTGCGGCAAGTACAAGCGCGTCCGCTACAAGGGCATCGTCTGCGAGCGCTGTGGCGTCGAGGTGACCCGCTCCAAGGTGCGCCGCGAGCGCATGGGGCACGTCGACCTGGCCGCCCCGGTCTCCCACATCTGGTTCTTCAAGGGCGTGCCGAGCCGGATCGGCTACCTGATCGACATGGCTCCCAAGGAGCTCGAGAAGGTCCTCTACTTCGCCGCGTCGATGATCACATGGGTCGACGTCGAGGCCCGCGACAAGGACCTCGGCATGCTCGAGAAAGAAGTCAAAAAGGTCACCGACTCCTACGAGGCGGAACGGCAGAAAAGGACTCAGGAGCTGAGCGAGTCGCTGGAGCGCCGGATCAAGTACCTCGAGGACGGCACCCAGACCAAGTTCGACGACGACGACCACATCTGGGCGGACTCGCTGAAACTGACCGCCGCGCAGCTGCGCAAGTTGAAGGACGACGAGCGCACGAAAATGATCAAAGAGCTGCGCAAGACCTTCGAGGCGGAGATATCCGACACCGAGGCCTACATCGACGAGGCGATCGAGCGGATGCAAGAGGTCTGGAAGATCTTCACCGAGATGAAGCCGAAGGACGTCGTCAACGACGAGACCGTCTTCCGCGAGCTCAAGGATCGCTTCGGCTCGCCGTTCGGCTGGGGTGAGTACTTCCGCGGCAGCATGGGCGCCGAAGCGGTGCGCGATCTGCTCGAACAGGTCGACCTCGCGGCCGAGTGCGAGGAACTGGAGCAGGTGATCAACAGCTCCAAGGGCCAGAAACAGGCCCGCGCGGTGAAGCGGCTGAAAGTCGCCTCCGCCTTCCTCAACTCCGATAACCAACCAGATTGGATGATCCTCGACTCCGTGCCGGTGATCCCGCCGGAGCTGCGCCCGATGGTGCAGCTCGACGGCGGCCGCTTCGCCACCTCGGACCTCAACGACCTCTACCGGCGCGTGATCAACCGCAACAACCGGCTCAAGCGCCTCCTCGACCTGGGTGCCCCCGAGATCATCGTCAACAACGAGAAGCGCATGCTGCAGGAGGCCGTCGACGCGCTGTTCGACAACGGCCGCCGCGGCCGCCCGGTGACGGGTCCCGGCAACCGGCCGCTGAAGTCGCTCTCCGACATGCTCAAGGGCAAGCAGGGACGCTTCCGCCAGAACCTGCTCGGCAAGCGCGTCGACTACTCCGGCCGCTCGGTGATCGTCTCCGGCCCGAGCCTGAGGCTGCACCAGTGCGGCCTGCCCAAGCTCATGGCGCTGGAGCTCTTCAAGCCATTCATCATGGCCCAGCTGGTCGAGCGCAAGGCGGTGCAGAACATCAAGGCCGCCAAGAAGATGGTCGAGACGATGATCCCTGAGGTCTGGGACGTGCTCGAGGAAGTCATCCACGAGCACCCGGTGCTGCTCAACCGCGCGCCGACCCTGCATCGTCTCGGCATCCAGGCCTTCGAGCCGGTGCTGGTCGAGGGCAAGGCGATCCAGGTCCACCCGCTCGTCTGCCACGCCTTCAACGCCGACTTCGACGGCGACCAGATGGCCGTGCACGTACCGCTCTCCGCCGAGGCCCAGGCCGAGGCGCGGATCCTGATGCTCTCGGCGAACAACATCCTCTCGCCGGCCCACGGCGCGCCGCTGGCGACGCCGACGCAGGACATGGTGCTGGGGATCTACTACCTCACCTACGGTCCCGACGCTGAGGAGCTGGCGAAGATCGACGAGGGGCTCAAGGCCGGCAAGGGCGCCAAGCGAAACGGCTCGGCGCCGAAGGTCTTCCGCTCCGCGCAGGAGGCCGAGCTCGTCTACGAGAACGGCGGCTGCAAGCTGCACGACCAGGCCGAGTACCGGCGGGCCGGCAAGGAGCACTTCCTGACCACGGTCGGGCGGATCATCTTCAACGAAAAGATTGAGCGGGCTCTGGCTGAGGCGCTCGGGGACGACTTCGATCCCGAGCAGTTCGAGTTCGTCAACCACTCGCTGAAGAAGCGCAACGTCAACGAGATGGTCTCCGACCTGGTCGAGGCCTACGGCGCCCCGGCTGTCTCGCAGGTGCTCGACGCCTTCAAGGACCTCGGTTTCCACTACGCCAGCCAGGCGGGGATCACCGTGTCCAAGAACAACGTCGTCTCGCCACCCGACAAGGAGCAGATCCTCGAACGCTACGAGAAGCTGACGGCGGAGATCCAGGGCCAGTACGACGACGGCTACATCACCGCCGAGGAGCGCCACGAGGCGGTCACGTCGCACTGGAACAACGCCACCGACGAGGTCGCCAAAGCGATGGAGGACAACCTCGACGAGTTGAACCCGATCTTCATGATGGCCAACTCGGGCGCTCGCGGCTCCTTCAAGCAGATCCGCCAGCTGGCGGGGATGCGTGGCCTGATGGCCAATCCGAAGGGCGAAATCATCGAGCGGCCGATCAAGGCCAACTTCATGGAGGGCCTCTCGGTCCTCGAGTACTTCATCTCCACGCACGGCGCCCGAAAGGGACTTGCCGACACGGCGCTGCGCACGGCCGACTCGGGTTACCTGACCCGGCGCTTGGTCGACGTCGCCCAGGACGTGATCGTCCGCGAGGAGGACTGCAAAACCAAAGACCACATCGAGATGGCGATCCGCAAGGACGACAACTCGCTCAATGACAACCTGATCGGCCGCCTGGCGGCGAAGAAATTCGAAACCAAGCGCGGCCGCGAGCTGCTCAAGCGCAACCAGGAGATCACCCTGGCCGACGTCGAGGCGATCGCCGAGGCGTTCGACGACGAGGAGACCAAGGTCCCGGTCCGCTCGACGCTCAAGTGCGACGCCGACTCGGGCGTATGCCGTGCCTGCTACGGCGTCGCTCCAGCCACCGGCTTCACCGTCAACATCGGCGACGCGGTCGGCATCATCGCCGCCCAGTCGATCGGCGAGCCCGGCACCCAGCTGACCATGCGGACGTTCCACACCGGCGGTGTCGCCGGCCAGGACATCACACAGGGCCTACCTCGCATCGTCGAGCTCTTCGAGGCGCGTAAACCGAAGGGCCTGGCACAGATGGCCGAGGCGGCGGGCAAGGTCACGGTCGAAGAAACCGACAAAGCGCTGAAAGTGATCGTCACCGAGTCAAGCGGCGAGGAGCACGCCTACAGCTTCCCGCCCCGGACCCGCCTGCACGTCACCGACGGCGAGAAGGTGGAGATTGGCCAGCAGCTCAACGAGGGCTCGCTCTACCCGGCCGATCTCTTGGCGATCCGAGGCCGCACCGATGTCGAGCTCTACCTGGTGGCCGAGGTGCAGAGGGTCTACCGCGCCCAGGGCGTCGACATCAACGACAAGCACATCGAGCTGATCGCCCGCCAGATGCTGAAGAAGGTGCGGATCGAGTCGAAGGGCTCGACCGGACTGCTGCCGGGCCAGCTCGAAGACCGCGGTGCGCTCAAGCGCCTCAATAAGAAGACGAAGGAAGACGGCGGCACTCCGGCCAAGGCCGAGGAGGTCATCCTCGGTATCACCAAGGCCTCGCTGGCCACCGAGTCCTTCCTCTCCGCCGCCTCCTTCCAGGAGACGACGAAGGTCCTCACCGATGCCGCGCTGGAGGGCAAGCGAGACAAACTCGTCGGCCTGAAGGAGAACGTGATCATCGGCAAGCTGATCCCGGCCGCCACCGGCCTCAAGCACTACCGCACGGTCGCGATCGAGCCGGCCGTGCCGATCGAACCGCCGAACGAGGAAGGGCTGCTCGACGAGGAAGAGCTGGCCGCCGAGCTGGGGCTGGACGACGGCGAAGCCGTCGAGAGCTTCGGGCCTTCGTTTGCGGAGGAGCTCGAGGAGCTGGCGCATGAGATTGAGCAGACCTCTGAGGAGTCGTCGCAGCAGGGGCAGTCCTAGTAGCGGGGGGAGGGGCCGGGGTGCCCCTCCCGCTTGCTGGGGTTTTCGCCGGGCGCGTCGCTTCTCTCGCTGAGTGGGCTGTGCGAAAACCAGGACGCCGCTGCGCAGGAGGGGCACCCCGGCCCCTCCTGCGGGGTTTTGATGTGCTGCTGCGACGGCTCCGCTTCGGTTGAGCTTGTCTGGCTCAAGGCGAACTGCATCAAATTTCCGGTCTACTGGGCCGATAATTTGATGCAGTTCGCCGGAACGCAGAGCGGCCCGGGGTTTGCCCGGGCCGCTTCGGTGCTGCTTGTCGTTTGGGACTAGTTGCTGCTGCCGCCTGAGAGACAGTAGGCGTAGGCGGTGATGGTGGTGTCGCCTACGGCGGCGCTGCGGGCGTCTATGTGCCAGCCGTTGCCGCTGCGGTAGGACGAGGCCAGGTGGACTTGGTAGAAGCCCGAGCTGCCTCCGCCGCCGATCACGGTGGTGCCCGCCGGGCACGTCGCCGTGGTGCTGGCGTTGTCGCCGCCTTTGATCGCCGTGCTGTTCGACGCCTGGATGATCCCGCCGAGCTCGGAGGCGCGGACGGAGCCGGCCTGCAGCTCGCTCGAGCCGACTGAGTCGGGGCCGAGGTCGTTGGCGGTCAGCGACTGGTCGGCTACCTCCGAGGAGGTGACCGAGGCGGTGCCGAGGTCGCCTGACGTCAGCGTGTCCGGTGCGACGTCGGAGGAGTCGACGCCGTTTTCGGCGATCTCCGTGGTGTCGACCGCGTCGGGGGCGATCTTGCCGGCGGCAACCGCGTTGTCGCGGAGGTCGACGGTGCGGATCGTGCCGTCGACGATCTGCGGCGAGCGGACCGTGTTCTTGCCGACGCCGGCGGCGATGGCGCTGCCGGTGAGGGCGACGAACAGGGCGACGCAGGCGATCACGAGGGCGGGGCTGGGGCGGAATGTGCTCTTCTTGGTCATCGGAGGTTCCTTTCGTTGGGTTGTAAATCCGATGGACCAAGCTTCGAATCGATCGGCCTTTCTCTCTACGGACCCCAGGGGTGAACCTCCTCACCCCTTGTAGATTTCAGGCATGCCAGCCGCTCAGAAGGTCTGCGTGATCGGCGCCGGTTCCTCCGGCATCGCCTCCTGCCAGGTCCTCAACGCCGGCGGGATCGACTTCGATTGCTTCGAGAAGGGCTCGGAGGTCGGCGGCAACTGGCGCTACGAAAACGACAACGAGCTGTCCTCCGCCTACCGCTCGCTGCACATCAACACCTCGCGTGGGCTGATGGCCTACAAGACCTACCCGATGCCGGATGACTATCCGGACTACCCCAACCACTTCCAGATCGCCCGCTACTTCGACGACTACGTCAACCATTTCGCGCTGCGCGAGAGGATCCGCTTCCGCGCCGAGGTCGTTAGCGTCGTGCCGGTCGACGGCGAGTGGGAGGTGACGGTCCAGGAGCGCGACGGGGGCCGCGAGGCCCACCGCTACCGGGCCGTGCTCGTGGCCAACGGGCACCACTGGGACCCGCGCTGGCCGGAGCCTGCGTTCGCCGGCTCGGACCGGTTCGAGGGCGAGCAGATCCACGTCCACCACTACCGGGAGCCCGAGACGCTGACCGACAAGCGCGTGCTCGTGCTGGGCATCGGCAACTCGGCGACGGACATCGCGGTCGAGGCCTCGCGGATCGCCGAGAAAACCTTCCTGGCGATGCGCCGCGGCGCCTACGTCATGCCCAAGTACCTGAACGGCAAACCGACCGATGAAGCGGCTTCGAAGCTGCTGACCCTGATGCCGCTCTCTGTACAGCGCTTCGTGCTGGGGCGCATGTTGGGGCTGACTGCCGGAGACATGACTTCCTACGGCCTCCCCAAGCCAGACCACAAGCTGCTCGAGGCGCACCCGACCGTCTCCGCCGAGCTGCTCTCCCGGCTGGGCCACGGCGACATCGCGGTCAAGACGAATATCGACCGCTTCGTCGGGGAGCGCACGGTCCGCTTCGCCGACGGCAGCGAGGAGGAGATCGACCTCGTCGTCTACTGCACCGGCTACCGGATCACCTTTCCCTTCTTCGACGAGAGCGTGGTCTCGGCGGCGGACAACCGGTTGCCGCTCTACCGCCGGGTTGCCTCGGTCGAGCACCCGGGGCTCTACTTCATTGGGCTGATCCAGCCCCTGGGCGCGATCATGCCGCTCGCCGAGGCTCAGGCGGAGTGGGTCGCCGACCTGCTCGGCGGGCGCGGAACGCTGCCGTCACCGGCTGCGATGCGCGCGGAGATCGCCGAGGCGGAAAAGAAGATGAAGAAGCGGTACGTCGCTTCCAAGCGGCATACGATCCAGGTGGACTTTCAGCCTTACCTGCGGGAGATTCGGCGGGAGCGGAAGCGGGCTGCTCAGCGGGTTTGAGCGGGGGATGGGGGAGGCGACGGGGTGCCCCTCCCGGTTGCTGGGGTTTTCGCCGGGGACGCCGCTTCGCTCGCTGAGTGGGCTGTGCGAAAACCGGGACGCCGCTGCCCGGGAGAGGCACCCCGTCGCCTCCGCATCGCGCCGCCGGCATGAGGTCCGCGGCGTGGGCCGCGGGGGAGCTTTGGCTGAGGGTTCCGGCGTTTGAAGCCACCATCGCCATCGTCTGTTGCTGCGCCCTCGGGCTCGGGTTCTTGGCTCGCCCACCAGACGAGCCAGAGGGCGCCGAAGACTGGGATCTTCAGGACGACGAGGAGAAAGAAGATTGGCCAGAACCCCTCCACGAGGCTCAGTGTAGAGACACTGCCCATTGCCGCAAGGCCTCGACGTGGGCCTCCTCGAGGCCTAGATGCGATTCGGTCGGCACGAGGAGAGTTGGCTCGGGCCGCTGCTCGGCCCAGGCGTAGCAGGCCTCGTTGAAGTTGTCGTCGATCCAGGCGAGCGGGCGCCCGGTGGCGTACTCGGTCAACGGTTCCAGCTTCCAGTGGACCGCACCAGGTGCCGCGCTGCCAAAGCTGATGTGCGGGAGGTCTGGCAAGCCAAGCAGGGTCGGGAGATAGAAGTTCGCTTTGTCCTCCCAGCCGCTTGCCCAGACCAGCTCGAAGTGCTCACCAAGCCGTACAAGCCGGTCCCCGACGGGAAGCGAGATCAGGTGTGGCACGCCGTCGACCAGCTGCAATTTCGTCAACGACCTGTCGGGAGGGGTTTCGGCTCCGAAGAGGGAGATCACCCCATCCACGTCGATTGCGAGGATCGGCCGGGTCACGGCCGAGACGGGACTACCAGCGGTAATGCGCGAAGGCCTTGTTGGCCTGGGCCATGCGGTAGATGTCGTCCTTGCGCTTCCAGGCGCTGCCCTGTTGCTGATTCGCGTCGAGGATCTCGCTGGCTAGCCGCTCGGCCATCGAGTACTCGCGACGGCTGCGCGCGAAGTCGACGAGCCAGCGGATCGCCAGGGTGCGAGCGCGGCGTGCGGGCACCTCGACCGGTACCTGGTAGGTGGCGCCGCCGACCCGGCGTGAGCGAACCTCGAGCACCGGGGTCAGCTGCTTGATCGCCGCCTCGAGCGTCTCGATCGCGTCCTCGCCGGAACGCTCGCCGACCAGGGCGAGGGCGTCGTAGACGATCCGCTCGGCAAGCTGCTTCTTGCCGTCGCTCATCACCTTGTTGATCAGCTGCTGGACGAGCCGGTTGCGGAAACGCGCATCGGGCTCGACCGGACGGATCTGTGCTGCGGAGCGGCGGGGCACTAGGAGGCCTTGACGCCGTAGCGTGAGCGGGCCTGTTTGCGGTCCGAGACGCCGGCTGCGTCAAGGGTGCCGCGCACGACCTTGTAGCGGACGCCAGGCAGGTCCTTGACGCGGCCGCCACGGACCAGCACCACGGAGTGCTCCTGCAGGTTGTGCCCCTCGCCTGGGATATAGGTGGTGACCTCCATCCCGTTGGTGAGGCGCACACGGGCGATCTTGCGCAGCGCCGAGTTCGGCTTCTTCGGCGTTACGGTCGCGACGCGCGTGCAGACGCCGCGTCGCTGCGGGGCCGCAACGGCTTTCTTGCGGCCTTGCGAGGACTTGAGTCCCGGCGTCGCCGTCTTCTTCTTCGGGCGCTTGCGGCCCTTCCTGACAAGTTGATTCGTATTCGGCACGGCCGCGCATAGTAGAGCAGACCGCCCATGACCAGCCCCGCCGCTGCCGCGAGCTCCGCGTAGAAGCCGCTCTGGAGCACCGCCGTGGCGCCCGCAAAGCGCGAGGATTGAGCCCCGGCATCCAGGCCGGCCGGCAGGTCGACGATGAGGATCACGGCGATGCAGAGCAGGCCGAGGATGACGACGATGCGGCCCAGGCCACGGCGCTCGGTTCGCATCGCCATCACCGCGGCGAGCGCGGCGAGCAGGGCGAGTGGGATCAAGAGGTAGGCGTGCGCTTCGCCGGCCCTTTCCCCGGCGACCGTAGGCGGGGAGGCCGATGGCAGGCCCGCGTAGCCCGGTTGGCCGATCTCGACGCTGCTGTAGGTGACGAACTGGGAGGCGATGAGGCAGAGCGCGGAGGCAAGGATCACGCCCGCGATCGCCCGAGCCGGCGTGATCGTGGCGCTAGCTCGCGTCGCCGTGCGCTCGGAGGCAGACGTCAGGCGTCGCAGGAGACGTTCGCTTCGGGAGAAGGCGCGCAGCACCAGCACGGCGAGGGGACGCAGGCGCTTGCCAAGGGCCTTCGCGCCGCGCCGGACCCGCACCCATGCTCGCCGCAGCCACCGGACCAGCACCGGCCGTGCCTTCTCGATGCGGCGCGCCAAGGCGCGATCGACCTGGCGGGTCCGCCTCGCCGCGCTCAAGGGCACCGCGTCGATGCGACGACGCGCCGCTGCTATCATCGCGCGTCGCTCAGGCAGTCTTTTCGAAGTCCGTTTCGAAGTTCGTTTCGCCGGGCCCGCGAGGGCCTTTTTCATGCGCCGATCCCGGCCCTTGCCAGATCGTTTGCGTTTGTCCCATCCCCGTTTCACGACCAAACCCTTACCTTAGGAACACATGGCACGCAGCTTTCCCCTAGAGAAGACGCGCAATATCGGGATCATGGCGCACATCGACGCCGGTAAGACGACGACCACCGAGCGCATCCTCTATTACACCGGTCGCACCCACAAGATGGGCGAGGTTCACGAGGGCGCCGCGGTGATGGACTGGATGGAACAGGAGCAGGAGCGGGGCATCACGATCACCTCCGCCGCTACGGCATGCGAGTGGAAGGACCACCGCATCAACATCATCGACACGCCCGGCCACGTCGACTTCACGGTCGAGGTCGAGCGCAGCCTGCGCGTTCTCGACGGCGCGGTCGCCGTCTTCGACGCGGTTGCCGGGGTTGAGCCCCAGTCCGAGACCGTCTGGCGCCAGGCGGACAAGTATGCGGTCCCCCGCTTCGCCTACATCAACAAGATGGATCGCACGGGGGCCGACTTCTTCAACTCGGTGCAGACAATGACGGACCGGCTCGGCGCCAACCCACTGCCGATCCAGCTGCCGATCGGCAGTGAGGACAACTTCCAGGGCGTCGTAGACCTGATCGAGATGAAAGGGCTGATCTGGACCGACGAGCTCGGTGCCGAGTACGAGACCGTCGAGATCCCTGCCGACCTCCAGGAACAAGCGGAGGAATACCGCACGCAGTTGATCGAGGCCTGCGCCGATTACGACGACGAGCTGATGGAGGCCTACCTGGCCGAGGAGGAGATCCCGCACGAGCGGATCGCGCGGTCCCTGCACCGGGCTTGCCTGGATACCAAGGTGACTCCGGTGCTCTGCGGAAGCTCCTTCAAGAACAAGGGTGTGCAGCCGCTGCTCGACGCGATCGTCGATCTGCTGCCCTCGCCGCTCGAGGTCCCGCCGGTGACCGGTGTCGTGCCGGCTGGCAAGGGCCAGGCAGAGCCGACCGAGGCTGAGCGCCCAGCCTCCGACGACGCCCCCTTCGCCGCTCTCGCCTTCAAGGTGATGACCGATCCCTACGTCGGCAAGCTGACCTACTTCCGCGTCTACTCCGGCAAGCTGGAGAAAGGCGGCCGGGTCCTCAACGTCAAGACCGGCAGGACCGAGCGCATCGGTCGCCTGCTGATGATGCACGCCAACAGTCGCGAGGAGATCGACGAGTGCTACGCGGGTGACATCTGCGCCGGCGTCGGCCTCAAAGAAACCGGCACCGGCGACACCTTGTCTGCTCCGGACGCACCGATTGCGCTGGAGAGCATCGAGTTCCCCGAGACCGTGATCGCCGTCGCGATCGAGCCGAAAACCAAGGCCGACCAGGAGAAGATGGGCAACGCCCTGCAGCGCCTCGGCGAGGAGGACCCGACCTTCCGGATCGAATCCGACGAGGAAACCGGCCAGACCCTGATCCACGGCATGGGCGAGCTCCACCTCGAGGTGATCGTCGACCGTATGCTGCGCGAGTTCAAAGTCGAGGCCAACGTCGGCAAGCCCCAGGTCGCCTACCGCGAGACGATCCGCAAGGAGGTCAAAAAGGTCGAGGCGCGTTTCGTCCGCCAGACCGGTGGCCGCGGCCAGTTCGGTCACGTCGTGATCAACGTCGAGCCGGCGCCGGGCGAGGGATTCGAGTTCGTCAACAAAATCAAGGGCGGCGCCATTCCGGGCGAATTCATCGGACCCGCCGAACAGGGGATGAGGGAGGCGCTGGAGAACGGCGTCAAGGCCGGCTACCCGATGGTCGACGTCAGGGTCGAACTCGTCGATGGCTCCTTCCACGACGTCGACTCCTCGGAGATGGCGTTCAAAATCGCCGGCTCGATGGCGATCCAGGACGCCGCCCGCAAGGCCAACCCGGTCCTGCTCGAGCCCGTGATGGCGGTCGAGGTCGTCACTCCCGAGGACTTCCTCGGCGACGTGATCGGCGACCTCTCGCGCCGCCGCGGCAAGGTGCAGGGCCAGGATCAGCGCGGCAACGCGCTTGCAGTCCAGGCCTTCGTGCCGCTCGGCGAGATGTTCGGCTATGCCACGGAACTTCGCTCTATGACTCAGGGGCGAGCGACTTACACAATGCAGTTCGAGCGCTACGAGGAGGTCCCCGGCAGCATCGCCGAGGAGATCGTCGAGCATCGCTCAGGTGAGCCGGTTGGCGCAACCTCATGACCGTCAGCAGGCCACGCGGTTGTTCTAGCTATATTTCCCAGGTTCGCCCGCAGGCAGGATCAAATGGCCTGCCCGGCAACTGACCTCAAACTTAATCAGCCAACGCAGACAGAACCCGACTTCGAAAGGTAGAACGGAGAGAGATGTCCAAGGAGAAGTTCGAGCGCGATAAGCCGCATGTGAACGTCGGCACGATCGGTCACATCGACCACGGAAAGACGACGCTGACGGCCGCTATCACCAAGACCCTCTCCACCAAGGGTGGCGCCGAAGCGAAAAGCTTCGAGGAGATCGACAACGCTCCGGAGGAGAAGGAGCGCGGGATCACGATCGCGACCTCGCACGTCGAGTACCAGACCGACAACCGCCACTACGCCCACGTCGACTGCCCGGGTCACGCCGACTACGTCAAGAACATGATCACCGGCGCCGCCCAGATGGACGGCGCGATCCTGGTCGTCTCGGCCGCCGACGGGGTGATGCCGCAGACGCGCGAGCACATCCTGCTCGCCCGCCAGGTCAACGTCCCGCACGTGGTCGTCTTCCTCAACAAGGTCGATCAGGTCGACGACGACGAACTGATCGAGCTCGTCGAGGAGGAGGTCAAGGACCTGCTCAACGAGTACGACTTCCCGGGCGACGAGACCCCGATCGTCAAGGGCTCGGCCCTCAAGGCCCTCGAGGGCGACGAAGAGGCACAGAAGGCGATCTTCGAACTTGCCGACGCGCTTGACTCCTACATCCCGGAGCCCGTCCGCGAGCTCGACAAGCCCTTCCTGATGCCGATCGAGGACATCTTCTCGATCACCGGCCGCGGCACCGTCGCTACCGGCCGCGTCGAGCAGGGCATCGTCAACACCGGCGACGAGGTCGAGATCGTCGGCATCAAGGACACCACGACGACGGTGGTCACCGGCGTCGAGATGTTCCGCAAGCTGCTGGATCAGGGTCAGGCCGGCGACAACATCGGCGCCCTGCTCCGCGGTACCAAGCGCGAGGAGATCGAGCGCGGTCAGGTTCTCTGCAAGCCCGGCTCGATCACCCCGCACACCAAGTTCAAGGCTGAGGTCTACTGCCTGAAGAAGGAGGAGGGTGGTCGTCACACTCCGTTCTTCTCCGGCTATCGGCCCCAGTTCTACTTCCGGACAACCGACGTGACCGGGATCGCCAACCTCCCCGAGGGGACCGAGATGGTGATGCCGGGTGACAACGTCGAGATGACGATCGAGCTGATCCAGCCGATCGCGATGGATCAGGGTCTGCGCTTCGCCATCCGCGAGGGTGGCCGGACCGTTGGCTCGGGGGTCGTCGCCGAGATCATCGAGTAGACGATTCACCAAGGGGGGCTTCTCGCCCGCCCTTTCGCTGCCCGCCGGGTAGCGAGACAACTGCAAGGACATACGACCGGGGCGGCGCCCCACCAAACGGGGCCCCGCCCTTTATGCGCGGTAAGACGCGCGAGAAAGACAAGACAAGTTCAAAGTGGCAGCCATAGCAGCACAGAAAATTCGGATCCGGCTCAAGGCGTATGACCATGACGCCATAGACCGGGCTGCCCGCGAGATCGTCGAGACCGCGGAGCGCACCGGCGCCAGCGTCTCCGGCCCCGTGCCGCTGCCCACCGAGAAGAACGTCTACTGCGTGATCCGCTCCCCCTTCAAGGACAAGGACTCGCGCGAGCACTTCGAGATGCGCACGCACAAGCGCCTGATCGACATCCTCCAGCCTTCGCCGAAAACCGTCGACTCGCTGCAGCGCCTCGACTCGCTGCCGGCCGGAGTCGACATCGAGATCAGGCTGTAATGCCGGCGATTCTTGGCAAGAAGCTCGGGATGACACAGGTCTTCGCTGAGGACGGCGAGGCCATCCCTGTGACGGTGATTGAGGCCGGCCCCTGCAAGGTGACGGCAGTGCGCGAGCCCGAGCGCGACGGCTACGCCGCCGTGCAGCTCGCTTTTGGTGAGACCAAGCAGGGCAAGCTGAGCAAGGCCGAGGAAGGCCACCTGAAGAAGGCGGGCGCCGCGCCGATGCGCCACCTGGTCGAGTTCCGCGACGAGGATCTCGGCGCCGAGGAGGGCCCGAAGATCGGTGACGACGTCACCGTTGGCTCCTTCGAGGCCGGCCAGAGAGTCAAGGTCGCCGGGATCTCGATCGGCAAGGGCTTCCAGGGCGGGATCAAGCGCCACAACTTCAGCCGCGGCCCGGTCACCCACGGCTCGCACAACGTGCGCGCGCCGGGCTCGATCGGCGCCAGCACCTTCCCCGCCCGCGTCTTCAAGGGCATGCGGATGCCGGGGCAGATGGGCAACAAGCGGGTCACCCAGAAGGGCCTCGAAGTCGCCCAGGTCGATGCCGAGCGCAACCTGCTGCTGATCAGGGGCTCCGTGCCCGGTTCGCGCAACGCGGTGGTCGAGGTGAGGACCGATGGCTAAAGCCGCCGTGCTCGGCAAGACGACCAAGGCCGACCTGCCCAAAGAGCTTTTCGCCGAGCCCTTCCACCACTCGCTGGTCGACGAGGCTGCGCGCGCCGATCTCGCCTCGCGTCGCCAGGGCTCCGCTTCAACCCAGACTCGTGGCGAGGTCTCGATGACCGGCGCCAAGGCTTGGCGCCAAAAGGGCACCGGCCGTGCCCGCGTCGGCGCGCTCAGCTCGCCCACCCGTTTCGGTGGCGGCGTCGCCTTCGGTCCCAAGCCGCGTCACTACACGGTCAAGGTCAACCGCAAGGCACGGCGCAAGGCGCTGCGCTCCGCCCTCTCGGTTCACGCCGAGCGCGAGAGCATTGCCGTGCTCGACGCAAGCGCATTCGAGGCCCCGTCGACCAAGACTGCAGCCGAGGCGCTCGCCAAATGGGGAGCGAAGCGTTCGACGCTGATCGTGCTCGCACCCGAGGAGGGCGGCGCCGCGAAGAGCTTCCGCAATATCCCCCGGGTCGAGGTCGCCGAGGTCAGCGCCGTTGGCGTCGCCGACGTGATCGGCGCCGCCTCGCTGGTCCTCTCCGAGCAGGCGCTCGAGAAGCTCAAGGAGAGGCTGGTCTGATGGACGCCCGCACGACGATCATCCGACCCGTCGTATCGGAGAAGAGCTACGCGCTGATAGGAGAGGGCAAGTACACCTTCCGCGTCGACGATCGGGCCCACAAGACCCAGATCGCCCACGCGGTCGAGGAGATCTTCGACGTCAAGGTCGCCGCGGTGCGCACCGCCAAGGTGCGGGCCAAGCCGAAGCGCCGCGGCCTGCATCAGGGCAAGACACGGGCTTGGAAGAAGGCCATCGTCCAGCTCGCCCCCGGCGAACGGATCGAGCTGTTCGAGGGCGCAGAGACTGCTTAGGAATAAGGATGCCGAACCGAAAAACAAAACCGACCAGCCCGGGACGTCGCTTCGCGACCTACCCGCTGCGTGAGCAGCTGACCAGCTCCAGCCCCGAGCGCAAGCTGACCGAGGGTCTGCGCAAGTCCGGCGGCCGCAACACCAACGGCCGCGTCACTGCCCGCCACCGCGGCGGCGGCGCCAAGCGGCGCTACCGCCAGATCGACTTCAAGCGCCTGCGCGACGGCGTGCCGGCCAAGGTCGCGACGATCGAGTACGACCCTAACCGCAGCTGCTACATCGCCCTGCTCCACTACGCCGACGGCGCCAAGAGCTACATCCTCGCCCCCGCGGCGATCTCGGTCGGCGATGAGGTCCAGTCCGGGCCCGGCGCCGACATCCGGCCCGGCAACGCGCTCGCGCTCGGCGAGATGCCGACCGGCACGATCGTCCACAACGTCGAGCTCACCCCGGGCCAGGGCGGCAAGCTCGGCCGCTCGGCGGGGACCTCGATCCAGCTTGCGGCGAAGGAGGGCGACATGGTGACGCTGCGACTGCCCTCCTCGGAGATGCGCCTGGTGCGCGCCGAGTGCCGCGCCACCGTCGGCGTGCTCTCCAACGCCGAGCACCAGAACGTCAAGATCGGCAAGGCGGGCCGCAATCGCCACAAGGGCAAGCGGCCGCAGACCCGCGGCGTGGCGATGAACCCCGTCGACCACCCGCACGGCGGTGGCGAGGCTCACCACACACCTGGAGGCCACCCGGTCACTCCTTGGGGCAAGCCGACGCTCGGCTACCGCACCCGCAAGAAGGGCAAGCAGTCCGACCGCTACATCGTGCGCGGCCGTCGCCGCGGGAAGAAAAAGAGTCGCTGATGGGACGCTCGACCAAAAAGGGCCCGTGGGTGGAAGAGGCGCTGATGAAGCGCGTCACCGCCATGAACGATTCCGGCACCAAGCAGATGCTGAAGACCTGGTCGCGCGCCTCGACGATCTTCCCCGACATGGTCGGCCACACGATCGCCGTCCACGATGGGCGCAAGCACGTTCCCGTCTTCATCTCCGAGTCGATGGTGGGCCACAAGCTTGGCGAGTTCGCGCCGACCCGAACCTTCCGCTCCCACTCCGGAACGGGCAAGGGTGAATAGCGTGGCCGACGCCCCGGTCGTCGTTCGTGCCAGCTCCCGCTACGTGCGGGTGGCGCCGCGTAAGGCGCGCCTGATCGCCGACCAGGTACGTGGGATGCACATCGAGCAGGCCCGGGCGCTGCTCGAGTTCTCCCCCCGCGGTGCGGCTGAGGACATCCGCAAGCTGATCGATTCCGCCGCCGCCAACGCCGAGAACAATCACGACCTGATCGGCGACGAGATGCGGATCTCCGAGATCACGGTCGACGAAGGCCCGACCCTTCGCCGTTTCCGCCCGCGTGCGCTCGGCCGCGCCTCGCGAATCAACAAGCGAACCTGCCATATCGCCGTGGCGCTGAGCCCCGAGGAAGAGGACTAGGGAAATGGGACAGAAGATCCATCCCGGCGGCTTCCGCGTCGGCTACATCCAGGACTGGAAGTCGAACTGGTTCGAGGAGAAAGACTTCGCCGATGTCCTCAACGAGGACCTCAAAATCCGCGACCACATCGAAAACAAGCTTGCTCACGCCGGTCTCTCCAACATCACCATCGAGCGCCACGGTGAGATCGCCGTGGACATCCACACCGCCCGCCCCGGCATCGTGATCGGCAAGTCGGGCAGCGAAGTGGACGCGCTGCGCAAAGACCTGCACAAGCTGACCGGCAAACCGGTGAAGGTGAACATCCGCGAGGTGAAGCGTCCCGAGCTCGACGCCAAGCTGGTCGCCCAGTCGATCGCCGAGCAGCTGCAGAACCGCGTCGCTTTCCGGCGCGCGATGAAACGCGCCCTCACCTCGGCGATGCGCTCCGGCGCCAAAGGCGTGAAGGTGCAGGTCTCCGGTCGCCTCGGCGGCGCCGAGATGGCGCGCACCGAGGGTTACTCCGACGGCCGCGTGCCACTGCACACGCTGCGCGCCAACATCGACTACGGCTTCTTCGAGGCACGCACGACGACCGGTCGCATAGGAGTCAAGTGCTGGATCAACAAGGGCGAGGTGATGCCCGAGGGCTTCCGCGATCAGCTCACCGACGAGGACAGCGGGCCGCCGCAGGGTGGCCAGCGTGGCGGCCGCGGTGGCCCAGGCGGAGATCGTGGTGGTCGCGGAGGAGGAGATCGTGGTGGACGTCCGGGTGGCGGCCGTGGCGGTCCCGGCGGCGGCCGTGGCGGCCCAGGTGGCGGTCGCGGTGGCCAGCGTGGCGGGGGTGGTCGCTGATGCTGATGCCGAAGCGGGTCAAGCACCGCAAGCAGATGCGCGGCCGCATGCGCGGCAACACCAAGGGCGGCAGCACCGTCGCCTTCGGCGAGTACGGGCTGAAGTCGCTGGACCGCGGTTGGATCACCAACCGCCAGATCGAGGCCGCCCGCGTGGCGATGACCCGCAAGATCAAACGTGGCGGCAAGGTCTGGATCAACGTCTTCCCCGACAAGCCCTACACGAAGAAGCCCGCCGAGACCCGCATGGGCTCGGGCAAGGGCAATCCGGAGGGCTGGGTCGCTGTGGTCAAGCCGGGCAAGGTGATGTTCGAGCTGGCCGGCGTGCCGGAGGATCTCGCCCGCGAGGCGCTGCGCCTGGCGGGACACAAGCTCCCGGTCAGGACCAAGTTCGTGATGCGCGAGGGGGCCGAGGCACAGTGAAGGCCGCCGAGGTGCACGACCTCAAAGACGATGAGCTGATCGCCAAACTGCTCGATGCCAAGCAGGAGGCGTTCAACTTGCGCTTCCGGCAGGCGACCGGCGAGCTGGAGAACACGGCGCGGATCGGGATTGCCCGGCGCGACGTGGCCAAGCTGTTGACGGTCGCCCGGGAGCGGGGGATCGATGTGGAGAAAGAGCTGAAGAGATGAGTGACGAGGAGAAAAAAGACGTGACTGACGAGACGGCCAAGGACGAGAGCGCCGAGGCTGCGGGTTCAGAGGCCGAGGCTGCGGGTCCTGTCGCGGCAGAGGACTCCTCGTCCTCGCAAGCTGCGGGCGAGGAGCCCACCGCCACGCCACCCGCAGACGAGGCCGCTGAGTCCAAGGACGACGCGCCCGAGGCGGAGTCTTCTGACGCCTCTGAGGCTGAGCAGTCAGAGCCCGCTGCGGCTGAGGCGGAGCCTGCTGCCGAAGAGTCGGCTCATGCGGAAGAAGCTGCTGAGCCGAATCCTGAGGACGAGCTGCCTTGGAAGGAGCGGCGTCGGCTGCAGCGCTCACGGCAGCCGCACAAAGCTGGTCCTGCCCTCACGGTTGAGGAAAGGGCTGCGAAGCGGGCCGAGGAGCGGAAGCTCAAGGCTGGGTCGCGGCGCAAGGAAAGGACTGCGGCGAAAGCTGACAAGACTGCAGGTACCGGCACGGCCGTTGCCGAGAAGGACGCCGTTGCCGCCAAGACGCGGCAGGGGATCGTTGTTTCCAACAAGGGCGAGAAATCGATCACCGTGCGGATCGACATTGCTCGTCGGCATCCCACTTACGAGAAGGTCGTGCGCCGCTCTCGCACGCTTCATGCTCACGACGAGCAGAACGAGGCTGGCGAGGGCGACACCGTCCGCATCGTCGAGACCAGGCCGCTCTCGAAGACCAAGCGTTGGCGCTTGGTCGAGGTACTGGAGAAGGCGAAGTGATCCAGCAGGAGTCGAGATTGAAGGTCGCCGACAACTCAGGCGCCCGCGAGATCCTCTGCATCCGCGTCAAGGGCGGATCACACCGCCGCTACGCCGGTGTCGGTGACGTGATCACGGCGACCGTCAAACAGGCCAGCCCCCAGGGTGGCGTGCGCAAAGGCGAGGTCGTCCAGGCTGTCGTGGTGCGCACGAAGAAGCAGCTGGGTCGTCCCGACGGCACCTACATCTCCGTCGACGAGAATGCCGCGGTGCTGATCGACCCGGCGAGCAACAACC
The DNA here is from genome assembly GCA_033856195.1 of Solirubrobacterales bacterium. Lineage (GTDB taxonomy): Bacteria > Actinomycetota > Thermoleophilia > Solirubrobacterales > 70-9 > VRUE01. Next base: position 73,993 of record JAWVFL010000016.1, on the reverse strand, counting down.
CGCGCGGCACCCGCATCTTCGGGCCCGTCGCCCGCGAGCTGCGCGATCGCAACTTCATGAAAATCATCTCGCTGGCGCCCGAGGTCCTCTGATGGCCAAGGGAATGCGCATCCGCAAAGACGATCAGGTGGTGGTGATCGGCGGCAAGGACGCCGGCAAGACCGGCCGCGTGGTGCGGACCGAGCCGAAGCGCAGCCGCGTCTACGTCGAGCACCTCAACATGATCAAGCGCCACGAACGACCGCGCTCGGTCAAAGACGCGCAGCGCGGTGGCGATGTCGGCGGCATCGTCGAGAAGGAGGGGCCGATCCACGTCTCCAACGTGATGCTGCTCGACCCCAAAGACAACAAACCGACCCGAGTCGGCGTGCGCCGCGACAAAGGTGGCAAGCGCGAGCGTTTTGCGAAGCGAAGCGGGGTGACGTTCTGATGGAGGCGACAGCCACGGCACAGTCCCAGGCCGCGCCGCCGCCGCGGCTGCGCGAGCGCTACGAGCAGGACGTCCTGCCGGCGCTGACCAGCAAGTTCGGCTACTCGACCCCGATGCAGGCTCCGCGCCTGCAGAAGATCACGCTCAACATGGGCCTCGGCGAGGCGAAGCAGAACGCCAAGATGCTTGAAGCCGCCCAGGGGCAGCTGGCGACGATCGCCGGCCAGCAGCCGAGCGTGCGCCGCGCCCGCAAGTCGATCGCTTCCTTCAAGGTGCGCGAGGGGATGCCGGTCGGCCTCTCGGTGACGCTGCGCCGTGCCCGCATGTGGGAGTTCCTCGACCGCCTCTGCTCGATCGCCGTGCCGCGCATCCGCGACTTCCGCGGTCTCAACCCGCGCTCCTTCGACGGCCGCGGCAACTACTCGATGGGCGTCAAGGAGCAGCTGATCTTCCCCGAAATCGACTACGACTCGATCGACGAGGTGCGCGGCCTGGACGTGACGATCACGACCAGCGCGCCGACCGACGAGGAGGCTTTCGAGCTGCTGCTCGGGCTGGGAATGCCTTTTGCCAAAGAGGGCCGTCCCGGCAAACCCGACGCCGACATCGAGGCCCAGGAAGCCGCCGAGGAGGAGAAGCGCAAGGAGGAGGCCCGTTTGCGGGCCGAGGCCGAGCAGGCGGCGCTGGAGCAGCTCAAGGAGGAGAACCCCGAGGCCTACGAAAAGCCCACGCCGGCGGGTCCTGTCGTGGAGGATGACTCCTCGTCCTCGCAAGCTGCGGGCGAGAAGCCCACCGCCACGCCACCCGCCGGAGAGGCCGATGCGCAGGACGCTGAAAAGGAGGAGGGCTCGTAGAATGGCTAAGACTTCGCTGAAGGTGAAGCAGGGCCGCAAGGCCAAGTTCAAATCCCGCGAATACAACCGTTGCCGTCGCTGTGGCCGGCCGCGTGCCTACTACCGCAAGTTCGGCCTCTGCCGGATCTGCCTGCGTGAGGCCGCGCACGAGGGCCACGTCCCCGGCATGACCAAGTCCAGCTGGTAACCAACCGAGACACGAAGAGAACATGCTTACCGACCCGATAGCCGATTACCTGACCCGGATCCGCAACGCGCTTGGCTCCGGCCATGACGAGGTGGAGATTCCAGCCTCGCGGCTGAAGCTGGAGATGTCGCGGATTCTCAAGGAGCAGGGCTACATCCTCGATTTCGGCAAGCAGCCGGCGCGCGTCGGCGAGGCGATCAAGATCCGTCTCAAGTACACCGAGGATCGCCGGCCCGTGATCGCCGGCCTGGAGCGGATCTCTCGCCCCGGCCGCCGCCGCTTCGTCGACCACAAAGAAGTGCCGCGCGTCGATGGCGGCACCGGCACGGCGATCGTCAGCACCTCGGTGGGCGTGATGACCGGCCACGAAGCGAAGGCGAAGGGCGTCGGCGGCGAGGTCGTCGCCTACGTCTGGTGAGCCGCTAATGAGCCGGATCGGAAGAAAGCCCATCAGCGTGCCCGATGCCGTCAGCGTCGAGGTCGCGCCTGGCCGCGTCGCCGTAAAGGGCCCCAAGGGAGAGCTGACGCAGGTTCTCTCGACCGACATGAAGGTCGAGCAATCGGACGGGGTCCTGACCGTGGAGCGTCCGACCAACCGTGGCGAGCACCGGGCCCTGCACGGCCTCACTCGCAGCCTGATCGCCAACATGGTCGAGGGCGTCACCGACGGCTTCGAGAAGCGCCTCGAGATCCAGGGCGTCGGTTACCGCGCCCAGCTGAAGGGCAAGAACCTCGAGCTGGCGCTCGGCTACTCGCACCCCGTCCCAGTCGAGGCGCCCGAGGGGATCGAGTTCGAGGTCCCGCAGCCGACCGAGATCGTCGTGCGCGGTATCGACAAGCAGCTGGTCGGCCAGGTCGCCGCGGATATCCGCAAGCGCCGGCCCCCCGAGCCTTACAAGGGCAAGGGCATCCGCTATCGCGGCGAGCACGTGATGCGCAAGGTGGGTAAGCGCGCATGACGGTCGTCACCAAGAGGCAGGCCCGCCTGCGTCGGCGTCGCCGTGTTCGCGCTCGTGTGACCGGCACGACGGAGCGTCCGCGCCTGTCGGTCTACCGCTCCAACCGCGGCGTCTTCGCCCAGCTGATCGACGACGGCAAGGGCCACACGGTCGCCGCCGTCAACTGGGTCGAGCCGGGGCTGCGCAAGCTCTCCGCCGGCGAGCAGGCCAAGCGCGCCGGCGAGCTGCTGGCCGAGCGCGCCAAGGCGGCCGGAGTAGGGACCTGCGTCTTCGATCGCGGCGGTTACCAGTACCACGGCCGGGTCAAGGCACTCGCCGAAGGAGCGCGAGAGGGGGGCCTGGTCTTCTAGCGCTAGTTCGCTACCTTGGACCGCTCGCTATGAAGGGAATGGACACAACCAACGTCGAGACGGTGAGCCCGCGCGGGCTCGACCTGCAGGAGCGCGTGATCGAGATCAACCGCGTCGCCAAGGTGGTCAAGGGCGGCCGGCGCTTCTCCTTCACGGCCCTCGTCGCCGTCGGCGACGAAGAGGGCGTGGTCGGGATCGGCTACGGCAAGGCCCGCGAGGTACCGCTGGCGATCCAGAAGGGCGTCGAGAACGCCCGCAAGGACTTGATCCGCATCCCCAAATACGGCCAGACGATCACCCACAAGATCATCGGTCGCTTCGGCGCCGGCCACGTAGTGCTTCGCCCGGCCAGCCCCGGTACCGGCGTGATCGCCGGTGGCGGCGTGCGGGCGGTGCTCGAGCTCGGTGGCGTCAAGGACGTTCTGACGAAGAGCATTGGGACGCAGAACCCGATCAACTTGGTGAAGGCGACTATGGACGGGCTCATTCGTCTGCGTCGGCCTGAGGAGGTTGCTGAGCTGCGGGGGTTGACGGTCTCTCAGGTTCTTGGGGTTCAGAAGAGCAACGGGGCTTCGGCTGAGACTTCAAACGGCTCGGCTGCGGGTCCTGTCGTGGCAGAGGACTCCTCGTCCTCGCAAGCCGCGGGCGAGAAGCCCACCGCCACGCCACCCGCAGGCGAGGCGTCTGAGGCTCCCAAGGACGAGGCGGCCGCCAAACCCGCTGAAGCTCCGGCAGCTGAGCAGGCCGAGACAGCCACCGCTGCGGAGCCCAAAGCTGAGGAGCCCGCCGCGGCTGAGGCGGAGCCCGCCGCCGAGGCGAAAGCTGAGGAGGCTTCGACTGCCACTGCTCCCTCTGAGGAGGGTGAGAAATCGTGACTGCGTTGAAGATCAAGCAGGTTCGGTCTACCGCGGGGTCCAATCCGACTCAGAAAGCGACTTTGAAGGCGCTTGGGCTAAGGGGGATCGGCAAGGCTGTGGAGCGGAAGGATTCTCCGCAGTTGAAAGGACAGCTTCGGGTCGTCTCTCATTTGGTCGAGGTCGACGATGGCTGACAAAGAGCGCTCGGAAGAGATTGGGCTTCACAACCTGAGGCCGAAGCCTGGGTCGCGCAGGCCGCGCAAGCGGTTGGGGCGTGGCGAGGGTTCGGGCCTGGGCAAGACCTCCGGCAGGGGGCACAAGGGCGCCGGATCGCGTTCGGGCAGCAAACGCAAGCCCGGTTACGAAGGCGGTCAGAACCCGATTCACATGCGGATGCGAAAGCTTCGCGGTCCGCACATGAAGAAGTCGATGCCGTTCGAGAACTTCAGGACAAAGTCGCAGCCGGTCAATCTCGCCGACCTCGAGGAGCGCTTCGACGCCGACGCCGAGGTGACGCCCGAGACGCTCAAGGAGAAGGGGCTCGCCAAGCGCTCCGACCCGGTCAAGATCCTCGCCCGCGGCGAGATCTCAAAGAAGCTGACGGTCAAAGCACATGGCTTCAGCGCGGCCGCCAAGGAGAAGATAGAAGCGGCCGGCGGTTCCTGCCACACTCTGGAGCCCTAATGCTCCGGACCATTGCGAACGCCTTTAGCGTCGCCGACATTCGCAAGAAGCTCGCCTTCACCGCGGCGATGCTGCTGCTGTACCGGCTCGGCGCCTACATCCCAGCGCCCGGCGTCGACCTCAATGCGGTAAAGGAACTGCAGAACAACTTCGCTGGCGGCGGCATCCTCAACTTCCTCAACACCTTCTCGGGGGGGAGTCTCTCGCGGCTCTCGCTCTTCGCCCTGGGGATCATGCCCTACATCACGGCCTCGATCATCCTGCAGCTGCTGACGGTGGTCGTGCCGGCGCTGGAGAAGCTGCAGAAAGAAGGCGAGGTTGGCCAGCAGAAGATCACCCAGTACACGCGCTACCTCACCGTTGGCCTGGCCTTCGCGCAGTCATTCGGCTACGTCTTCCTCTTCCGCTCCTTCGGCGAACAGGGCGGCAACAACTTCCTCGGCAGCCTCGGCGGCCCCAAGGTGCTGCTGATCGTGATCTCGCTGACCGCGGGCTGCACGCTGCTGATGTGGCTCGGCGAGCTGATCACGCAGCGCGGTATCGGCAACGGCATCTCGCTGATGATCTTTGCCTCGATCGTCTCTGGCCTGCCCCAGGGACTGCAGTCCTGGTGGGAAAGCCCCGACCAGGTCTTCGTCGTGATGATGCCCTTCATCGCGCTCGCCGTGATCGTCGCGATCGTCTTCGTCCAAGAGGGCCAGCGCCGCATCCCGGTCCAGTACGCGAAACGCGTCGTCGGGCGCAAAATGACCTCGGGCGGCTCCACCTACCTGCCGCTGCGGGTCAACATGGCCGGTGTGATCCCGGTCATCTTCGCCGCCTCGATCATGGCCTTCCCGCCGACGATCGGCCAGCTCCTCAACACGCCGGCCGCGCTCGATTTCGCCGCTTTCTTCAGCCCCAACAGCTGGGCCTACGTGGCTGGCGAGGTCTTCTTCATCGTCATCTTCACCTACTTCTATACGGCCGTCACCTTCAATCCGGTCGACCAGGCCGACAACTTGAAGAAGTACGGCGGCTTCATCCCGGGCGTGCGCCCGGGGCGGCCCACGGCCGAGTACCTCGACCGCATCCTCTCTCGCCTCACCTTCCCCGGCGCCCTCTACCTCGGCGCTGTAGCGGCGCTGCCGACGATCCTGATCAACCAGACGGCGGCCAACTTCGCCTTCGGCGGCACCTCGATCCTGATCGTGATCGGCGTCGCGCTGGAAACGGTGAAGCAGCTCGAGGCGCAGCTGATGATGCGCAACTACGAGGGTTTCCTCAAATAGGCCGCGGCCGATGTCGGAGCTGAACCTAGTCCTGCTCGGCCCGCCTGGGTCGGGGAAGGGGACGCAGGGCGAGCGGCTGCAGGACGACCTGGAGCTGCCCTACTACGCGACCGGCGACATCCTGCGTGCCGCGGTGCGCGAAGGAACCGAGCTGGGCCGTGCCGCCAAGGACTACATGGACCGCGGCGACCTCGTCCCCGATGACGTGATCGTCGGCATGATCGGCGAGCGGATCGATTCCACCGAGGCCGTCGACGGCTTCATCCTCGACGGCTTTCCCCGTACGGCGCCGCAGGCCGAGGCGCTGGCGGCAAAGCTGGAGGAGCTGGGCCGCGAGTTGACGGCGGTGCTGCTGATCGACGTCAGCGACGAGGAGGTCGTGCGCCGGCTCGGCGGCCGCCGCACCTGCGTCGAGAACGGTCACGTCTTCCACGTCGAGTTCAACCCGCCCCGGCAGGAGGGAGTCTGCGACGTCGACGGCAGCGAGCTGATCGTCCGCGACGACGACAAGCCGGAGGTGATTCGCCACCGGCTCGAGCAGTACCACGAGAAGACGGCGCCGCTGGTCGAGCACTACGACAGCCAGAGTCTGCTGCGCCAGATCGACGGCGCGGCGCCACCCGATGCCGTGGCCGATGAGATCCAGCGCACCCTGGCGACGCTTCGCCTCGAGGCCGACGAGGCCATTTAGCCGTGCGGTGTCGCGAGAGAGGGCACTAGCGTGTACAAGATGATCATCCCCAAGACCCCCGAGCAGGTCGACAAGATGGCGGCCGCCGGCGAGGTCCTCGTTCGTTGCCTGCAGATGCTTGCCGCCAAGGCCCGGCCGGGCGTCACGACCAAGGAGCTGGACCTGGTGGCGGAGAAGCTGATCCGCTCGCAAGGCGCCGAGCCTGCTTTCAAGGGCTACCGGGGCTTTCCGGCATCGATCTGCGCTTCGCCAAACTCGATGGTCGTGCACGGCATTCCGGGGCACTACGAGTGCAAGCGCGGCGACGTGCTCTCGCTCGACGTCGGCGTGATCAAGGACGGTTGGGTTGCCGATGCGGCGATGACCCTGCCGATCGGAGCGATCGAGCCGGAGGCGCGCAAGCTCCTCGACGTGACCAAAGCAGCACTCTTCGCCGGGGTCGAGCAGATGCAGCCGGGCAACAAGCTCGGCGACGTCTCGGCGGCGATCCAGAAAGCAGTCGAGATCGAAGGGCTGTCGATCATCCGCACCCTGGTTGGCCACGGGATCGGCCGCGAGATGCACGAGGATCCGCAGGTGCCCAACTTCGGCACGCCGGGCAAGGGCCCCGTCCTCGAGGAGGGCACGGTGCTGGCGATCGAGCCGATGGTCAACGCCGGCGGCGCGCTGGTGCGGATGGGCGAGGACGGCTGGGCCGTCTACTCCCAGGACGGCTCGCTTGCAGCCCATTTCGAGTTCACGGTCGCCGTAACCGCTGACGGGCCGAGAATCCTTACGCCCTGGCACGAAGAGGAGTAGCTCCCTCGTCCGAGGGGTGGAGGGCCGGCGCGCCTCTCCGGGAATTGATGTCGCACGCGCACGCTTCGCGTGCGCTTAGCTCCGAATGAGGAGCGCGGCTATCGCCGCGCTGGAACCGGATTGCATTTCCGCCGCTTCGCGACATTCCCGGAGAGGCACACCGGCACCCTCCAAAGCGCAAGTGTAGCTGCGTAGTTCCCGAGCTTCGAAACCGAGCCGACTGCGGTCTGAAGCGCCAATACGCGTACTCGCCTGAAGCTTCCTCAAGCGGGCCGGAGTCAATTCGAGCTTCGGAGAGACCCGACGGAGGGACAGAGCTTGGGTGAATTCGGCGCTGGGGCTAGGAGAGGGCGGGAGGGGTCTCGGGGGAATGTCGCGAAGCGGCGGAAATGCAATCCGATGAATGTGCGGCGATAGCCGCACTCAATCTCAGTCGCTAAGCGCGCAAAGCGCGCGTGCGACATCAATTCCCCCGAGACCCCTCCCGCCCTCTCCCTCACGCACGCCTCGAAGCGGTCCCCCTGCTATCTTTCTCGGTCGGCCCATAGGGCTGAAGTTTGTGCCTGCCGTCCAACTCCTGGGGCGTGTGGGAGTCCTGTAGTCGATACGAAGACCGGAGCGATGAAGGTCAGAGCTTCCGTAAAGCCGATGTGCGAAAAGTGCAAGATCATCCGCCGCAACGGCGCGGTCTTGGTGATCTGTCAAAACCCCCGGCACAAGCAGCGTCAGGGCTAGGGGCGAGTAGCGCATGGCACGTATCGCAGGAGTCAACGTTCCGGTCGGCAAGCGCGTCGAAATCGGACTCACCTACATCTTCGGGATCGGGCGCTCGACCGCGCAGAAGATCCTCGAGGAAGCCAAGGTGGACCCCAACACGATGGTCAAAGACCTGACCGAGGACGAGGTCATTCGTCTTCGCGATGCCGTCGATCAGCGCGAGGTCGAGGGCGATCTGCGCCGCGAGCGCTCTCAGGACGTCAAACGTCTGATGGAGATCGGCGCTTACCGCGGCTTGCGCCACCGCCGGGGGCTGCCCGTCCGCGGTCAGCGGACCAAGACCAACGCACGCGGCCGCAAGGGTCCGCGCCGGATGAGCGTCGCCGGCAAGCGCAAGGCGCCGACGGCGAAATAGGTAGAGCAGATGGCCGCCGCTAAAAAACCCGCCAAAGGGCGCTCCCGCCGCCGCGTCAAGAAGAACGTCACCTACGGACAGGCGCACATCAAGACTTCGTTCAACAACACGATCGTCACCCTGACCGACACCGAGGGCAACGTGATCGCCTGGGAGTCGGCCGGCTCCGCCGGGTTCAAAGGCTCGCGCAAGTCGACGCCGTTCGCCGCTCAGGTGACGGCGGACGCCGCCGCCAAGAAGGGGATGGAACACGGCCTCGAGAAGGTCGAGGTATTCGCCAAGGGAGCCGGCTCCGGTCGCGAGACCGCAATCCGTTCGCTGCAAGCGGCCGGCCTTGACGTCACCACCGTCAAGGACGTCTCTCCTCAGGCCCACAACGGCTGCCGCCCGAAGAAGCGGAGGCGCGTCTAATGGCCCGCGATACCGCGCCGCAATGCAAGCAGTGCCGTCGTGAGGGCCAGAAGCTCTTCCTCAAGGGCGAGCGCTGCTTCACCGACAAGTGCGGGGTCGAGCGCCGCTCCTACCCGCCGGGCGAGCACGGCCGCGGCCGCATGCGCCAGTCCGAGTACCGGGTGCAGCTGCGCGAGAAGCAGAAGACGCGTCGCTACTACCAGGTGCTCGAGAAACAGTTCCGCGCCTACTACGACAAGGCCTCGCGCCAGGATGGCGTCACCGGCGAGAACCTGCTGCGCCTGCTCGAGTCGCGTTTCGACAACGTGCTGGTTCGCCTCGGTTTCGCCGCCTCGCGGCGCCAGGCTCGCCAGCTGATCCGGCACCGCCACTGGCTGATCAACGGCCGCCGCGTCGACATTCCCTCCTACCAAGTGCGTCCCGAGGACGTGATCTCGATCAAGTCGAACTCGGCCGCAAGCGACACGATTCGCAAGGCAACGGAGCTCGTCTCCACCGTGCCGGCCTGGTTGCAGGCCGACCACGACTCCCTCACGGCCAAGGTCCTGCGCTACCCAGAGCGCGCGGAGATCTCGGCACCGGTGCAGGAGCAGCTGATCGTCGAGCTGTACTCCAAGTAACCGGACCCACGTTTCTGAACACGCATACGCAAGGAACAAATGACCACTGATTTCCAGGTCCCTCGCATCACCTCTGAGAAGGTGGACGATCGACGCGGTACCTTCACCATCGAGCCCCTCGACAAGGGCTTTGGCTACACCTTCGGCAACAGCCTCCGTCGCGTGCTGCTCTCTTCGCTGGGCGGCGCCGCCGTCACCAGCGTCCGCATAGAGGGCGTCGCGCACGAGTTCTCCACTGTGCCCGGCGTCAAGGAGGACGTCACCGACATCGTCCTCAATCTCAAGGACCTCGTCGTCCGCATGCACACGGACGCCGACGAGGTAGAGGCGCCGCTGGTCGCCACAGGCCCGGGCGAGGTCAAGGCAAAGGACATCGACCTTCCCTCCGGCGTCGAGATCCTCAACCCCGATGCGCCGATCGCGACGCTCGAGAAGAAAACAAAGCTCGAGATCTACCTGACGATCGGCCGCGGCCGCGGCTACTCCGCAGCGGAGGAGAACAAGTCCGACGAGCAGCCGATCGGCGTGATCCCGATCGACTCGATCTTCTCGCCGATCCGTCGCGCCTCCTACTCGGTGGCGACGGCCCGCGTCGGTCAGCGCACCGACTTCGACAAACTGACCCTGGACCTCGAGACCGATGGCTCGATCGAGCCCGGCGCGGCGCTGCGCGAGGCCTCCGAGATCCTGATCAAGAGCCTGGCGATCTTCACCGACGCCGATCGGGTCGAGGAGCTGACCGCGCGTGAACCGGTCCCGACCCACACCACCGATGTGCTGCCGGGGCCCGCGGGCGACGGCATCGCCAGCAGCAACGGCCTCGACGAGATCCTGATCGAGGAGCTGGAGCTGGGAGTTCGCTCTTACAACTGCCTGAAGCGGGCGGGGGTGCAGACGGTCGGCGACCTGGTGCGCAAGACGCGCTCGGAGCTGAACGCGATCCCCAACTTCGGCCAGAAGTCGATCGAGGAAGTGATCGAGACCCTGCACGCACGCGGCCTCGATCTTCAGGGAGACTGAGCGGGGAGCTGAGCAGGAGATGCGCCACCGCAAGAAGCGAAACAAGCTGAGCCGTGACGCGGCGCATCGCGAGTCCCTGCTCTCCAACCTCTCCAAGCAGCTGATCGAGCACGAACGGATCAAGACCTCGCAGGCGAAGGCGAAGGCGGTCAAGCCCGAGGTCGAGCAGCTGATCACGCTGGCTAAGCGCGGTGACCTGCACGCCCGTCGTCAGGCGCTGGCGACGCTGCACAACGACAAGTTCATCGTGCACAAGCTGTTCGAGGAGGTCGCGCCGCGCTACGTGGAGCGGCCCGGTGGGTACACGCGGATCGTCAAGTTGGGCCCGAGGAAATCGGACTCGACTGAGATGGTCTATCTCGAGCTCGTTTAGCTTTCGTAGGAGACTGACTCGAGGTAGAGCCCGTGAGCCGGCGCCGTTTCGCCTGCGTCTGGTCGGGCAGCTCCAGGTAGAAGTTGCTGGAAGCTTTCCAGGGTTCGGCGGCCGCAGGCGACTTCGAGCATGGTGCCGACCAGGACGCGGACCATGTTCCGCATGAAGGCATCGGCGGTTATGCGGAAGGTGACTATGTCGCCCTCGCAGGACCAAGCCGCGTGGAAGATTTTGCGGTCGAAGTGGACATGGTCCGTCTGGGTAGGGGTGAATGCGGTGAAATCGTGGGTGCCTGGGAGGGCGGCCGCGCAGGTATCCAGTCCATCGCGGTCCAGGCGGTAGGGCCACCAAAGGGCTCGGTTTTGCTCGAAGGGGCTGGAGCTCGAGCGAGTCAGGATGCGGTAGCGGTAGGTGCGGGAGAGGGCGTCGCCGCGGGCGTCGAAGCCGTTGGCGGTTGGCGCCGCCGATGTGACCGCGATGTCGCGTGGGCCGAGGCCGTTGAGCCTCTGCGCCAGGTTCGCTGGCACCTCGGCGTCGGTAGCGCAGCTCGCGACCTGCCCCTCTGCGTGAACGCCTGTGTCGGTGCGGCCCGCGACGGTCAGCTCGACTGGCTCGCGCAGCACGGTGGCCAACGCTGCCTCCAGCTCGCCCTGCACGGTCCGTTGTCCCGGCTGCTTCGCCCAACCACGGAAGCCGGTCCCGTCGTATTCGATGTCGAGGCGGACCGTGGTCACTTGCCGAGCAAGCTCAGCAGGCTGGCCTCGTTGAGGATCTCGATCTCGTATTTCTCGGCTTTTGCCAGCTTCGACCCCGGGTTCTCGCCGGCGACCACGTAGTCGGTTTTTTTCGAGACAGAGCTGACGACCTTGCCCCCCGCGGCCTTGATCAGCGCTCCGGCCTCCTCGCGGGTCAGCTCGGGCAGGGTGCCGGTGAGGACCAGGGTCTTGCCTTCCAACGGGCCGCCGCTCGCTCGTCGTTCGGACTCGTCCTGCTCCAGGCGCAAGCCCTTTTCTCGCAGCTTCTCGACCAGCTCCCAGGTGCGATCGTCCCCCAGCGACTCGGCGATCTGGACGGCCATGATCGGGCCGACCCCCTCGACCTCCTCGACCTGCTCGGGGTCGGCGGTGTGAAGGGCGTCGATCGAGCCGAAGTGGTCGGCAAGGGCTTCGGCGGTGACGTAGCCGACTCCCGGCAGGCCGAGTGCGTAGAGGACTCGTTTGAAGGGGCGAGAGCGCGAGGCGTCGATTGCCGCCAGGAGATTGCGGGCTGAGACCTCGCCGAAGCCCTCGAGTCCGCTCAGCTGCTCCTCACCCAGGTCATAGATGTCGGCGACGTCGGCGATCAGGCCCTCGCGCAGGAAGCGCATCGCCTGCTTCTCACCGAGGCCGTCGATGTCCATCGCACCCTTGCTGACGAAGTGTTTGACGTGCTGGAAGGACTGGCCAGGGCAGCCCGCCTTGTTGGGACAGAAGGTGAAGACTGAATCCTCGGGCTTGACCGTGGGCGTGCCGCAGGCTGGGCATTTGGCCGGTGGCTTCGGCTTCGCTCCCCGCCGCTTGCCCTTCTCCTGGCGCTGGATCAGCGGCGCCACCACCTGCGGGATCACGTCGCCGGCTCGCATCACGACGACCTCGTCGCCCGGCCGCACGTCCTTGCGAGCGAGGTCCTCCTCGTTGTGCAGGGTCGCGGTGGAGACCGTGACGCCGCCGACGTGGACCGGCTCCAGCATCGCGAAAGGCACGAGATGGCCGGTGCGGCCGACGTTCCAGACGACGTCCTTCAGCTTCGTCGTCGCCGTGGTCGGCGCGAACTTCCAGGCGATCGCCCAGCGCGGCTCGCGGCCGACGACGCCCAGCTCCCGCCAGAGCGCCCGCTCGTCGACCTTGACGACGACACCGTCGATCTCGTAGTCGAGCTCGTCGCGGCGCTCCTCCCACCAGCGGCAGCGCTTGACGACAGAGTCGATTCCCGGGTGGTGATCGGTGTCCGGATTGACCTTGAAGCCACGCTCGGCCAGCCACTCGATCTCTTCGCTGTGGGTGGCGAGATCGAGACCCTGCACGGCGCCGATTCCGTAGGTCCAGATCGAGAGCGGTCGTTCGGCGGCGAGGGCGGGGTCGAGTTGGCGGATCGAACCGGCGGCGGAGTTGCGCGGGTTGGCGAAGGCGGGTTCGCCGGCTTCGGCACGCCGCTCGTTCAGCGCCTTGAAGTCGGCGATGGGCAGGTAGACCTCGCCGCGCACTTCTATCGACGGGGGTGCGTCTTTGATCCGCAGGGGGATCGCGCCGATCGTGCGCAGGTTCTGCGTCACGTCCTCGCCGATCCTGCCGTCGCCACGCGTCGCCCCCCGGGCCAGCAGGCCGTTCTCATAAGTCAGGGTGATCGCCAAACCGTCGATCTTCGGCTCGGTCGTATAGCTGAACTCGGCGGCGCTGATGTCGAGGCGTTTGAGGTGGTTGCGGATGCGTGTCTCCCAGGCGCGCAGCTCCTCCTCGTTGCGGGCGTTGGCGAGCGAGAGCATCTGCTCGGCGTGCTCGACCTGTTCGAAGCGTTCGAGCGGCGGCGCCCCGACACGCTGGGTCGGCGAGTCGGCGGTGCGCAGATCGGGGTTCTCCGCCTCGATCGCCCGCAGCTCGTCGAGCAGGGCGTCGTACTCGTCGTCGTCGATGACTGGGTCGTCGAGGACGTAGTAGCGGCGGTTGTGCTCGCCCAGCTCCTTGCGCAGCTCGTCCGCCCGCTGCTCGGCGCCTTCGCCGCTCACACCGAAGTGGTCGAGCTTGCCGCGAGCATCTCCTCGAAGCCCCAGCCGCGCAGGTTCTCGAGGCCGCCGTGATCGGTCAGGTCGAAGTGGATCGGCGTCACCGAGATCCGTCCCTGGGCGACGGCGTTGAGGTCGGTTCCCTCGATCTCCTCGTAGCCCGGCTGCCAGCCATAGATCTCGTACTGCCGGCGTTCCTCGTCTTCGCCGACCAGCTTCAGCTCGTCGTTGTAGATCCGCTTGCCCAGCTTGGTCACCTCGATGCCCTTGGGCTCTCCCGCGGGGCAGTTGACGTTGATCAGCGTCGCCTCCGGCATCGACTCATTGAGCAGCCGTCGCACCAGCTCAGCAGTGAAAGAGGCAACGGCGCCGAAGTCAAAGCGTCCACTGACATAGCCCATTCCGCCTCCAGAAGACTGCTGCGAGACTGCAACCGCCGGGATGCCGAGCACGATCCCCTCGAAGGCGGCGGCAACCGTGCCGGAGTAAGTGATGTCGTCGCCGAGGTTGGCGCCGTGGTTGATGCCCGAGACGATCAGATCCGGCTGGTGCCCGACCAGCCCCAGCTCGGCGAAGCGCACGCAGTCGACCGGCGTTCCATCGGTGGCATAGCCCTTGTCACCATCGCCAAACTCGACCTCCTCGACCGTCAGCGGCGACCGCGTCGTGATGCTCCGCGCCGTAGCGCTGCGGTTCGAGTCAGGCGCGATCACATCGACGTCGACCCCGTCGATCTCGCGCAGCGCCCGCCGGGCGGCCTGCAGCCCTGGGGCTGTGATCCCATCGTCGTTCGTCATCAGCACTCGCATCGGCATCGATTCTAGGTGGCGAATCCCACGACCATCAGACAAGTCATCCTCTCGGCACACTTTGCGCGCCACACGTGAGTAGTCCTATGGCAGTGTCGCCCTATGGGCCTTGCCCAAATCGGCCTCCTGACGACTGTGATTGAGGCCGCCGAAACTGCGGTCGGCGCCGGCGTTGTTCTGTGCAGCGTCGCGGTGGGTGTTTGGGGGCTTGCTGCCCGGAGGCCCATTGGCCAGATCGAGGAGTGGGCTCTGAAAGGCGGTTACTTCGGCGGCGGATTTGGCGCTGTCCTTGCCCTTGGGGATGCCGCTCTACGTTACGGTGTCTAGAAATGAATTGTCTGCGACGCGGAGGCTGAGATGGCAAGCATGCGCTATATGAACATCGGCTTGGCGGTTGCCGTGGCAATCGTCATTGCTGGCGTTGTCGCCTTCAGAAACTCAAGCGAGGCTGCAATGCAGGCTGTGGCGTTGGTCGGGATGCTCGTCGGCTTGGCGGTCGGGCTGGGGCTCGATACTCGCGCCGAGCGTCGGAGCAAAAAACAGACTCAGTAGGAAGCGACTTCTCCTGCGATCAGATCCTGCTCCAGGTGCGCGAGGCTGAGGTCGCGGACGCTCGCCATCAGGATCGAGAAGATCATCACCTTGCCGCTGCGGTTGAAGCAGTATCCGGAGAGGTTGCTGACGGCGCTGATCGTGCCAGTCTTGGTGCGGCAGCGGCCGTAGGCGGCGGTGCCGTGCATGCGGTCGGCGACGGTGCCCTCTTGCCCGGTGAGGGCGAGGTCCTGGATGAACTCGTCGCCCACGTCGGTGTCGCGCATCGACCTGAGCAGGCCGACCACCTGGGTTGGTGAGGCGCGGTTGGAGCGAGTCAGGCCGGAGCCGTCGACCGCGTGGACCCCGGAGTCGTGGCCGCGGGCGAAGACCTGGACGACCTTGGCGCCGGCGGCAGTGGTCCCGGTGCCGCCGAAGCGGGCGCCGAGCAGCTTGAGCAACATCTCGGCGAAGAAGTTGTGCGAGTAGACATCGGTGGTGTTGACGATGCTGGTCAGCGGCGGCGATTCGACCCGGGCCAGCTCGGTGCTGAACGGCGGGGTCGTGCCGAGCGCGACGGTGGAGGAGATGCGCACGCCCGCTTCACGCAGGGCGAGGTCCAGCGTTCCCGCGGCGGTGAGCGCCGGATCGCTCGTGAAGCTGCGGCCGCTCGGCGTGCTGTAGCCGGAGTTGAAGGCGAGTCCGGAGAGCGGCCCGATTTCGGGGCTTGTCGCGTAGCCGGAGTCGGCCACGCCACGCAAACGGTCGAAGACGCTGTCATCCGCGTAGAGGCGCCCGGTGACCGAGTCGATGCCGGCTTCGCGGACCTGCCGCTTGAGCATGAAGACGTTGGTCCCGAGGCCGCCCAGGAATCGCTTGTAGAACGAGGGCGTGCCCAGGGTCGGATCTCCGGCGCCGACCAGGTAGAGGCTGCCGTGCAGAACGCCGTTGCGATCGATGCCCCCGTCTGTCTTCAGCAGCGTCGGGATCCGTGCCTGCGCCCCGAGGCGGCCCAGTGCGGTCGAGGTCGTGAACAGCTTCATGTTCGAGGCAAGCGGTCGCTGTCGCCCCGGGGTGCGGGCGCAGACCGTCTTGCCAGTTTCGCCGTCGATGACGAGAAGGCCGCTGGCGCCGCCGCCACCGCGCAGGAGCCGGGAACGCATGGTTGCGCAAACGTTGCTGCGGGTAGCCGCTTCTGCCGCTGCGGCGAGCAATAGAGCCGCAAGCAGCGCGCAAATCGCGGCAAAGAGTGCCGGGGGACGCCTCACTTAGTGAGATAATGCATGTTTATGGGCAAAGTTGTGGACATAGAGTCGCAACCGCGACGGCGTCGCAACCGCAAACGCCCGTCCAAGACCGCCCTCGTCCTCGGCGGCGGGGGCTTCACCGGCGGGGTCTACGAGATCGGCGCCCTGCGCGCACTCGACCTGCTTGCCGTCAACAGCACGGTCAACAACTTCGACATCTACGTCGGCACCAGCGCCGGTTCGTTCGTCGCCGGCATGCTCGCCAACGGGGTTACGCCCGACGAAATGATGCAGGTGATCAACCGGCGCATTCCCTCGGACCTCGAGGATCTCGACCTCGGCAAGGTGCTCAAGCCGAACTACTGGGGCTTCGTCGAGAAGGCGGCGATGCTGCCCCTGCGCACCCTGGAGCTGGCGCGCAGCCTGGTTCGGATGGGCCAGTTCTCCGCCATGGACATCGGCGTCGGCATGGCCGAGGCGCTGCCGACGGGCTTCTACTCGGGTGCGGGGATCGCCGATTACATCGCCGAGGCGCTGGGCGAATCGGGACGCGTCGACGACTTCCGCCTGCTTGACCACGAGCTCTACCTGACCGCCACCGACCTCGACACCTGCGAGCGCGTCGTCTTCGGCGAGGAGGGCTGGAACGACGTACCGATCTCCAAGGCGATCCAGTGCTCGACGACCCTGCCGATCGTCTACAAGCCGGTCGACCTCAAGGGCCGCCAGCTGATCGACGGTGGCATTCGCTCCACCACCAACGTCGACATCGCGGTCGAAAAGGGCGCCAAGTTCATCGTCGTCGTCAACCCGCTCGTTCCCTACGTCAACGACTTCCAGAAGACGATCCCGACGGTCTTCGGCACCCGCGTGCGGCGCGTCTCCGACATGGGTCTGCCGGCGATCGCCAACCAGACCTTCCGTTTGATTGCCCACGCGCGGCTCCACCAAGCGGTCGAGCAGTGGAAGGAGCGCTATCCCGGCGTCGACATCATCCTGCTCGAGCCCGAGCCCAACGACGAGCTGATGTTCGGCACGCCGATCATGGACTACTCGCGGCGGCTGAAAATCGCCCGCCACGGCTTCGAATCGGTCACGGCCACTCTGGCCAAGGACTACGAGCGCTACAAAGAGATCGCCGAGCGCCACGGCCTAGAGATCTCCGGCCGCCGCGTCAGCCGCGTCGTCGAGCGCGCCGCCGAGGAGGAGCCCGAGCAATCTTCGGCTTGGCGTCGGGTCCTCGAGCAGACCACCTCCGTTCTGCTGCGTCAGTCCGGCGAAGCGTCCTAGATCCGAGCCGGATGGAGGGCCGTTGGCCCCTCCCCGGGAATTGATGTCGCACGCGCACGCTTTGCGTGCGCTTAGCTCCGGAGAAGGAGCGCGGCTATCGCCGCGCAATCACGGGATTGCATTTCCGCCGCTTCGCGACATTCCCGGGGAGGGGCCAACGGCCCTCCCGTCCTATCCGCATCTTGAGATGACGGCCGACCCACAAGCCCAGCTCACCTCGTAGCTGAGATGGCGTGTGAGAGGAGGAGCCGGTTGGCTCTCTGGGCGAATGTGGCCGAAGGCCGCGATATGCAATCTGTCTATTGCGCGGCGAAGCCGCGCAGCAACACAGTCGCTAAGCGCCCGCGAAGCGGGTGCGTGCGACATCAATTCGCCCAGAGAGCCAACCGGCTCCTCCACCCCCGCGTCAGCTCGCGTAGAGCTGCTCGATCTCGTCTTCGTGCTTGCTGGCGACTACGGCGCGCTTGACCTTCATCGTCGGCGTCAGCTCGCCGCTTTCCTGCGATAGGTCGCGGGGGAGGATTGCCACCTTCTTCACCTGCTCGACCCGGGCGAATTTTTGGTTGATCGTCGCCACGTGGTCTTCGATTGCTTTCAGCACATCGAGGTTGGCGGCAAGCTGCTCGGCGTCCTCGGGCAGGCCGTGCTCTTTGGCGTAGGCGACGGCGTCTTCGGGGTCGAGGGTGACGAGGGCGACGAGGTAGGGCTTGCGGTCGCCGACGACGACGCACTGGGAGACCAGCGGGTGCTGCTTGATTTCGTTCTCGAGGTTGGCCGGAGTGATGTTCTTGCCGCCGGCGGTGATGATGATGTCCTTCTTGCGGCCGGTGATCTTGATGAAGCCGTCGGGGTCGATCTCGCCGATGTCGCCGGTGTGCAGCCAGCCGTCGACGATCGTCTCGCGGGTCGCCTCCTCGTTCTTGTAGTAGCCCTGGAAGACGTTGGGGCCCTTGACCAGGATCTCGCCGTCCTCGGCGATTTTCACCTGACAGCCCGGGAAGGGCTTGCCGATCGTGCCAACCTTGAAGTCATCGGGTGAGGAGATCGTCGCCGCGGTCGAGGTCTCGGTCATCCCCCAGCCCTCGAGCACGAGCACGCCGGCCGCGTCGAAGAAGCGCAGGATCTCGGGGTTGATCGGGGCGGCGCCGGAGACGGCGAGCCGTACGTTGCCGCCGAAGAGGCCGCGGATCTTGGAGAGCACCTGCTTGTCGGCGAACTCGTACTGCTTGCGCAGCAGGAAGCCCGGTTTGCGGCCCGAGCGCTCGGCGGCACGCATCCTCTTGCCGACCCCGATCGACCACTCGAAGATGGCCTTCTTGATGCCGCCCTGTTTCTCCATGCCGCTGCTGGCGGCGGTATAGATCTTCTCGAAGATGCGCGGCACCGAGGGGAAGTAGGTCGGTTTCAGCTCGCCCAGGTTGGGCAGGATCTTCAGCGGATCGCGCTCCCAATAAGCGATCGTCGCACCGAGGTCGAAGCTGCCGAGCTGGATCAGCAGGGCGAAGGAGTGGGCGAGGGGCAGGTAGAGGTAGGTGAGGTCTTCCTCCTCGATCACGCTGGTCTCGTTGACCATGTCCAGCATCGCCCGGTAGTTGCCGTGGCTGATGATGCAGCCCTTGGGCGGCCCGGTCGTGCCCGAGGTGTAGATGAAGGTGCAGATGTCCTCCTTGGTTACCGATTTCCAGCGCGCCTCCCACTCGGCGGGCTCGCGGGCGGCGCCCCGGGCGGCGAGATCCTCCAGGGAGATTGCGTCCTCGCTCGACCCGGTCATCCGCACGACGTGCTCGAGCAATGGCAGCTGTCCGCGAACCGCGCGGATCTTCTCCATCTGTTCGTCGTCCTCGACGACGACCACCTTGGCGTCGGAGTTCTCCAGCACGTACTGGCACTCCTCCGGCGAGTTCGTCTGGTAGATCGGCACGACGACGGCGCCGGCCGAGAGCGCGGCGAAGTCGAAGTAGGTCCACTCGGGGCGAGTGTTGCCGAGGATCGAGACCTTGTCACCTTTGGCCACACCGAGATCGATCAGCCCGAGTGAGAGCGAGCGCGCCGTCTCGTTCACCTCGTCGAAGCTGCGGTCGACCCAGTTCCCGTCTTGCTTGAAGCGAACCGCGGGGGCGTTGCCGTAGAGCTTGGCGGAGAGCGGCAGCAAGTCCGCCAGCGTCGACGATTTGGTCCCCCTCTCCATGCGGGGAGGGAGTCTAGTTAAAGAGTTAGTTTGCGCGGACCTCGCGCTGCTGCTGGCCCGTCATGCTGCGCAGCGAGGTCTCGAAAAGGGATCTGTCGATGCGGCCATGGAAGATCGGTATGCCCATCTGCATGCACTTGCCGATCACCTCCTGCCGCTTCATGTGAAGCTCCTCGGCAAGCTCTGACGGGGTCAGGTGATTGGCCACGGCGGACCTCCCTTGTCGTTGAAAGTGGGTAGGGAGATATTTACTCCTGGTCGCGGACGCTGTCAAACGATTCGCCGTTCTTGCGGAGAACGCCCGCCTTCCCCGAGCCGGGATAATGGCCCGGTGCCCGCGACTGCCGAGAACCAAGGCCATGAGCCGGCGGCCGTGCCGATCCCGCGTCGGGGTCGGATCTGGGTCGTGCTCATCCTCGGCTTCTTCCTCTCGGCGATCGGCTACGCAATCGTCAGCATCGCCACCCAGGAGGCCGGGCGGGACGTCGTCCATCTCGCCGGCATCTCCGAAGCGCAGGAAATCTTCGGTGGGGTGCCGCAGGAAGGTGACCGCCTCGGCTCCTCCGATGCGCCCGTCTCGATCCAGATCTTCAATGACCTGCAGTGCTCCAGCTGCCGGCAAGACTTCCTCAGCACGATCCCAGGGTTGGTCAACGGTTACGCCCGGCCGGGCGATGTAAAGCTTCTCTATCGCCACTACTCGAACAGCGAAAGCGTTCAAGAGCTCGGTTTCTACGGCGCCGAGGCGGCTGCTGCCCAGGGCTACGGCTGGCAGTACATCTACCTCTTCTTCCGCAACCAGGACGAAGCCGAGCGCTTCGGCATCGACGAGGACTACCTCGACACGATCGCCGGCGGCATCGAGGAACTGAACGAGCCGGAATGGCTTGCCTACCTGGAAGACAACGGCGGCTCCGACGGCGTGATCAGCCAGAGGCTGGAGGCCTACGAGGAACTAGGTCGTGACCTCGGCATCCGCACCCACCAGGCCGCGATCGTCAGTGGCCCCCGCGGCACCCGCACGCTGCAGGACGGTCCCTCGCTCGCCCAGATCGAAGCCGCGATCGAGGCCGTCCAGTAGTCACATTCGCCGGTCTGGGATAATCGCCGTCTCTCGGGGCGTGGCGCAGCCTGGTAGCGCGCACCGTTCGGGTCGGTGAGGTCCCCGGTTCAAATCCGGGCGCCCCGATTGCAGGGGGTCCGCTCTACGAAAGCGGGTTCCTTATTTCTAGAACCGGTTGCCGCTCAGCTGTCGCTGTTAGGCAGCAGGATCGCCGCGATCAGGGCACAGCCGCCGGCGGCGAGGCCGGCTGCGGTGATGCTGAGGGCGAGGCGCCCCGAGCTGTTGGAGGCGACCACGGCGAGGGAGACAACCTCGCTGACGAACAGGGAGAGGAGCGTGGCCACCGCGTATGCGGTCGCGATCGGCTGGGCTCGCTCGGGTCGGCGGAAACGCGCTTTCAGGGGCTCCGGGAGCTGGCGGTTGGGCGAGAAATAGCGGAGCTCGATCGCCAGGGCGAGGATCACCACCGGGATGATCTGGCTCACGGCTTCGTAGTAGGCCACGCTGGCGTGGCCTTTGACCAGCGCGATCACCAGTACGAATGCCAGTAGGGGCGCGCCGAACAGCACGGTGGCGATGATCGGCGCGGCTCGCGCCGTGATCCATGCGATCATTTGGCGATCGTAACCCGAGGGGTCGGACCGGAGCGCTACTTCCCCGCCACTTCCGGGTCATGTGTTGGGACGCATGCGCAGACTCCTGCTTATTCCGCTCACGCTGGCGCTGCTGGCACTGACGCCGGCCGTGGCCGGCTCGCTGTTGCTGCCGCCGCGCGGCTTCATCGGCATCTCGCCGCAGGGCGCCACCGATGCCGGCGACTACAAGCTGATGGGGGAAGCGGGAATCACCTCGGTGCGCTTGCCGATGAACTGGGCCGAACTCGTACCTGAGGCGCGCGATCGCTTCGAACCCCGCTGGGAAGGGCTTGACGCGCAAGTCGGCTTCGCCGCGGAAAACGGGATGCGCCCCTTTATGTTCGTCTGGGGCACACCGGAATGGGTCTCGTCCCGCCTCGGCGGCGAACCGGTGGAAACCGCTCGCCAGCGCCGGGAGTGGACCCGCTTCCTGCGGGCAGCGGTCGACCGCTACGGACCGCGCGGCAGCTTCTGGCGCGAGAATCCCGACCTGCCGCGTATGGCGGTCCGCCAGTGGGAGATTTGGAACGAGGAGAATATCGTCACCTTCTCCAAGGAACCCGACCCCGAGCGCTTCGGTCGCCTGATCAGCATCTCCGGTCAGTTGCTCCATCGCATCGAGCCCAACTCGACGGTCATCCTCGGCGGGCTCTTCGGCCGGCCCCTGCAGACGCCACCCAACATCCAGTCCGGCGGTTTCCTCGCCGCGCTCTACCGCGTGCCGGGAATAAAGCGCTACTTCGATGGCGTGGCACTCCACCCCTACGTCGCTGATGCCGGCGCGCTCGAAGGGGAGATCGAAAACCTGCGGCGGGTGATGAGCTTCAACGGCGACCGGGCGACGCCGCTCTACGTGACCGAGATGGGCTGGGGCTCGGATGGCTTCGAGTCGCGCTGGGAGCGCGGTCCCCGCGGTCAAGCGCGTGAACTGGATCGTTCCTTCGCCATGCTCGCCGGCAACCGGCGGCGCTGGCACATCGGCGGCGTCTGGTGGTTCTCCTGGATCGACCAGGCCGGCTCCTGCCAGTTCTGCGACTCGGCCGGCCTACTCACCACACGGCGCGAAGCGAAGCCGTCTTGGTACCGCTTCAACGCTTGGACCGGCGGCGATCCAGCCACGGTCCCAAGGGCGTCTGGCCGGGCCCTGCGCAGCACTCCCTAGTCGCGTCGGTTTGCGACGCCCTCTCGCGGGCAGTCTGAAAGGACTGCAGAAACGAGAGAAAGGAGCTGTCATGGCGGAGCAGTTGCAGGGCAAGCGAGTTGCGTTCCTGATGGCCAACGAGGGGGTTGAGCAGGTCGAGCTGACCGAGCCACTTGAGGCGGTTCGCCAGGCCGGTGCCGAGGTGGCACTGCTCGCCCCTGAAGCGGGTGAGATCCAGGGTTTCAACCACCTCGACAAAGGCGACACCTTCGAGGCCGACGAGGCTGTCGGCGACGCCGATGCGGAGCAGTTTGATGCGCTTGTGCTGCCGGGCGGGGTCGCTAATCCCGATCAGTTGCGAACCAAACCGGAGGCGGTGGAATTTGTGCGCTCGTTCTTCGAGGCCGGCAAGCCGGTGGGGGTGATCTGCCACGGTCCCTGGACGCTGATCGAGGCGGACGTGGTCCGCGGCCGCACGCTTACCTCGTGGCCGAGCCTGCAAACCGATCTGCGCAACGCCGGCGCCAGGTGGGTTGACGAGGAAGTCCACGTCGACCAGGGGCTGGTCAGCAGCCGCAAGCCCGACGATCTCGAAGCGTTCTCAGCCAAGGTGGTCGAGGAGATCGGCGAGGGAGTGCACGAGGGCCAGCGCGCGGCTGCTTGAAGAATGACGGCGGTCGGCTACACACTCTCCAGCGAGGAGTTCGGCGCGCGCGACCTGGTTGCCCAGGCGGCCCGCGCCGAGCAGGTCAGTTTCGAGTTTGCCCTCATCTCCGACCACTTTCACCCGTGGATAGACAGGCAGGGGAACAGCCCTTTTGTCTGGGGCGTGCTCGGTGCTATCTCCGTGGCCACGGAGAAGCTGGAGCTTGCGACTGGTGTGACCTGTCCGACCACGCGTATCCACCCCGCGATCGTCGCCCAAGCGGCGGCGACGGCAGCCGCCCAGCTGCGCGGGCGCTTCTCGCTCGGCGTCGGCAGCGGCGAGAACCTCAACGAGCACATCCTCGGCGATCGCTGGCCGCCGGTGGCGGAGCGCCAAGAGCGGCTGGCGGAGGCGATCGAGGTGATTCGCCTGCTCTGGCAGGGTGAGCTGACGACGCACAGGGGTCGCTACTACACGGTCGAGAACGCTCGCCTCTACAGCCTGCCGGACGAACCGCCGCCGATTCTCGTCGCGGTGGCGGGCATGCGCTCGGCCGAGCTGGCCGCTGAACTGGGCGATGGCATGGTCGGCACCGCGCCGGTGTCGGAGACGATCGAGCGCTTTCGCAACGGAGCGGGAGAGGGCAAGCCGGCCTACGGCCAGATCCACGTCTGCTGGGCCGAGGGCGAGGAGGAGGCGCGCCAGACCGCCCTGGAATGGTGGCCCAATGGCGCCGTCAGCGGCTCTCACTTCCTCGAGCTGCCCCTGCCGATGCATTTCGAAGAGGCGGCGGAGCTGGTCGGCGAGGAGGAGATCGGTGAGAAGATCGTCTGCGGGCCGGATCCCCAACGCCACCTGGAAGCGATCGAGGAGTTTGTCGACGCCGGCTACGACCACGTCTACCTGCACCAAGTCGGTCCCGACCAAGAGGGCTTCTTCGAGTTCTACGAGCGCGAGGTGCTGCCGAAGCTCCTGTAGGTGGGTGTAGGGGCACGCCGAGTGGGGTACCCGCGGGACATGTACGCCATACCGCTTGCCGTCATCGTCCTGCTGGCTCTGATCGCCGTGGCCTGGTCGCCCCTTCTGGCGCTGGCAATCGCCGTGCCGGCATTCGTGATCTTCCTCGTTTACGTGGGAATGAAGCCGCGTGCCGACGAAAAGATAGAACCGCCAACCGGCACCGCAGGCAAATACGAGGACGACACCCCCAAGGGCGTCTGGGGCGAGCCGCGCGGATGAGCGACCTAGCGGCCCAGGGCCTACCTGGTTAGCCCAATGCCTCGATCCGCGGCAGCGCTCGTTTCGTCGCGGCACACTCTTCCCGCCCTGCGCGAGGCGGCTGCCGGATGTCGGGGCTGCGACCTTTGGAAGAACGCGACCCAGACCGTCTTCGGCGAGGGATCGCGCGAGGCGGAGCTGATGCTCGTCGGCGAGCAACCGGGCGACAAGGAGGACCTCGCGGGCGAGCCATTCGTTGGGCCCGCGGGCCGCTTGCTGGACGAGGTGCTCGAGCAGGCTGGGATCGACCGCGGCGCCGTCTATCTGACCAATGCGGTCAAGCACTTCAAGTGGCGGGCGCGGGGCAAGCGCCGCCTGCATCAGACCCCACGCGCGGGCGAGGTCGAGGCCTGTCGGCCATGGCTGGAGGCCGAGATCGACGCGGTCTCGCCGCGCGCCCTGGTCGCGCTTGGCGCTACCGCGGCAAAAGCGCTCTTCGGCGCCAAGGTGCGGGTGACACGAGACCGGGGTCGCGAGCTGGAGACGTCGCTGGCGCCGATCGGGGCGATCACGATCCATCCCTCGGCGATCCTGCGCCTGCGTGACCACGACGAGCGCGAGGACGCTCTCGCCGCCATGGTCGCCGATCTCGCGGCCGTTTGCCGAGGCGGCAAGCCGGTCCTCGCACGCAAGCTGATTCTCGCTTGAATCAGAACGGTGGACTTATGACCGAGGGCGAGTTACGTTCTTTTCAGTAGCACTGCAATTGGGAGGCAGATGGCCTGGATTGACATATCGGCGGTGGCCGTTGCGCTTGCCGCGCTATGCGCATGGCTTGTCGTCGTCCTGCTGGCGCGCGCGCGTCGCTCGCAACGGCGCTTCGAGATCCTCGGCCAGGTCGCCGCGGTGTCAGAGAAGGCCGGTTCCCTAGACCAGACTTTCGAGGAAATCTGCGACATCCTCGTACCCGAGCTGGCCGATTTCTGCATGATCGACAGGATCGAGGACGGGCGGGCTCAACGGGTCGCCGTCCGCGTAGCTCCCGAGGGCGGCGCCGAGGCCGAGCGGGGGCTGCTCGGGCGCGAGCCCTCGATCCCGGAACCGATGGTGGAAGACGACAAATCCTCCCTCGAGCCGCGCTTCTACGAGCACATGACCGAGCAGGAGTTACGCGAGATCGCCCACGACGAGGAGGACCTCGCTTTCTTGCGCGAGCTGGGGGTTCGCTCGGCGATCACGGTCGCCCTGCAGGCACGCGGGCAGGTCAAGGGAGCGTTGACGCTCGGCGTCGCTTGGTCCGGCCGGCGCTACCGGCGCGACGACGTGCGCTTTGCCTGGATCCTCTCCGGTCGGGTGGCGTTGACGCTCGATAACTGCGGTCTCTTTGCTGACCTCGAGCGGGCCGAAGGGGCGCGATCGGAGATCGCCGCGACGCTGCAGCGGGGGCTTCTGCCGCCGCCATTGCCCCACATCCCCGGCTGGTCGCTGGCGGCGATGTACCGGCCGGCGGGCGCCGAGAACGAAGTCGGCGGCGACTTCTACGACGCCTTCCAGGTCGCCGACGGCTGGATGCTTGTGATTGGCGACGTCACCGGCCGCGGCGCTCGCGCCGCTTCGATTACGGCGCTTGCCCGCTACACGCTGCGCACCGCAGCGGTCCTGACCAACGATCCACTCGTGGCGCTGGCCACGCTCAACCGGGCGCTGCTCGCTCGCCAGGATGCGTCGCTCTGCAGCATCGCGGCCCTTACCCTGAGTGAGGACCCGCGACAGCCGGTGCGCATCGCGGTCGCCGGGCACCTGCCGCCGCTCCTGGTCGACGGCGACGAGGTCAACGAGGCGGCGGCCACGGACCCGGTGCTCGGCGCCTTTGCCGACGTCGAGTGGCGGATCGGGCAGAGCGCGGTCCAGCCCGGCCAGCAGCTGGTCATGTTCACCGACGGCGTTGTCGAGGCAGCCGGAGTGGGTGGACGCTTCGGCGAGGCACGCCTGCGCGCGGAGCTGGCTGGGGCTGGCAACCCGGCGGGCACGGTGCAGCGGGTCGAAGGAGCGTTGCGCTCCTTCACCGCGGGCGCACTCGATGACGACGTGGCGATCCTTGCCGTCTCCAGGGCCGCGGGTAGCGAGGCGGCCAAAGTCGCGATACCGGGATTCAGCGGGAATGGCGATGGGTGAGAGCCACGGGACGCTCGTCGGACGCCTCTACAACGCCTTCAACCAGCGTGACGAGGTGGCGATCGTCGAGCTCTGCTCGCCACGCATGGAGTTCTTCGCGGTTACGGCCGAGGAGGTCGGCCGAGGCGCCCCCTATGTCGGCCCCGACGGCCTGCATGACTACCTCGATGACGTCGCCCGGGTCTGGGAAGAGCTGCTGATCACGGCGAGCCAGGTCGAGCGGCGCGACGATCGCCTGCTCGTCCTTGGTCGTGTCTACGTGCGCAGCCGGGAGCTCGGGATTCGCGACATGCCGGTCGCCTGGATCTGGCGGGTCGAGGACGGCCTCTTCGTGCGCGGCGAGGTCTTCGCCGACCCCGAGCAGGCCGTCGCCGACTTCGTTCAGGCAGCTGCCTGATCCACTCTCTGATGCTGGAGTGCCTCGAGGACTTCCTCGGTGAGCTGCGAGCCGTCGCCGGGTCGCAGCGGCGTGGCGCTGACCCTCAGCACGACTCCCTCCGCATCGACTTCCTCGAGCGTGACGCTGGGTGGGTAGCGGGTGGGGACTTGGATCGCCGCCAGCAACTGCTCCTCGATCCGCCGCGGGCTGGCCCCGTGCGAGAAGCGCGCCCGAAAGTCCACCTTTGGCGGCTCTCGCAGCGGCACGACGACGAGGCTGATCAGCACGCTGTTGGGAACCTGCAGGCGGTCGGCGCCCTGCACCAGGGTGGCGTAGAAGAGGCCGAGCGAGCTCACCGTCCCTTCCAGCGAGCCGGCTAGGGCGCCACCGACCAGGCGGACCCGTTCCCCGACCCGGAACGGTCGCGTGCTCTGGAGGACGATGCCGGCGAAAAGACTGCCCAGCGTCTGCTGCGCGGCGAGCCCGAGCACGATCGCGGTGAAGGCGCCGCCGACCGCCAGGGTGGCAGCCGTGACGCCGGCGATCCGCAGCGCCAGGATCACCACCGCCACCATCGCGAAGAGGCGGATCAGGAACCCCAGCGTGCCGGCTGTCGCCGGGTCGACGCGGCGGAATAGGCGCGATGAGATCCAGCGCACCAGCCAGTGGCTGCCGGCCGAGCCGACGATGACGAGGATCACCACCGTCGCCGCGCGCACCCACGGTCCGTAGCCGGGGAAGAGATCCTGGCGCCTGTAGTAGACGATGAGCGTCGCTGTGAGCACGATCAAGGCGACCAGGAGGCTCCCCAGCGCCTTGCCTGGTGATTGGGCCTCCAGCTCGTGACCGAGGCCGACCTCCCGCCAAGAATGGCTGCGGGTCTCGAACAGCTCGCGAGGCAACCTCCGGCGCGGTGCTGGCATCCTTTCAGGGCTACCCTGGCCACGGCGATGGGAAACGGCCGTTTTGCGCCGCGGACCCACGGGTAGCGTTGGCCTAGGACGAGACGGTTATGCTCGCGATGCGCGGGGAACAGGCTCTCCAGCGGGAAGACGAAGCAGATGGCAAACGGCTCCACATGAACGAGAGGCCAACAGGGCTGCAGATCAAACTCCCCGCGAAAGCGGAGAACGTTGCAGTCGTGCGCCACGCGCTCGCTGGCCTCGCCGAGCAGATCGGCATGGACGAGACAGGGGTGGCCGATCTGAAGACGGTCGTCACCGAGGCCTGCATGAACGTCGTCGTCCACGCCTATCCGGACGGCTTGGGCCCGCTTATGGTCGACGCCGACCCCGACACCGAGGGCCTCACCGTGACCGTGAGCGACCGCGGCTCCGGAATCAGCCCCCAGGCGGATTCCGAGCGGTCCAGCCTCAAACTCGGCCTCTCACTGATTGCCGCTCTCTCCAGCAGCTTCCGCATCTCCGGCGGCCTTGACCGCGGAACCGAGGTGATGATGCGCCTCCCTCTAACCGGCGGGGGCGCCAACGGGGCGGCTCCCGCCGAAGAGGAGGTTTCCGTCGCGGTCGACGCAACTGAGCTCACCGTCGCTCGCGCCGAGCTGCTCGAGCCGGTGCTGGCCAGGCTAGTCGGTGCCCTTGCGGCGCGCCGCGAACTCTCGATCGAGCGGGTCTCCGATGCGGTCCTCATCACCGACGCGATCGCCGATGCCGCGCCTGAGCGCTTCGCCGACGGTTGCGTGCGCCTTGGCCTCGGCGAGAGCGAAAAAGGCTTGGAGCTGCGGCTCGGGCCGATGGAAGACGGGGCCGGCGGGGAGATTCGCCAGAAGCTCGAGGTCCCTGAGGTGGGCGGATCGCTCGAGGGGCTCGTCGATGAGGTGACGGTCGAGAAATCGGACGAAGGCGACTACCTAATTGTCCGCTTCACCGCTGTGCCAGGCGCCTAGCTGCTCTTCTCGCCAAGGCCGCGTTCCTCCTCGATCCGCTCGCGAATACGTGCGAGCGCTCGCCGCAGAATGCGCGACACGTGCATCTGCGAGTGGCCGATACGGTCGGCGATCTGGGACTGGGTCATGTCCTCGACGAAGCGCAGGCGAAGCACCACCCGCTCGCGTTCCTCGAGGTAGGGCAGCGCCGCGTCCAGCGCAATCCGACCCTCGACCAGCTCGAAGCGCTCGTCTTCTTCGCCGACCCATTCCGCCGGGGTCGCTTCCTCTGAGTCCTCGGCGCCGGCGGGCCGATCGAGCGAGAGCGGACGGCGGTTGTGGTTGGCCTCCATCACCTCGAGCACGTCGGTCTGCTCCAGCCCCAGCCGCTCGGCGATCTCGCCCACGGAGGGCGAGCGCTGCAGCTGCTTGGTCAGCTCGGTGATCGCTTTGTCAACTTCTGCCATGCGGTCGTGCAGGCCACGCGGTACGCGCACCGTCCAAACGCGGTCGCGGAAATGCCGCTTCAGCTCGCCGAGGATCGTCGGCGAGGCGAAGGCGGTGAAGGGGATGCCGCGCTCTGGATCGAAGCGGTCGACGGCGTTGAGCAGACCGAGATTGGCGACCTGGAGCAGGTCGTCGAAGGACTCGCTCGCGCCCCGGTAGCGCAGCGCCAGCCGCTTGGCGAAAGGCATGTTGCGCCGCACCAGCTCTTCGCGCACGGCCGGCTCGCGGTGGCGGGCGAAACGCTCCCAGAGCTCGCGGTCTCCGGCGAGCTGCTCATCCGGCCCCAGGGGGCGGACGCTTCCTGAACCGTCGTCGATGTCGCTTTTGGCTGCCATTGAGATCCGGGAGGCGGGAAGGGGTGTCAATGCTGCATACGCCGCCCTTGAACCCTTTCGGGCCGTGCAGCCGTTCGGTTAGTCAACGCTAGCAGGGGCCTTTCGGCGCATACTCCGTCACTCATTCCTTCGCTCCCTTACCCGGCTCGCGGTTGGTTCATGCCTTTTGCGTGATTGCTCCATGGTCCCGGCCGGGTGCGCAATGCGCGGCGGCGTTAGGCTCCCAGCCGACTGCGAATATCGACCAAAGGAGACGCCAGATGGCCTTTTCGGTTCCCGACCTTCCTTATGCCTACGACGCGCTCGAGCCGCACATCGACGAGGCGACGATGCGCGTCCACCACGACAAACATCACCAGGCCTACGTCGACAAAGCCAACGCGGCTCTGGAGGGAACCGAATGGGCTGACCGCGAGGTCGAGGACGTGCTCCAAAACCTCTCCAGCCTGCCGGGCGACAAGCAGAGCCCGGTCCGCAACAACGCCGGCGGCCACTACAACCACACGCTCTTCTGGCAGATGCTCAGCCCCGACGGTGGCGGTGAGCCGAGCGGCGAGCTCGCTTCCGGCATCGAGCAGACCTTCGGCTCCTTCGACTCCTTCAAGGACGAGTTCAAGAAAGCCGGCATCGCCCGCTTCGGCTCCGGTTGGGCCTGGCTGGTCAAGGACGGCTCCGGCCTGGCGATCGTCTCCACGCCCAACCAGGACTCGCCGATCTCCGACGGCAGCGTGCCGCTGCTCGGCTGCGACGTCTGGGAGCACGCCTACTACCTGAAGTACCAGAACAAGCGTCCCGACTACATCGACGCTTTCTGGAACGTGGTCAATTGGGACTACGTCGCCCAGCGCCTTGGCGAGGCCGGCTGAGCTAGGACGCCACTGGTGTTGCGGGCCGCGCCGCCTCGGGCAGGTGGCGCGGCTCCTCTCCCGCCTTCGGCGGGACCAGGCTCATCGCGTGCTCGGCCTTGGCGGTGATGGTGAGGCTCGGGTTGACGCCGGGATTGGCGGGAATCGCCGCCCCGTCGCAGATCAGCAGGTTCTCGTAGCCGAAAACACGGTTGCCGCTGTCGACGACCCCGGACTCAGGCCCCCCGCCGATGACCGCGCCGCCGAGGATGTGGGCGGTCGAAGGAATGTTCCGAATCGACTCGGTGAGCGCGCTCTGGGCGACGCCGCCGGTGCGCTGCTCAAACCAGCGGGCGACTTTCTCGGCGGCGGGGATGTAGGTCGGGTTCGGCCTGCCTGGGTCCTGTTCGGTCTGCAGGCGCACGCCCGAGCCGAAGATCTTGCGCTTGGGCCGGAAGTGCATCGCCGCGTCGACGGTCTGCATCACGAGCAGGATCACCGTGCGCTGCGACCAGCGGTGGGGGATCAGCATCCGCATGGTGCGCAGCGGGTGGCGCAGGATCGCCGCCAGCCACTTGATTGGCCGCGTCAATTTGGTCCCCGGCCCGGTCATCGCGGTGAAGGTGCCGGACATCGCGTCGCCGCCCTGACCATAGGTGACGACCTCGATGTGGGTGTCAGGGTCGGGATAGATGCTCGAGGTGATCGCCACCGAGCGGCTGAAGTCGCGCTCGTCGTCGGGGGCGGTGACCGACTGGATCGACTCCGAGTTGGTGCGAACGAGGTCACCGAGCTTGCCCGAGATCTGCGACAGGGCGCCGCTGTGGCGGCAGTTGGCGAGCAGGTTGTTGGTGCCAAGGGCGCCCGCGGCGACGATCACCCCGCGCGCCGTCTGGGTGCGGCGGCGCTTGCGCAGCCAGGAGCCTGAGCGCTCGCTGCTCACCGCGTAGCCATCGGAGCCGTCGGCGGCCCCGAGTGGGCGGATCTCGGTGACCTGGCGCTCGGGCTGGATCTCGACCCCGAGCTTCTCGGCGAACCAGAGGTAGTTCTTCATCAGCGTGTTCTTGGCGCCGTGGCGGCAGCCGACCATGCAGCTGCCGCAGCGCATGCAGCCCGTTCTGCTTGGGCCCTCGCCATCGAAGAACGGGTCCTCGACCTCGACGCCGGGCTTGTCGAAGAAGACGCCGACCCGGGTGTTGGTGAAGGTCTCTCCAACCCCGATCTCCTCGCCGTATTCCTGCAGCAGCTTGTCGGCCGGCCCGATGCCCTCGTACTCGACCACGCCGAGCATTCGCTCCGCGGTGTCGTAGTGCGGCGCCAGCTCGCGCTCCCAGCTGCCCAGCTCGTTCCATTGCGGGTCTTCGAAGAAGGCCGGGCGCGCCCGGTAGAGCGTGTTGGCGTAGCCGAGGCTGCCGCCGCCGACGCCGCTGCCGGAGACGATGAAGACGTCCTTGAAGAAGGTCATCCGCATCACGCCACGGAAGCCGAAGCGGGGCAGCCAGAAGTAGCGGCGCGGATGGCGCAGGTTCGACTCGGCGAAGTCCTCGTCGCGGAAGCGGCTGCCGCACTCCAGCACCGCCACCTTGTAGCCCTTCTCCGCCAGCCGCAGCGCCGAGACCGAGCCCCCGAACCCGGAGCCGATCACCAGCCAGTCGAAATCAAATTCCGCCCGCGTGCTCTGCTCTCGCTCCTTCGCGCTCATCATGACCGGCTATCTCGCTCACTCGCTTCCGCGTCCGCCGCGGGCGGGCGAACTTAGGCCTCGCCGGGCTCCAGTGGGCGAAAGTCAGAGGTTCGGGCGCCGCAAACCGGGCAGAACCAGTCTTTGGGGATCTCCTCGAAGGCCGTTCCGGGCGGGATGCCCCCGTCGGGGTCGCCGATCGCCGGGTCGTAGATGAAGCCGCAGCTCTCGCAAATCCACAGCGTTTGCTCCGTAGCCGTCGTCATGGGAGAAGCTTAGACCTCAGTCTTTGCTGAAGTTGACCGCGACCGGCTCGCGATCTGCTGCGTCTTCAATCTCAAAGAACTCGCGTTTGGTGAAGCTGCCCTGGTTGGCGATGATCGAGCCCGGGAACTGTTCGATGTCGGTGTTGTAGGACTGCACGTTGGAGTTGTAGATCCGCCGCGAAGCCTGGATCTCGTCCTCGAGCTCGGAGAGATTGCGGCTCAGCTGCTGGAAGTTCTCGGTGGCGCGCAGGGTCGGGTAGTTCTCCGCGACGACGCGCACGTCGGCCAGCGCCTGGGTCAGTTTCTGCTCCGCCTTGGCGGTGTCCTCGACGCCCTCGGCAGCCATCGCCTCGGCCCGCGCCTGGGTCGTCTTCTCGAACGTCTGGCTCTCGTGCTCGGCGTAGCCCTTGACCGTCTCGACCAGGTTGGGCACAAGGTCGTGGCGGCGCTTCAGCTGCACGTCGATCCCGCTCCACGACTCGTCGACCCGGTTGCGCGAGGCGATGATCGAGTTGCGCTTGGCGATGTAGTAGAGGACCGCGATGACGATGATCGCGACCACCACGATGATGGCGATAGTCATGGGGGCATCCTACTTGGCTCCCCGGCCAACTGCATAGGATCGGCAGTCGATGAGTGCAAAGCAGGAAGCACAGGATTGGGCTGAGGCCGTTCGCAAGTACGGCGAGCGGCACGAGCTCAAATACGAGCCGGTGGGGGGGATCAACCCCGTCAACGGGCCCGTGGCGCTCTGTGTCGGTGGCACCAACCGCCTCACCGGTCAGCTCAGCGAGGGCTTCTGGGGATCGTGCTGCGACGCCGACGAGAAGGAAGTCGGCGGCTTCCTGAGCAAGGCGGTGCTGCCGACGGCGCTGCTCGCCAAGGCACACATGCCCGACCTAGCCCAGGTCGTGCCGGCTTTCAACGTCGAGTCGATCGAGGGGCATGAGGTAGTCACCCAGCGCTTTGCCCGCAAGGTCCAGTTCGAGTCGATCGACTTCAACAAGCGCTTCCTCGCCACGGTGCCGAGCGAGTACGACCCGGTCGCCCTGCGCGAGCTTTTCAGCCCCGGCTTCCTCAGCTGGACGACGACGATGACCGGCGAGATCGATTTCGGCATCAACGATCGCCAGCTCTGGTTCCTCTGGCGCCTGCGCGAGCGCAGCCCCGAAGAGCTGAAAGCGGCCCTCGAGAATGCCGGCAAGCTCTTCAAGCGGCTGCAGGGGGAGATGGACGAGA
Source organism: Solirubrobacterales bacterium (assembly GCA_033856195.1). Lineage (GTDB taxonomy): Bacteria > Actinomycetota > Thermoleophilia > Solirubrobacterales > 70-9 > VRUE01. Next base: position 40,518 of record JAWVFL010000016.1, on the reverse strand, counting down.
GCGGCATCCACACCTATCCGCCGGGCCCCTGGCATGCCGGGCTGGAGCCCTTCCCGCCTTCCGCAGGCTAGCCCGGGTAGTCGGGATCGCCGGGGAGGACGACCCGGTTGTCCTCCCGCGTGCCGATCACCTTGGGGAGGATCGGCTCTATTGCGGCTCCCCGGTGTGCCGCGATCGCCTCGTCGGAGTTGCGGAAGGGAAGCAGGGCTTCGAGCTGCTTGATGGTCGGAAAGGCGAGGGCGATCTCACCGGCGGCCTGGGCCTCCAGCGCGCCTGCGGGCTCGAACCAGCCTGCGTCCGTCGTCTCCACGCCGTCGGGGCGCGGCGGCGTGTGGGCGGGCGCCAGGGCAAGGAAGAACCAGGCGTCGAAGCGGCGCGAGACCACCTCGGGGGTGATCCAGCGTGAGAAGAGCACCAGCTCCTCGTCCTCGGGCAGGGCGATTCCCGCCTCCTCCTCGAGCTCGCGCATTGCGCAGGCTTTGAAGCGCGCTTCGTCGGCGCCGTCGCCGTCGTCGACCGCCCCGCCGGGAAAGACCCAGACATTGGGCATGAACCTCGCCTTCTGGGTCCGCTTCAGCAGCAGCACCTCGAGCGCCCGATCGGCGTGCTTGCCGCCCCGTCGCAGCAGCACCACCGAGGCCGCCGGCCGCGGCTCGGAGGGCTCGCCGAGATTTGGCGCCTCCGCCGGCCCGCGCTGTCTCTCCTCGGCCACCGAGCCACCATATCGGCGCGCATCCGACATTCACCCCGCTGGGGTGTGGTTAATGTCGGTTACGCATCGAGGGCCCGTTTGCGGCGGGTCCGCAGCCAGAGGCGGTGGGCGAGCCAGGCCAGGAAGGCGAGCAGGGCGAGCGGGCCGACGATGGCGAGGCCAACGAGGGTGACGGCGGCGGCGATCGCAAGGATGCGGCCGGCGTCGCCGATCGCGTCGTCGAACCCCCAGGTGCCTCCCGGATCCGTCGATTCTCCGCTTTCGATCCGGACTGAGACGTGGGAGTAGGTGGTGCGTCGATCCAGGTTGGCCAGACGCGCGCGCAGCCTTGCCGCGTGGCGTCGCTCGCCGCGCAGCTCGGTTTCAACGGCTTCCGCCTCGGTTTCGGTTTCCGCTGTGGAAAGCTGCGCGAGCAGGGCGTCGATCCGGGCCCGCGAGTCCTGCAGCTCTTCTCGGGCTGAGATCGTGGGCGCCGTGATGTCGTCGGTCGCCTCGTGGCGAGACTGAACCTCGTCGATCGCCGAGAAGGCGGCAAGCGCGTCGCCGAGCTTTGCGCTTGGGATCAGGAGATCGAATTGAGCGCCACCGCCTTTTCCCGAGTTGGTCGTCGAGTGCCGCGTTGCGGGCGATCCCGAAAAGCCAGGCCCGAGCGCTTCCCCTGCTTGCGTCGAAGCGCGAGCGCTTGCGGTAGGCACGCTCGAAAGCGGCCGCGGTCACGTCCTCCGCTGCCGCTTGGTCGCGAAGCAGTCCGGCCGCGTAGGTGTAGACGTCGTCGCGGCTGGAGCGGTAGAGCCGCTCGAAGTCGAGATCCACTTTCGACGGAGTCTCGGCTGTTTCCATGGCTGCCTCGCTCACGCCCTTACTACGAGCGAGGCGCCGATCCGTCACACGCGAGCTTCAGGCGGCTTGGGCCAGCTGCGCCGCGGGTGCGCTCGCGCAGGCGGCCTCGATCGACTCGCGGGTGATCTCGAGCAGGCGGCGCAGGTCGGACTCGGAGATCGAGAGGGGGGGCATGAGGACGACGACGTCGTTGAGCGGACGGACGATCGCGCCGCGCTCGCGTGCTTTTAGCGTCACCCGGTGACCCATGCGCAGGCTCGGATCGTGGACGCCGAGGTCGATGCCGGCCATGAAGCCGCGTCCGCGCACCTCGGCGACCTCGGGCATCGCCTCGATCTCCCCGAGCATTTCCCGCAGCAGCTCGATCTTCGGCTGCAGGCGCTCCAGCGTGCGCTCGCTCTCGAAGACGTCGAGGTTGGCGAGCGCCGCGGCACAGGCGAGCGGGTTGCCGGTGTAGGTGTGGCCGTGGAAGAAGGTGCGGTACTCCTCGGGGGCGCCGAGGAAGCCGTCGTGGATGCGCTCGCTGGTCAGCGTCGCGGCAAGCGGCAGGTAGCCGCCGGTGAGGCCCTTGGCCAGGCAGAGCAGGTCGGGCGCGACGTCCTCCTGCTCGCAGGCGAACATCGTGCCGGTGCGGCCGAAGCCCGTCGCCACCTCGTCGCAGATCAGCAGCACGCCGAAGCGGTCGCAGAGCTCGCGCACGGCGCGCAGGTAGCCGCGCGGGTGGGTGAGCATGCCGGCGGCGCCCTGGACCAGCGGCTCGACGATCACCGCGGCGATCTCCTCTTCGTGGCGGGCCAGCACACGCTCGAGATCGCCGACGTCGCCTGGCTCGGCGGAGTGTGTCTCGAAGAGCAGCGGCCGATAAGTGGAGTGGAAGAGGTCGATGCCACCGACGGAAACCGAGCCGATCGTGTCGCCGTGGTAGGAGTCGCGCAAGTGGACGAAGGAGGTGCGGCGGCGGTGCTGGCCACCCCGTTGCTGTTGGAACTGAAAGGCCATCTTGAGGGCGATCTCGACCGCGGTCGAGCCGGACTCCGAGTAGAAGACGCGGGTCAGGCCGGGCGGCGCGAGGTCGACCAGGCGGCCCGCCAGCTCGGTGGCGCCGGGGTGGGAGAGGCCGAGCATCGTGGTGTGCGCGACCTTCTCCAGCTGCGCCGCGACCGCGGCATCGATGTCGGGATGGGCGTGCCCGTGCACCGTGCACCAGAGCGAGGAGACGCCGTCGATGTAGCGGCGTCCGTCCGTCGCGACCAGATGAGAGCCGGCGCCGGCCTCGATCATCAGCGGCTCTTCCTCACACCAGGCTTGCTGCTGCGTGAACGGGTGCCAGACGTGGTCCCGATCGAGCTGCGCATGGTCCAGCGACGTCACCGGAGCCGAGACTAGACCCGGCCCCGGCGGAACGTTCGCAGCGTGATTCTCATCACACGAACAACTATTCCATTTGAGAAATAGTTGTTCATCTGCAACTGTTGGCAACATGCAAGCGAGCGACATAGCGGCACTTGTTGACGAGGTCAGTACTCCGGATGTCAGCGCCGAGGCCCAGGACACCGCGGCACGGATCAGCGCCCTGCTGCGCCACCTCTTCCTCTATGACCGCGGCAACGTGCTGCGGGTGATCGAGGAGAGCGGCCTCTCGATGACCCAGTCGAAGGCCCTGCTGGAGCTGGGCGGGCTGGGTGAGGCGACCGAGGCCCGGCAGGTGAGCGAGCTGGCCGATGCGCTCGGCGTCTCGGTTCCCTCGATGAGCAGGGCGGTCGACGGCCTGGTCCGCAAGCGGCTCGCCAGCCGCGTCGAGGATCGCGAGGACCGCCGCGTGCGCCGTGTCGCGATCACCGCCAAGGGCAAGAAGCTCGTCGACACCCTCGTCGTCGTGCGCCAGGCCGGGATGGAGACGTTTGCCGCCAGCCTCACGGCTGCGCAGCGCCGCAAGCTCGATGTCGCCGTCGACTCGCTGATGGACCGCGATGACATCGCCGAGGCTTTCGAACACCTGAAGGAGGTAGGACCAGCTTGACCCGTTACCGCCACCTGATCACCGACGACAACCGCAAGTGGTGGACGCTCGGAGCGATGTGCTTCGCGCTGTTCATGATCATGCTCGACAACACGGTGGTCAACGTCGCCCTGCCGTCGATCCAGCGCGACCTGCACGCTTCGATCTCCGGCCTGGAGTGGACGATCAACGGCTACACGCTCTCCTTCGCCGTGCTGCTTGCCACCGGCGGGCGGCTCGGTGACATCTTCGGCCGCCGCCGCATGTTCCTCTTCGGCGTCGTCATCTTCGCCCTCTCCTCGGCGACCGCCGGCCTGGCCGCCAACTCGACCGACCTGGTGATCAGCCGGGTCGTGCAGGGCGTCGGCGCGGCGCTGATGATGCCGGCGACGCTCTCGATCATCACCGACGCCTTCCCTGCCTCAGAGCGCGGCAAGGCGATGGGCATGTGGGCCGGTGTCTCGGCCCTGGCGCTCGCGGTCGGCCCTGTGGTTGGAGGTGCCCTCACCGAGCACGTCAGCTGGCGGGCGATCTTCTACCTCAACATCCCGGTCGCGATCGGCGCCGTCGCCGCTTCGCTGTTTGCGGTGCGCGAGTCGCGCGACAACACCGTCGGCCGCGAGGTCGACTACGCCGGCGTCGCCCTGCTCACCGGCGCCCTCACGGCGCTGATCCTCGCCTTGGTCGAGGGCAATGAATGGGGCTGGGGATCGACCGAGATCGTCGCCCTGCTGGTCGGTGCCGCGGTCGGCATGGCGGCCTTCGTTGCGGTCGAGCTGCGGGTCAAGGTGCCGATGGTCGAATTCCGCTTCTTCTCGGACCGCAATTTCCTCGGCGCGGTGGTGGTCGCGCTGATCGTCTCCTTCTCGATGCTCGGCGTCTTCTTCTTCCTCGCCCTCTACATGCAGGACATCCTGCGCTACTCGCCGCTGGAGGCGGGGGTCAGGTTCTTGCCCTCGACACTGATGATCGTCAGCGTGGCGCCGGTAGCCGGCCGGCTCGCCGACCGCTTCGGGCCGCGCTGGCTGATCGCTGCGGGGCTGGGCATCGTCGCCGCCTCGCTCTACAGCTTCAGCGGCATCGCGGTCGACTCCAGCTACCTCGACCTGCTGCCCGGCTTCATGCTGCTCGGCATCGGCATCGCCCTGACGATGTCGCCGATGACCAGCGCCGCGATGAACGCCGTCTCGGTAGACAAGGCGGGGATCGCTTCGGGCGTGCTCTCGATGTTCCGCATGGTCGGCGGCAGCCTTGGCGTCGCCGTCACCGGCGCGATCTTCCAGGGGTCGGTTGGGGGCGCCAACTTCGCCGACGCAAGCCCGCAGCAGTTCGTCGATGCGCTGGGCCAAGCGATGAGCATCTGCGCCGTGGTCGCCGCGCTCGGCGCCGTGATCGGGGCGACGGCGATTCGCGCCAAGCGAGACACGCTCAGCGTCGAGGCGGCGGAGGCGGCGGTCAGCCCGGGCGGCGAAGAGCTCGCCGGGCGTGAGATCGTCGCCGCGGGCGAGCCCGCCGGCTGAAAAGCTGCGCACGCTCGTCTTCGCGGAGGAGCTCCGCGAGCGTGCCCGACGAGTCGGGAGACGATCGTCGACATGCGCTCGGGTGCCTACACCGCGGCCTGGGAGCCGAAGCACGCCAGCATGCTCTCGGGGCGACGTCGCCCGGGCGCCGCGTCGACAGCTAGAGGCTGAGGCCGGGCCAGCTCTCCGGCGCGGTGAGGTCGAGCCGCGGCAGGGCCATCACCTGCGCATCGCCCAGGCTTTCGATCGTTTCGCGGTTCGACCTCTCGATCGCACTCGGCGCGGCAGGCCAGGGCGTGAGGATGACGCTGGCAACGCTCAGCCCCTCGGTCCGCGCCGCCTCGATCGTCAGCAGCGTGTGGTTGATCGTGCCGAGCCCGGGCGGCGCGGCGATGACGAGCGGCAGCCCCAGCTCGACCGCGAGGTTGCGCACCAGGTAGGGACTGTCGAGGTCGTCGCGCATAGCGCCACCAACTCGACAGGCGAGCGGGACCAGCAGGCCGCCGACCCCCTCGCAGACCAGCTGCTCGGCTCCAGCCGCGGCATCGCGCGCGGCTCGGAGAAGGCGCTCCGGTTCGATCTCCTCACCGGCTTGAGCGGCGGCGAGGTGGGGGGAGGCAGGCGGGCCGTAGCGGTAGGGGGCGATCTCCTCGTCGCTCTGTTTCGATTCGGCGGCGCGGCGCAACAGCGCATGATCGGGTTCTCCGGGTTCGTCAAGGCCGGTCACCGCCGGCTTGAAGACGGCCACGCTCATCCCTTGCTGCCGCAGGTCCCGGGCCAGAACCGCGGCGACGACCGTCTTGCCGACCTCGGTGCCGGTGCCGGTGACGAAGAAGCCGCGCAAGGCGCTCAGGCGGCTACGGCCTGCGATGCGGCGGCAGCGGCGCCCGCGGCGAGGCCCAATTCCCGTGCCGTGGCGCCGACGACCTCGGCGGCCCGCTCCAGCTCTTCGCGGCGATGGGTCGACATCACGGTGAAGCGCAGCCGCGAGGAGCCCTCCGGCACGGTTGGGGGGCGGATGCCCTGGGCAAAGACGCCGCGCTCCAGGATCCGCTCGCAGAGCGCCATCGTCGGCGCCGCGCCACCGACTTCGACCGGCACTATCTGGGTGTCTGAGCTGCCGACTGCCAGTCCCTCGGCAGCGAGCGATCTCCGCAGGGTGGCTGCATTGGCGACCAGCTTGTCGACCCGCTCTGGCTGCGATTCGAGTACCTCGAGCGCCGCCATTGCCGCCGCGGCCGCAGGCGGCGGCGGTGCCGTCGAGAAGACGAAGGAACGTGCCGTGTTGAGCAGGTAGTCGGTCGTCTCCTGGTTCGCGCAGGCGTAGGCGCCGTAGGAGCCGAGCGCCTTGCCGAGCGTTCCGATCACCACGTCGACCTCGCCGCTGAGGCCGGCGGCGGCAACCGAGCCTCGCCCACCAGGGCCGAGCGCTCCAGTGGCGTGGGCCTCGTCGACCATCGTTCGGCAGCCGTGCTGGCGAGCGAGGGCAACCAGATCCGCCAGCGGAGCGACGTCGCCGTCCATCGAGAAAACCCCATCGGTGACGATAAGCGTGGCCCGCTCGCCCGCCTTGCGCAATCCCCAGGCGAGGTGGTCGACGTCGCCGTGCCGGTAGACGAAGGTCTCGGCCCGCGAGAGCCGGCAGCCGTCGACGATGCTGGCGTGGTTGAGCTCGTCGGAGAGGACGACCTCGCCGCGCCCGGCCAGGGCGGCGATCGTGCCGGTATTCGCCAGGTAGCCGGAGCCGAACAGCAGCGCCGACTCATACCCCTTGAAGGCGGCGATGCGGCGCTCGAGGCGACCGTGTGGCTGCATGTTGCCGGAGATCAGGCGCGAGGCCCCGGCCCCGGCGCCCCAATGCATCGCCGCCTCGGCCGCCGCGCCGCGCACGCGCGGATGAGCCGCGAGGCCGAGGTAGTCGTTGGAGCAGAGCAGCAGGACGTCGCGGCCGTCGAGGGTGACGCGAGGGCCCTGCCTGCCCTCGATCAGGCGAAGCCGCCGGTAGAGCCCCCGCCCTCGCAACTCCTCGATTTGCGTCGCGATATCCATCACCGGTTCACCAAGCCGCCCCCGGACGCGGGAGCGCGGGCGCGTGACTTCCGGTGGTCATTAGCGTGCCCGCGCGGGAGCGGAGGCGGCGGCGCCTGATGTCGGATATGCCGGAGGCCTTTTGGTCTTCTTGATCACCCGCAGCTGGGTTGAGGGATCCCAGAAGTTGGCCTCATCCTGGTGGTCGATCAGCTCGTCCATCGGCGTCTCCGGCGTCTCGCCGTCGAGCCAGCCGTCGCGGTTGTCCGGCCGCGGGTTGGCGCCGTTGTCGGGCTGGCGGGCGACGTTCAGGCCAAGCTCCTCGAACATCGCCCGGTCGTCCTCCGGCTCGGCGCCGAGCGTGGTCAGGAAGTTGCCCATCATCACGCCGTTGAGCCCGGCCTTGACCGCCAGCGGCTGCAGGTCGCCGAGGTTCTCGACCCGGCCGCCGCAGAGGCGGAAGAGGGCGCCGGGGATGATCAGGCGGAAGATCGCCACCCACTTGACGACGTCCCAGGCATCCATTAGCGGCCGTTCGCCGAACTTGGTGCCGGTGCGCGGGTTGAGCAGGTTGATCGGCACCGAGGTCGGGTTGATCTCGGTTAGCTCGAAGGCCATCTCGACCCGCTGCCGGGGTGACTCGCCAAGGTTGAGGATGCCGCCGACGCAGGTCTCCAGCCCCGCCTCCTTGACCGCCTGGATCGTGCGCAGGCGACCCTCGTAGCGGACCGTGGTCGAGACCTCCGGGTAGTAGGAGCGGGCCGACTCGACGTTGTGGTGGACGCGTTGGATGCCGGCCTCGCGCAGCTTCTTGGCACGCTCGGTCGACATGTGGCCGACCGAGGCGCAGCGCTTGAGGTTGGTCTGCTCGGCAACGAGCTTGGCGCCCTCGAGGATTTTCTCGAAGTCGCGCTTGGAGAGGCCCTGGCCCTGGGTGACCATGCAGAAGCGATGGGCGCCCGCCGCTTCTGCGGCTTTGGCGTGCTCGAGGATCTGCTCCGGCTCCATCATCGCGTGCATCGGCGTGTCCGCCTCCGCGTAGCGTGACTGGGCGCAGAAGCCGCAGTCCTCCGCACAGCCGCCGGACTTGGCGTTGACCAGGGAGCACATGTCGGTCGAATCGCCGAAGTTCTCGCGGCGGACCGCCCAGGCACGCTCGATGAGGTCGCCGATCTCCTCGTGGTCGGTCAGCTCGCCGAGGGCCAGCGCTTCCTCGAAAGAGATCAGGGAGGGCATTCGGGCGCAAGGCTAGGCAGCGCCCCGGACGCCTGGGCGTGTCTGAGTTTGACCACCATGTGGGGGCATAAGCTCAGACACGTGGGGACGGCGACGGCGAGACGGCGGCGGGTCGCTGCCGCGGCGGCGGGCGGACTGGCGATCGCCGCCTTTGCCTTCGGCGCGGCGCTGGGCGACCGCGGTGCGCCCGAGCGGCCGAGCCCCGCCTCCCTGCTTTCTCCGCGGCGGCTGGTGGGCGAGCGTCTCGTCGCCGGGTTTCCTGGAACCACCGTGCCGGCACCGCTGCGGCAGATGATCCGCGAGGGCGATCTGGCCGGCGTGATCCTCTTCGAGGAAAACGTGCCCAGCCGCGCGACGGCGCGACACTTGACCGCTGAAATCGAGTCGATCCGCCGCCCCGCCGGATTGCGCGATCCGCTGCTGGTCATGGTCGACCAAGAGGGCGGGCTGGTGAAGCGCCTCGACGGCCCGCCGAGCGCATCCGCCGAGCAGTTGGGGGCCGCGGGCGCAGTGTTCAGCCGCAGGCAGGGTGGGGCTACCGCTGCCAGCCTGCGCGGCGTCGGTATAAACGTCGACCTCGCCCCCGTCCTCGACGTTGCCCGACCCGGCGGCACGATCGCCGACACCGAACGGAGCTTCGGCTCAACGGCGGCACAGGTCGGCGCCACTGCGGTGCCGTTTGCCACCGGGCTGCAGGCGGGTGGCGTAGCCGCTGTCGCCAAGCACTTTCCGGGCCTGGGCGCCGCGGCGGAAAACACCGACTTCGCGGTGCAGCGGATCGAGCTGCCGAAGCGGGTGCTGCGAGCCGTCGACGAGCGGCCCTACCGGCGTTTCGTCGCGGCCGGGGGCGAGATGGTGATGCTGAGCACGGCGATCTACCCGGCTTCCTCACGGCAGCCAGCCGCCTTCACCAGGCAGATCGCCAGCGGCGAGCTGCGCGCCCGCGTCGGCTTCGACGGGGTCTCGATCACCGACGCTCTGGAATCGGCCGCAGTGCGCACCTTTGGCGGTCCCGCCAAGGCAGCGCTGGCTGCGACCGCCGCCGGGACCGACCTGCTGCTCTTCGTCGACTATCGCGCCGCCTTCCAGGCCGCAAGGGTCCTGCTGAAGCGCCTGCGCAGCACGCCGACCGCACGGGCGGGATTCGAAACCTCCGTCGGCCGCGTCTTGCGGCTTCGCCGCAGCCTGTCAGGCGGCTAGCTCGGCTCGGCTACGGCCGGGCTCGGCTCTGCGGGGTGCGGCTCCATCGTGCTCGAGTCGAAGATTCGCACCGTGTCGCGTCCCGATCCCTTCGCCTCGTACAGCGCCGCATCCGCCCTGGCCAGCACGGCCTCGTAACTGAGCCGGAGTCCGGTGCCGAAGGGAGCGATGCCGATGCTGGCGGTGGTCGGCGGCACGCCGGGCTCGGCGCCGATCCGCTTCCGGATCGCGGTGGCGACCTCAGCGGCAACCTCCTCGGCCTCGTCGAGCTCGCAGCGCGGCAGCACGATCGCGAACTCATCGCCACCGAGGCGGGCAACCACGTCGGTCTCACGGGCGCGGCCGCGCAGCGCCACGGCGATGTCGGCGAGGACCTGGTCGCCGGCCTGATGTCCGAGCGTGTCGTTGACCCGCTTGAAGTGGTCGAGGTCGAGCATCAGCAGTGCGCCGGCGACCCCGTAGCGATGGCTGCGGGCCAGCTCCGCTCGCAGCTCCTCGTCGAAGCGGCGCCGGTTCTTGAGCCCGGTGAGCGGATCTTGACTGGCCTGGCGCGCCAGTTCCCGCATCCGTTCGTTGCGGCTCCAGACCAGCACGAGAGCAGCCAGCAGCGCCGCCAGCGAGAGGCCGACGATGGCGATCATCACCGGCAGGTCGACGCCCGGGCGTCCTGGGTCCCGCACGACCAGCAGCCAGGTTCGGTCGGCGATATGGATCGGGGCAGTGGCGGCTTCGTCCCGGGGGAGGTCAGGACCGGCGACCGGCCTTCCTCGCTCGATCAACGCAGCGTCGACCTCGTTCGGCAGCGCCGCCGTCGCCGCCGCGGCCAAGTCGGGTACATGGAAGGCGCCCCCGGCGAAGCCGGTCAGGGCCGCGCGCCGCTCGTCAACGGTGCGGGTCGGCGCTCCGTCGCGATAAACCGGGCGGAAGACGTTGATCCCGGTGCCGCCGACTGGCAGCCGCATCGCCGGGGTGGCGGCAGGCTTGCCGAGGTCGCGCGCTTTCAGCAGATAGGAGCCGCGCAGGTTGTCTGACCCGACGTCGTAGCCGATCGGCGGTTGCACGGTGAGGCCGCTCGCGGCTATGTAGATGATCGGGAAGTAGTGACTGCGGCCGTGCGCTCTGGTCAGGTTCCCCAGCGGTCCGCGTTCGAGGATCGGGTAGCCGTGCGTTCGTTCGAACGCCGCACGCCGCGCGGCCGGCACCGAGCCGATGAACGCGGTTGCGGTCAGCGCTCCCGGCCGCAGCAGCGAGTCGGCGACGACGTCGAACTCGTGGCGGCTGAAGCGACCCTCCGCCTGGTAGAAGGCCGAGGCGCTTGAGAGCTGCCCGACCGAGAGTCCCGCCAGCGCTTCTGCCTGGTGAGCCGCCCGGGTCGCCTCGCCGTGCTGCTGCGTCTCGAAGTTGTCGCGTTCGCGCCCGTGCACGACGAGCGCCACCGCGATCGAGCCGATCGCGATCGCGGCAACCACGGCGAAGCCAAGCAAAAAACGCCGACGCATGGTCTTCCTATCGACCATGTCCGGCCGAGCCTCAATCTACGGGTGCGTTTGCAAGCGACTCCCAGAGGTACAGCGAGGCGAGGCTGCGCTGGGGGCGCCAGGGCTCGCCGATCTCCAGCACCCGCGTCGGCGTCGGCATCTCCCCCAGGCCGTACTCGATCTGCACCGCCTTGCGGATGCCGAGGTCGCCGCCGGAAAGGACGTCGGGCCGCTCGAGGTGGAAGAGCAGGAACATCTCCGCGGTCCAGACGCCGAGGCCGCGCACCGCGACGATCTCCTCGATCACCTGCTCGTCATCGAGCTGATCGAGGCGGTCGAGCTCCAGCTCTCCCTCGATCACGTGTGAGGCGAGGTCGCGCATGTATTCGACCTTGCGGCCGGAGAGGCCGGCGGCGCGCAGGTCGGCTTCGCCGGCTTCGAGCAGCTGCTCGGGCGAGGGCGCGCCGCCGTCGAAGAGCTCCAGCACGCGCCCGTAGATCGTTCGCGCCGCCTTGGTCGAGAGCTGTTGCCCGACGATCGCCCGCAGCAGCGCCCCGTAGGCGTCGGCCGGCCGCTCCTCGCTACGTCGCTGCAGCCGCGTAGCGATGTCGATCTTGCCGACGCGCTCGATCAATGCCGCCATCGTCGGGTCGCTGGTGGCGAGCTGTTTGCGGGCCTTCGCGCTCATCGTCCCTTCCACTCTGGCTTGCGCTTCTCGGCGAAGGCTTTGATGCCCTCGCGAAAGTCCTCCGAGGCAAAGCAGGACTCGCGCAGGGCAATCAGCCCCGCCTCCTGCTGCTCGCTGATCACCGGCGAGGCGGTGAGCAGGTCGATCGCGCTTTTGTTGCCGCGCATCGAGAGCGGGGCGTTGCCGGCGATCTCAGCCGCTAAGGCGACGGCCGCCTCTTCCAGCTGCTCCGCGGGCACCACTTCGTGGACGAGGCCGATCTCGGCGGCGCGGGCGGCCTCGAAGTTGCGGCCGGTGAGGAAGAGCTCCTTGGTGCGCGCCAGCCCGATCGTGTCGAGGAACTTGCGCAGGCCGGTGTGGCTGTAGACGAGGCCAAGCTTGACCGGGGGCATGCCGAGCTGAGCCCCGGCGGCGGCGATCCGCAGGTCGCAGGTGACGGCGAGCTCGAGGCCACCGCCGATGCAGTGGCCGTTGATCGCCGCCACGGTCGGCCAGGGGTGGTTGGCCAAAGCCTCGGTCGCGGCGTGGAAGGGGTGGGCGACCAGCGCCTCGGCGTCGCGCTCGAAGGTCTCGGTGGGAATCGAGGCGATGTCGTAGCCGGCCGAGAAGACCGGCGGCGCGCCGGTGATCAGCAGGCAGCGGGTCTCGATCCCCTGATCGAGTCGCGGCACGGTCTCGGCGATCGCGTCGAGGATCTCGTGGTCGAGCGCGTTGCGGCGCTCGGGATTGGAGATACGGAGCCGGACGACCGCCTCGGCCGGCGAGTCGAGGAGCAGCTTGCCGCCGGCGAGCTGCTCGTTCACTCGAGCACTACGAGGACGTCGCCTTCGCTGACCGACTGGCCCTCCTCGCAGCGGATCTCCTTGACGGTGCCGTCGTCTTCGGCCTCGACCGGGATCTCCATCTTCATCGACTCGAGGATCACGACGGTGTCCCCGTCCTCGATCTTGTCCCCGACCGCCACCTCAATTTTCCACACGCTGCCGGTGATGTGAGCCTCGATGTCCATGGCGGGGGAGAATATCCCTGCGTGACGGCGGAGCGACCAAGGCGGGAGTCTGACCCTGACGCGGCCACCGCCGTGATCGTCGCCGCTCGCAACGAGGCGGACTGCATTGCCGACACCTTGGCCGCCCTTCGCGACGTCTTCCCGGGCGCCGCAATCTGGGTGGCGGACGACGCCTCCGACGATGGAACTGCCGAGCTGGCAATGGCAAGCGGGGCAAAGGTCGTCAGCCGTGGGCGGCCGCACGGCAAGGGCGCAAACGTCAGCGCTGCGGCCGAGGCGGCGCTGAGCGACTGTGATCCGGCCGGGTTGTTTCTCCTCTGCGACGGTGATCTCGGCGCTTCGGCGGCGCGGCTCCTACCATTGGTGGCAGCGGTCAAGGAGGGCGAGTGCGATCTCGCCGTGGCGGCGTTTGGGCAGCGAATCGGTGGCGGCTTCGGCTTGGCGCTCGGCTTCGCCCGCTGGGCGATCCGGCGCTGCTGCGGATTCGAGGCGGCGGCGCCGATCTCCGGCCAGCGGGCGATGCGGGTAGAGGTGCTGCGAGCAGCGCTCCCTTTTGCGGTTGGCTATGGGATGGAGCTGGGGATGACGATCGACGCGGTTCGCGCCGGTTATCGGGTGGGCGAGTACGAGCTCGACCTCACCCACCGCGCCACCGGGCGCACGCTCGGCGGCTTCGTCCACCGTGGCCGCCAGCTGCTCGACTTCGTGCGCGCCTACCTGTCTCGCCGACGGTTCGGTTGAGGGCTTAATCGCGCTTCGCGTAGTCGCCGATCTCGCCGAAGTCGATCATCACGCAGGCTTCCGGACCGGCAACCTCGGCATCGTGGCCAGGTGGGATCGCGACGACGTCACCGGCTTTGGCCTCGATCTCCGAGCCATCGTCCATATAGATGCGCATGCTGCCGGAGAGAACGTAGGCGAAGTGTGCGACCTGGCAGGAGTCGGTGCCGGCGATCGGCTTTACGTTCTCCGACCACTTCCAGTCCGGCTCGAACGTGCCTTCCGCGACCGCGTGGCCGGCGAGCTGCACCACCTTCGCCTGACCCTTTCCCTCGAACGGCCGGGTCTCGTCGGGCGAATCGAACCTCTTGACTTCAGCTGCTGCCATCTGGGGCTCCTTCCGTGGAGTTTGAGCCCTGCCCGACCTTGACCGTACACCCGCTGTCGAATGCGGGGAGGCCTGCTCGGGTGCCTTACCGTGTGGAACTCGTGGTTAGCGGCTTGGCTGCGGCCAGCCGCCTTCGGCACGCTCGATCGAGGCGGCCAGGGAGAGCAGCGTCGCCTCGTCGTTTTCGCGGCCGAGCAGCTGTGCGCCGATCGGCAAGCCGCTTGACGTAAGGCCGGCGGGAACGCTTATTCCCGGCCAGCCAACGACGTTCCAGGCGAAGGCGAAGGGGCAGATCGCGCTCGCGGTGGAGCTGGTCGTCCAGTAGCCCTTGCCTTCGAGCGCCCCGATCCGGGGCGCCGGCCTTGCCGTGGTCGGGGTGAGGACGACGTCGCAGCGCTCGAAGACGCGGCCGACCCGCCGCCGCAGCCCCGGCTCGGCGGCTCGCGAGATGCGCAGGGGCAAGCCGCTCAGCGCGCGTCCCAGCCGGGCGTGAGTGCGCGTGCGCGGCTCGAGCGCGGAGCTGTCTTCGCCGTGGGCGCGCAGCCAGGCATCGACGCCGGCCATGCCGCGGGGGACGATGGCCGGGCCGACCAGGCCGTAGTCGGGATCGAGGCGGACGATTTCGTGGCCCAGATCCGCGAGGCGGTCGGCGAAGCCTTCGATTGCCTCGCGATGCTCCGGATCGAGCTTGTTGACGACGCCGAAGGGCGTGGCGAAGGAGACGGCGACGCACAACGGGCCGGGCTCACGGGCCGCGGCCGCCGAGAAGGTTTCGGGCGGCGCGGGCGGGCGGTGCAGGTCGGCCGGGACGTTGCCGTGGACCGCGTCGAGCAGCAGGGCGGCGTCGGCGGTGCTGCGAGCAAGCGGGCCGTAACAGCTGAGCCCGTTGAATGCCTCGGGATCCGGCCAGGTGGAGACGCGGCCGCGTTGGGGCTTCAGCCCAACCAGGCCCGTCCAGGCGGCGGGGATGCGGATCGAGCCGGCGCCGTCGGAGCCGATCGCGGCGGGGACCACGCCGGCGGCGACGGCGGCTGCGGCGCCGCCGCTGGAGCCGCCGGGGGTGTGATCGGTGTTCCAGGGGTTGCGGGTGGCTCCGTGCAGGGGAGTCTCGGTGAAGTGCCACTGACCGACCTCGGGGGCGTGCGTCTTGCCGATCGGGATCGCGCCGGCCTCTCGCAGTCGCCGCACTGCCTCGGCGTCGCGCACCGCCGGGGTGCCCCCACCGCAACCGAAGGGACTCGTGTGGCCGGTCAGGTCGACGTCGTCCTTGATCGCCACCGGCACCCCGAGCAGAGGTGCACCGTCTCCCTCGCCAAGGCGCCGGTCGGCTTCATCGGCCGCCCTCAATGCTTCCTCGCTGCAGATGACGCGGAAGGCGTTGAGCGTCTCCTGGGTTGCCTCGGCCCGTTCGAGCGCCGCTTCGACCAGCTCGCGCGATGTGGTCTCTCCGGCCTGCAGCAGCAGCGTCTGCTCCTGTAGGCCGGCAGGTGAAGTCGTTGTCGTCGCCATTCGTTGCCTCCCTCGCCGCCCGCCTGTTGTTCGTTCGAACGAACGATAAGCGAAACGGGTAGGCTGGCGCTTCTTGGCCACCGTCGCGCCCTCCGATACTCGCGAGCGAATCCTCCGTGCGACGGTCGAGCTGATTGGCCGCGAGGGCGTCCCTGCGGTGACGAACCGCCGGGTCGCCAACACCGCTGGCGTCGCCCTCGGCTCGCTCACCTACCACTTTCCCAGCCAGGTCGATCTGCTGCGTGAGAGCCTGCTGCTCTTCGTCGGCGAGGAGGTGGCGCGACAGGAGGAGATAGCTGCGGATCTGCGCCGCGGCGAACCGAGCGTCGAGCAGGTGGCGGCCGAGGTCGAGCGCGTGGTCGAGGAGTCGAGCAACCGGATCCAGCAGCTGGCGGAGATCGAGCTTCACCTCCAGGCGGCTCGCGATCCGGCCCTGCGCGAGGCCTCGCTGCGCTGCTTCGAGGCCTACGAAGGCGTCGCCGCCGCGGCGTTGGAGATGCTCGAGGTGCCCGAGCCCGAGCGTCATGCGCGCACGATCGTCGCCCTGATGTACGGCATGGGCCTGCGCCGGCTCGGCACCGGAAGCAAGGAGGCGACCGGTGTGGCGGAGGGCCTGCTGACGGTGGTGCGCGGGGTGGCTCGCTGATCCTCGCGATCGACCAGGGCACGACGGGCACGACGTGCCTCGTCTTCGACGAGCAGGGACGGATCGCCGGCCGCGCCTACTCGGAGTTCGAGCAACATTTCCCCCGGCCGGGCTGGGTCGAGCACGATGCGGGGGAGATCTGGGAGGTGAGTCGGCGGGTCGCCGTGCAGGCGATCGTCGACGCCGGCATTCAGGGAGCCGAGCTCGACGCGATCGGGATCGCCAACCAGCGCGAGACGGTGGTCGCTTGGGACCGCGACAGTGGCGAGCCAATCCACCGGGCACTGGTCTGGCAGGACCGGCGCACGGCCGAGCGCTGCGAGGAGCTGCGTGCTGCCGGGCACGAATCGCTCGTGCGCGAGCGCACTGGCCTGGTCATCGACCCCTACTTCTCGGCAACCAAGATCGAGTGGCTGCTGCACAACGCCGAGGGGGCGGAGCGGGCGGTCTTCGGCACGATCGATTCCTGGCTGCTCCACAAGCTCACCGGCCGCCACGCGACCGACCACACCAACGCCTCCCGCACGATGCTCTTCGACATCGAGCGCCGGACTTGGGACGAGGAGCTCTGCGACGTGCTCGGGATCGACCCCGCCAGCTTGCCGGAGGCGCTGCCCTCGGCCCACGTCTACGGCACGACGTCCGAGTTCGGCGGCGAGGTGCCGGTGGCCGGCATCGCCGGCGACCAGCAGGCGGCCCTCTTCGGCCAGGCCTGCCACCGGGCCGGCACCGCGAAGAACACCTACGGAACCGGCAGCTTCGTCCTGCTCAACACCGGGCAGGAGCCCCCCGATCCCGTCGCCGGCCTGCTCTCGACGATCGCCTGCGGCACCGACGAGGATGCCACCTACGCACTCGAGGCCTCGATCTTCATCACCGGCGCCGCCGTGCAGTGGCTGCGCGACGGGCTCGGCGTGATCGAGCGGGCCGAGGAGAGCGAGGCTCTTGCCGCCTCACTCGACGGCAACGACGGCGTCTACTTCGTGCCGGCCCTGACCGGCCTCGGCTCGCCGCACTGGGACCCCTACGCCCGCGGCACGATCGTCGGGCTCACCCGCGGCAGCGGCCGGGCGCAGCTGGCTCGGGCGGCGCTGGAGGCGATCGCCTTCCAGACGGTCGATGCGGTGCGCGCCCAGGAGAAGGCGGCCGGAGAGCGCCTCGCGGTGCTCAAGGCCGACGGCGGAGCGGTCGCCAACCGCTGGCTGATGCAGTTCCAGGCCGATGTGCTCGGCTGCGACGTGGTCGTGCCCGAGGTGGCCGAGACGACCGGCCTGGGGGCCGCCTACCTGGCTGGGATTGCAACCGGGCGCTGGAGCCTGGAGGAGGTGGGGGAGATGTGGCGTGAGGCGGCGCGCTATGAGCCGGCGATGGAGGCGGGTGAGCGCGAGGTGCTGCTCACCGACTGGCACCGAGCCCTCGGCCGTGCCAGGGGCTGGGCTGACCCCGCCGGCGACGAACCGTAACCCCCCGACGGGGCGGGGGTACCGCGTAGCGACGGCCGACGGCCGTCGCAGCCATGGCCGATATGAAGCCACAGATCTACAAGGACGAACGTCCGGCGGAGTACTTCGACCAGTTCCACGCGGCGGCGCGCAAGGGGGTGGGCTGGACCTACACCTTCGTCCGCATCATCATCTCGCTGCCGACGCTGCTGATCTACCGGGTGCGTGCGATCGGGGTCGAGAACGTGCCCCGGGACGGCGCCCTGATCCTCGCCCCCAATCACTTCAGCCAGATGGATCACTTCTTCATCGGCCTCTACCTGTTGCGGCGCAAGGTGCGCTTCATGGCCAAGTCGCAGATGTTCGGCCCGCCGGTCCTCACCTACGTCTACAAGCACGGCGGGGTCTTCCCCGTGCGCCGCGGCCATCACGACGAGGAGGCCATGACGACGGCCTTCACGATCCTCGACCAGGGAGAGATGCTGCTCGTCTACGCCGAGGGCGGACGCTCGCGCAGCGGCAAGCTGAGAGAGGTCAAGCCGGGAATCGGTCGCATCGCGCTCGAATCAGGCGCGCCCGTGGTCCCGGTCGCGATCCAGGGCTCGGAGAAGGTGCGCCGCTGGAAGCGGTTCCGCTTCCCCAAGGTGACGGTGCGGTTCGGCGAGCCGCTTCGCTTCCCGATCGAGGAGGCGCCAAGCCGCGAGCGCCAGCTCGAGGTGGCGGAGCAGATATTCGCCCCGGTCCGGGAGATGTACGAGGGGCTCGCTACTCGTAGCGGGCGCTGAGGGCGGCAAAGAACTCCGGGTCGTGACCCGGGGTGACGATCGCGTCGGGGTACTCGCGCTTGAACAGCTTCAGCTCCTGCAGAGAGCGACGATAGTTGTGGGCGTCGAAGGGGCGGGGCGCCAACGGGGCCTCGCCCTCGAGCTGGGCCTGCATGTAGGTGGCGTCGCCGCCGATCACGAAGTCGCGTTTGCCGAGGTGGGCGATCACCGACATGTGGCCGGCGCTGTGGCCCGGCGTGTAGGCGAGTCGTATCGAACCGTCGCCGAAGAGGTCGAAAGTGCGGCCGAAGGTCGCGTAGGAGTCGATCCCGCCACGGTCGAAGTCGACGGTCCGGTAATCGAAGGCGTAGTCGAAGTGGGCACGGCGGTAGCCGTTGAGCAGGGGACGCGACCCGGTCGCGGCGGCCTCCCACTCCTTTTCGCTGACCACGAAGGTCGAGTTGGGGAACTCGGAGATCGCCGAGGTGTGGTCGATGTGCATGTGGGTCATCACCACGATCGGGATCTCGCCGGGGTCGAGGCCGAGCTTCCGCAGCTGTGCGGGCACGTCTTCGCCGGCCTCCAGCGACGGGTTGCCGAAGCGGGTGCCGAGCCCGCCGAAGTTCTCCCTGCCGTCGGTGGCGATCGAGGGGTGCAGCCCGGTGTCGACGAGGATCGCGCCGGCACTTGGGTGGCGGACCAGGAAGGCCGGACAGGGCACGGTTGCCGCCGGGTTGCCGCTGAGCAGGGCGCGCAGCAGCTTCAGGGTCTCGAAGCGCCCACCAGGTCGTTCCATCATGGTCGCCGGCCAGGTGACGTGCCCGGCGACGAGCGGTTCGACCGTGACGGTGGCGCCGGGGGTGCCGCCGGCCAGCGGCTCGTGCAGTGGTTTCGGCTCTACGCTCACCTTCATTGCCGCTCAGGTTACGGTGAGTGTGCGTCTATAGGCTTGCTCCCGCATGGCTGAAACCCCGCATTCGCGCATCTTCAGAGACGGATTGCTCGACGGACAGGTTTGCGTCGTCTCCGGCGCCGGCAGCGGTTTGGGCCGCGAGACGGCCCTGGAGCTGGCCCGCCTCGGCGCCACCGTGGTCGGTTGCGGGCGCCGCGAGGAGCCGCTGGCCGAGACCGCCGAGCTTGCAACCGCCCTGGCCGGCCGCTTCGATCACGCCACGATGGACATCCGCGACGAGGAGGCGATCGACGGCTTCTTCGACCGGGTGCTGGCGGACCACGAGCGGATCGATGTGCTGGTCAACAACGCGGGCGGCCAGTTCCTCGCTCCCGCCGAGTCGATCACTCCCAAAGGGTTCCGAACTGTGATCGAGCTGAACGTGCAGGGGACGTGGCTGATGACCCATGCTGCCGCGACCAAGGCCTTCATCCCGCAGGGCGGTGGCAAGGTGCTCAGCGTCACCCTCTCGCCGCACAACGGCATGCCGGGCATGGTCCACTCCGGGGCCGCCCGCGCCGCGGTCGAGAACATGATGCGGACGCTTGCCGTCGAGTGGGCCCGCTTCGGGATCAAGACCTGCGCCCTCGCCGCTGGCCAGTTCGCAACCGAGACGCTGCTGACCAAGTATCCGCAGGTCGTCGTTGACAACCTCGAGCGCTCGATCCCGATCGGCCGTGCCGGGCGGGCAGAGGAGATGGCCTGGCTCGTCGCCTACCTTGCCTCCCCGGCCGGCGACTTCTTCTCCGGCACGACGATTACCCTCGACGGCGCCCGCGACAACTGGGCCGGCCCCTGGCCCCCAGAAGCGATCGCCAGCGAAACGGGCGACCCCGTCGCTGAGGAGCGCCGCCCCAAAATCTGAACTGCATCAAATTTCCGGTCTGGCAGACTGGAAATTTGATGCAGTTCGTTAGCTCCGTGGCTCGAGGATGACGAGGGGGATTTCGCGGCCCTTGCTGCGCGCGGCGTAGTCTTCGTACCCGCCGTACGACTTGACGGCCAGCGGCCAGAGGCGCTCTCGCTCCTCGGGCGACGCCACTCGGGCGTGGACTTTGCGATGCTCGCGGCCGACCTGCACGGTCGTGTCGGGGTTGGCCTTGAGGTTGTGGAACCAGGCGGGGTGTTTGGGGAAGCCACCCTTGGAGGCGATGACCACGACGTCATCGCCATCTTTCACGTAGAGCAACGGCGCGGTGCGCTTCGTGCCGCTCTTGGCCCCGACGTGGTCGAGCAGCAGCATCTTGCCCGGCCCGCCCGGGACCGTGTGGCCGAGCCTGCCACCGCTGGCGCGGTAGAGCGCCGTGTGCAGGCCCATGAAGCGACGGGTGACAGGCCAGATCCTGTCCGCCACGTCGAGGTAGCGGGGAGGACGCCTGTCACCTGTCGCCTGGGAGCTCAGGTGTACATCCCCCCGAACATGCCGCCGGTGACGTTGAGCACCTGGCCGTGCACGTAGTTCGCCAGCGGCGAGGCGAGGAAGAGCACCGGTCCGGAGGCCTCCTCGGGAGTAGCGGGACGGCCGAGCGGGATGATCGCCGAGGCCATCGCCCGCATCTGCTCGGGGATGCCCAGCTCGATCTTCTCGCCGCCCGGGGCGGTCATTTCCTCGCCCTCCTCCTTGGCGGCGGTGAGGCGCGTTTCGACGAAGCCGAAGGCGACGGCGTTGACGTTGATCTTGAACTGGCCCCACTCCTTGGCGAGCGTTTTCGTAACGCCGACGACGGCCATCTTCGCCGCCGAGTAGTTCACCTGGCCGGCGTTGCCCATCGTGCCGGAGGTGGAGGAGATGTTGATCAGCTTGCGGAAGACCTCTTTGTCTTCGCCGCGCTCCGCCTTGGCCGCCTCGCGCCAGTGGGGCGCAAGCGCCCGGGCGACGCGGAACGGCACGACCGTGTGGATGTCGAGCATTGCCTGGAACTGCTCGTCGGTCATCCGGTGGGCAACGCCGTCCCAGGTGTAGCCGGCGTTGTTGACGACGATGTCGACGGCGCCGAAGGCGTCGACCCCGGCGGCGACGAGCTTGTCGGCGGCCTCCGGCTGGGTCAGGTCGCCGGCGTGAACAGCGGTTTCGCCATCGATCTCGCCCGCGGCCTGTTCGGCGACGTCGGCGTCGAGGTCGTTGATCAGCACCTTGGCGCCCTCACTGGCGAACAGCTCGGCGGTCGCCCGGCCGATACCCCGCGCCGATCCAGTGACGATCGCCGCCTTGCCATCAAGAAGTCCCATCAGTCTGCGTCTCCTTCTCCGTTCGTAAAGTCGGCCCGGGAGGCTACAAGGAACGATGCAGCCCTGGTTGACTGGCCAGTCGGTAAGTAGAAACGGCGTCTGCCGGCTCCGTCGCTCAGGGCGGCGGGGACATCAGGAGCCGGTAGTCGAAGGCCGTCTCGTAGCCCAGCTTGGCGTAGATCGGCTTGCCCATCGGCGATGCCTGCAGAGAGGCGATCTCGGCGCCGAGGGCGAGGCCGGCGTTCGTCGCCGCCGCGGTTACGGCGCGGCCGAGCCCGAGCCCGCGTGCCCGCTCGAGGCTACCCACCCAGTAGATGCCGGCCACGCCGTGGCTGACGATGGTCATCGCGATGCTGATCGGTTCGTCGTCGAGGTAGGCGATGAAGGCGGCGACGTTCTCGGCAAGCAGGCCGGAGCGATTTGTGTAGCCGGCGAAGACCTCCGGCGGGAAGCCGTTGCTCGCGTAGGCGGCCTTGGCCACCTGCCAGAAACCGGGAGCTTCGTCCTCATCGCTCAGCCTGCGCAGCTCGACCCCGGCCGGGGTCGGCTCCGTTGCGAGCTCCTCGCGGAGAATCATCTCGGGCATCTCGTAGACGGTTTGAAAGCCCGCCGCCTCGGCTGCCGCGGCAAGGTCGTGATCCGCGGCTTGGCCCGCCCTGACCCAGATGCTGAACCCGCGCTTTTTCTTCGCGAAGAACTCGCTGGCGCGTGCGACGAAGTCGCCGGCGTCGATGCTGTCGTCCCGCCGAAACGCGGCGTTTGAGATCACCGGATGGGTCGAGCTGCCAGCTCCGAAGAGCCACGCCGGTTCGGCCTCGATCGCGGCGCCCGGGTCGAGCTCGAAGAACTGGCGCGAGCTGTCGACGAGGTTGAGGTGCGCCCGTTCGAGCTCGCTATCGAGCAAGTTCGACGCCGCCGTCCTCGGTGATCGTCCAGTGCGGGTTGTGCGCGACCTCCCAGGGGTGGCCGTCGGCGTCGATGAAGACCGCGCTGTAGCCGCCCCAGAAGGTCTCTGCCGGCTCGCGGCCGATCGTTGCACCGGCACGGCGCGCTTCCTCTGTGACCGTGTCGACCTCTGCCGGCGAGCCGAGGTTGAGCGCCAGCGTCACGCCGCCCCAGCCGCCGCCGTCCTCAACGCGGCTGTCCTCAGCAAGCCGCGCTCGGTCCCAGAGGGCGACGACCATCCCGCCCGCCTGAAAGAAGACGACGTCGTCGTCGGGCTCCGCTCCGGTTGTCCAGCCGAGCGCCTCGTAGAAGCGGCGCGCCCGCCCGAGATCGCCCGTGCCGAGGGTGATCAGGCTGACGCGCTGCTTCACGGGTGGATCAGGCTGCGGGTCCTGCAGGCGGCGGACCGCCGGCGGGCGGCTCGGTCGCCTGCGGCTGCTCGGGCAAGGGCAGGGGGAGCGGATCGGCGGGCGCGGGAGGCGCCAGTTCGCCCTCGATCGAGTCGGCTTCGGCCTCCCAGACCTTGTTCAGCTCGACCTGGAGGTAAGCCCAGAGTGCGGGGGAGATGAGCACGTAGAGGATGATCGCGATCCAGCCGTTGAGCGGCTCTTGGCCGGCGAGGCGGGAGGCGCCCATGACGCGCTTGGTGCCTCGCCAGTAGGTGATCAGCGCCGGCACGATGATGATGCCGCCGGGGAACAAGGCCAGCACGGAGTTGGTCGGGTTCTGGCCGAGGTCGTATCCCTTCGCTTTGCCGTAGTCGCGCAGCTCGCGATTGATCCGGTACCACCAGACCAGGTGGTAGATGCCGAGCGTGATGATCGGCAGCAGCGCCGCCGCCCAGGGGCTGCGGACCTTCACCCTGTCCTGGCTGCCCCGAATCTGCATTTCGTACGCCATCTAACCCCTCGTTTCTCCCTGCATCGGATAGGTCGCGAAGACACTACTCGACACTTCGCGTGAAATTCGTCAGTCCATGGACCGTTCTTCGACCACCTCGAAGATGCCGTTGGCACCGACCGACTCGACGAGCTCGTCGACCGCGGCGCGGCGCTGCTCGTAGTCGCCGTTGTCCTGCTGGCTCGCCCTCAGCTCCTCGATGGTGCCGTCAAAGAAGCCGAAGGTGACGACCTCGTTCTCATCGGCGACGTTGCGGATGGCGTAGAAGCGTTTCCAGCCAGCCGGCACGTTCGAGTCGTCGTCGGGGATGAACGCCTGCTTGAACTCCTCCATCGTGCCCGGCTTGAGCTTGCGGACTGTAAGTGCGCAGTACATCGGGTCTCCTTTCGCTGGCCTCTGCCTCCCGCTCGATCCTACGCCCGGAATTGGCCGTTTCAAGGGGGCGGACTAGCTGGCGGCGATTGCCGCAAGTTCCTCGGGCCGCAGCAACGCGACCAGCGTGGTCCCGTCGATCACTGTCAGTCCACCCTTTTTCAGCTTCACACGGCCTCCGGTAAGGCGGGCCACCTCGGATGAGAAGTCGGGCTCGTGGCCGACGAGGAGCACGTCGCCGCGTCCGGTGGCGAGCGCCACCGCGTCAAAGGGCCCGCCGCGCAGCTCCTCGGTCACCTCGGGCTCGAGCCCGAGCGCCTCGCAGGCCAGCCGAGCGGTGTCCGCGGCCCGCACCTTCGGACTCGTCAGACAGGCATCGAGCTTGATCTCGAGAGCGACCAGGGCCCGCCCCGCGGCCCGCGCCTGGCGCTCACCCTTGGGCGTCAGCCGCCGCGCCGTATCGTCCCCCGTGCCTTTCTCAGCGTCGCCGTGTCGCAACAGGTAGATCAAGTTCGACCTATTTCAGCAGCTGCCGAGCTGCCGCAGTCTGTGGCGATAGGCCCGCATGGA
This sequence comes from Solirubrobacterales bacterium, assembly GCA_033856195.1. Lineage (GTDB taxonomy): Bacteria > Actinomycetota > Thermoleophilia > Solirubrobacterales > 70-9 > VRUE01. Next base: position 16,371 of record JAWVFL010000016.1, on the reverse strand, counting down.
CCGGTGTCTCCAGTCGCTATGCGTCTGCCGCCGCAGGCTCGCGACCCGCTCGCGGTGGTAGGGCGAGGAGAGGCTCTCCGCATGGCCGATCACGTTGCGGAGTTTGATGTGAAAGCGGCAACGCAGATAGCGGGTCAGGCGCAGCGAGGCGTGCATCTGGCGCCGATTGCCGAGCACTTCGCCATCGCTGAACCCCGTGTGCTCGATCCCGATCGCCGTCCAGTTGAGCCCAACCGTGTGCCGGCAGCGAATCCTCAAAGAGACCAGCTGATAGATCCGCCCTGATCCTGAGACCACAAAGTGCGAGCACACATTCGGCAGCTCGTGCAGCTCCGGATCGGCCACGTCGGGCGCAAATGTGTTGTAGACGGCCGCCGCGCTGCCCGTTTCCGCCCAGTGCTCGACGATCACTCGCGGGCGCACGAGCCGCCAGGTCCGTTCTCCATAGTGCCGAGCGGAGTAAGCGGCCATCTCTTGCTTCCGCTCGGCCCCGAACGGAATCGGCCTGTGCAGAATTCGGGGACGTGAAACATGGGAGGGAATTGTCGATGGCTCGCCCTTAGTGGGGCCAGCCGCCGCATGTCCGACGAAAGCCACGGCGCAGAGCAGCGCAATAGCCGTGACGCACGAAATCCATGACCCGACGTTGGCTCCCGAGCCGTTCGTCTTCAAGCCGATCACTTCAGTCATTTTTCTCACTCAAGAAATTTGACCCTGTGATATACCCCGTCCCGGGGTTTCGTGGGGCAAGCTACGCCGTGCGCGTATCTCATCTCGATGCTGCAAATCAAACACGACGAGGATCATTACCTGCCTTTTAGCGAGCGCGATCGCTCGCTGCTGCGTGGCGATTGGCCCAACATGGCTGGTCTCGGCAGCTCCTGGAAAAAATCACGAAAGCTCAGATGTCCCCAGCGCGAGATCGAATGTCTTCCTCCCCCGGAAGCCAAATTCAAAGAGCGTGAACCAGCGGTTTTGAAGGAGTCGATTCTCAGGTTTCCAAGCGCCCCGGTGTTTGCCACCCACGAAGCACGTCAACATGCGTACAAGGTCAACGAGCGCTGGCCTAATTATCACACGATGCGAGTGCTCACACGCAGTGATCGCTCGGAAACGCAGGCTCGCCATGTCTTCCTTTTGCACAACGGGCTCAACGAGACCAGGGACATCTCGTTCCACTACCGTCTTGCAAACTGGATCCTTGCTGAGCGGAAGAACGCGGCTTGCATCATCCGCCCGCTTCCAGCCCACCTGAATCGCTATTTCTTCCAAAGCCCATTCGCCGAGCTTCCACTTGACGAATATCTGCAGGACCCGGCGTCGGTATTCCGTCAGTTCCTGCGCTACATGCTCGAGACGCAATGGCTGCTGAGTGTTCTGGTTCCGCGGTCCAACTACGAGGTCGATACAGGTTGCGAACTATTGCTCTACGGCAGGCAGAGGTCTCGGTCAAACGCCGCCGCTCTGGCCACGGAGATCATGACGCAGGCTAATCGCACGCTCAAAACCAGCAAGCAAAGGAGTGACAAAACAGGCCAGAGCGATACCGGCTACTCGAGGCAGCTGTTGCACCACAAGGACGTCCTGGACTGTGTCTCTACACTGCGCCAGCTACTCGGCTGGTCGCCCGCCGATTCTGCAAAGCCTCCGACGCCTGAGCCCATCGACAGGCCGGCAATTCACGCGGTCGGATACAGCATGGGAGGCTTTATAGCGCAGTCGGTCTTCTTTGCATGGCCATTTGCCGTCTCCAGCTGCTCGAACCTGTTTGCGGGTGGTGCGTTGCGTGACCTTGCGCCCACCGCATTCGCTCATACGGAGGAGTGGCAGTCCGTGCTGCACGGGCTGCGGTCCGAGCTTGATCACGCGCGCATCACGCAGTACCTCAGCCCCGTTGAGCTCACCCAGAACTCGGACGAGCAGTTTGTCGTCGGGATCAGCAAACGAGCGTTTGAGTACTTCGAGCGTGTCTTCGAGGATGTTTTCCTTCAATCTGATCGTGGCTCGTACAGCACTCGCTTGGCCGAGTTCAGCCGACGCCTGTTTTTCGTTCTCGGTGGTGACGACCCGATCGTGCAGACGCGTAACGTTCTCGACGCTGCTCCGCCCGGAGGGATCACCCTTCATCAGATCGGTGACGTAAGCCACTTTCAGGACAGCAAGCACAAGGAGCCAGTCGAGGTCGAACAACGTGACTTTTGGCTTCCCGAGGTCGGTGGCATGATCGGTAGGTTTGCCGAGCGAGGCGCCCATCTGCTGCAGCAGACCAACAGCAAGTGCTGGGGTGGTATCGAGCGTCCGATCAGACCTACCAAAGACGCGGGCCGCAACAGAAGGCAATCAAAGCGAACGCCCGATGGCAGTCTGGCCAATATGCAGTTCGAGCGTGAGCTGGACTCGATGCTCGACGTGATCGATCAAAACGGCGGTTGGCTTTTCATCGCTCGCAACCAGATTCCAACAGTATTTCTGGAAGAGGATGCGTTTAGGGCGCACGCAGCGGCGATGCATCACTCGGAGGATCTCATCGGCGACTACGTCGATGGGTTGCGAGCACGGGCGGACCGCTTGGCCAAACTCGACGGTGGATTCAGCCTTCTGATTCCCTCCGCTCAGGTTTTGAGCGACGGCGGGGACGAGACCGCGTTCAAGCACCCCGATACCGCGCGCGACAGGGCTATGTTCTCCAAGAGTGAGGTTGCGATTCGATACTGGCCTGAGGAAAGATCGAGACGAAATGCCTGGGATCATTTCGCCAAAAAATGGTGCCTGCAGACGGCCGTACGCGAGGTGAGGGCGAACGAGTATCTCCCCGCCGAGCTGGGGGGCTTGGGAAAGAAATGGGATGGAGAGCATCCTGATGAAGCCGAGAAGATCGCGGTGACGATGTTGCCGGATGTATGGATCGCGTTCGACAACAAAGCGTGCGACACGCTGCTCGAAACCGATTTGGAGGAATACAAAGACGACCCAGGCCGGCTGCGGTCGGACATCGAGCGGGGCATGATCGACCTCGCAACGAAGCTAACCCCCAAAAAAGGAAAGCGCGTGACAGACAAAAAACTGCACGACCTTCTAGCTACGGGTTCCGCGCGAATCATCAAGGTGTCGGCCGCCGAGCTCAACTCTCGCTTCCGAGGGCGACTGCTCGACGACTCCAGTCGAGAGACCGGCGGCGTCGCCAGCCTGCTCATCCACTGGGCGATGGCCTATGAAGCCTCGGTTCCGGTCGAGCCGGCCTGAGGCCCTCGTCGTCCTCATCCCCTCGCCGAGGTGGTCTACAACCCCATCAGCTTGCCGAGGATCTCCTTCATGACTTCCGAGCATGGCACGAAAGGGCACGTGCGGTCATCGGAGGGCACGGACTTCCAGCAAATCAGCCTGTTTGGGAGCGAGGGCGATGGTCGGTCTTGATCTCGCTTGGCCCAGCTGACGTGTCCGGATTGTGTCTGCGTGATGCTGACCGCGATAATCGTCTGCGATCGCGCTTCCAATTGACACTGCTCGTAGGATTCACGGCCCAGCGGCCCGCCGTGCCATGGTCGAGGCGGTACGCGATGCCGTTGCGCAGGAGCCTGAGACCGACTGGATCGAGTGGAAGGGCCATGCCGATCTCTCGACCAAGGCGTGGCAAGGCGAGCTGGCGAGTCACATCCTCGGTTTCTCTAATCGCGATCCTCGGCTTGCGACGCGCAACGCTCAGGGCTACGCCTATCTGATTGTCGGCGTTGAGCCTGGGGCTCTGCGTGGGGTCGATCCGATCGACACTGCCAAGCTTGACGATGGCATTGCCCGCTACGTTGGGGGCGCCGAGGGCCCAGCGTGGGAGCCGGACTACGTTTGCGTCGATGGCGTCAACGTGCTCGTCATTACGGTTGATCCTCCCCGCGCGGGTGAACCGATCTGGACGCTGCGCAAGACCTTCTCTGATCCCGCTGGTAACAGCCATCACGATGGCCGCATTTTCATCCGGCGCATGGCGAAGACTTCCGCTCAGCCGACCTCTGCTGAGCTCGACATGTTGCAGCGTCGGGCCCAGGGCGCACGTACCGGTCTTGATCTTGATGTCGTGGTTCGCGGCGAAGGCCAAATCTCGGCGATCGACATCTCGAGTCTCGCTCGTGACCGATGGTTGCGACGCCGACGTTCTCGCTTCCTTTCACAGCTACCCCAGGAGGAGCGCTCCGAGCTGACTTCGATGTTCACGGTGGCCAAGGGCCCACTCGATGAGGCGCGGAGCCCAAAGACGTTCACCAAACAGGTCGATGACTACCTCGGTCAGCTAGCTCCGCTTTTCCCCCCGATAGCCCATGCCGAGGCGGTGGAGGCTGGGGTGGGACGTGTTCAGCTGGAGGTCCAAAACAAGTCCAGCGACAATTTCCACAAACTGCTGATTGAGCTATACGTTGAGGGCGAGGTTCGGGCGTATTTCGACTCCCGCGACGCGGAAGAGGGCCTTGAGTGGCCGAAGCGCCCCCGCGACTACGGCACCTCAGTCCTTACGAGCATCGGGGCGGGGCTCACGGTTCCCGAGATCACCCCCTTTCGCCAGGGCTCGATCGACAACTCGGCTTCGGCAAGGGTCCGCTTCCCTGTATTCGATCTGCGGCCTGGCTACAGCTCGGAGCTGGATGAGATTTTCCTGATTGTTGACCAGACTCAGGCTGGTGGCGAGCTACGAGCTAGCTGGGTCGCGACGTCAACCAGCGTTTCGGGCTCGGCTAAGGGCGCGTTGACGATTCCGATTGCAGCCGAGCCCCTTTTCGTTGACGAGTTCTAGGCCGATACTCCCTGGCGGATTCGGCAAAGAGCAGCCGGCGGACGCGATACGCCAGATGGGAACTAGCAGTGAGCGTGGCCGTCCGCCAGCGGGAAAATGAGCCCATCCCGGCTAACCCAGCGGTGGCGTAGGCGATGAAGCGGCGTCAATAGTCGGCCAAGCTCAAGGCGCAAGCGCTCTTTGACTGGAATCGGAGAGCATGCTTCCTCAAAGCTCATCCCGTCCTCAATGCAGCTATCGAGATACGCGATAACAAGCTCTTGCAAATTGCGGAGGGCAAGACCCTCTGAGGCACCCTGTCCGACGATGTCAAACTCCGCTGCGAGGGCCTGCCAGCCATCTTGCTCTCGGACGATCCAAACCGAGACTCGGATTACGTCCGGCCAACTTTGCGCGCTCGCGGGCGGCTGCTTGGTTGCTTGATCGCTCATGACGGGCATTGTCTAGAACCCTCGTGGGGTCGGATCGGCTCGATGATGCTCGTCCGGAACACCATGGAGAGTTCCACGGACGGATATTCGCATACCGGGGTCAGCGGCGCTAGATCTGGCTATTGCGGGTCGAGGCCGTTCAGTAGGCGCAAGAGTTCCTTGCTCGTCAAGCCTGCCTTGCGCGCAACGCTCCTGAACATCATGTCGTTGGCGCGGATTCCGGTCCACTTCTTGTCTAGCTGGACCTTGCCGGACTTCGTCGGATGCTTGTAGTTGGGATGACTGCCGTGCTTCGTTTCTTCCCAGCCATCCTTCTTGATTGCGCGATCAAGGTCTTTGAAGTCGAAGGGACCTCGATTGAGCGGCGGGCCCTTCTTGTTCTTCTTTCTCTTCGGCGGCATCCTGGCCCTTCCGTCCGGACGCCGTGCCATCCTGCGGGAGCCAGTTTGGAAGACACGTCAATCGGTTTGCAATTTCTGAACCCGCTCGGTTAGCCCACCGGGCGGGTTCTCTGTTTGAGTATGCCCCGAGTATCGGACGCCGCTTCGGGGGTAGATCGCTGCAAATCGCCAGGAAGACGAAGCAGCGACCCTAGGCTTCAAGCTTGTCGGCGAGCTTGCCTAGCTCTCCCATTGAGACGCCGAGGGCAGTAGCGACGCCTTTGAGGGTGCCCCAGGTGGGATTGGCGTGGCCGCGCTCGATCAGGGAGAGGGTGCCGGTGGTTATGTCGGCCTCGTGGGCCAGATCTTCCTGGGTGATGCCGCGCTTTTGGCGGAGCTGGTGGATTGCTTCGCCTAGGGCGGGCTGGGGTTGATCGGAGCGGCGCATCCCGGTTGGGACGCTTTCAGACGCGAGCGACATGGGCTAGGGCACGAAACAGTAGCGATATGTGCTCGGTTGGTGCTAGGCTCTCGCCATCTAAAAAAGTGCCCCCGCGCTGCCTGAACAGCCGGGGGCGTGGCACAGGAGGGATTAGCTCCCATGCACGACGAAGATATCCGGCGGCGCTCACTCGCGCCCGCCCACGAGGACGAGATCATGGAACGGTCGGTCCTCACCCAGGTCCTTGTCCTCCACCCGGGGCAACTGACGATCCTGGAGCTTGCGCTTCGGGTTGAAGCTGATCGCCAGGAGGCTGGGCAGGACGCTGTAGAGCGCGCTGTACGCGAACTGAGCCGCGATGGGCTGCTTTCCTGCGACTGTCGGCGGCTTGCCCCCAGTCGTGCTGCCATTCGCTTCGAGGAGCTTGTCGGCGGTGTCTCATGAGTCTGCGGCCAGGAGGGGTCAGGGATCTCAAGGGCGTTCTCGGCGACAACCTGGCCCGCTGTCGCAAGCGGGCTGGCCTCTCTCAGGAGGAGTTGAGCTGGCAGGCCGGGCTGCACCGCACCGAGATCAGCCAGCTTGAGCGCGGGCTGAGAATTGCCCGCGCCGACACCATCCTCAAGCTCGCGAGCGCCTTGGAGATTCCGGTGGGCGATCTGTTCGAGGGGCTGGTCTGGGAGCCGGGGAACATGCGGCGGGGTCGGTTTACGCAAGGGCCGGGGGGAAATGCTGAGGATTGAAAAGGCCCCAATCGACCTCATTTCACCGACCCCTAAAAAGCGATGAGTCAGACCGATCAGAAGAAGACGCCTCCGCTTCCCAATCTGATCCGTGTCCCGACCGCAGCAGTAAGGAGCCAACGGGCCTACCCCAGGCCGCTCATCAAACACCAAACCTCGCACCCCCGACACACTATGAACCCCGAACAGGTGTTCGCTTTTCAGCGTCTCGGAGATTGGGGCCGTTTCGCTGTCTCGCGGCGTTTCGGGTGGACCCTGGCCTGGCGTCCGGCGGCGGATTTTGGCACGGCTTCGCCGTGCGGAAATCGCCTGTACGGACGCCGGGCCGAATGTGTCCGCGACCTGGCGAAGGGCGATTTCTTAACAAAGAAAGCGGGGCATTCCTCCTCTTCCTTGGACAGTAGGTGCAGAGGAAATTGCCCGACGACTCTCACGCCAACCTTGAGCAACTTCTCTCTCCGGAGGACGTTGCCCGCGCCTGCGGTTTGTCGCGCCGAGCGGTCTACCGAGCGATTGCACGAGGCGAGCTGCGTGCTGCCCGCCTCTGCCATCGGCTCCGGGTTCAGCCCGGCGAGTTGGACCGCTGGATCGGAGAGGGGACGCTCACGATTGATCCTCCGGCTAGGCCCGAAGGGTCGCACCGTTCTACGGCGGTCGCTAGCGAAGGCTTGCGCGCCCTGCTCGATCAGGCGGGCGACGGATAGGCGAATGCGATGAGCGTCGAAAGGGTCGAGCGGAAAGGTGGCGCGGTCTGGCGGGTGCGCTGGCGCGACGAGCAGGGGCGCGAGCGGTCCAAGGTGATCGGCCGCAAGCGCGACGCGGAGTCCTTCGAGGCCGAGGTCGTTCGGCGCAAGCGCACGGGCGATCTCGACCTGCTCACGGGCGGCCAGGAAACGCTGGCCGAGTTTGCGCGGGAGTGGTGGAAGCTCTACGCGGTCCCCAATTTGGCTTCGCGCACCCTGCGCAGCTACGCGGGCCTGTGGGATCGCCACGTACTGCCGAGGCTCGGCTCGATGCGACTCAGTGCGATCACGCCCGAGGTCGTAGAGCGTTACCGGGCCGAACTGGAAGCGGATGGGGTGGGCCTGCCGACCGTGCATCGGGCGCTTGTGCAGCTACAGGGCGTCCTGCGTTGTGCGGTCGAGTGGCGGCGGATCGGGCACAACCCGGTCAAGTCGGTGAAGAAGCCGAAGGTGCGCCGCTATCGCGAGGTGCGGCCGCTGTCGCCGCCGACTGTCGAGCGCCTGCGCGTGGCGGCAGCGGGAAGGCGACGGAAGCATGGGCCGCGAGACGCGACCTTGATCGCGGTCCTCGCGTATGCCGGGCTCCGTCCTCAGGAGGCTCAGGCGCTTCGCTGGGCAGACGTGCGCGAGCGGACGCTCCTGGTCGAGAAGGCAGCTGACGGCCAGGGCGGCATCAAGCCGACCAAGACAGGCCAGGCGCGCACGGTGCGGCTGCTCGCGCCGCTCGCAGCTGACCTGACTGAGTGGCGGCTTCGCTGCGATCACAACGGCGACGACGACCTTCTATTCCCGAACCGCTCCGGCGGCGTTTGGAATGACGGCGCTTGGCAGTCATGGCACCGGGACGCTTGGCATCCCGCCTGTCGCGTCGCGGGCATTGAGAACGCCCGCCCCTATGACTTGCGCCACAGCTTCGTCTCGCTGCTAATCCACGAAGGGCGCAGCGTGGTCGATGTCGCGCGCCAGGCCGGGCACTCACCGACGATGACGCTCGACGTTTACGCGCACGTCTTCGATGAGTTCGACATCGCGGAGCGGGTGTCTGCCGAGGATCAGATCGCCCAGGCGCGACGCGATGTGTCCGAATCGTGTCCGCCTGATGCGGACGATGGGGAGGAGGAGCAGGAAAGTCCTGCTAATCCCTACAACCCCATCAGCTTGCCGAGGATTTCCTTCATCACCTCGTCGGTGCCGCCGCCGATCGGGCCGAGGCGGGCGTCGCGGACGGCTCGCTCTATGCCGTACTCGCGCATGTAGCCGTAGCCGCCGTGGATCTGGAGGGATTGGTCGGCGATCTCGAGGACGGCGCGCTGGGTGACCAGCTTGGCCATGGTCACGTCTTGGATGCAGTCCTGGCCCTCGTGGAAGAGGCGCAGGGCGTTGTAGGTGAGGGCGCGGGAGGCCTCAGCCTTGGTCGCCATCTCGGCGACGTGGTGGCGGATCGCCTGGAACTTGCCGATCGGGCGACCGAAGGCTTCGCGGTCGAGGGCGTAGCTGACGGTCGTCTCGATCAGGCGCTGCATCGCGCCGACGGCGCCGATCGCCATCAGCAGGCGCTCCCAGGCGAAGTTGGCCATGATCAGCTTGAAGCCCTCGTTCTCACCGCCGAGCAGGTTCTCCTCCGGCACCTCGACGTCGGTGAACGAGAGCTCTCCCGTGTCGGAGGAGTGCCAGCCCATCTTCTCCAGCTTCTGGGCGACCTCGTAGCCGGGCATCTCGCGCTCGAGGACGAGGAAGGAGATGCCTCCGTGGCCGCCCTCTTTCGTTGTCTTCACGGCGCAGACGAGGAAGTCGGCGCGGACGCCGTTGGTGATGAAGGTCTTCGAGCCGTTGACGACGTAGCCGCCGTCGACCTTCTCGGCGAAGGTGGAGATGCCGGCGACGTCGGAGCCGGCGCCGGGCTCGGTGATCCCCAGCGCGCCGATCTTTTCGCCGGCGATACCCGGTACGAGCCAACGCTGCTTCTGCTCCTCGGTGCCGAAGTTGAAAATCGGCGGCATCGCGATCGAGGTGTGGGCGTTGAGGCCGGCGGCAACGCCACCGGAGCCACCACTGCGGGCCAGCTCCTCGACCCAGATCGCGTCGTGCAGGTGGGTGCCGCCCTGGCCGCCGAGCTCCTCGGGGAACTTGAGGCCGAGGAAGCCGAGCTCGGCGCAGCGCCCGTATAGCTCACGGGGGAATTCCCGGGCTGCCTCCCACTCGTCGACGTTGGGCGCGATCTCCTTGGTGACGAAGCGGCGGACCGTCTCGCGCAGCTCCTCGTGCTCCTCACCAAAGGGCGGGAGGGTGGCGCGCTGGCCGCTGTCTCTGATGATTGGCATTTTCGTTACAGTTGAGGTGTATTGTCTGCGCTGCTGCCTGGTAGCGTCGCCGGCGTGGAGCGAACGATGTGGACTGACGAGCGACTGAGCGACAGATTCGACGGTCTCGACCAGCGGCTCGATCGAGTCGACGGAGACCTCCGTGAACTTCGTGCGGAGGTGCGTGACATCCGGCAGCTCATGTTCATGCTGTGGGGTCCGACGATGCTCGGCATCTTCGGCATGATCGCTACGGTGATCATTACCAACGGCTGAGCGTCACCCGTCTGTCTTCTGGCCTAGAGGCCGTAGCTCCGCCCGATCACGTCGAGCATCACCTCGTCGGTGCCGGCACCGATCCGGTTGAGGCGCACGTCGCGAAAAGCGCGCTCGATCTCGTACTCCTTCATGTAGCCGTAGCCGCCGAGGATCTGGACGGCGTCGTCGGCCACCTCGCAGGCGATGCGGGAGGCATAGAGCTTCGCCATCGTGATCTCGCGCACCGGGTACTCGCCGTTGGCGAAGCGCCAGGCGGTCGCGTAGGTGAACTGCTTGGCTGCCTCGGTCTTGGTCGCCATCTCGGCGATCTTGTGGCGCAGGGCCTGAAATTTGCCGATCGGTCGACCGAAAGCTTCTCGCTCCTTGGCGTACTCGATCGCCTTCTCGATCATCCGCTCCGCACCCGCGTGGCAGCCGGCGGCGGCGACCAGCCGCTCGCCCTGGAGCTCCCAGGCGATGTGGTAGAAGCCCTTGCCGACTTCGCCAAGCACGGCGTCGGCCGGCACGCGTACGTCTTCGAAGGAGAGCTCGCCGGTGTCGGAGGCGTGCATCCCCATCTTCTCCAGCTCGGCGGAGACGGTGAAGCCCGGCACGTGGTTGCCCTCCTCATCGCGCAGATCGAGCACGAAGAGCGTGATGCCATCGTGGCGAGCGCTCGGGTCCGTCTTGGTGACGAGGACGATGAAGTCGGCGCGCGGGCCGTTGGTGATGAAGGTCTTGGAGCCGTTGATCACGTATTCGTCGCCGTCGAGGATCGCGCTGGTGCGGATGCCGGCGACGTCGGAGCCGGCGCCAGGCTCGGTGATCGCTATGCAGCCGATCTTCTCGCCCTTGAGGCCGGGCTCGAGGTAGCGGCGCTTCTGCTCCTCAGTACCGAGCAGGTGGATCGGCGGCAGCACCATGTCGCTCTGCACGGCGAAGCCCATGTTGGTGCCGCCGGAGCCGGAGTAGCTCATGCACTCGGCGCGTACCAGCGAGTAAAAGTAGTCACCGCCCTGTCCGCCGTACTCCTCCGGGAAGCAGAGGCCGAGGAAGCCGAGCTCTCCCGCGCGCTTCATTGCGGCGGAGTCCCAGTAGGTGTCCTCCCACTCGTTGCGGTGCGGCCACAGCTCCTTCTTCACCCAGGACTGCATCGACTCGCGCAGGTCTTCGTGCTCCTGGCTGAAGATGAAGTGCTTGCGCCCGGCCTCATGGTCGGGCTTGATGACTTTGGAGCCGTTGGTCGTCGCGGTCGCCACTGTCTCTCTCCTCGTTCGCGGGTTCGTGATGGGCGGCGCGGCCGCCGGAAATCCGCCGTGGACAGTAGCACTTCCTACTTTCAGCGCAGTTCGGCTATGGTCCCCCGCCGATGGACTACGAGGTCGTCAAGTACGAAGTCGCCGAGGGCGTCGCCACGGTGACGCTGAACAACCCGGAGAAGCGCAACATGCTCTCCGGCCAGATGCTGACCGAGCTGGTCGACGCGATGAAGACCGCGCGCGATTCCGAGGACGTGCGGGCGGTGGTGCTGACCGGGGCGGGGGACAAGGTCTTCTGCGCGGGAGCAGATCTGGGCGGGTTCGCTGCCGACGCTCCGCTCGTAGCCAAACATTTTGCAAGTGATCTTTTCCTTGAATTTTTCCGGCTGATGCCGCGCCTCGGCAAGCCGAGCCTCTGCGCCGCCAACGGCCACGTGCTCGCCGGGGGGATGGGCCTCGCCCTCTCCTGCGATTTGCTGATCGCCAAAGAGGGCGCCACCTTCGGCACGCCGGAGATCAACGTCGGCGCCTTCCCCTACATGATCATGGCGATCATCTACCGCAACGTCCCGCGCAAGAAGGTCAACGAGATGATGCTGCTGGGCGAGCGGCTCAGTGTAGAGGAAGCGGTCGAGTACGGCCTCGCCAACAAGGTCGTGCCGGCGGGGGAGTTCGATGCCGCGGTCGCCGACTGGGCGACCAAGCTGGCCTCTAAGAGCCCCGTCCTGATGCGGCTCGGCCACGACGCGATGTACCGCCAGCAGGACATGGCGCTCGACGACGCGCTCGACTACCTGCGCTCGCAGCTCTCGCTCACCTTCTCGACCGAGGACATCGTCGAGGGCGTCACCGCATTCTTCGAGAAACGCGATCCGCAGTGGAAAGGGCGCTAGTGGCGGACACCGAGCAAGAGAGCAAGCACCTGTTGCCGGGCACCGCCCCGCTCAGCGATCTCACCGAGCAGCTGCACGAGCGGCGCGAGAAGGCCAGGCTCGGCGGCGGCGAGGAGAAGATCGCCAAACAGCACGAGCGCGGCAAGCTGACCGCCCGCGAGCGGATCGCCCTGCTGGTCGACGAGGGCACGTTCGTCGAGATGGGCATCCACGGCCGGCCCCACTTCGCCCAGCGGGCGATGGACGGCAAGGAGGCTCCCGCCGATGGCGTGATCACCGGCTGGGGCGATGTCGACGGCCGCCCCTGCTGCATCGCCGCCTACGACTTCACCGTGATGGCCGGCTCGATGGGGATGACCGGCGAGTTGAAGGTGACCCGCCTGCGCGAGATGGCCCTCTCCAAGCGGATGCCCTTCATCTGGCTGCTCGACTCTGCCGGCGCCCGTATCCAGGAGGCCGCGGGCTCGCTCTTCGCCGGCTCCGGCCACCTCTTCCGCGAGGAGGTCGAGATGTCGGGCGTGATCCCGATGGTGGCGGCGATGATGGGCCCCTGTGCCGCCGGCACCGCCTACATCCCGGCGCTCGCCGACTTCGTTCCGATGGTCTCCGGCCAGGGCGCGATGGCGCTGGCCGGCCCGCACCTGACCAAGGCCGTCACCGGCGAGGACATCACGATGGAGGAGCTCGGCGGCGCCAAGGTCCACTGCCGCAAGTCCGGAGTGGGGGACCTCGAGGTCAAGGACGACGAGGAGTGCATCGAACGGGTCAAGCAGTACCTCTCCTACTTCCCAGCCAACTGGGAAGAGAAGCCACCACTGCGCGAGGTCGTCGACCCGATCGATCGCCAGTCGGAGAAGCTGATGGAGATCGTCCCGGACTCCTCACGGCAGCCCTACGACATGTACGACGTGATTCGCGAGATCGTCGACGATGGCGAGTTCTTCGACATCAAGCCGAAGTTCGCCAGGACGCTGATCACCTGCTTCGCCCGCTTCGGCGGCCAGCCCGCCGGGATCGTCGCCAACCAGCCCAAGCAGCTGGCCGGCATCCTCGACAACGACTCGGCCGACAAGGCGGCGCGCTTCATCAACCTCTGCGATGCCTTCAACATCCCGTTGGTCTTCCTGCAGGACGTGCCCGGCTTCATGGTCGGCGCCAAGGTCGAGCACGCTGGAATCATCCGCCATGGGGCGAAGATGCTCTACGCGGTCAGCCGCGCCACGGTGCCGAAGGTGACCGTGATCGTGCGCAAGGCCTACGGCGCGGGTTACTACGTGATGTGCGGCAAGGCGTACGAGCCCGACCTGATCGTCGCCTGGCCGGGGGCGGAGATCTCGGTGATGGGCGCCGAGGGCGCGGTCAACATCATCGGCCGCTCGATGATCGAGGCCTCCGACGATCCTGACGCCACCCGTGAGTCGATGCTCAACGCCGTGCGTGAGCAGATCGACCCCTACATCGCCGCCGGCAACGCCGTGATCGACGACGTGATCGACCCGCGCGAGACGCGCCCGACGATCGCAAACGCGCTGAAGATGGCGCGCAACAAGCATGTCGAGAAGCCAAAGAAGCGCCACGGGGTGATGCCGGTATGAGCTTCCGGTGCGCCTTTTGCACTGTGGAGGTACATAAAGCGCACCGGAAGAAGGGGCGATGAGTTCGTTCGATAACCCGGTCGTCATCAGCTGCTCGATCAGCGGCGCGATCGCCAACCGCGATCAGTGCCCAGCGATCCCGTACACGCCTGAGGAGTACGCGGCAGAGGCGCGGCGCGCCGTCGACGAGGGTGCTTCACAGCTCCACATCCACGCCCGCAAACCCGACGGCACGCCGTCTTATGAGGTCGAGGACTTCCGCGCGATCACCGAGGCGATACTGGCCGAGGTCGGCGACGTGATCATCAACTACTCGACCGGCGCGATCGGCATTCCGATCGAGAAGCGGATCGAGTACCTGCGGGAGCTGAAGCCCGACGTCGCCGCACTCAACATGAGCTCGATGAACTACGCCAAGTACTCCTCCCGTCGCAAAGACTTCGTCTTCAAGGCCGTCTTCGAGAACAGCTTCGACACGATCATCGAGTTCCTCACGGCGATGCGTGACCTTGGGATCAAGCCCGAGCACGAGTGCTTCGATGCCGGTCACGTCGCCAACCTCGACCCGCTGATCGACATGGGGCTGCTGGAGCGGACGCCGTTGCAGATCTCGTTGGTGATGGGAGTCAACGGCGGTATCCGGCCGACGCCCCGCAACGTCGCCTTCATGTCGGAGCAGATTCCCGGTGGCGCCGAGGGCGAGAACCAGTGGCAGACGATCGGCATCTCACGCGATCAGTGGAAACTGCTCGGCACGGCGCTGGTGCTGGGCGGCAACGTCCGCGCCGGGGTCGAGGACAACCTCTACCTGCCGAACGGCGAGATGTGCCGCTCCAACGGCGACCTGATCGCCAAGGCCCGGCAGATGGCCGAAGACGTCGGCCGCAAGGTCGCCAGTGCCCCCGAGGCGCGTGAGCTGCTGGGAGTGCCGAAGCGTGAGCGCTCTCCCGCTTAGCGACGTCAGGGTCCTCGACCTGACCCGGCTCCTGCCCGGGGGCTTCTGCTCGCTTCTGCTCGCCGACCTCGGCGCCGAGGTGCTCAAGGTCGAGGACACCGGCATGGGCGACTACATCCGCTGGGCGCCGCCCTACTACGGCACCGACGAGCAGCAGGAGCTGGGCACGCGCTCGGCGCTCTACCTCTCGCTCAACCGCGGCAAGCGCTCGGTCCGGCTCGACCTGAAGAGCGAGCAGGGGCGGGAGGCGCTGCTGCGCCTGGTCGAACGACACGACGTCGTCCTCGACGGCTTCCGCCCCGGCGTGCTCGACCGCCTCGGCGTCGGCTACGAGCGCATGCGCGAGGCCAACCCCGCCATCGTCTTCTGCGCGATCACCGGCTACGGCCAGGACGGCCCCTACGCCCAGCGCGCCGGCCACGACATGAACTACCTCGGCCTGGTCGGCCTGCTCGGCCTGACCGGCGCCAAGGACGGTCCCCCGGTGCAGTCGGGCGGCCAGATCGCCGACCTCGGCGGCGGCGCCCTGATGGCGGCCTTTGGCGTGATGGCGGCGCTGCACGAGCGCCAGCGCTCCGGCGAGGGCCAGATGGTCGACGTCTCGATGGCCGACGGCGCCCTCTCCTGGCTGGCGATGGTCGCCGGCCGCTACTTCTGCGACGGCGAGGTGCCGCGCCGCGGCGAGCAGCAGCTCGCGGGTGGCCTGCTCTGCTACCTGCCCTACGAGGTGAGCGACGGCTGGGTCAGCTGCGGAGCCCTCGAGCCGAAGTTCTGGGCCGCCTTCTGCAACGGAGTGGGACGCTCGGACTTGGTCGAGGTCCAGTTCGAGGCGCCGGGCTCCGGGGCTTGGGAGCAGGTCGCCGAGGTCTTCCGCTCGCGTACTCGCGACGAATGGAAGGCCTTCAACGACGAGCACGACTGCTGCATCGAGCCGGTGCTCGATGTCGACGAGGCGCTCGACTCCGAGCTGGTCCGCGCCCGCCGCATGGTGGTTGAGATGGAGCAGCCGGGCCTCGGCACCGTGCGCCAGCTCGGCGCGCCGGTGAAGATGAGCCGCACCCCCGCCGATCCGACCCGGCCCGCGCCCGCCTTCGGCGAGCACACCGAGGAGGTGCTGCGCGAGGCCGGCTACTCCGATGAGCAGATCGCCGCAATGTTGGAGTCCGGCGCAGCCGCCGGTCCCAGCTCCGACGCCGCGACCACCTTCCGCGCATGAGTGGCAACGGCGCCAACGGCGAGCTGCTGCGGATGGGAGAGCTGGCCGAGGCCTCCGGCGTGCCGGCGCCGACGATCAAGCACTACCTGCGTGAGGGCCTGCTGCCCGAGCCGGTCAAGACCAGCCGCAACATGGCCTACTACCCGCCCGAGTTCGTCGACCGGATCAAGCTGATCAAGCAGCTGCAGGAGGAGCGCTTCATGCCGCTGCGGGCGATCAAGTCGGTGCTCGACGAGGACCCGGACCGCGCCCGCGCCCTGGTCGAGCTCGAGGACCGCATCCTCGACCGGGCGCTCGCCGGGGAGCGCACCCGGACCAGCGCCGCTGAGGCGCGCGAGCGCTACGGCGTCCCCCAGGAGGTGCTCGACCGGCTCGAGGA
>JAWVFL010000015.1:0-20636 GCA_033856195.1 Solirubrobacterales bacterium | reverse complement strand
CCAGCCCGGCCAGCACTTCATCGAGGACTTCTTCGCCTCCGAAGACACGATGCCCGGCTTCAGCGCCGGCATGGCCAACGTCTCCCGCGACGAGCAGCGCCACATCGGCTTCGGCGTCAAGGTGCTCGCCGAGCTGCTCGCCGACGAGCATCCCGCCCACGAGGAGTGCAAAGCGGCGGTGGTCGAGCTGCTGCGCGAAGTGCTGCCCTACGGCCCGGCGGTCTTCTACCCGCCCAACATGGACCGCGAATACACGGAGTGCTATGGCTTTTCGCTCGAGGACATCTTCGCCTTCGGCCTCAAACTGATCCGCCAGCGCTGGCGCGCGATCGGCTACCCGACCGAGGAGATGCCGCCCGGCGTCTTTCCCTTCGACCCCGAGGCCACGGCCGAGGAAGTCGCCGAGAACCAGGTGAAGCTGATGGAAGCGGGCATTCTCGGCCCACCCGAGACAACTCCGCAGACCAATCCCGAGATGCAGCGCCTCTACTTCGACGTGGTCAAGCGCGCCGCCGACCCGCGGGCCGCCAACGGCTCAAAGCTCGTCTACCAGTGGCGCTTCACCGACGCCGATCCCTGGCACCTCATCCTCGACAACGGCTCGACCCGGGCGGAACCGGGCGAAGCCCCCAACCCGACGCTGACGCTCGAGGCAAAGTGGGCCGACTTCGTCTCGATGAGCAAGCCGGACGCCAACCCGATGAAGATGGTGCTGACCCGACGCATCCGCCCCCGCGGTCCGATCCGCGAGATCGCCCGGCTGCGCAAGGTCTTCAACTAGGAGATCGGCGGGCGCTTGTCCGCCCAGGGGCGCTCGGCCTCTAGCTGACCTGCGAGGGAGAGCAGGGTTGCCTCGTCACCGTGGCGGCCGATGATCTGTACGGCGAGGGGCATGCCGTCGTCGGCGAAGCCGGTGGGCACCGACATCGCCGGGTTGCCGAGGTGGTTCCAGGGCACGCAGTAGGGATAGAAGCGGCTCATGCCGAGGACTGTGCGCAGGGCGCCCTGCCCCTCCCAGCGACGGATCGGGAGCGCGGTACCGCCCATCACCGGGGTGATCAGCACGTCGAAGGAGTCGAAGATTGCGTTGACTCGCGCAGCGTCGACCTCGCGGCCGCGCAGGGCGCGCTCGTAGATGCCGTCCGGAATCGTGCGGCCCAACCTTCCGAAGCCGCGCGTGCGACGTTCCAGCCGCTCGGGGTGGGGCACTTCGTCGACCGTGTCGGCAACGCCGCGCAGGAAGCGCGGCGTGATGTTGTTGCCGATCCCGCCCCAGGCGGGATCGCGCTGGGTGACCTCGTGACCAAGCGAGCGCATCAGCTCGGCAGCATCGGCGACCGCCTGCTTGACCACATCCGACACGGTCGGCGGGGCAGCGGCACGGGGCGCAAGCGTCGAGTAGGCGACCCGGAGCTTGCCGGGCGGGGTCTTCGCCGACTCGACGAAGGGACGCTCCGGCAGCGGCGGCGCGCCGGGCTCCTGCGAGCCGCCCGCAGTGATGTCAAGCCAGAGCGCGGTGTCCAGCACGTTGCGGCTGAGGCAGCCGTAGACCGCAAGGCCGTGCCAGCCTTCGAGTTCCGGCGCCAGCGAGATCCGCCCGCGCGACGGCTTGAGGCCGAAGAGCCCGCACGACGCGGCGGGGAGTCGGATCGAGCCGCCCCCGTCGCCGGCCGAGGCGATCGGGACCAGCCCGGCCGCGACAGCGGCCGCCGAGCCGCCGCTCGATCCCGCCGGGCTGCGCTGCAGGTTCCACGGATTGCGGGTCACCCCGTAGGTGGCCGACTCGGTGAAGCCGCAGATCGCCAGCTCGGGCAGCAGGGTCAGCCCGACGACGATCGCGCCCGCCTCGCGCAGGCGCAGCACCATCTCGCAATCGGCGCCGGCCGGCTCGGTGAAGGCGTCGGTGCCGTGGGTGGTCACCTCGCCCACCACTGCGCTTTCGTCCTTGATCGCGATCGGCACGCCGAGCAGCGGGCGCTCGTCGCCCGCCTTCAGCCGAGCTTCGGCCTGCTTGGCCTCGAGCAGCGCCCGCTCGCCCAGCACCTTGCGAAAGGCGTTCAGCTGCGGGTCGATCCGCGCGATCCGATCGAGACAGAGCCGCACCAGCTCGGTCGGGGACACCTCCCCCGCCCGCACCATCTCCGCCTGCTGGGTAGCTCCTGCAAAAGCAAGATCGTCGCTCATGACGGCACAGGGTATTCAGACCCATCCCGGTAGGGGTGAAACGTCTTGTACTTTTTCGGCATCACCTTGCGGCGTTAGCCACATCCGTTCCACCGAAAAAGTTAAGTGGAACCCCTACCGGGATAGGTCTCAGGCCTCGGCCGGCTCGGGCGCCGAGCCACGCCCCTCGAAGCTGAGGTCGGGCAGGGCCCGGTCGAGCCAGGAGGGCATCCACCAGTTCCAGTCGCCGAACAGCTTCATCGCCGCCGGCACGAGGATCAGGCGGACCAGCGTCGCGTCGAGTGCGATCGCGACGGCGCAGCCAAGCCCAAGCTCCTTGATCGAGGGAACACCGGTGAGCACGAAGACGGCAAAGACCGAGGTCATGATCAGAGCGGCCGAAGAGATCGTGCGGGCGCTGGTCGAGAGGCCTTCGGCGACAGCGCGTTCGTTGTCACCGTGCTCGAGGTAGTGCTCGCGGATCCGCGACATCAGGAAGACCTCGTAGTCCATCGAGAGGCCGAAGACGATGGCGAAGATCAGCGGCACGTTGATCGTGTCCAGCGCACCCTGGCTTTCGAAGCCGAGCAGGCTGTCGAACCAGCCCCACTGGAAGATTGCGACGAGGACGCCGAAGGCGGCGCCGATCGAGAGCAGGTTCATCAGGACGGCCTTGAGCGGCAGCAGCAGCGAGCGCAGCATCACCATCAGCACGAGGAAGCTGAGCGCGAGGACGAAGAGGACGATCTTCCACATCGAGCCGCTGACCTGAGCGCGCGCGTCCTGGCTGCGCGCGGTTTCACCACCGACATCGACGCTGGCGACCTCGCTCAGCGCCGCGCTCGGCACCACGCTGTCACGCAGGCGTTCAACCAGGGCGATGGTCGCGTCGGACTCGCTGGGAGCGCTGGGCGTCGCCAGGACCAGAGCGTCGTGCCCGGCGAACGCGGGAGGCGCCACAGAGCTGACGCCCGGGGTCGACTCGATCGTGCGGGTAAAGCCTGCCATGGCCGCGCGCTCCTCGCGGGCCGTGCCGCTTTCGTCGAAGGAGGCGACGATCTGCACCGGATCGGTGCCGCCGCCGAGCTGCTCGGAGGCGAGTTCGTTGCCGACCCGTACGTCGCTGTCCTTGGGGAACTGGCTGAGCGCCTGCGTTCCGGTCTCGATCGAGAGCAGCGGGATCGCCAGGGTGAGCAGGACCGCGGAGACGCCGATGACGGCAAGCCACGGGCGCGCCATCACCCGCGTGGTCCAGCGCACCCAGAAGGCCTCGCGGTCGGGGCGCTCGCCGCGGCGGCGGAGGATCCCAAGCACCTTGGCGACGAAGCCGCCGGGCAGGACGCGGTCGCCGAGCATCGCGATCAGCGCCGGCAGCAGGGTGACCGCGGTGAGGATCGAGACGGCGACCACCGTCATCGCCCCGAGCGCCATCGAGCGCAGCGCCTGGTTGTCGACCATCCAAAGGCCGGCGAGGGAGACGATCACGGCAAGGCCAGAGAAAGCGACTGCCAGGCCCGAGGTCGAGAGCGCCTCGGCGCGCGCGGCGTCCTTGTCGCGGCCACCCGCGCGCTCCTCGCGGTAGCGGGCGAGGATGAAGAGCGAGTAGTCGATCGCGACGCCGATGCCGATCATCGAGGCCATGTTGGTGACGAAGACCGAGGTCTCGATCTGCAGGGAGAGGAAGTAGATCAGCGCCCCGGTGACGATCACGCTGACGAAGCCGAGTACCAGAGGCAGCGCCGCGGCGGCCAGCGAGCCGAAGACGACGAGGAGGATGATCGCGACGATCGGAAAGCCACCGGCCTCGGCTTTCGCCAGGTCCTTCTTCGAGAGCTCCTGCATGCCGGCCCAGATCGTCGGCTGTCCGGCCATGTAGGTCGTTACGCCGCCAACGGCGACGCCGGGATCGAGCTCTTCGCGCAGGTCGGTTGCCGAGTCGATCTGGCGATCGGATGACTGTTCGCTGAACAGCGGCAGCATCGCCGTTCCGGTCCGCTGCAGGGCGAGCTCGGCGCGGTGTGCGGTTGCCGGCGGCAGGGTCACTTCGTCGAGACCGGCCACGGCCTTGCGAACCCGCCCGACCGCGGCGGTGCGGGCGGCGCGCCCAGCGCCGTCTTCGGCCTGCAGCAGCACGGCGATGCCGCCGGTCTTGTCGCTGAAGTCGTTCTCGAGCGAGTCGCTGACCGCCTTCGACTGGGTGCCGGGAACGTCGAAGCCGCCGCCGGTCAGGTGATCGGTCTGGTGCGAGGCGATCGGCAGGGCAACGGCAACGACCGCGATCCAGGCCAGCAGGACCCAGCGGCGGCGACGCCCCAGGAACCCGGCAAGATTGGTCATGAAGTCACGCATTGGCTGGGCAGCCAGCCTTATGGATCGGCAAGCCTGCGTCTGTGAATGCCATCACGCCCGAGCGGTTCCGGTGTGCCTTTGCCCGTTATTCAGGGGAAGGGAACAGCGGAGCGGCTGTTACTCGGAGATGAGCAGGTAGCGACCCGAGGCGGCGGCCACGGCAAGGCCGCCGCTGATGTCGCGCTCGGTGTCGGAGAGCGCCTGCAGGGCAAACCCGTCGGCGATCGCGAAGAGGAAGGAGACGATCTCCTCGGCGTCGTGGCGAAGCTTCAGCACGCCCTCCCGCTCCTTCGAGCGCAGTACATCGGCGACGTGCGAGCGGGTGCGCTCGAAAAGCTGGCCGACCTCGTGCTGGATCTCCGGATTGCGCCGGCCGGCACTGAAGAGCTCGTAGAGAAGCAGGAAGAAGGCAGGCTCGTTCTCGATCAGGTCGGTGAGGCTGGCGAGCAGAACGTCGATTACATCGTCGACCGTCTCCGCCCTGGCAAGCGGCTCGTCGAGGCGCGCCACGCGGATCTCGGCGTCACGGCGCACGACCTCGACCAGCAGCCGCTCCTTGGTCCCGAAGTAGTAGTGGAGGAGGCCGCGGCTTACCCCGGCCTCACGGGCGACGTGCTCGAAGGTCGAGCCTGCGGCGCCACGCTTGGCGACGCTGACCCGCATCGCGTCGATGATGCGCTGGGCCTTCTCGCCGCTGAGCTCACGTTCCTTGGTTGCCGCCTCCATGAACTCAGTCTACGTAGCCATGGCGGATAGATGACCGGCGCCGAGCGGCGTGCCCGCGCGTCATCCGCGGACGCGGCGCTCGGGGGCGTTCATCTATCCGCCGTTTATCGAAGTCGTGCTGGTGTACTCGAACTCCTCCTCGGCGCCGAAGAGGGCGTCGAGCACGGTCTTGCGGGCGTCCTCGCTGAGGATCAGGGCAACCGCGCCGCCGATAAGGGCGAGCAGGACGATGCGGCCGAGGCGGCTCTTCTTGCGCTTTTTCGGGCCCCGCAGCGCCTCGGAGGCGTCGCGCAGGTTCTCCGCCGCGGACTTGAGGTCGCGCTGCACCTTCTTGTCGCTGGTGACCGCCTTGACGGTGCTGCCGTTGCTGGTCGCTCGGCCGTAGGCGCCCCGCGCTGCCTCGAAGGCCTTCTTCAGGCTGTCGCGCAGCTCTTCGTCTTCGATCAGTCGCTGCACGTAGGGGTTCTCACGTGCGGTCGAATAGATGTCGGCGGCCTGGGTCGCCTTGGTCTTGCTCATGCCTTCTCCTCGCTGGATTCTCCGGGGCACTCAGGATAACTCGCTTCGATCGGGCGGCGTCAGCCCGGTCCTGTGCCGTCCAGAAGTACCCCGTTGGTGCGGAAGCCAAGCTGGGCGTCGCGGATCGTGCGCAGCCGCAGCGGCCTCAGCTCCGGGCCCGGGGTGGCGAAGCGCCGCACGTAGAGCCTCCCCACCTGCTCATAGCCGACTTCGCGGAAGCCGGGGCCGAAGATGCGCTCGGGCGGCGGCGGCGCGGGACCGTCGGAGATGAAGTCGATTTCTCCGACCCACCAGTCGAAGCCGTCGGAAGGCTGGACCTGGATCGACCCGGTCGAGAGGTAGTAGCGCAGCGATGCCTCGCCCAAGGTCCAGGTGACCATTGCCCGCGGCGCCGTCGGTTCGCCGATGGCGGTGGCGACCGATTCCCAGTTGGGGCGCTGCAGAGCAGGCGAGAGACTCGCCCAGACTGAGAAGCCGAGCGAGTAGGCGACCAGGATCGCGGCGAGCGCCGCGCCGCGGCGGCGCGCGTTCGGCAAGGCAAAACCGACCGCCAGCGCAACCAGAAGCGGCACCAGAGCCGGCAGGAGGTTGCGAGCGAGCACGTAGTCCTTGCTCGAGTCGAGCAGGCCGATGACGAGTGGCACTACGACCGTCACCGCGGCGACCGCCAAGGCGATGCCGGCGGCGCGGCGCTCCCGGGCGAAGCCGCGAGCGAAGACGAGGGTCAGGCCGGCGATCGCGACCAGGGCCGGGACGAGCGCCAGCAGCGGATGCTCGGGCCGGGCGATGATGTCGCCCGTCTCCCCCACCGCGAAGGTGAGGCCGGTCTCCCAGAGGCGGTGCCCGAGGCTGAAGCCGCTGATCCATTCGGCGTGGGCGAACGACGCTTGGTGGATGACCAGCGGCGCCAGCAGCAGACCCGCCGCGCCGACGATCCAAAGGCCGGGGAAGGCGCCTCCAGACCCCCTGCCGCGGCGGCGCAGGAGCCAGAGCGCCTCGGCGGCGATCGGGAAGGCGGCGAAGTAGTGCGTGGCGAGCGCCAGCGCCGAGGCGATGCCCCAGGCGATCGAGTCGCGGCGGCGACCGCGGTCGAGCGCGCGCACGAAGTAGAGCAAGGAGACGGCGGTGAGCAGGACGAAGAGCGCGTAACCACGCGCCTCCTGCGAGTACCAGATCAGCATCGGGTTGACCGCCACCAGCGCCGCCGCGATGACGCCGGCGCGTCGGTCGCTCAGCTCGGCCCCGAGCAGGTAGGCGACCGGGACGGTGGCGATGCCGGCGAGCGCCGAGACCGAGCGCAGCCCGTCCTCGCCCGTTCCCGTCACCTGCGTCCAGAGCCAGGCGGTTGCGTAGTAGAGCGGCGGCGCCGACTCGCTGAAGCCGACCGCGTCCATCGCGTGCCAGAAGCCGTCGCGCAAGATGCGGCTGGCGGTGACGATCTCATCGTGGTGGTAGCTCTGCACGCCGAGGGTGGCGAAGCGCAGCGCCGCGGCGAGGACGGTCAGGCCGGCGACGAGCCAAAAAGTGCGCGAGCGCGAGCGCACGATCCCCCGGATCGCTTCCAGATACGTCGAGAAGCTGCTCCTGCGCAGCGCGCCGGCGGTCTCCATGACCTAGGCGAGCGCTGCGTCGATCGCCTTGGAGACCTCGTCGACGAAGACGAACTCCAGCTCGCTGCGCTCGTGCTCGGGGATCTCGGCCACGTCGCCTTCGTTCCGCTGCGGCACCAGCACCCTTTTGATGCCAGCCCGCTGCGCCGCCAGCGACTTCTCCTTCAAGCCGCCGATCGGCAGTACCTGGCCGGTCAGCGTCACCTCTCCGGTCATCGCCACATCGTTGCGAACGGGGCGGCCGCCAATCAGGGAGGAGAGGGCCACGGTCATCGCCACGCCCGCGGACGGACCGTCCTTTGGCACCGCCCCGGCAGGTACGTGGATGTGGATGTCGTGCTTGGCGAACCAGTCATCGCCAAGCTCCGGCGCTATCTCGCGCCAGTGGCCGCGCACATAGGAGAGCGCCGCATGCGCCGACTCCTTCATCACGTCGCCGAGCTGGCCGGTGATCGTCAGCTGGCCCGAGCCCGGCATCGAGGTCGCCTCGATGAAGAGGACGTCGCCACCGGTCGGGGTCCAGGCGAGGCCGGTCGCCACTCCGGGGTCTTTGGTCCGTCGCCGCTGCTCGGCGAAGACGCGGCGGCGGCCGAGCAGCTCGCGGGCCCGCTTAGCCGAGATCTTCACCTTGCCTTTGCTCTTCCCCTCGGCGACGTCGCGGGCGACTTTGCGGCAGACCGCGCCGATCTGGCGCTCCAGGTTGCGCACCCCGGCCTCGCGCGTGTACTCCTCGATGATCGCCGTCAGGGCCGAGTCGCTGAACTCGATCTGCGAGGGCTTGAGGCCGTTGGCGGCGATCTGGCGCGGCACCAGGTAGCGGCGGGCGATGTGCCTCTTCTCCTCGAGCGTGTAGCCGGCCAGCTCGATCGTCTCCATCCGGTCCTGCAGCGGGCCGGGGATCGTGTCGAGGATGTTCGCGGTGGCGATGAACATCACCTCGGAGAGGTCGAACTCCAGGTCGAGGTAGTGGTCACGGAAGGAGTCGTTCTGCGCCGGGTCGAGCACCTCGAGCATCGCCGAGGCCGGATCGCCGCGGAAGTCGGCGCCCATCTTGTCGATCTCGTCGATCATGAAGACGGGGTTGCGCGAGCCGGCGTCGCGCAGGGCGCGCACGATCGTGCCGGGCATGGCGCCGATGTAGGTGCGCCGATGGCCGCGAATCTCGGCCTCGTCGCGGACGCCGCCAACCGAGATGCGCTCGAACTCGCGGCCCAGCGCCCTGGCGATCGAGCGGCCGAGGCTCGTCTTGCCGACGCCGGGCGGCCCGACGAAGCAGAGGATCGGCCCGGGCGAGTCCGGTTTGAGCTTGCGCACCGCCAGGTACTCGAGGATGCGGTCCTTGACTTTCTCCAGGTCGTAGTGGTCGGCGTCGAGCACCTCGCGGGCGTGGGCGATGTCGAGGTTGTCCTCGGTCTCGGTTGCCCAGGGCAACTCGACCAGCCACTCCAGGTAAGTGCGGATGACGCCGTGCTCAGCTGCCGCCGGCGGCAGTTTCTCCAGCCGCGAGAGCTCCCGTTCGGCGGCCTTCTGGGCGTGCTCGGGAAGTTTCGCCGCCTCGATTTTCTCGCGCAGTTCGTTGACTTCCGCCTGCTGCTCGTCGCCCTCCCCCAGCTCGTCCTGGATCGCTTTCAGCTGCTGGCGCAGGAAGAACTCGCGCTGGCCTTTGTCTATCTCCGACTGCACCTGTGTCTGGATCTGCGTGCCGAGCTGGACGACCTCGAGCTCGCGGGCGAGGATCTGGGAGAGGTGGCGCAGGCGGGCGACGACCTCGACCTCTTCGAGCAGCTCCTGCTTCTCCTCGGTGGAGATGCGCAGGGCGCCGGCGATCAGGTGGGCGAGGGCGGCCGGGTCGTCGAGGTTGGCGACCGCCATCTGCAGCTCCTCGGGCAGATAGGGAATCTGCTCGATGATCTCGGAGAAGGTGCGCTGCACGTTGCGAGTCAGCGCCTCCAGCTCCGGCCCGTCCTCGACCACGTCTGGGACCTCGGCGATCCGCGCGACCAGGTAGGGCTGCTCGGCGACGTAGGAGCCGAGGCGCACCCGCTGGGTGCCCTGGACGAGGATGCGCAGGGTGCCGTCGGGGACCTTGAGCATGCGCGCGACGACGCCGACGACGCCGACCTCGTAGAGGTCCTTCGGGCCCGGCTCCTCGTTCTCGGGATCGCGAGCGGCGACCATCGCCAGCATCCGGTTGGCGCCGAGCACGTCGTTGACCAGCTTGATCGAGCGCTCCTGGCCGACCGCCAGCGGCGTCAGCGTCTCCGGGAAGGTGACGGTCTCGCGCAGCGGCAGGACCGGCAGGGCATCTGGCAGCGGCTCGTTGGCGCGGATCGCGCTCTCGGCGTCGAACGAGTCGACCACCTCGAGAACCGGGCTGCTCTCCATCACTCTCTTCCGATCGGGACCCGGCGCGTCGTCTCGGCCGGATCGCGCAAGGGCAGCTCGATCCGCAGCACGCCGTCCTCGTAGGTCGCGCTCGCCCGCTCCGGATCGACGTCCACCTGCAGCTCGACCACGCGCCGGAACGGCCCCGAGGGGATCTCCACCTGCTGGTAGACCCGCCCCTCGGTCTCCTGCACCTGCCGCTCGCCGACGACGGCGAGCTGCCTGACCCCGACCTCGATCCCGACCTCGTCGAGCTCGACGCCCGCCAGGTCGACCTTTACAACCGCCCGCTGCGGATCGCCGCAGTAGTAGACATCCACGTTAGGAGTAAATCCCCTGCTCCTCCGGCTGACGTAGGTGGTCCGAGCCCAGGCATATAGATCCCGCTCCGGCATCAGGCCAAAACATAGCCCGACAGCCGCTCAGGCGGCGCCGGCCTGCGATGCCCAGCGCGGTGGCCGCATCAAGAGGACCGGCTGCCGCGGGGGAACAAGGCCCTCTGGGCGATTGGGCCGGAAGGTCGCACAGGGCTCGTCCAGCTCGAGGGCGCAGAGGAGGTTCTTCTGGAAGTAACAGTCCTCGCAACTCGGTTTCTTGGGCTTGCGCGGCACGGGGGCGATCTTGCCATCGTCGTGACACTTTCGTGAGCCTCGATTCCGCAAAGCGCAACGTTCTTGACACAGGCTCGTCACAGGTTCCCCGCGTCTTGCGGAAGCCGGCGGCCGCATCGCTACCATGGGCCTTGCCCGATGGACGCCAATCGGACCCAGAAGCTCGCCGCCTCGCCGCAGCTGTTCGAGAGCGACTTCCTCAACTTCTTCTCGCGGGTACATCCTTCGGTGCCCGCGATCGTCTTCGTGCC
Source organism: Solirubrobacterales bacterium (assembly GCA_033856195.1). Lineage (GTDB taxonomy): Bacteria > Actinomycetota > Thermoleophilia > Solirubrobacterales > 70-9 > VRUE01. Next base: position 10,022 of record JAWVFL010000015.1, on the reverse strand, counting down.
CGTGGTCGTGGCAGCGGAGTGGCTCGGCGCCGATCGCGGCTACGCCGGCTGGCAGCTGATCCTGCTCAGCCTCGCCGGGATCGGCATCTGGACCCTGACCGAGTACTGGCTGCACCGGCTCATCTTCCACTGGCAGCCCGACAACGCCTTCGGCCGGCGGATGCACTTCATCATCCACGGCATCCACCACGACCATCCCAACGACAAGCTGCGCCTGGTCATGCCTCCGGCAGTGGCGATCCCGCTGGCGGCGCTCTTCTTCTTCGCCTTCACGCTGATCTTCGGCACGCCGGCGACCTACCCGCTCTTCGCTGGCTTCATCCTCGGCTACCTCTTCTACGACTACACGCACTACTACGTGCATCACTTCGTCCCCAAGTCGGACCTTGGCAAGCGCCTGCGCGAGCAGCACATGCGCCACCACTTCCAGGACCACCGCTACGGCTTCGGCGTCTCCTCGCCAATTTGGGACGTGGTCTTCCGGACCTTGCCCAAGCGGCGCGTTTAGAGCCCGGTAGGTCGACGGGCGAATTGATGTCGCACGCCCTGCGGGCTTAGCGACGATGTTGGTGCGCGGCTGCGCCGCGCCCGAAGACAGATTGCATATCGCGGCCTACGGCCACATTCGCCCGTCGACCCACCGGGCTCTAACCCCATGGCACCAGATCCTCCCGAGGCATGCGAAGCCCCGAGGGGTGTGCGACATCAATTCCCGGGAGGGCAGATAGCTACTGGCTCCCGGCCCGGTGGCGAAGCGCTATCTCCAGCTCGAAGCGGGCGTCTGGGTCGTCCAGCTGGTCGCCGAGCAGCTCGCGCAGACGGGCCACCCGGTAGCGAGCGGTCTGGGGGTGCACGTGTAGTTCCGCTGCCATCTCCACCGAGTTGCCGCGCCGGCGCACGAAGGCCAGCGCCGTCTCGCGCATCCGCACGCGGGCGTTCTCGGTCAGAGAGTCGAAGGGAGCCAGCCGCCGTGCCGCGATCCTCATCGCCAGAGGCTTGCCTTCGCGCAGCAGCAGGTCGGCGAGATGGTCCTCGGTTCTGAGCAGGCCGCTGGCCGAGATCGTGCCGTCATCCAGAGCACGCAGGGCGACTTTGGCGAACTGCCACGACTCCCGCGCCTGCCCTGGTGGACCGGATGGCCCCAGGGCCGCCGTCCTCTTCGCAACAGCGCGAGCAACGGCCTTGTCCCGGCCCGGCCCATCAGGGTCGGGAATCAGGACGCAGCCCAATTCGTCGAAGCTGGTGATCAGCACGTCGGCCGGCAGGCGGCGGGCGATCGCGGCGAGATCGTCCTCCGCGCAGGCGAGTGCCGCCAGCGTGCGCGGCAGTTTCCAGGCAGCGGCCTGGGCGGCCGCACGTGCGTCGGCGACGGCTGCGGGCTCGCGCATCAGCAGCGCGACCAGCTCGTGCCGGCGGCGGCGGCGGACGTCCTCGCTCTCGGCTTGAGCGGCTGCGTAGCCTTCCACCGAGTCGGCGGAGAGCTCGTCGATGTAGGCGAAGATCGCCTCGGCGAGGAGGCTGAGCACCTCGGAGTCGAGCTTTGCCTCGCGGCCGGCCCGGGCCAGGCGCCGCCAGGCGACGCGGGCGCCGACGCGGTAGGCGGCCTGCAGGGAGTCGAGCGTGCGGCCCTGGCGCAGCTCACCGCGGCCGAGGCCGACGTAGACCTCGCGACCGAGATCGCGACCGGCGTCGGGGTCGCGAATGAGCGCAACGAACTGGTTGAGCGCTTCACCGACCCCGGTGCGGATGCCGCGGCCGAAGCGGCCCTCCAACGGACGCGCATACTCGGGCACCTCGCGCGCGATCGTCCCGAGGATCTCCTCGGTCACCGCCTCCAGCTCGGGCTCGATCAAGTCAGCGATCGAGTCCGGCAAGCTTCGCCAGGGCTCAGAATCGAGCGATTTTATCATCTAGCTAATAAAAACAAAGTCAATAAGTTGGCCTGAAGCCTAATTCTTATCGTCTATGGCGGCGTAACTTGCTCAGCCATGCATGAAATGACCAAAATCGAGAAGGTCGCCAACCTCGGCGCGGTCGTCGTTCCCTTCCTTGCCACGCTGGCCGCGGTGGTGCTGCTCTGGAACCAGCTCGTCAGCGCAACCGACTTGGCGATAGCCGCGGTGATGTATCTCGCCACCGCGATCGGGATCACCGTCGGCTTTCATCGCCTGCTCACTCACCGCTCATTTCAGACCTCAAAGCCGCTGGAGTACCTCTTCGCGGTGCTGGGCTCGATGGCCGTGCAGGGACCGGTGATCTCATGGGTGGCCGATCACCGCAAGCACCACGCTCACACAGACAGCGATGGCGACCCCCACAGCCCACACGTGGGGCAACGGGATGGCATTCGGGGAGTCGCCGCCGGTCTCTGGCACGCCCACGCCGGCTGGCTGACCTCCACCCAGGGTCGTGCCGACTGGAAGCGTTACGCCGCCGACCTTAGTGAGGATCGTGGCATGCGACTCATCGCTCGCCAGTTTGTTCCCCTGGTTCTACTCACCCTCTTGCTGCCTGCAGTTGCCGGCTATATAGCCAGCGGCACGGTGGCAGGTGCAGCCACGGGCCTTCTTTGGGGCGGATTGGTGCGTATTTTCTTTGTGCATCATGTGACTTGGAGCGTTAATTCGGTATGCCATTATTTCGGTACGCGTCGGTTTAGTACTGACGATCGGTCGACCAATGTCTCCTGGCTCGCCTTGCCGTCATTGGGTGAGTCCTGGCATCACAACCACCATGCCTTTCCCCGCTCGGCGGTTCATGGGTTGCGCCGCTGGGAGATCGATCCTTCCGCACTGATAATCAGCGCCATGGAGAAGCTTGGCTTGGCCTGGAACGTGGTGCGCATTTCACCCGAGCGACAAGCGCAGCGCACGGCCTGAGTGAGCCCGCTTCAAGCGGGTACCTTCATCCAAATGGCCAGAGTGACAAACTTTAATTTGACTATATGAATAGTCACCGTCACTGTGACTCTGCGACACTCCCGAGTAGCTGACGACCCGGGAGGCACAAAGCTGACGGGATGAAAGGAAGGAAATGCCTAGCACCAGCAACGTACTCGACGAGGCTCTCGGCCTGGTCAAGAAGAGGCTCGCCGAGCTCGATGAGGAGCGCAAGCGCCTCGAGCGTGCACTCGCCGAGCTTGGTGGCACCGTAACCCGTCGCCCCGGTAGGCCCCCTGGCTCCGGACGCGGCCCCGGTAGGCCCCGCAAAGCCGCATCCGCATCGACCTCGACTGCTCCCCGCAAACGCCGCCGGCGTCGCCGTGGCGGCACCCGCGCCGATCAGGCGGTTGCCTTGGTAGAGCAGAAGCCCGGCATCTCCGCTTCGGAGATCGCCAAGCAGATGAAAATCAAACCGAACTACCTCTACCGGGTACTCGGTGAAATGGAGAAAGAGGGGCGCGTCAACAAGAAGGGGCGCGAGTACCACCCCGGTAAATAGCTCCAAGCTTTGCGCTTTGTTGAACAAAGCCGGCCCACATGGGGCCGGCTTTTTCATTTTCGGACCAGATCAGACCAGGCCGAGCTTGTTCACTGCGTCGCGCTCCTCGCGCAGCTCCGAGGCGCTGGCGTCGATGCGAGTGCGTGAGAACTCCGGCACCTCGAGCCCTTCGACGATCGACCACTCCCCACCGCTGCAAGCACAGGGGAAACCGGCGACGATTCCCTCCTCGACGCCGTAGGACCCATCGGCGGACACGCCCATCGACACCCAGTCGCCGTCAGGAGTGTCAAGCACCCAGTCGTGCACATGGTCGATCGCGGCATTTGCGGCGGAGGCGGCACTGGAGGCGCCCCGTGCCTCGATGATCGCGGCACCGCGCTTGGCCACGCGCGGGATGAACTCATCGGCGATCCAGGCCTGGTCGTCGACCGCGTCCCAAGCGCTCTGGCCCTTCACCTTCGCGTTGACCAGATCCGGGTATTGCGTCGTCGAGTGATTGCCCCAAACCGTCATGTTGGTGACATCGGAGACTTCCACCCCGAGCTTGTTGGCGGTCTGGGCGATCGCGCGGTTGTGATCGAGGCGCATCATCGCGGTGAAGCGCTCGCGCGGCACGCCGTCGGCGTTTGACATCGCGATCAGGCAGTTGGTGTTGGCTGGATTGCCGACGACCAGGATCCGCACGTCGTCGGCGGCTCCGGCGGCGATCGCCTCGCCCTGCGGCTTGAAGATCCCTCCGTTGGCCTCGAGCAGGTCCGACCGCTCCATGCCCGGCCCGCGCGGACGGGCACCGACAAGCAGGCCGACGTTGCAGCCGTCGAATGCCTGCTTGGGGTCGTCGAAGATGTCGATGCGCCGCAAGAGCGGGAAGGCGCAGTCATCGAGCTCCATTGCCGTGCCCTCGGCCGCCCTAACGGCATCCGGAATCTCGAGCAAGCTCAGCTCCACAGGCGTGTCGGGCCCGAGCATCTGGCCGCTGGCGATGCGGAACAGGAGCGCGTAGCCGATCTGCCCGGCGGCGCCGGTCACGGTGACTTTCACAGGGGTGCTCACGGAATCTCTTTCTCCTGGATTCGTGGTTTGCGAACTAGGCCATGGCCTGGCGCAGGCCCTCGTCGATCGAGCCGAGGAACTCCTGCGTGGTCTGGAATTCCTGGTCGGGACCGACCAGCAGCGCCAAGTCTTTGGTCATCCTGCCCCCTTCGACCGTCTCGACGCAAACGCGCTCCAGGGTCTCGGCGAAGCGTGACACCTCAGGGGTGCCGTCAAGCCGGCCGCGAGCAGCGAGGCCGCGAGTCCAGGCGAAGATCGAGGCGATCGGGTTGGTCGAGGTGGGCTTGCCCTGCTGGTATTGGCGGTAGTGACGGGTGACCGTGCCGTGCGCGGCCTCGGCCTCGATCGTCTTGCCGTCGGGACTCATCAGAACGCTGGTCATCAGCCCCAGCGAGCCGAAACCCTGCGCGACGGTGTCGGACTGGACGTCGCCGTCGTAGTTCTTGCAGGCCCAGACATAGCCGCCCTCCCACTTCAGCGCCGCGGCAACCATGTCGTCGATCAGGCGGTGTTCGTAGGTGAGCCCGGCCGCCTCGAAATCGGCCTTGAACTCGCTCTCGTAGACTTCGGCGAAGAGGTCCTTGAAGCGGCCGTCGTAGCGCTTGAGGATCGTGTTCTTGGTCGAGAGGTAGACCGGGAAGCCACGGTCGAGCCCGTAGCGCATCGACGCCCGCGCGAAATCGCGGATCGAGTCGTCGAGGTTGTACATCGCCATCGCGATACCCGAGCCGGGGAAGTCGTAGACATCGAGCTCGATTGGCTCGCTGCCGTCTTTCGGCGTGTAGGTGAGGGTCAGCGTGCCCTCGCCGGGCACGACCATGTCCGTGGCGCGGTACTGGTCGCCGAAGGCATGGCGTCCGATCACGATCGGCTTGGTCCAGCCGGGCACCAGTCGCGGGATGTTGGCGATCACGATCGGCTCGCGGAAGATGACGCCGCCGAGGATGTTGCGGATCGTGCCGTTGGGCGAGCGGTACATCTCGGCCAAGCCGAACTCCTCCACGCGCGCCTCGTCGGGCGTGATCGTCGCGCACTTGACGCCGACGCCGTGCTGCTTGATCGCATTGGCCGCGTCGACGGTGATCTGGTCGCGCGTGGCGTCGCGACTCTCGATGCCGAGGTCGAAATAGATCAGCTCCAGATCGAGGTAGGGCAGGATCAGCTGCTCTTTGATGGTGGCCCAGATGATCCGGGTCATCTCGTCGCCGTCGAGCTCGACGATCGGGTTCTTGACTGGGATTTTCGACACGCGGCGGGCGATGCTACCGATGGGGTGGCACAATCAGTTCGATGGCCACCGTCGAGCGCCGCAGCCCCGCCACCCACGAGGTCTTCAACCAGGCCTCGCCGCTGCAGGACTACAACCCGTTCGACGCCGACAGGCCGCTGCAGGAGGCACTGCGGCGGGAGGGCGCCGAGTGGGCCGAGGATCGCACCCGTGAGCTGGGCGCGATCTGCGGTTCGGCCCAGACCATCCGCTGGGGCTTCGAGGCCAACGAGCGCAAGCCCGAGCTGAAGACCCACGACCGCTACGGCCACCGCATCGACGAGGTCGAGTTCGACAGCTCCTGGCACGAGCTGATGCGGATCGGCGTCGATCACGGACTGCACGCGATGCCCTGGCGCGAGCCGGGGACCGGCGCCCACGTCGCCCGCGCCGCGATGTTCATGCTGCTGATGCAGGCCGAGAGCGGCGTCGGCTGTCCGCTCTCGATGACCTATTCGGCGATCCCGGCGCTGCGCAAGCAGCCCGAGCTGGCAGCGGAGTGGGAGGACCGCTTCCTCTCGCTCGACTACGACGAGCGCTCGCTGCCGGCCGATCGCAAGAGCGGCGCGCTCTGCGGGATGGCGATGACCGAGAAGCAGGGCGGCTCCGATGTGCGCGCCAACACCACCGTGGCGACGCCGCTGAACGGCGGCGGGCCCGGCGCCGAGTACGAGCTGGTCGGCCACAAGTGGTTCTGCTCCGCGCCGATGTGCGACGCCTTCCTCGTCCTCGCCCAGACTGACTCCGGCGTCTCCTGCTTCCTGATGCCGCGCTGGACACCCGACGGCGAGCGCAACGCCTTCCAGATCCAGCGGCTCAAGGACAAGCTCGGCAACCGCTCCAACGCTTCCAGCGAGCTCGAGTTCCGCGGCGCCTGGGCGCGCATGGTCGGCGAGGAGGGGCGTGGCGTGCCGACGATCATCGAGATGGTCAACCACACCCGCCTCGACTGCGTGATCGGCGCCGCCACCGGCTACCGCGCCGGCCTCGTGCAGGCGCTCAACCACGCCGAAGGTCGTTCTGCCTTCGGGGTGGAGCTGATCGACCAGCCACTGATGCGGAACGTCCTCGCCGACCTCAGCGTCGAGTCGGAGGCGGCCACGGTTGCCGCGATGCGCCTCGCCCGTGCCTACGACGAGGCCGCGGCGGGCGACACCGAGGCTTTCGAGTTCCGGCGCCTCGCCAACGCCGTTCTCAAGTACTGGCTCTGCAAGCGTGCCCCATCCCACGCCGTCGAGTGCCTCGAGTGCCTGGGAGGAAACGGCTACGTCGAGGAGTCGGGTCTCCCGCGTCTTTACCGCGAGGCGCCCCTAGCTTCCATTTGGGAGGGCTCCGGCAACGTCCAATGCCTGGATGTCCTTCGCGCCATGGTGAAGACCCCGTCCTCCGTCGACGCATTCTTCGCCGAGGTCCTCGAGGGCGCCGGCGCCGAACCGAAGCTAGACGAATTCGTCTCCTCGCTGCGAAACGAAATCCCGGGCGACATCGAAACGATTGAGTCCCGGGCCCGCCGCATCGTCGAGAAGATGGCAGTCGCCCTACAAGCGTCCCTTTTGGTCCGTTACGGCGATCCAGCGGTCTCCGATGCCTTCTGTGCCTCCCGCCTCTCCGGCGACTGGGGCAACGCCTTCGGAACCCTCCCAGCGAGCACGGACTTCGGCCGCATCATCGACCGACACCGCCCCGTATAGGAGACCCGGACAGGGGGTGGAGCGTCTTGTACTTTTTCGGCGCCCACCTTGCGGCGTCAGCAGTAAGACGATCCATCGAAAAAGTTAAGCGAAACCCCCTGTCCGGGTCTCCTCTACTTAGCGGTATCGCGCAACGCCCGCCCAACCTGCTCGACGGTAATCACGCCCGATAGCCGGCCATCGGCATCAACCGCCATCAGCGCACCGAAGCGCCGCAGCGACTGGCTGGACAGCAGCGAGTCGAGCGGGGCGTCGTCGCGGACCTGGAAGGTGCCGTCGTCGCGCTCGAGCAGATCCGAGACGAACGACGTGGTGCGCGAGGTCTCCGGCACCTCGTCGGCTTTGTCGCGGACGACGAGACCGAGGAAGCGGTGGGCGGCATCGACGACCGGGAACCAGGGCCAGCGGTAGCGCAGGAAGTACTCGTCGAGGGCCCGCTCGACGCTGAGCTCGTCCGGGATCGCGACCGGTTCGCGGTCCATCACGTCGGAGACGCGCAGCTCGCTGATCCGGCCGGTGATCTTGGTCTGCATCGAGGCGGCCCGGGCGGAGCTGTTGATCACGAAGCCGATCAGCGCCAGCCAAATCCCACCGAAGGTGTTGCCGCCGGCGATCATCAGCAGGCCGCCGCCGATGAAGATGTAGGCGAAGACGCGGCCCAGGTTGGCGGCGAAGCGGGTCGCCGAGTTGCGGTCGCCGGTGCGCCACCAGGCGATCGCGCGCACGATCCGCCCGCCATCCATCGGGAAGGCGGGAAGCAGGTTGAAGACGAGCACGAGCAGGTTGATCGAGGCCAGCCAGCCGATCATCGCCATCACTCCCGAGACGCCGGAGTTCGACTCGATCAGCACCGCTTGCTTGAACTCCTCAGCGCCCACCGCGGCCAGCCCGGCCGCCGTCAGCGCGACGACGATCGCAAGCGTCACCAGCGGTCCGGCGATCGCCACCTTGAACTCAGCCGCGGGGCTGCCGGATTCGCGATCCATACGCGCCATGCCGCCGAAGATCCAGAGCTGGATGCTGGAGATGCCGATGCCGTTGCGCAGGGCGGCGAAGGCGTGACCCAGCTCATGCAGCACGATCGAGCCGAAGAAGCCGAGCGCGCTGATCACGGCAAGGGCGAACGGCGTCGAGCCGGAGCTGCTCTCGCCGAGCACATCGCCATAGAAGCGCGAGAGCCAGAAGATCACCAGGAAGAGGACCAGGAACCACGACCAGTCGACCGTGATGCGGATGCCGCGAACGTGGAAGAGAGTGATTGGCGAGCCGCCCAGCATGTAGCAATGGTATGTGGCGGCTAAGGTCCGCTTTCTATGACCGATCAAACCTGGCTCAGGGAGCGGCTGGAAGAGATTCAGCAGATCAAGAATCCGGCCAACTACCACTGGCCCAACGACCTCGCCGAGAACGTCGAGTTCGACGCGGTCGCCGATGGCATCCGCCTGATCGAGGCCGCCGTGCGCCGCCTCGACGAGCGCTGGCTGTAGCGAGCTAAATCCGACCGCGGGCTCGGATTTCGGCTCTATAGAGTCCGCGCTCGTGCCTACGCATGACGTACTCGTGATCGGCGCCGGCCTGGCCGGACAGCGAGCAGCACTGGCAGCCGCCGAGCAAGGTGTCTCAGTCGGCATCGTCAGCAAGGTCCATCCGGTCCGCTCGCACTCCAACGCGGCCCAGGGCGGCATCAACGCCGCGCTCAACCCCGGTGACTCCTGGGAGTCACATGCCTTCGACACGATCAAGGGCTCCGATTACCTGAGCGACCAGGACGCGGTCGAGATCATGTGCCGCGAGGCGCCGGAGGAGATCCTCCACCTCGAGCACCTCGGCGTCACCTTCCACCGCAACGAGGAGGGCAAGCTAGGTACCCGCGCCTTCGGCGGCGCCTCCGCCGCGCGCACCTACTACGTGGCCGACATCACCGGCCAGGCGATCATGCACGTGCTCTACGAGCAGCTGATGAAGCATTCCGAGCAGGTCGCCCGCTACGAGGAGTGGTTCTCCACCGCCCTCGCCCTTGACGACGACGGCGAGTGCTGCGGCGTCGTCACCCGCAACATCGCCGACGGCTCGATGGAGCTCTTCGAGGCGAAGTCGGTGATCCTCGCCAGCGGCGGCAACGGCCAGGTTTGGAAACCGACGACCAACGCCTTGATCTGCACCGGCGACGGCATCGCGATGGCCTACCGGGCCGGGGCGAAGCTGATGGACATGGAGATGATCCAGTATCACCCGACGACGCTGGCGGGCAAGGGCTTCCTGATCACCGAGGGGGCCCGCGGCGAGGGGGCCCACCTGCTCAACGCCAAAGGCGAACGCTTCATGGAGCGCTACGCCCCCAACAAGATGGAGCTGGCCTCGCGCGACGTCGTCTCCCGCGCCGAGCAGACCGAGATCAACGAGGGCCGTGGCTTTCCCGACGGCACCGTCGCCCTCGACGTCACCGTGGTGCCGAAAAAGCGCGTGCACGAGGCGCTGCGCGAGATCGTCCTCGTCGGCCGCGACTTCGCCGGCGTCGACATCACCCGCGAACCGATCCACATCAAGCCGGGCAACCACTACACGAT
>JAWVFL010000014.1:0-6290 GCA_033856195.1 Solirubrobacterales bacterium | reverse complement strand
GCGGATCCATCTGATCGGGGTGCAGCAGGTGCGCCAGCAGCTCGACGCCGTCGACGAGCCGTGGCCCGGGTTGGGTGAAGGCGGCTTCCGAGTCGACCGCGAAGACACGGCCGGCGCCGAGCCCGGCGATCAGCTCCCAGTGCTCCATCGCCTGAGCTCGGGAATCCGCCAGTGAGCCGTCGGGCATCGCCACGACGACGTCGGCGCGCAGGCTCTCGAGCTCGCCCCAGCCGACCTCCGGCGGGTCGAGGCCGGGGTCGCCGGCGACGTCCTCGCCGCCGGCGATCGAGATCATCTCCGGGATCCAGTAGCCGGCCACCCGCGGGGGATCGAGCCGCTCCAGGGCGATCACCCGCGGGCTCGACGCCGCGGCGACCGCGGCTCGCACCGTCGCCAGCCGTCCCTCGAGCTCGCCCCGCAGTTCGTGGGCGTGCTCTTCCATGCCGGTCGCCTCGCCGAGCCGGATCAACTCTTCGAGCATCTCGCTGAGCGTCGCGACGCGCATTGTTCGCTCAATATCCCATGTAACGAAAGCAACGCGGGGGCAGCCAGCTATATTGCGTTCGCCGAATGGCTGACGACGTCCCAGCCCGAAGTACCAGGGCCGCATAAGCGATGAGCGTCGTCCTGCTCGTCCTCCTGCTGGTGCTGATCGCCATCAACGGTTTCTTCGTTGCGGCGGAGTTCGCGATCGTCCGTTCGCGCCGCAGCCGGCTCGAGCAGTTGCGCGACGAGGGCGTCAACCGGGCCCGCATCGCGATCGACCAGATCGACCACGTCGATCAGTACGTGGCCACCTGCCAGGTGGGCATCACCCTCGCTTCGCTGGGCATCGGCTTCCTCGGCGAGCCGGCCCTCGCGAAGCTGTTCGAGCCGTTGTTCGGCAACGTCCTCGCCCACACGGCGGCGGTCGCGATCTCGATCGCGCTCGCCTTCACGATCGTCACCTTCCTCCACGTGATCCTCGGCGAGCAGGCACCGAAGATGCTGGCGATCGCCCGCGCCGAGAACGTGCTGCTGCGGGTGGCGGGGCCGCTGAAATTCTTCCGCACCGCGCTGCACCCGTTGATCATCGCCACCAACGTGCCCGCGAACTGGCTCGTCCGCGTCGTCTTCCGGGTCGATCCCGACAGCATCGCCGAGGAGACCTCGCCGGAGGAGCTGCGCCTGCTGATCTCCCGCGGTGCCCAGCGCGGACGCCTCGACCCCGGCGAGGCCGGGCACCTGGCCGGCGTCTTCCACCTTCACGAGCAGGAGGCGCGCGAGGTGATGACCCCGATCCCCGCGGTGGTCACCGTCGACGCCGCCGAGACCGTCGAGGCGGCGCTGCGGCGCTGCGTCACCTCCGGCCACACGCGCCTGGTCGTGATCGAGGACGACAACCCCGACCGCGTCAGGGGGATCGTCCACAACAACAGCCTCGCCCGCCTCTACATGAGCGACGGCCCCGACGCCTCGATCGAACCGTTGATCCGCGAAGCGCTGATCGTCCCCGAGACGCGCCCGCTCGACGACCTCCTCCACGACCTGCAGGTCCAGCGCACCTCACTCGCGGTCGTCGTCGACGAGTACGGCCGCACGGTCGGGATCGTCACCGTCGAGGACATCCTCGAGGAGGTGGTGGGGGAGATCGAGGACGAGACCGACCCCCGTGCCGCCGCCCTGCGTCAGCTTTCCAACGGCGATTGGTTCGTCCGCGGCCACGTCTCGCTCGGCGACCTCGCCGACGCCGGCATCGAGCTGCCGGTCGACACCGACGCCTACAACTCGATCGGCGGCTACGTCTTCGGCGAGCTCGGTCGGCTCCCCAAGCGCGGTGACTCGATCACCGTCAACGGCTACACGATCCGCGTCGAGGCGGTCCGCGAAAATCGCATCGAGGCTGTTCGCATCAGCGGTTCCGTCCGTCACGACACCTAGCTTTTCCGGGCAACCCGCGACCCCGCCGAACAGTTGGAGGTACCCGCATGTGGGTTGTACGCCTGACCGACAAGCAGCTCGAGGTCCTGAGGGCCCTGCTGCGCTCCGAGGAACATCTCGGCCCGGCGCTCAGAGGCTCGATCGAGGCGCTCGACCTCGCCCGCTGGGACGAGCTTCCCGAGGCCGAGCTCCCTTGGGACGAAATCGAATCCGTCGCCCGCCGTCAGAACATCTCCGAGGCCGACGTGATCTGGGACATCAGTGGAAAACGCAAGGCGGCGAGCGCGGAGTAGCAGCCTAGTCGTAAGAGTAAAAACCCGCCCCGGACTTCCGTCCGAGCTTCCCCTCGCCGACCATCTCGACGATCAGGCCCGGCGGCCGGCTGGCCGCCTCTCCGTTGTCGGCGTAAAGCGCGTCTCCGATCGCCTTGGAGACGTCGAGGCCGACGAAGTCGAGCAGCGCCAGCGGGCCCATCGGGTGACCGGCGCCGAGCTTCATGCAGGTGTCGACCTCACCGGCCTCCATGCCGGTCCGCTCGATCAGCCGCACCGCTTCGAAGAGGTAGGGGAAGAGCAGCCGATTGACGACGAAGCCCGCCTGGTCTGGAACCTCGACGGCGGTCTTGCCAAGTGCCGCGCACCAGGCCAGTACCCGCTCGCGAGCGTCGGCGGCGCCGTCGGGGATGCAGACCTCGACCAGCTGCATCCGCGGAACGGGGTTGAAGACGTGGAGGCCGTAGAGCTTGGCGGTCCCCGCCGCCGCGGCGATCTCGCCGATCTTCAGCGAGGACGTGGTGGTCGCGAGGTCAGCGTCGGGGCAGGCTGCGGCGACCGCCGCCAGAACCTCGCCCTTGGCCTCGACCTCCTCGACCACGGCCTCGACGACCACGTCGCAATGGGAGAGGTCGGCTGGGTCGGTGGTGACCCGCAGGCGCGAGGGCTCGGCGGCCTCGATCTTGGCGCAGGCCGCGACGACCTTCTCCTCGGCGCGCCAGGCCGAAGCCTCGCTGCGGGCGAGCAGGATCGTGTCGGCGGTGGTGGTCGAGACGGCGGCGAGGCCGGTGGCGATTGCCCCGCTCCCCGCGATCCCCGGACTTTCGTACCCCTGGTTTGAGCTCATTGGCCGGGGTTCCTATCACGCTGTCATCGAACCGTGTCGTGAGCTGACATCGAGCGAGGCATTGAAGGCAGAAGAACTTGACTTGGCTCCCTTCCCCTGTAGGTTCCCCGATTAGTTAAAACTTTTCGTTTCGATCGGAGGCGGGCGGGACATGCAGATGAGGATCACTCTCATCGCCATTTTGGCGATCGCAGCGCTGGCGTACGGGTGCGGCGGCGGCAGCGATAGCAGCAGCGGAGGCGGCGACAGGGGTGCTGCGGATTCGGGCACCAGCTCGGCCGACACCACGAGCGCTGGCACCGACAATGACTCCACGGAAGCCAGCGATGGCGCGGACTCTGCTCCCTTGACCAAAGCCCAGTTCATCAAACAGGGGGACGCGGTGTGCAACCAGGTGCCCGTTCGCTACAACCAACTGCTTCAGGAATTTGAAAAAGAAGCCAAAGCCCAGGGCGATCCAAAACCTTCGACCGCGGAAGCCAACCTGAAAGCAGCGGTTCCGCCACTCCCCGAAGCAGCGGAAGAACTCGAAGGCCTGAGTCCGCCCGCCGGCGATGAGCAAAAGGCCGAAGCGATCGTTGCGGCGCTGGAAGCGGCGGCGGCGGGTCTCGAAGCGAAACCGACGTCGGAACTGAGCGGTCCCGAATCGCCGTTCGCCGAATTCCAGAAGCTGACCAAGGAATACGGCTTCAAATTCTGTAATCAGCTCTAAGTGCATCGGGGAGCATTCCCTGGCTGCCCGGCCAGGGCCTATATGCTCCCCGACCGATGGACCTGACGCTGTCGCCATCGGAGGAGGAGTTCCGCGACGAGGTTCGCACCTGGCTGCAGGAGAACAACCCAGGTCCTGAGCCAGAGGCGGGTCTCGACGAGGTGATGGCGTTTCGCGGGGAGTGGCAGCGCAGGCTGCACGCGGCGGGCTGGGCCGGGATCTCCTGGCCAAAGGAGTACGGCGGCCGCGGCGCGACGATGATCGAGCAGGCGATCTTCGTCGGTGAGGCATCCGCCCAGGAAGCACCCAGTCCCGCCAACGTGCTCGGCCTGGCGATGGGCGGTCCGGTGGTGATCGCCCACGGCACCGATGCGCAGAAGCAACGCTACCTGGAGCCGATCCTGACCGGCGAGGAGATCTGGTGCCAGGGCTTCTCCGAGCCGGAGTCGGGCTCGGACCTCGCTTCGCTGAAGACGCGCGCGGTCAAGGACGGCGACGAATGGGTCGTCACCGGGCAGAAGGTCTGGACGACGTTTGCCCAGTACGCGAAGTGGTGCATGCTGGTCGCTCGCACCGACGCCGACGCCCCCAAGCACCAAGGCCTCACCTACTTCCTGATGGACATGGAGCAGGACGGCGTCGAAGCCAAGCCGCTGGTCCAGATCACCGGCGAGGGCGAGTTCAACGAGGTCTTCATCAACGAGGCGCGGATTCCCGACGAGAACGTCGTCGGCGGGGTCGGCAACGGCTGGGGCGTGGCGATCACCACCCTGATGAACGAGCGCGCCGGGCTCGCCTTTGGCGCGATCGCGCAGATCCAGAACAGCCTCGGCCGTCTCGCCAGGCTGGCCAAGGAGGTGCGGGTAAACGGCGGCAGCGCCGCCGAGGACTCCTACTACCGCCAGCGCCTCGCCCAGCTCCACATCGAGGCGGAGACGATGCGCCTCAACGCCTACCGCGGCCTGACGAAGACGATGCAGTCGGGGATCCCGGGGCCGGAGGGCTCGCTCGGCAAGTGGCAGTGGGCCGACATCAACCAGGGCCTGACCGAGCTGGCGCTGGAGATCGAGGGCGCCTACGCGCCGCTGGCGCGCGGCTCCGAGCACGCGATCGACGGCGGCGCCTGGCAGTACGGCTTCCTGCGCTCGCGCGCCAACTCGATCGAGGGCGGCACCACCGACATACTCAAGAACATCATCGCCGAGCGCGTGCTCGGCCTGCCGAGGCTCCGTTAGGGCTGTCGCTTCAATATGTACTTCGACCTCACCGACGAGCAGCAGGCGATCAAGGCCACCGCCCACGACTTCCTCGCCTCGCGCTACAAATCGGAGCGGATCCGCGAGATCGCCGCCAGCGACGACGGCGTCGACGCCGACGGCTGGCGCGAGATGGCCGAGCTCGGCTGGACCGGCCTGGCATTGCCGGAGGAGTGGGGTGGCCAGGGGCTCGGCGTCGTCGAGCTCGCGGTGCTCTTCGAGGAGCTCGGCTACGCGCTGGCGCCCTCGCCGCTGCTCTCCGCCACCGTCGTCGGCCTCGCCCTCAGCCTTTGCGGTTCGGATGACCAGCGCGACCGCTACCTGCGCCCACTGGCCAGCGGCGAGCGCCGCGGCACGCCTGCTCTCTGGGACTCGGGGTCGCCGGCGACGATCGGCGAGTTCACGATGGAAGCCAAGCCGGACGGCGATGGAGTCGTCCTCGACGGCGAGAAGACCCTGGTCCTCGACGCGGCCGGCGCCGACTTCTTCCTGGTCGCCAGCGCTGATGGCAAGCGTCACCTCGTCGAGGCCGACGCCGAGGGCGTTGCGGTCACTCCCGAGGTCACGATCGACCCGACCCGGCGGCTCTCCTCCGTGCGCTTCGAGGGCGTCCGTGTCGCCACCTCGGACACCTTGCCCGGTGACGGGCTTGACTACTTCCCGGTCTTCCACCGGATCTGCGTGGCCCTTGCCGCTGAGTCGACCGGGATCGCCCAGCGGACCCTGGAGATGGCGGTCTCCTACGCCAAAGACCGCCAGCAGTTCGGGCGCCCGATCGGGGCCTACCAGGCGGTTTCCCACCGATGCGCTCAGATGCTCCTGGAGACCGAGAACTCGCGCTCGGCGGTCTACGGCGCCGCTTGGGCCGCCGATGCCGAACCGGACTCGTTGCCGCTCGCCTCCTCGATGGCCAAGGCCTACGCCTCCGACGCCGGCTGGCGCGTCCCCGACGCCTCGATCCAGGTCCACGGCGGGATCGGCTTCACCTGGGAGCACGATCTCCACTTCTTCCTCAAGCGCGGCCGCTCCAACGCCGCTCTCTTCGGCGACGCCAGATGGCATCGCGAGCGCGTCGCCGACGCCGTCCTCGCCGCCGCGTGAGCGCTCTCGACCGGATCTCCGTCGCCGCGATCGGCACCTCGGTCGCCGAGCTCGAGTCGGAGACCCGGCGCGCCGCGGCCGCCGGGGTCGAGGGCGTCGGGGCGCCGGAGCTGTACCGCTGCGCTGTCACGCTGGCCGCCTACCTGGCGGCCAAGACCGAGCGGATCGGGGTCGCGACCGGG
>JAWVFL010000013.1:0-11927 GCA_033856195.1 Solirubrobacterales bacterium | reverse complement strand
CCGGTCTGGAAGTGGACGTTGGTCGAGAGGCCGCCGATGTCCCAGCGGTCGCACATCGCGATCAGCGGCAGCACCGCGATCTGGCCGTGCTCGGTCGCGTGCAGGGAGCCGAGCAGGACGTCGGGGGGAAGGGCTCCGCTGAGCCGCTCGGGCAACACGTACCAGAGCGCCTGGGTGACGAACTGCTGCTCGGGCAGCTCGAGCGCGACGATGTCGAAGGGCTCCTGGTCGGAGATCGAGACCCGCTGGTAGGCGATCACCTGCTCGGTCACCGAGACCTCGCCGAAGTGCAGCTCGACGCCGGCGGTGGTGCGCTGCTCGCGCACCCGCTCGATGTATATCTCGGTCTCCTTCTTCGGCCGCGTGTACCAGTCGCCGTCGAAGCGGGAGACGATCGCCCGCCGCCCCTGCACGTCGAGCTGCTCGACCTCGTAGGAGCGGCCGAGGTGGAGGTAGATCGCGCCGGGATGGATCGTGGTGAAGGCGCGCTCGGACTCGACCAGGCCGAGCATCTCGCCCGAGTCGCGCTCGATCACCGCGACCGAGTCGGACGAGGCCGAGCGCAGCGGGATCTTCGAGGCAACGAACTCGCTGCTGCGCGGCATGATGCGGCCACCCGCCTGGCGCAGCTGCCCGGCGGCGACGAGCCGCTCGGCCCGCTCGCGCCAGTCCGGCCCGAAGACCTCCGCGTCCCCCTCGCCCAGCGGCAGCTCGTATGCGGCCGCGACCATGTGCCGCGAGGCGATCTGCTCGTTGGCATGGTCGAGGATCGCCGCCTCGACCGGCCGCCCGATGAACTCCTCGGGATGGCGGCAGAAGAACTGGTCGAGGGCGTCCTGGCCGGCGACGTAGACGGCCAGCCCGCGCTGGCGCCGCCCCGCCCGTCCCCACATCTGGCGCAGGCTGGCGACCGTGCCGGGGAAGGTGACGCAGATCGCCGCGTCGAGCTCGCCGATGTCTATGCCCAGCTCCAGCGCATCGGTTGCGACCACGGCGAGCAGCTCCCCGGCCGAGAGCCGCGCCTCGATCTCGCGCCGCTGCTGCGCCGTGTAGCCGCCGCGGTAGGGCGCGATCCGCGCCCCCAGCTCCGGCTTGCCGCGCGCCTCCAGCGATTCGCGGGTGAAGCGCTGGATCAGCTCGATCCCGCGCCGGCTCTTCAGGAAGCAGATCGTGCGCACGCCGTGGGAGACCAGCTCGGCCAGCAGGTCGGCGGCCTCGCCGAGCGCCGAGCGCCGCGTTCCCGTCGCCTTGTCGATCAGCGGCGGGTTCCACATCGTGATCTCCCGCCCGCTGCGCGGCGCGCCGTCGTCGTCGATCAGCTCAAAGGGAGTGCCGACCAGCTCCTCGGCCAGCTCGACCGGGTTGGCGATCGTCGCCGAGGCCAGCAGGAAGCGCGGCTCGCCACCGTAGGCCCGCGCCACCCGGCGCAGTCGCCGCAGCACGTTGGCGACGTGCGAGCCGAAGACACCGCGGTAGGTGTGCGCCTCGTCGACCACCACCCAGCCGAGGTTGGCGAGGAAGTCGCCCCAGCTCTTGTGGTGGGGCAGGATGCCGACGTGCAGCATGTCCGGGTTGGTGAGGATGAGGTTGCTGCGGCGGCGAATCGCCGGGCGCTCTTCGCGCGGGGTGTCGCCGTCGTAGATCGCCTCGCGCAGCCCCGGCGGTCGCAGCGCCGCCAGCTTGCGCGCCTGGTCCTGCGCCAGCGCCTTGGTCGGATAGAGATAGAGGGCGCGGCGCTTTGAGTCGCGAGCGATCCCGTCGAGCACCGGCAGGTTGAAGGCGAGGCTCTTGCCGGACGCGGTGCCGCTGGTGATCACCAGGTTCGAGGAGGCCGCGGCCTCGAGCGCCTCGCGCTGGTGCGAGTAGAGGCGCTCGATGCCGCCACGCCGCAGTGCCTCGACGAAGCTGGGATCGAGGGAGCGGGGAAGAGAAACCTGCCGCGCCTTGCGCTCCTCCTCGCTGCTCTCGGCGACGATGCGACCGTCGCGATGCGCCGGGTCGATCGCAACCGACCAGGGCGCCTCGAGCAGGCTCTTTGCCATCAGGCGGTGCTCCGCACCGGCCGTGCGATGCGTCCCGCCACCCGCATTGCCTGCAACGAGCTGCGATCGTGGATGCGCAGGACGTCGGCGCCGCCGCGGACCGCGAGCGCCACCGCGGCGACCGTTCCCCACTCGCGCTCGCCAGGAGGCAGCCGCTGCTCCCACGACCCCGCCAGCACGGCGCCGATGAAATCCTTGCGCGAGAGCGAGACGTAGAGCGGCAGCCCTAGCGCGCGCAGCTCCGGCAGGCGGCGCAGGATCTCGAGATCCTGCTCGGTGGTGAGGTCGAAGTCGAGTCCCGGGTCGATGGCGATCTGCTCCTCGGCGACGCCAAGGCCGCGAGCCTGCTCGACTCTCCCCCCGAACCACCGCTTGAGGTGGTCGACCACGTCGCCGTACTCGCGCGCCGGCCGGTCGGCCCGGGGCGGTCCCTCGATGTGCATCAGCACATAACCGCAGCCGCGCTCGGCGACCAGCTCGAGCATCTCCTTCGAGCCGCCGGAGATGTCGTTTACCGCCACCGCGCCCGCATCGAGAGCCTGTCGCGCCACCTCGACCGAGAAGGTGTCGGCCGAGACCGGCACGCCCGAGGCCACCAAGCCCTCGATCGTCGGCGCCAGCGCCGCGGCCTCGACCTCGGCCGGCACCGGCGGGCCGCTTTTCGCCGCCACCGCCCCGACGTCGAGCATGTCGAACCCGGCCTCGACCAGCGCCAGCCCATCGGCGATCGCCCGCTGCGGCGTGACGCTGCGCGCCCCCTCGAACATCGAGTCGGCGGTGACGTTGACGATCCCGGCGGCGAGCGGCTGGGCCAGGTCGAGAGCGCGATCGGCGAGTCGCCAGCTCATCCGGCTACCGTAGCGACCGCACCATGGCACTGCGATGCGTCTACACCGACCTCGACGGCACCCTGCTCGGCAAGGGCAGCTCGCTGTTCCGCGACGCCGAGGGCAACTTCTCGCTGGCTCAGTCGCGGGGGCTCGAGGCGTGCCACCGGGCCGGGGTCGAGGTCGTGATCATGTCCGGCCGGCGCGAGCCCCAGGTGCACGAGGCCGCCCGCCTGATGGGCCAGACCTCCTACATCTACGAGGCCGGCTGCGCCTTCGCGATCGACGGCGAGACGACCTTGATGACCGGCGAGATGGTCCCCGACGAGGACGGCACCGTCTACGAGAGGATCGAGCAGCGCGGCATTCCGAAGATGCTCTTCGAGCACTTCGAGGGGCGGCTCGAGTACCACGCGCCCTGGCACCACGGTCGCGTCCTCTCCCACCTCTTCCGCGGCAAGGTCGATGTCGAGGAGGCCAACCGGCTGCTGGAGGAGCACGGCCACGACGACCTGCGCCTGCTCGACAACGGCGCGATCGGCCGTGAGATGCCCGCTATCGAGGGGCCCACCCACGCCTACCACCTCGTCCCCAAGCTGGTCAGCAAGGCCGGCGCCGTAGCCGCCCACGCCCGTGTCCGCGGCTATGACCCCGCCGACTGCATCGCCGTCGGCGACTCGGTCGAGGACCTCGAGGTTGCCGCCGCGGTCGGCCGCTTCTTCGTCGTCGCCAACGGGCCCGAGCGCGACCCCGGCCTGCGCGCCGCGCTCGGCGCCTGGGACAACGTCACGGTCACCGAGGGGGCGATGGGCGAGGGCTTCTACGAGGCGATCGTCTCGACCCTTGTCGAGCGGCGCTAGCCGAGCCGACTCAGGCGCCGCCCAACTACGGATCGAGACCGCGGACGCGACGTGCCGCGCGCACGTAGGCGCCCGGCCCGCTGCCCGGCTCGACCTGCGGCGCGAAGCGGTTGGGGTCGCTGCGCGGGTGGCGAGCGCGGCTGACGACGGCGCGGCCCAGCTCGCGCAGCTGGAAGGCCCGCTCGCGGTCCATCCGCAGCGCCAGCGCCTGCTGCTCGTCGCAGCGCCGCTCGACATATGAGTTGCGGCGCATCGCCGAGGGCAGCTTGAACGCCGTCAGCGCCCACGAAGAGGCGAACGAGGCGCCCGCGCCGAGGGCCCGCTCGAGGAACTCGGTATCCGGCGGCAGCTCGATCTCCCGATAGTCGCGCCACTCGCCGATGCGCTCGACCAGGGCGCGGCGGTGCAGGACCGAGCTGGGCGGCAGGTGACCGCCGCGATAGCCGCCGGGCTTGAAGCCGGAGACGTTCCGCATCCCGCTGGCGGGCGGCCCGATCACCTCGCTGAGCGAGAAGCAGACGTCGGCGTCGGCGCGTTGCTGGGCGGCGACCAAGTGGGTCAGGTGGTCCGGGGTCCAGAGATCGTCGTGGCCGAGGTAGGCGATCAACTCACCACGCGCAATCGCGATGCCGTCGTTGTTGGGCAGCGACTGGCTGCCCGCGTTGCGCTCGCGGTTGTGCCAGCGGATCCGCGCGTCGCCGAAGGACCCGACCACCGCCTCGGAGTCGTCCGTGCAGCGGTCCCCGACGACGATCAGCTCCCAGCGGGGGTAGGCCTGTCGCCGCACGGAGCGGATCGCCCAGCGCAGCACCTCCGACCAGTTGTAGGTCGCGATCACGACACTGACGAGGGGCGGATCGGCCACCGCCGGCGCCGCTCGCAGGGCGTTCGACGCCGCCCTCGCGATCCCACTCGCACGGCGCCAGGCCGGCGCGGCAGCGCTCACCGGCGCTCAGCGCTCGAAGCGATAGGGGATTCGATCGGTGTCGAGCGGCAGCCGCGTCTTGTCGGGGTTCTCGTAGTCATAGGGCTCAGTCGGGAAATTGATCATCCGCGAGTCCGTCGTGCCGACGTTCTGCACGGCGTGCCAGACGCCGCGCGGGATGCGCAGCAGGCTGCGGTGGTGCGCGTCGAAGAAGAGCTCGCTGAGCTTCCCTCGCGTCGGCGAGTCGGGCCGCTCGTCGAAGAGCACCCAGCGAGCCGTCCCCGCCGCCAGGAACAGGCGGTCGTCATAGGTCTCGTGGAGGATCCAGCCCTTGACGACACCGGGACGGATCGTCACCTCGTAGCAGTAGACCATCGGCTCCTCGGTGAAGCCCCAGCGCGGGTCATAGGCGACGCAGACCGTGCCGCGGTCGTCCGGGATCGTGCGTGCCTCGCGTATCCGCACCCCGTCGATCGGCTCGCGGCGAGCGCCCTCCTGGGTCGCGAGCTGAAAGTCCTTGCGCGGCTCGTCGCCGGGCGCTGAGCCGTCAAGGCCGAGCCGGCGCAGCTCTGGTGCAGCACCGCCCCAGTCGGGCCCGCCGGCGCGTTCGACGTCTCTCCCCATGCCCGCAAGCCTAACCCGCACCCCCGTGCGGAAGCCGCGGCGGGCGGGCGATCCGCGCGGGCTAGTATCGGGTCCGCACCCGAACTCAACCCCCGGAAGGAGCGCCTTTTGTCGCAGGACACCGCGACGGTAGCCGAGCAGGAGTACCTGGAGATCATGTTCTGGCTGGAGGAGGCCGGGCTGCCGATGACCGGCGCCAACATCGCCCGCGCGATGCAGCTGTCGCCGCCGACCGTGCACGAGATGATCGGCCGCCTCACCGACGATGGCTACGTCGAGCGCAAGCCGGACAAGTCGCTCGACTTCACCGCCTCGGGTCGCGAGCACGCCAGCCACATCGTCCGCCGCCACCGCATGATCGAGCGCTTCCTCACCGACGTGCTCGGCATCCCCTGGGACGAGGTGCACGAGGAGGCCGAGCGGATCGAGCACGCGATGTCGCCGGTGCTGGAGGAGCGGATGCGAGCCGCGATCGGCGACGCGACGACCTGCCCCCACGGCCACCCGATCGTCGAGGGCGCCCGCGAGCAGGGCTCTCTGCTCTCCGACGTCGAGCCCGGTGCCAAGGTCCACGTGCTGCGCTTCGAGAACGAGGCCGAGGAACTGCTCCACTACCTCAAGGACGCTGGGCTCGATCCGGGCTTGGAGGGCACAGTCCAGAGCTCCGGCGAGGAGGGCGTCACGATCGCCTCCCCTGAGGGCACGCACCAGGTCTCGCGCAGTGTCGCCGAGACGGTTTCCGTGCGGGCCGATCCGGCGCCGCCGCCGCGGGCGACGATCCCGGAGCAATTGGTTCTATCGAACGACCGTTACGGTCGTTGAGTTCCTACTGCGGGATCGCGACGCTGACGATCGGCGCGCTGGTCGGCTGCACGCTGCCACCGCGCGGCTCAGCCGTGACCATTACGGTGCTGACGCCGTCCATGTCGTCGATCGTGGCCGAGGCCGTGCCATCCGGATTGGGGACGAACAGCGTTTTCGCCGAGACGACGCGCTTGCCTCGTTGAACCCAGGCCTGCAAGACCTCGTCGCGCGGTAGCTGGTGGAGGTTGGCCAGGTGCAGAGTGCCCGATTCGCCCTGGCGAATCATCTCCGCGGTGACGCCGGGAGGGTGGCCAGTGACCACCGTGGTAGCGCCCCCCTCGTCCGAGCCGCCATTGCCGATCGCGTAGGCGGCGGCCGCCGCGACGACCAGGACGAGCGCGGCCAGGCCCGCTACGGGGCGCAGGCTCCAGCTTCCGATGTGCCAGCCGCGCCGGCGTCGTGACGCCTGTGCGGTCTCGGCTTCGGTGCGAACCTGATCCATCAGCCGCCCGCGCAGCTCCCGCGGCGGCTCGACCCGCTCCACCGACTCCGGCAACAGCTGTGCCGCCGGCCGCAGACGTTCCAGCTCCGTCCGGCATTCCTCGCAGCCGGCGAGGTGGCGTTCCAGCTCCGCCGCCTCGCCCGGCTCCAGCGCCCCAAGCAGGTAGGCAGCGATCTCGTCGCTGTGGCGCTCGTGATCGGTCGCGCTCATGTCAGTCCCTCCGCCAGCTCGCCGCGAATCTTCTCCAGGCCAAGTCGCATCCTCCCCTTAACGGTGCCAAGCGGCACTCCCAGCATGCCGGCGATCTCCGAGTGGCTGAAGCCGCCGAAGTAGGCCAGCTCGATCACCTTCGACTGCTCGCCGGGCAGCTCGTCGAGCGCTCCGCGCACCTCCTTTGCCGTCTCGCGGCGCAACGCCTCGGAATCGGTCAGCTCCTCGGCCGGCCGGTGCTCGAGGATCGAGTCGTCGTCGAAGTCGAGCTTCGGCGCCCGGCCGGCCTTGCTGCGCAATGCGTCGATCGCCCGGTTGCGGACGATGCCGAGCATCCAGGTGCGCACGCTGCCGCGGGCCGTGTCGTAGCGGGCGCCGCTGCGCCAGATCGAGATGAACGCCTCCTGGGTCACGTCTTCCGCCGCCCCTCGCTCGCCGACGATCCTGTAGGCGAGCGAGTAGGCGACGCCGCCGTGGCGGTCGTAGAAGACCTCGAAGGCGTCGGGGTCTTTTTCCCCGATCCGCGGCATCAGCTCCTCGTCGGCGAGGCGCTCGGCTTTGCTCGCGCTCATCTCGATTGCTCCTACGGGCCGCTTCGGCTCGACTCGGCTACTGGATGAAGGGTTCGACCGCTTTGAGCACCTTAGCTTCGCTCAGCGCCGGGTCGAAGGCCAGCGGAGACGGTTCGGAGCCGTTCTGCAGCGCGATCGCCGCCGCGTGGCGCGCCTCGACCTGGACGATCGAACCGGCCGCTTCCAGCACTTCCTTCGACTTGATCTGCGGCGCGGCGCCGTTGTAGGCGCTGACGCCCGTGTCCTCGAAGGTCTGGGCGAGCTTGAGGAAGCCGCTCATGCCGCTGTAGGGGAAGTCGAACTTCGGCTCTGCGACGGGCTTGCCGCCGAGCTTCTTGATCGTTTCGGTCAGCGCCCCGACGTGTTCGTCCTCGTCGCGGGCGATCGTGTCGATCAGGCTCTTCAGGTCGCCGCTCGCTTTTGCCCGGCTCTTTGCTTCCTTGTAGAAGGCCGACTCGAGGTACTCCAGCGTGAGGGCGAAGTTGAGGATGCCGACGTCGCCGCTTTCCGACATCGCCAGGGCTCGACCGACAAAGGGACCGACCATCGCGGCGCCGTAGATCGCGCCGGCGGCGAGGGCTCCCTTGAGAATCACCTCGCTGCGGGAGAGGTCTTCGCTGTCCGCCACCTCGACGTGCACGGCGGCGAGCTCGGGCTGGGCCATGTTCTGGTCGTTCATCTCGTTGCTCCTTTAGCTTCGTGCGCCGGGTCAGCCGACGATGAAGGGTTCGACCGACTTGAGGACTTCGTTCGCGCCGGCGGGTTTGGCGAAGGCGCCGTCGGGCACGATCGACTTGCCAAGCAGGGTGTTGAGCGCGGCGGCGTGGCGCCCCTCGACGCTGTGAATCGAGAGTGCCGCCGCCAGCACCGAGGCACCCTTGATGTGCGGCGCCTGCCCCAGGTAGGCGGCGGCGCCGAGGTTCTCCACCGTCGCCGCCAGTTCGAGCACCGACTTCGCGTTCTTCAGCGGGAATTCGGTCTTCGGCTTCGGTGCGGGCTTGCCGCCCATCTGCTTGACGAAACCGGTCAGCGCCGTGACGTGTTCGGCCTCCTCGCTGCCGAACTTGCGGATCGTCTCCAGATCGGACCCCTTGAAGAGCCCGCTCTTGGCGACGTCTGCGTAGAAGGCGGTCTCCAGATACTCGAGCGTCAGCGCGTAGTTGAGGATGCCGACGTCGCCCTTGCCGAACTGCTCGGTGCCGGTCTTTCCCCCACCACCGTTGGTGGCCATCGTCGTCGTGTCGCTGTCGCTGCCACAGGCGGCGAGGAATGCCGCCAGCGCGGTCGAGCCACCGGTCACGGCGAGCAGCTTGCGCCGCGACACGGGGTCGCTCGTGACGCGATCCAGCGCGCTCGGTTCGTTCGCCACAGCCATGTTTCCTCCTCGGTCGCGGGGTCGTTAAACCCACCTACGGGGAGGGAGCGCGGGTGGATCAGCGCGACGTGGAGACGGTGACGACCGGTCTCCGGATGCTGCCTCTACTCAGGCGGGCGAGACGGCGCGGATCCGCTCCAGCGCCCGCGCGATGCGCGCCACGCCCTCCGGGATCCGCTCCGGGGGCACGCTGGCGAACGAAAGGCGGAGGCTGTTGCCGCCCCCGTCGATCATGAAGTCGGGGCCGGCGACGAAGGCGACGCCCTCGGCCTTGGCCTCGGCGAGCAGGGCACTGGTGTCGGTGCCCTCGGCGAGGTCGAGCCAGAGGAAGTAGCCGCCACCGGGCACGACGAAATCGGCCTCGGGGATCTGATCGTTCAGAGCCTCAACCAGCGCGTCCCGCCGCGAGCGCAGCGCGCCCTTGACGAAATCGATGTTGGCGTCTAGTCCACCCGATCGGCAGAGCTCCAGGACCACCGACTCAGCCAGCATGTTCGGCGAGATGTAGGTCTCATTGGCCCGCTTTGCGATCTTGGCGATCTCCGCGCCGGGACCGGCGAGGTAGCCGACCCGCACGCCCGGGCTGACCGTCTTGGAGAAAGAGGAAGCATGGACCACTCGATCCGCCTTGTCCATCGAGAGCATCGTCTCGAGCGCCTCACCCTCGAAGGGCAGCTCGCGGTAGGGATCGTCCTCGAAGATCCAGAAGCCGTGCTCGGCGGCCAGCTCGACCAGCCGCACCCGCTTCTCCGCCGAGAGCGTGCAGCCGGCTGGATTGTGGAAGTTGGGAATGATGTGGGCGAGCTTGATCGGTCCCTGCGCCAGCGCCGCCTCGAAGGCGGCGATGTCGAGGCCATCGTCCTCGAGCGAGACCGGCACCAGCTCAACCCCCAGCCGCTGCAGCATCAGGAGCGTGCGGTCGTAGGTGGGCTGCTCGACAACGACCCGATCGCCCGGCGCCAGCAGATGCTCGAAAAGCATCCATCCAGCCTCCAGCGACCCGTTGGCAACCATCACCTGACCGGCGTCGAGGGCGCCGTGCCGCTCCGCGATCCACTCGCAGAGCGCCGGGTGCCCGATCCCCGTCCCATAAGAGAGCGCCTTTTCCCAGTCCTCGGTAAGCGCCACAGCCGCCGCATCCCGCACCGCGTCCCGCGGCAGGATGTCGGCGCTAGGCGCCCCTCGAGCAAACGAAATCGTGTCACCAGACATACGCCTGCGAGCCTAGCAACGCCCCCGCCTCGCCGATCCGCCGCCGAAGGGGCAGAACGAGGGGCGTGTCTGAGCTTAGGGGGGTCTATGAACGCTCAAGCTCAGACACGCCCCATGAGGAGGCGGGAACGCGAGCGGGAATTGGGTCGTCTCGCTACTCGGCAGTACGGCGTCGTCGGGAGGCAACAGTTGCTCGGGCTCGGTTTCAGTGACGAAGCGATCGAGCTACGGCTCGATATGGACCGCCTGCACCCTCTGCACCGGGAGGTGTACGCAGTCGGGCATCTCAGCACGAGCCGCAATGGACGTTGGCTGGCCGCAGTGCTCGCCTACGGGGACCTGTCGCTGCTCAGCCACCGCAGCGCTGCAGCGCTCTGGGACTTGGCAAGGCCATGGGCTCGGGCGGTTGATGTGACTGCGCCGACTGGCCGTCAGGGAATTCATCGCAGGGAGCAGATCTGGATTCATCGCGGGCGACTCCATCCCGATGATCGGGCGGTTCGCGCTGGAATCCCGGTGACCACAGTGGCCCGCACGCTCTTCGACCTGGCCGAATTCACCAGCTTCAAGCACCTGGAATCTGCCTGGGAGGAAGCGGACCGGCTGAACCTGCTTCAACTGAACGCAATCGAGCAGGTCTGCGAGCGAGGCTATGGCCGCAGGGCCCTGAAGCCGATTCGACGCCTTCTTGCGGAAGCCCGAGCCCCCCAGGTGACCCGCTCCCCGCTGGAGGACGACTTCGCCGCCTTCTGTCGCAGGCACCGCGTGCCGATGCCCTCCTTCAACACCACCGCGCTCGGCTACGAGATCGACGCCCTCTGGCCCAAGCAACGCCTCGCAGCCGAGCTCGACAGCTGGGAATTCCACCGCCACCGCGCAGCCTTCGAGCAAGACCGAGCCCGCGACGCTGCCCTCCAGGCAGCGGGCTACCGAACCATCCGCATCACCCACCGCCGCTTGCACTACGAACCCGCCACGCTCCTACAACAGCTTCGAGCGCTACTCCAGCCGAATGCTTCGCCGTCCCAGCCAGAACCTCAGGGCGGACCCGGGTAGGGGTGAAGCGTCTTGTACTTTTTGGGCAGCAACCTTGCGGCGCCAGCAGCCGCGTCTCCACCCAAAAAGTTAAGCGAAACCCCAACCCGGGTCCGCCCCGCACCCTAGGAACCGCGCAGGACTTCGACGGCGATCTTCGCCGTCTCGGTCGGGCTTTCGCCGACCCGCACACCCTTGGCTTCGAGCGCATCCTTCTTCGCCTGGGCGGTGCCAGACGAGCCCGAGATGATCGCGCCAGCGTGGCCCATCTGCTTGCCGGGCGGGGCGGTGAAGCCGGCGATGTAGGCGACGACGGGCTTTGAGATCTCGGCAGCGATGAACTCGGCCGCGCGCTCCTCGGCGTCGCCGCCGATCTCGCCGACCATCACGATCAGCTCGGTGTCCGGGTCGGCCTCGTACAGCGTCAGGATGTCGATGAAGTCGGAGCCGATGATCGGGTCGCCGCCGATGCCGACGATCGAGGAGTTGCCCTCGCCGGCCTGCTTCAGCTCGTTGCCGATCTGGTAGGTCAGCGTGCCCGACTTGGAGACGACGCCGATCTTGCCCGGGTCGAAGAACTGGGCGGGAATGATGCCGACGTTGGCCTTGCCCGGCGAGAGCACACCGGGGCAGTTCGGCCCCATCAGCCGTACCCCGGCCTCCTTTGCCTTCCAGTAGGTCTTCAGCATGTCGAGCACCGGGATCCCCTCGGTGATCGCGATAACCGTGTGCACGCCGGACTCGATCGCCTCGTCGATCGCCGGGGCGGCGAAGCGCGCCGGCACGAAGATCATCGAGGTGTTGGCCCCCGCCTCGACCGCCTCGGCGATCGTGTCGTAGACGGGGACTCCGTCGACGTCCTGGCCGCCCTTTCCGGGGGTGACGCCCGCGACGAGGTCGGTGCCGTAGGCCTTGTTGCGCAGCCCGTGGAAGGAACCC
>JAWVFL010000012.1:0-24987 GCA_033856195.1 Solirubrobacterales bacterium | reverse complement strand
CTGCTGGCCGCCGAGGGGGCGACGGTCCCCTTCATCGGCCAGCTCCTTGGGCCGCACGTCTTCATCGGCATGCTGCTGATCCCGCCGGTCTTGCTCAAGCTCGGCAGCACCGGCTACCGCTTCGCCCGCTACTACTCCGGCAACCCCGCCTACGTTCGCAAGGGCCCTCCGAGTATCGCTTTGCGGGTGCTGGCGCCGGGCGTCGTGTTCACCACGCTGGCGCTGTTCGGCACCGGTGTCGCGCTGCTCGTGGCCGGGCCCCCCAGCAACACCTTGAAGTTCGCCCACAAGCTGAGCTTCATCGCCTGGGTCGCGCTGATGGCGCTGCACGTGCTCGGGCACGTGCTCGAGGTGCCGACGCTGGCGCTCCCCGACTGGCGTCGCAGCGGGCCGCCCGAGGCTCGGCTGGCGGGCGCCGGCGCCCGCACGA
This sequence comes from Solirubrobacterales bacterium, assembly GCA_033856195.1. Taxonomy (GTDB): domain Bacteria; phylum Actinomycetota; class Thermoleophilia; order Solirubrobacterales; family 70-9; genus VRUE01. The sequence continues at coordinate 24,557 of JAWVFL010000012.1, read as the reverse complement.
TGACCTTGGGCCTGGCGATCCTCGCCGGCGCCGTCCTCGCGCTCCTCACCTATTCCGCCGCCGGCCCGTGGTTCTAAAGAGAACCTCAGGCCGCGTTTTAGCGGGCGTTTGTGACCTCCAGCGAAGGGTTGACCTCGGAGGGCTTCCGGCCAGGCCGGCGCCGGTGAAAACCGCATCCAGGCGCGGTCCGACGGCTTCGGGCACTTCTCGCCAGAAGTGCCCGAAACCCTGCATATCGGCGCACATCCCCGGCGAGAGGTGCTGACACCGCGTGAATCGTCTCCTGTTTCGGAGAGCTACGATGCCCTCTCACCAATGGCGGCAACAGCGGCAACAGAATTCATAGCAGTGCGGCAACACGGCGGTAACAGCAACGGCGTCCCCTCGAGCCGCGCGAGCGCTGCCGATTCCGCACCGCGCCTGGCACCTGTGACCGCGAGCGTTACCGCCAAACAAAAAATGGCCCTCTCACGGATGAGATTGGCTTGCTAGAGCCATACCGCTACGGGGATTCGAACCCCGGTTTCCGGACTGAGAATTGGCTCTAACAAGACATTTGCGGCCGATTTGTGCCTGAGAATTATTAAGAGTTCGATCCAGTTCGATCTAGATCGGTGGAGTCGGGGACATATTTCGGGATACGCTGCCGCAGCCATCTGGGATTGCCCATCAAGGCGAGCCTAACCTCCCTTCTCAGAAGACTCCGATCCATCGCCCGCGAGACGTGCGTCCATCTCCTCGACACTCCTGCGAGCCCGAGCCAGGGCGGCTTGAAACTTGGCGTTAGCCAGCTGACCCCCAGCCGTCTCCGCTTCACCAAGGACCCGATGTGCCTGTTCAGGGTCCTCTGCCCCTGCATAGGCCCTAGCCAAGTCAGCAAGCGACCAAGCCTCCCCAAGCTCGTTGCGTACATTAAGTTCGCAGGCGTAGCTCAGATTGCGAACCGCTTGCTCAAATGCGCCGCGCTCCATTGCAATGTTTCCGATCAATTGCATGGGCGCGCCTAGGGCCTCTGGACGACTTTGTTCGTCTCCCGCCTGACGGGCCGCTCGAATAGCTAGTAGCTCCGCATCGTCCAGTCGGTCCTCGTCCAAGGCAATTCGACCGAGCTGCCAAAGATTCATCCCCACACCCTCTGGGCTATTGAGCTGCTCATTGAGTTGAAGCGAGATCTCGAACTGCTCGCGCGCCGCGTCGAGATCACCGCGCTGCTCAAAGATCTCGCCTAGGTTCGCCCGTGCCTGCGCCTCACCGCGGGGATACTCCAAGCTCTGGAAGACGCTAACGGCCTCCTCGGTCAGCGCCTGTGCTTCATCAAACTGGCCCTTCTGTCGGAGCAATGCCGCTGCATGATGCAGCGTCGTTGCGAGGCTCTTTTGGTCGTCAAGCTGGCGCTTGATCTGAAGTGCCTCAAGATGTCGATCAAGGGCCTCGTCGAACCGGCCCTGCTTCCTCAACGTCAGTCCGAGGTTGTCCAAGAGGAACGCCAAATCGTTCCGGGCGTCCGGCCCCCCATCTTTGGCAACCTCGACGGCTTCATCGAGTATGGCGATGGATCGATCATGTTCGCCCTTCTTTCGATGAATGATGGCCTGATTGGAAAGGGCCTCAATCACCGCACGGGTATCTTTTTGTTCCTTTGCGATCTCAAGCAGGCGGCCACTCATGGCGTCAGCAAGGTCTAGCCTGCCGGTGCGCCGAAGAAAGCGTATGTACTGGACCATCGCCTCTATGTCGGTCCGTGCAACAACCGCCGCCGCATAGAGCGATTCCGCCCGCGTGAGATGGCCTTCGTCTGCAAGCTGCTCAGCCCTCGCAAGAAGCCCCTCGTCTCCATCCCCCACACTCGTCACATCATCACTGCCGCTAGGCGGCTCGTTTGGCGGAGGAACCGAAGGGGGCTCGGCAGTCCCGTCTTCACCGTGCTCTCGCAGCCATCGTACGAGCAAGCCTCGAAGCTCGGACTCGAATTCGCTGGTCGAGTCAAACGTCTTGTAGAGAAGTCCGCGCTCCTCCTCCAAGCGCTGCCGAAAGGAAAGAACCTTTTTCAGCTGCTCGCCGGGGTCACTCAACTGACGGGTGTCCACGCCCTTAAACAGCACCGCGATGTTGCGCATGGGGAGCTCCTCACTTGAGGCACACTCCCTTGCAATGTTGTACTCCTCCTCGGTGCCCGAAGTGAACTCGCCATCGTCGGAGGGCGGCGTGCCCCATCGGTCATGGAGCAGAAGAACCAAGTAGTCACAGCGCCGCACCTCCTCGTTGATCTGCTCCTGGGGTCGGCCTAGCCCAGCGGGAGCAAACTCCCAACCCACGGGTATAAACACAAAGCCACGCTCGCAGGCATCCCGGTTGACCTCCTCGACAGCGCCTCGAAACACCTGACGCTCTTGGTCTAGGCCACCTGGGGTGGCTATAAACACCCTGATCCCTTTTAGATCCTCCATCCTGGGGCGAATCCTATGCCTTTGTGAAGCGCCCCGGCACCTGCTGCCATAGCGTGGGGGACATCCGAAGCTACCACTAGCTTCGCTGTATGCATTTCACGATTTGGCGGAGTAAGGACGATCAATTCTACTGGGAGCTGAAGGCGAATAACAACAAGATCATTGCCGTTTCCGAGACCTATACTCGGAAGGCCCCCGCAGAACACTCCATTGAACTCATTCAAAATGGAGCGAAGGCGGCACATGTGGTGGATTGCAGTGACGGCACGAAGTACGACCGCGACTTGCCTTAGCTGCTCGTCCGCGCCGCCGGGCACCCATACAGGCGGCCAACGCACGGCGAAGCCGTGCCACAATTTGGCCGTCGGGTGCCCGCCGCGCAGCGCCCTCACCGGCCGATTCCGCGCCCGATCCCTCGCTCTGCCCTGCGAGCACGCGCAAGCTGGCGTTTTAGGCCCAGCTCCCGCTGAATCCGTCGCAGGCTTCGCTCTGCCGCTTTCCGCGCGGATCGCTCCTGCGGTCGAGTTCCGAAGGCCCGGCTCTTGTCGGTTACGCCGTGCTGTTGGCGGTAGCTCTCGATCTTCTTCACTCCGCGATTCCAGTTCTCGCGCTTGGCTGGGTCGGCTGGCCTCTCCCCCAGCTCCCTGACGATGTACTGAGGCGGCTCGATGCGGGCGGCGGCGATCTGTGGTGCTCGGCGGTCGGCGAGGACCTGCTCGACCGCATCCAGTTCGGACCTCATCGCCGCTTGATCCGCCTGGGGACGCGGAAGCTCCGCCATTTCGCGCTCGCGATTGGCAAGGCCCTCGCTCACCCACTCGTAGCTCCGGCGCAGGTCGGGAAGCTCCTTCCGCGCCGCCCTGCCCCCGCTCTCGGCGGCGGCGATCCGCCCCTCGGCCTGGGCGACGTTCTGGCGGGACTGCTCGACCCGCTCCCCTGCCTCGCGTAGACGGGCGACCTTGCCGCCCTCCTCCTGGCCGCGACGAATGAGGTCCGCTCTGCGCTCCACGAGCGCCGGAGTGGACAGCTCCGACAGCTCGAAGCGCTGTGCCTCGTCGTGGGCGGCGGTCTGGGAGCCGTCGCGCTGGGTCGCTTCCGCGATGTGGTCAAGCCCCTCGCGCAGATACGGCGAGCGCGGCGCGTACTCCTCCCGCTGCGCCTGAATCTCCGGCGTCGCATACAGGTAGGTCTCCTCCCGACTGCGCGAGGTCGCCACGTAGAACTCCTGCTTGTCCATCGAGGGATCGGCCATCACGTAGGCGCGATCGACGGTGGTTCCCTGGGCGCAGTAGGTGGTGACGGCGTAGGCGTGTTCCAGCGCTGGCGCATCGCCGTACGGGTTGGTGCGCGAAAGGTAAGCGGCATCAACCTCGACTCGGCGAGAGCTGTCGACGCCGTTCAGGACGACCGTGCGGTCGGTCGAGTTCACCTCGGCGACCGTCCAACGCTCGCGGTTGTAGATGTCGAGCGTGCGGTCGTTGACACGGGTGATGACCTGATCGCCAGCGGCGAAGGCGTTGCCGCCAACCTCGATCTCCTCGGAACCAACCCTCCCCCGCTCTCGCATCACGGCGCGCGCCAGCTCGTTCAGCTTCTCTACGTCGGCATTTCGCTTCGCCACCATCACGGCGTCCTCGCCGCCGGCGAATGCCTCCTGCCAGTCGCGGACCATCGCCTCTCGCCGGGCCTCGGCATTGGGGGCGACGATCACCCGCTCCTCCGACCGGTAGAGGGAAAGCGCCTCGCGGCCCTCGCCTTCGCGAATGCGCTTCGCCGCTTCGCGGTCGGTCTCGTGGTGGTGTCGGATCACCTGGTCGAGATAGATCGGCTCGGTGCGCTCGGCAAGCGCCCCGAACAACCCGCCCGCCTCGATCTCGCCGAGCTGCTGGGGATCGCCGACCAGGACGAGCTTCACTCCCGCACCGTCGGCGTGAGCGATCAAGCGGGCAAGCGTCGCGGAGTCCACCATCCCGGCCTCATCGACCAAGAGAACCGAGCCGCCAGCCAATCCCTCGGTGCCAGCGCGCGCCGCGCGGTCAAGCTCGCCGAGCAGGCTGGCAATGCTGGTGGCCGACAGGCCCTCGGAACGCATGACATTGGCAGCGCGCCAGGTGGGAGCCGCAGCACGCAGCTCGATCCCCGCTTGCGCCCAGCCTTCGGCCGCCGCCACGATGGCGTAGGTCTTGCCAGTCCCAGCCTCGCCGATCACGACTGTCACTCCCTCGGCACTGGAAAGCAGGCGGCGCACCATCTCGCGCTGGTCGGCCTTCAGCGTGGAACGGGAGCGGATCACCCGAGCCGCGATCAACTCACTCGCAGGAGGAACGCCCTGGGAGCGCATCCGCTCGGCGGTGGCGAGCGCCTTGCGCTCAAGCTCCCAGATTCGCCTCGTCGTGAAGCGCGGTTCCTTCGTCCCCTCGGAGATCGGTAGGACCGCATCGCTGGCAAGGAACGCATCGGCGGTGCGCTCGATCTCCACTACCTCGCCTCCGTGTCGAAGCAGGCCCGCGACGGCCTGGATCACGTCGCGGCGGTCGAAGTGCGACACGCCCTCGGTGACGGCGAGGTCAAGCTGCTCGACCGTCAGGACCGGACGGTCGGGGGTTGCGCGCTCGCCGATCCGCACCGCCGAGAGGTCGAGGCCGATCCCCTCGGCCCGCTCACGCCAGCGCTGCCGAAGGTCGGCGCTTCCGATTCCCTGCTCCTTCGCTTCCCGCGTGGTCAGGTTGGCGATTTGCCGAGAACGCGCCGAAGCGCCGGGACCAGCCGCCTCGAGGATCTCGGTCCGGCGAGTGGAGAACGCCCGTAGGTGGGCATCGTCAAAGCCGCCAATCTCGGCGATCCCGTTGTGGACCTCCCGCCAGCGCGCGCCGAGACTCTGGGTCAGCTCCTGGCGGAACTGCGCCTCGAAGATGTAGCCCGCCGTCTTGGCGTGTTCGTAGATCGCCGGGTGGTAGAGGCGGGTCCACTTGCCGTCCGGCCCCTGGGTGGCGTTCGCGACAAGGGCGTGGACGTGAACCTGGGGATCCCCGTTTCGAGAGGAGCGATGGCGGTAGCCAGCGGCGAGAAAGCCGTTGCCCCGGACAAACTCGGCGTCAGCTCCGCGCCGCGTCCAGCAAGCCTCTCGCTGGAGGTAGCCGAGCGCAGCGTCGAGAGATCGGTCGAGGGCGACGGTAACGGCGGCGCTGGCCTCCGCATCGCCCAAGGCCCAAAGCAGGGAGGCCGACTTGGGGACCGAGAAGGTGAGATCGAAGCCTGGAACCGCGCCGCGCCCGCCGACGGCGCGTAGGCCCAGTGGCTCGCCGGTCGCCGGGTTGTGGCCGGTCAGCATCGCCGTCAGTTGGTCGGCCTCCACCGCGCCATCGAGACCCAGGTCTTTGGCCGAGTCGCCGAGCCATTGACCTTCGGCCTCGCCCTCGCCGGAGTAGTAGTCCTCCGCGCCTTCGGCGACTTGGTCGAGGTAGTAGCGCTCCTGTCCTATGCCGAGCTTGCCAATCGAGAGCATCCACTCCGTATGTCCAACGGGAGGCGCTTTTGCCCCGGCCAATTTCGAAATTGATAGTGCGTGAGGGGTGCTGCTGTTGCTGTTGCGGGCGATCCGAAGTGATGAGGATCGACGGCGGACTGCTGGGCGGAGGCGGCATCTAGAGCGTGGTCCTTCGGTCTCTCGGTGCAAGCGGGTCTATCTATCTCTGGCTTGGTGCTTGGCGAATAGGCTGAAGGTCGATGACAAACCCCGAGAAGCAGAAAGCCGCCGCCGCCGTTAAGCGCGCGCAGTCGAGATTCGAGCGCACCGATGTTCAGCGCGAGAATGCCCGGAAGGCCAGGCGCGAGAGCTTTGAGCAAGCCCGGGGAACTGGGTTGACGCTGCGCGAGATCGGTGAGGCGGCTGATTTGCACCTAACGCGCGTCAAGGAAATCCTCGATCAGGATTAGGTAGCCCCCTAAACGCCTGATAACCTCGCGGCATCACAAAGCAGCCCCCGGCGGCGCGCAAACGCCAACCGGGGGCCTGACCACAAGGAGCTACTCCTCCTCATGGCTAAGAAGAACCCTATGGGGCGAGGCTCTGCCGTCGCCCTCAAACTCCCCGCTGATCAGGTCCGATTCCTGCGCGGGCTTTTCACGAGCGCTCGCGCGGGTGTCCGGCAAGAGCTGAGGGAATACCCGGACACGCTCAAAGAGCCAGCCCGCCTTCGCCACGAGGAAGCTGCCTATGGGCGACTCCTCGCGGCGCTGGACGAGCTGGTGATCGTCCCCGACTCAGACGTACGCGACGTGCTCGGCGACCTTGCCGGGATCATCGACCGCAGCAACGAGTACATCCGGGTCGTTGCCGAGCACGAGGCGCTGCACGGCCTGCTCGGACAGATCACTGGAGGCGAGAGCCGATGATCGACTTCGCCGCCCGCTTCGGGGACAACCTCGCCCTTCACCGCAAGCGGGCCGACCTCTCCCAAGAGGAGCTGAGCTATCTCAGCTCGCTACATCGAACCGAGATAAGCCAGCTTGAGCGTGGCTTGCGCCTCTGCCGCATCGACACGCTGGTCAAGCTGACAGCCTCGCTGGAAGTCTCCGCCGACGAGCTGCTGGCCGGGATTACCTGGTCCCCCGGCAACTACCGACCGGGCGGGTTCGTGGAACGGAGCGAGGAAGGATGAAGATCGCGGACCAGTTCGGCCGCAACCTCGCTTACTGCCGTAGGCGGGCCAAGCTCTCCCAGGAAGAGCTTGCGGTGATGGCTTCGCTGCACCGCACAGCGGTCGGCCAGTTGGAGCGAGGCGAGCGGGTCGCTCGCGTGGACACCGTGATCAAGCTCGCCGGTTCGCTCGGCATCCCGCCGGGCGAACTGCTCGACGGGATGGGCTGGGACCCCGGCGGGACGCGGCTTGGGCGGTTCACGGCCCATGATGATCTTCCCTTCCAGATCGACTCGCCTGCCGGGTAGAATGTTCCCATGGCCACTGCGGTAAAGAAGCTCGACCTAGAGGTCGGGGAGTTGGTTGAAGTTGGTGGGCGGCGCTATGAGGTCGTGCCGGACCGGGCTGGTGGACTGACGCTCGAGCCGCCGATCACGCCGGTCTCAGAGTTGTATGCGAAGCGCGGCTGGAAGCCAGCATCTGAGGAGGACTTCGAGCGGCTGACCGCCGACGACGCCCCTCCTGACGGCGAGGGCTGAGGCCCGGTCGACCCGGCCGGTTCCGCACCGAGTCCAGGTTGCGGGATCAATTCGCGCTACGGCCTATGCTGCCCGCGTGAGTCAGTCAGGGCAGAAAAAGTTGCCTCCCGCGCCGGTCGAGTTCGGCGGTCGGGAGTGGGTCGAGGAGGTCGAGCGCTTTGAGCCCAGCGCGGTTTCCCGAGCGCGGGCAGAAAGCGCCCGCAGGACAATCGAAGCCGGAGGCCGCAAGCTCCACTGGCGGCGGTGTGAACCCGAGAGCGAGAGCGGCGCGCATCTGCCGGGGTGCCGGAAGCTCTACGTACCGCTGGATGCGGAGGGGGCCTCAGCCGCCCCCTACGGCTTCGTCTTCCAGCTCGTGAAGACTTCCGACAACACACTGATCTGGAGCTTCATCGCCTTCGGCGAGCGCCACCCGGACAATCCGAACACCCGCACCGTCTACGAACGAGCGCACAAGCGCATTCACGGGCGCTATCCGTAGAAAGAACGCGTTATAAGAGTTACCCAAGGAGGCTTCCGAAGCCATCGGAGACCCCGAATGCTCCGTTGCTGGACAGGTCCGCCTCATCATGCGAACCAATGCCAAGTAGGCGCTTGACGCCTGGCTGGTACCCGCGTTGAAAGCGGTCGAACTGGTCACGAACTGCCGGGCTCCCCTCGTAGTAGCTGCTGAGAAGCTCGATCCAGCCGTCCTCATCCTCCTCCGGAATCTGACCGCAACGCTGCTGGCGCGCGATCATGTCGGCGTAGTCCAAAATTAGCTCTGCACAGGACAGGACCTCTCCCCGGAGTTCAGCCTCGACTGGTATCTCCTCGTTGTCGTTGAAATACGGATAGAGATGCGGGCGCTCTACAAACAACACATCAAGATCCATCATCAGATGCATGAGATTTAGATCCAGCTGCGCACGCTCGACCCGACGGCCTCGCTCATCCGCCTCGGCCTGCATCTGTACCTGTCGCTGAAGGCCCCGCGTTTGCAAACCGGAGTAGACAAGGGCTCCGCCAATCCCGCCTACGCCTAGAACGGCAGCTACCGCCTGCACTACTTCCGACCAGTTTGGCTCCGCCATATCGTCGGGAGCATTTCACGTACACGCCAGAAACGACCTACTCCTATGCATTGGCAAGTTCGCCGAGAGAATTGTTAAGAAGGCGGGGCATTCGGCCGGTTTCTTGGACATATAGGGCAGAGAACCGATGCCCGACTCCCAACTCCTCGCCGAACCGCTGCTAGATGCCAACGAAGCGGCGCAATTGCTCCATGTGCCGCGCAGCACCCTTTACGAGCTGGTGCGCTCGCGAGGGCTGCCGCATGTGAGGATCGGGCGACGGGGGCTTCGGTTCACTCGGGCCGCCCTGGCCCGCTGGGTCGCTGACAACAGCTTCGGACTGTCAACTCGCTAGACCGTGATCAGACCGCCGTACCGCTATCTGTCTGCGACCTCCTCAATCTGGACATAAGGACGACAGGCATCGACAAACTGGACATTTAGGGATCCAACTCGCGAAAACGGGTCATCCTCCTCCGGGTCAGCCTTGAGACGTCTAGCCCGAGTAACCGTAGACAGCAAAATGGCGCGGAGTTTGACGTAGGTCTCCGTGACCGGATGCTTGTCGCCGAACCGAAGCCGCAGACGCTGTACCTCACCCACCAAGGCAACGGTCTTCGCCATCGCGTCGTGCCAAAGCGCTTCTCGTTCCCGCCGCCAAGCCTCTTTGTCGGGCGAACTCTCTCCCTCCATCAACGGGGCAAGCTCGTGATGGGCGCGGGATGCAGAGACAGCTTCAATTGCCTGCGCAAGCGAGCGGGATGCATCGTCCAGCACCGAACGTAGCTCTTCGGCCTCGCGTACACGCCGATCATGGGCGAGTTGCCGACTAAGACGCTCTGCCTCTTCGGCCAGCTGCCGCTCCATGCGCCTGTTCGCGGTCCAAGCCGCCAGCGCAGCAGCCGAAACGGCGGCGCCGCTAAGGACGAGGTCTCCTCCGGTCGGTGCATCCACTAGCGCAGGGATTGTGTCGGGATCGTCAGTCGTCCGACTGCATCCTGAAGTGTCCGCTGCTAGCGGGTGGTGTTTGGCAGCGTGGATTCTGCGCCACCAGCAAACGCCTCGGAGATACGGCGGGCGGCATCCTGCCTCGGCTTGAACTGGAGGTAGCGCTGCGTCGTCGCCAAGTCCTGGTGGCCCATCCACTCCATGACCTCGCGAGAGTCGGCGGTGCGGATCGCGTGGGAGCCGAAGGTGTGGCGGAGGTCGTGGAAGCGCAGCTCGCGGAGTCCGGCCTTTTTCAGCGCGGCCTTGTAGCGGTCGCGGAGCTTGTGCCCGGCGAGGTGGCCCCCCCTGGCTCCGCAGAAGACGAGATCGTCGTCGCTTCGGAATTCGTCGCGCCGTCCCAGACTGGCGAGCGCTTGGGCGACCTCGTCGGCCATCGGCACGGTGCGCTCCTGGCCGCTCTTGGGCGTATCGACGCGGCCGTTGGTGAAGCTCTGCCGGACGTGGATCGCGCTGTTGACGAAGTCCACGTCGCGCCAACGCAGCGCCAGCAGCTCCCCCAGTCGCAGGCCCGTGAACGCCGCCGTCAGGTAGACCGTGCCGTCCTGCTTTGAGGCGGCGGCTCGGACGAGCGCCAAGACCTCCACGCGGGAAAACACGTCGATGTTGCCGCGCTTGGCATGGGGGCGGCGCTCTACGTTCGCCACCGGATTCGAGGGCAGCTTGTAGCGGCGCTGCGCCCAGACAAAGAGGCCGTGGAGCACCGTCAGGTACTTGTTGACGGTTCGATCCGAGAGGTCTTCGGCGACCAAGGCGTCGCGGAAGCCCTCGACCATCTCCGGCGTCACGTCCTCCAAACGCACCTTCTCGCCGAACTGCTCGTCGAAGACCTTCTTCATCCGGTCGGTCATGTGTTCGTAGTCGATCTGGGTCGAGAGCTTGATCTTGCGGTCGCGCTTGTAGTCGAGCCAGTCGTCGCAGGCGACGGCGAAGGTCGTCCCGGTGCGGACCATGCCGGGCAGCTCGCCGCGCCGGGCCTTGGCCAGCGTGTCGTCCAGCCACGCCCTCGCAGTCGTCTTTGTGAAGTAGCCAGCGGGCGGCTCCTGCTTGCGGTCGGTCCAGTGCGGGCCGATCCGCCGCTGGACCTGGCGACCGTCCGGCAGCCGGTACTTCGCGTACCACTGCGGCCCGCGCTTGCGCTCGATCTTGAAGACGTGGCCGCTGATCGCTCTTGTCGCTTGGCGCTGCATCGCTACCCCCTACGTCCAAAGCGGGGACGCTTTGCCCCGCCTGCCGGAAACCTCGTGTCCCAGGTTTCTAGCACGACTTCGGGACATATTCTGGGACACGATCCGCGACCTCAACCCGTCCCAGATACGAAAAAACCCCGCATTTGCGGGGCTTTCGTGAGGTACCGCTACGGGGATTCGAACCCCGGTTTCCGGACTGAGAATCCGGCGTCCTAGTCCCCTAGACGATAGCGGCGGGGGACGGGCATTTTAGCGAGGGGGGCGGGTGGGCCGTCGAGCGGCAGGGCGGGGGCTTTGGCCTGCGAACCGGTAGATTGCCTGGCCTCGCGGCTGTGGCGGAACTGGTAGACGCGCACGGTTCAGATCCGTGTGGAGGAAACTCCGTGGAGGTTCGACTCCTCTCAGCCGCACTCAGACGGGCTGATGGGCGGGGGCCTGCCAGCCGGCCCGGGAGGCCGTAGCGGCGAAGTCGTCAGCAAAGGAGGGCCAGAGCTCGCGGGGCAGGTCGTGGCCCATGCCCTCGAAGATGTGCAGGCGGGCGCCGGGGATCGCGCGGGCGGTGGCGCGGCCGCCGCTGGGGCGGATCAGCGCGTCGCGGGTGCCGTGGATCACGGTCACCGGCAGGTCGACCTTGCCCAGTGCAGCGGTGCGGTTGCCAGAGGCGGAAATCGCGTGCAGCTGGCGGATCACCCCGCGTGGGTTGTGGGAGCGGTCGTACATCTCCCCCGCGACCCGCCGCAGGCGCTCCTCGTTCATCGGGTAGGCGGGCGAGCCGATCAGCTTGTAGGTCTTGATGATCCGCTCGATGAAGGCATCGCGACCCCGCGGCGCCTCGGCGAGCATCAGCGCGAACGCTTTGAAGGTCGGCGTGCCGACGCGGCGGCTGCCGGTGGTCGAGTGCATCGAGACCAGAGAGCGAACCCGGTCGCGGTGCTCGATCGCCAGCGTCTGGCCGATCATCCCGCCCATCGAGACACCAGCCACATGGGCCGACCCGATGCCCAGATGGTCCATCAGCCCGACGGCGTCGTCGGCCATGTCAGAGAGCAGGTAGGCGGCGCTCTCGCGGCGGCCGAGGAAGAGGTCCCGCCGGCTCGGCACGCCGGCGTCGTCGAGCATCGTCGAGTGGCCGATGTCGCGGTTGTCGAAGCGGACAACGCGGAAGCCGCGTTCGGCCAGCAGCGCGCAGAACTCCTCGTCCCAGGCGAGCATCTGGGTGGCCAGGCCCATCACCAGCAGCAGCGGCTCGCCGTCCGGGTCGCCGACCTCCTGGTAGGCGATCTCGATCCCGTTGCAGGGCGCCAGGCGCTCTTCGCTTAGCTCGGCCATCGTCGGCAAGTCTAATCTTGCCGCGATGCGGACCGCGATCGTCTCCGACCTGCACCTGGGCAGCGCCACCGGCGAGGACCTGGCGAGCGATCCATCGCTGCGCCAGCGCCTGCTCGCGGAGATCGCCGCCGCCGATCGCCTCGTCCTGCTCGGCGACGTGCTCGAGTTGCGCGAACTGCCGCTGGCCGACGTGCTCAGGGCGGTCCAGCCCTTCTTCGAAGAACTGGGCGCGGTGATGGAGGGCCGGCGCGTCGTGCTCGTGCCCGGCAACCACGACCATCGCCTCGCCGAGCCGCTGCTCGAAGGACTCGCCCTCGGCGACGCCACGCTCGGTCTCGAGCACCGCGCCCTACCCGAGGGGGAGCCCCTGAATCGACTTGGCACCTGGCTCGGCAGCGCCGAGCTAAGCGTCGCCTACCCGGGCGTCTGGCTGCGCGACGACGTCTACGCCACCCACGGCCACTACATGGACTGCCACCTCAGCCTGCCTCGCCTGGAGTGCGTCGGCGCGGCGGCGGTGATGCGCGTCGGCGGGCACCCGGCGGACCCGGCGACGCCCGGCGACTACGAGCGGGTCCTCCGCCCCATCTACGGGCTCGCCTTTGGGCTGGCCGAGGCCGGCATGGCCCGCGGCGCCACCCGTCCCTCCGAACGCGCTTGGCGTTCGCTCTCCGGTCGCCGCCGCGACGGCGGGCGCGCCCGACAAGCCACGCTCAAGGCCGCCCTGCGCGCCGGAGTGCCGGCAAGCGTCTGGCTGCTCAACCGCGCGCTGCAGACCGAGTTCGAGCCCGACTTCTCCGCGACCGCGATCTCCCGCAGCGGCGTCGCCGGCGCGACCGAGATAGTCAGGCGCCTCCGAATCGAGGCCGCCCATGTGATCACCGGGCACACCCACCGCGCCGGTCCGGAAGCGGGTGAGGCGGCGTGGCCGCTACCCGGCGGCGGCAGCCTGCACAACACCGGCAGCTGGGTCTACGCCGACGCCTTCCATCATCCCGGCGCGCCGCCGGGGCCCTACTGGCCGGGGAGCGTTACATGGCTCGACGAGGAGGGACCGCCGCGCAGAGTGCGGCTGTTGGCCGACCGTTCGCGTGAGGAGCTGCGAGCGGCGGTCAGCCGAGCCACTCGGCGATGATCCCGCCGATCTGCGGCCCGGCGTCCTCCTGCAGGAAGTGGGAGGCGTTCTCGATCTTGCGCGGCGGCGGGAAGTTGAGCTGCTCGGAGACTCGTTCGCCGACCGAGAAGGGAAGGATGAAGTCGGAGTCCGCCCAGAGCACCAGCGCCTCCCGCTCGTCGACCCGCAGCGCGTCGGCAACCGCCTTGCCCTCCGCCGCTCCGGGTGCATCGGGCTCGGTCGGCAGGATCAGTGGGAAGGCCCGCGCGCCCGCTTTCGACTCCGGGGTGGGATAGGGAGCTTCGTATGCCGCGATGACGTCGTCACCGGGATCCTCCTTGCAACCGCCGCGAACCAGCATGCCGATCGGCACATCAGCGTTGTCGCGGACGAACTCGCGGAACTTGAGCCAGGCGGCGCTCATCCGCTGATGGCCGGTGAAGGGACCCGTCTCCATGATCACGATGCGTGAGAAACGGTCGGGACGCTCGACCGCGAGACGCAGGCCAATCGGCCCGCCCCAGTCGTGCACGACCGCGGTCGCGTCGCGCACGTCGAGCTCCTCCAGCAGCTTCGCGATCAGCTCGACGTGGCGGTCGTAGGTGTACCACTCGACTTCGGTCGGCTTGTCGGAGCGGCCAAAGCCGGCGTAGTCGGGGGCGATGCAGCGGTAGCCGGCATCGCGCACCGGCGGGATCACCTTGCGCCAGAGATAGGACCAGGTCGGCTCACCGTGGAAGAAGACGACCGGCTTGCCCTCGCCCTCGTCGAGATAAGCGAGCCGCAGGCCGTCGATCTCGCGGTAACTCGACTCGAAGGGGAAGTCCGGCAGCCCCTGAAGGCTCTCCTCCGGCGTACGGACCATGTCCATTCCGCGCACACTACGGCAGCGAGTGCGGAAAGCTCCTGATCGCCAGCGGATGACGTCGACACCGGCGCCGGCCATTCGACAAATTCCGCTCCAGAGCAGGAAATACGGGGTACCGCGCGAATAACCTCGCGTATCTTGTCTCTGCCTATTTGTGAACGAAAGGGTTGCCCATGAACGAGGAGAGCACACTCAGCGGTTGGTGGGTGTTCGCCGGCGTACTGCTGCTGGTGGCGGGCGTCTTGAACATTATCTACGGCATCGCCGCGATCGGCGATTCGAAGTTCTTCGCCGAGAACGCCACCTACATCATCAGCGGCCTGCACACCTGGGGCTGGGTCATGCTGATCATCGGGGTCCTCGAGCTCGTCGCCGCGTTCTCGCTCTTCTCCGGGGGAGAGTTCGGGCGCTGGTTCGGCATCTTCATCGCCTCGCTGAACACGATCGGCGCGCTGCTCTCGATTCCCGCCTACCCGTTCTGGTCGCTGGCGATATTCGCCCTCTCGATCATCATCGTCTACAAGCTGGCCGAGGGGCCGGAAGGCACCGTCAGCTAGGAGACGATCCGGCTACCCGCTGTGACTGAAGGCCCCGGGTTTCCGGGGCCTTCGTCGTTGCGGCGGCGCCCGACGCGGCGAGCGGCGGCTCAGCGATATCAAGGCGCGACCAGGGCGCCGGCGTGCGCTCGTTGCCCTCGTAGACCACGTCGACGCCGCTGAGCCGGTCGTCCCAGGCACGGCGGCGCTCGTCGAAGAGGATGCCGAGGAAGCCGAGTCCAAACGGGATCGCCGCCAGGGCCATGCCGATCAGGCGTTTGACGGCGCGCCCGAAGCGCAAGCCCCGGCCTTCGACGTCGAGCCTGATCCCGACGAAGCGCATACCGGGCGTCTGCCCGGCCAGCGACCAGAAGCCAACCAGGTAGAGGCTGCCGAGCGCGAACCAGAGCGTGGTGCCGGCCGCCAGGGCGATGCTGGAGACGCCGTTGCCGTTGCCGGTAAAGGCCGAGGCGATCAGCGCCGCGACCGCGGCCAACCCCGAGAAGCCGAGGTTGACGATCAGCACGTCGAGGCCGAAGGCGAGCCCGCGAGTCACCGCGCCGGCGCGGTCGGTCGGCTCGGCGCGTCGCTTGCGGAGGAAGATCTTGCGCACGACGCGCTCGACCACGCTGTCGAGCCGGCGCGTGCCGTTGCCGATCGTGTGGCCGACGTCCTCGATCATGCCAACGCTCTGGGCGCTGATCGCGGCCCGGATCTCCGGCGCCTCGGCGATCCGCTCGACCAGCCGCTGCGTCTCGTCACTGGCCAACAGGCGGCGCCAGACCTCGTCGACCAGCTCGCTGTCGAGGGCCTCGATCAGGGCGCGCTTTACGGTGTCGCTCTCGAGCGCGCTGTTCATCGCCTCCTCGACGATCGGGCCCTTCAGGACCCGCGCAATAGCCCGTTCGACCGCCTCGCTCTCTACGGCCGCGACCATCGCCTCCTCGGCGGCGGCCTCGATCGCCTGGTCGAGCCCAGTCGCCTTGCCAACCGAGCGAGCGCTACGCACGCCGGCCCCGAGCAGCCGCACGGAGAGCGGCAGCGGCCGGCCCGAGGGCCCGTCTTCCGGTGGCATCGAGTTCGCGCTCTCGCTCATCTCTCGACCAACTTATCGAGGAAGGGGGCCTGTGCGGGATTGATCTTCTGGCGCGCCTCCTCTGGCGCAAACCACTCGGCCCGATCCACCTCGGGGAACTCCTGCTGCTTGCCGGAGCGCGGTGGCCACTCCATCTCGAAGGTGTTGCTGCTCAGGTCGGCTGGATCGAAGTCGGCCTCGGCGGCCCAGCAGTGGACGAGCTTGCCGGACTTCTGGCGCACCGAGCCGAGCTCGACCAGCTGCTCAGCCGTGAGGCCGAGCGAGGAGCCGAGCTCCTCCTCGAGCTCGCGCAGGGCGCAGGCGCGTGGCTCCTCTCCGGGCTCGACTTCGCCCTTTGGCACCGACCAAGCGCCCTCGTCCTTCTTTGCCCAGAAGGGTCCGCCCGGATGCACCAGCAGCACTTCGAGCGACTCGGCGCCGCTGCGGTAGAGAAGGATCCCGGCGGAGGTCGCTGCCACCGACAGGACGCTAGCCGACTACCAGCGCATCCGACATTGACCACGCCAGAGTGTGGTCAATGTCGGATGCGCTTCAAGCCACCCGCCTCAGCTCGCCGCGCTGACTTCCCACGGCAGCGAGGGCAAGCCGACCGGTCTCGGCCCCGCTTGCCCAGGAGACCTCGGAGAGCAGGCCGGGCGCCGCGACCATGTCACCGGCGAGGAAGACGCAGTCGCCGCGGTCGACGGCAGGCCGGTCACGCCAGGTCTTGCCGGGATGATCGAGCGGTCCGCTGCGGCCCTCCATCACCTGGCGGCGGCGCCAGCGCTCGCGCTCGCGCAGCCCAGGGAACGAGGCCTCAAGCAGGCACTCGAGGCGCATCCCCGCCTGATCGGCGCTCTCCTCCGGACGCACCGGCATCTGCGCCTGCACCAGCTCCTCCCCGTCGGGGGCGAGCGAGGGGTCCGCTGCACTGAATCGCTCGACCCAGCCCGACTCGTCGAGGTCGGAGACGACGAAGGGATCGCCGCGCCGGTGCTCGAGCCCGAGGTCGATGCAGACCGTGTGCCCAGCGGGCCAGCTCAACGTGTCGTCGCCGAGCAGTTCCCCCGCCCGGCCCAACTCCGTGGCGACGATCGTCGGCGATCCCGGCAATGCCTCGACCGCGTGGCCGGTCTCGATCTCGACCCCGAGGCGCCGCGCCCGCGTCTCCAGCGCGTCGATGAGAGAGCTCCAGCCGCCGTGCAGGTAGCGCGCCGTGGGTGGCGGGCTGAGCAGCACCCGGACCGAGTGCTTCCAGACGAAGGCGGCGGAGAGCTCGCCGGGGTCGTGGTGGAAGGTGTAGACACCGGCGGCGGCGGAGAGCATCGCCGCGGTGCGCTCGTCGGAGAGGCTGGCGACCCAGCCGCGGAAGTCCTGGTCGACCGGCGCTTCGCGGCCTCGCAGTCGCAGGACCGCTGGGATCGTGCCCAGCGGCGGCGTGCGGCGGACCTCGCCCTGCCAGCGAAAGCGGATGCCGGCCAGCGGTGGCCCGGAGTAACTTGGTAGCAGCTCCCGCTCGACCAGCCAGGACCAGAGCGGGCCGTCCTTATAGATGACGTGGGGGCCAAGGTTCGCCTTGTAAGGACCGGCCATGCTGCGGGCACGTCCGCCAAGAGCCTCGTGCGCCTCGAGCAGGCGCACCGGCGCGCCACCTTCAGCCGCGGTAATTGCGGCGGTGAGCCCTGCCAGGCCTCCGCCGACGATCTTGATCTCATTCATATATCGATGGTACGTAGAGACTGGCCCGCTATACAGTGCCAGTAATGGCACCATCTGATGGGCCAGTTAGCCCCAGCCTCCTGGTCGAGCTGGACCGCCGGGGCGAGGCGCCGCTGCACGAGCAGATCGAGCACTCGATCCGCGAGAACGTTCGCGCCGGCCGACTCGCCGCAGGGTCGAGACTCCCCTCCAGCCGCAGCCTTGCCGCGGAGCTGGGAATCTCCCGGGGGGTGGTCAGTGAGGCCTACGGGCAGCTCGCGGCGGAGGGCTACCTGCTGGCGAGCCAGGGCGCGCCGGTGCGCGTCGCCCACACCGTGCGGGCCGCTGCACCGCGCCCTCCCTCCCCCTCGCTGCTGCCCGAATTCGCCTACCGCCTCGACCCCTGCCTCCCCGATCTCGCCGGCTTTCCGCGCGACCGCTGGCTGCGCTCGCTGCGCGCCGCCTGGCAACAGGCGCCGATCGATGCCGTCGACTACCCGGATCCCCGCGGCGTTCCCGCCCTGCGCGAGACGCTCGCTGAGTACCTCGGCAGGGTCCGCGGCGCCGCTGCGGACCCTGAGCAGGTGATGATCTGCACGGGCTTCAGCCAAGGCCTCTCGCTGATCGCCCGTTGGCTGCGCAGTCGCGGGGTCACCAGCGTCGCGCTCGAGGATCCCGGCTGGCACAGCCACCGGCTGATCGTCGAACAGGCGGGCCTCGCGGTGGAGCCGATCCCAGTCGACGCCGAGGGGCTGCGGGTCGACCTGCTCGAGCGCAGCGAGGCGGCCGCGGTGATCGTCACCTCCGCGCACCAGTTCCCGACCGGCGTCGTGCTGAGCAGTGAGCGACGAGCGGCGCTGATCGATTGGGCCGAGACGGGAGAGCGACTGATCGTCGAGGACGATTTCGACGCCGAGCTTCGCTACGACCGCACCCGGGTCGGCTCCCTGCAGGGGCTGGCGCCCGAGCGGGTCGCCTACATCGGCTCGGCGAGCAAGCGGCTGGTGCCGGGGATGCGACTTGGCTGGATGCTCACCCCTTCCTGGCTGGGCTGGCCGCTGATCTCGGTCAAGGCGGTGGAGGACCGCGGTTCGGAGGCGATCGGCCAGCTCGCCCTGCACGACTTCATCGCCCGCGGTGAGCTCGACCGCCACCTACGGCGGATGCGGCTGCACTACCAGCGCCGCCGCGAGGCGCTGCTGCACGCCCTCGCCCGACACCTGCCGATGGCCCGCGCCGGAGACGGGGCGGCCGGTCTTTACGAGCTGGTCGAGCTTCCCGAGCAAATCGACGAGGCGACTCTGGTCAGCGCCGCCGCGGCTCGCGGCGTCGGTCTCGAGGGGCTCGCCCTCCATCGCTTCAGGCCCATCGGCCCTCCAGGCCTGGTCCTTGGCTTCGGCGCTATGCCGGAGCCGGCGATCGAGCGGAGCATCGAGCTCTTGGCCGAGGCCTGGTTGACCGCACAGAGTGGTTGAAGGCTTTTAGGGGCTCCAACCCCTGCAAACCTTCAACGAAGTGCGGAGATGGCCGGGGCGCGTCGGTCCGCCCACGGCCGTGCTTCCTCGAGCTGGGCGCCGAGGCGCAGAAGCGTCGCCTCGTCGAACGGGCGACCGGTGAGCATCACTCCCACTGGCAGGTCGTCCGCGGTCCAGTGCAGCGGCAGCGAGATGCCGGGCAGGCCGGTGATATTGCCGAAGGCGCTGAAGCAAACAGATTGGACCGTCTCGAAGACCGGCTGGTCGGGTGCAGCATGCTGCGCGGCCAGGACCTGCCCGGTGGGCGGCGGCAAGATCCCCGAAGTCGGCGTCAGCAACACGTCGAAGTCCCTGCCCCAGCGGGCGACTTCGCGGCGAGAGAGCCGCTCTAGCTTCTGCACGGCGACGACGTACTCGTAAGCGCTGACCCGATCGGTCGCGGCCTCGTAGGCGTGGCGGTTGTGCGGCTCTACCTGCGACCAGTCGACACCGTCGTAGTCGGCGATGCCGCCGATCGTCATCGTCACGAAGTCCGGCGTCAGCTCCTCCGAGATCGTCCCCACCTCGACCTCTGCCACCTCGTGCCCGAGCTCATCCAACAGTGCGGCAGCATCGCGGGCGGCTTGCGCGCAGCTCGGGTCCGTCGGCAGGCCGAGCGGCGCCTCTGCCATCAGGCCGATTCGCAGCGTCTCGACCGACGCCCCCACCTCCTCGGCAAACGGTCGCTGCGGCGCCGGTGCGTTGAACCAGGCCAGGGGGTCGGGACCGGCCGTCGCGTCGAGCGCGGCAGCGGCATCGCCGACCGTGCGCGTGATCGCGCCCTCGACCACGGCGCCCATCCAGGTCTGAGCCCGCCGCGGGATGCGCCCGCGGCTGCTCTTCAGTCCGACCAGGCCGCAGTAGGCAGCCGGAATTCGGATCGAGCCGCCCCCGTCATTTGCATGGGCGATCGGGAACATGCCGCCAGCCACAGCCGCCGAGGCGCCACCCGAGGAACCGCCGGACGCGCGGCTCGTGTCCCAGGGGTTGACCGTGTTGCCGTAGCGCGAGTTCTCGGCCACGGTGAGCGGACCGAACTCGGGCGTGTTGGTACGGCCGCAAAGGACGAAGCCGGCCCGCTGCAGAGCTTCGACAACCAGCTCGCTCTCCTCGCTGAGTCCGTCGGCCGCACCGTTGGAGCCGTAGGTGAGGGGCCAGCCGGCGACCGCCGTCAGGTCCTTGATCGGGATCGGCACCCCCAGGAACGGTGCCTCCTCCCCGGCCGCGATCCGCTCGTCCGCGTCCCGCGCAGCGGCCCGCGCTCGCTCATCGTCCCGCCACACCACCGCGTTCAGCTCGGGATTGCGCTCGTCAACCGCTGCCAGGCAGGCCTCGAGCAGCTCGACCGCGGAGAGCTCGCGCGCCCTCAGCGCCGCGGCCAGCTCGGCTGCGGGGGTAGTGGGCCCGAGATCGCTCATCAAGGGGAGCGCTGGCTCAGCGCTTTTTCTTGACCTTGAAGCGGAAGGTCGCCGAGATCGGGTCAGTGCCTCCGGCGCTCACGGCTTGGACCGAGAACACGTGGCTGCCGCGTTTCACCATGTAGCTCTTGGGCGAGAGGCACGATTCGAGCTGGCCCTTGTCGATCTTGCACTGGAAGCTCGCTCCGGCGACGTTCGAGGAGAAGCTGAACTTGACTTTGACCCTTTTCTTCTTGGTCTTGATCGTTTCCTTGGGATGGCCGTCGAGGCTCGTGTCGGGCAGCGGCGCCGGCGGGGGGCTTGTCTGCGAGCCAGAGCCACCAGTCGGGGTGGACGGCGGAACGACGGTGTAGCTGACGCTTTTTTCGGTCGCGGCGCCGTCCTTGTCTTCGCCCTCGACTTCGAATGTGTGCGACCCGAGCGTCGACGTGTCGAGGGGCGCGCCGTTGGCTACCGGCCCGTCGCAAATTTCCACGGTCGTGCCTTCGGGCGGAGTGCACGAGTAGTTGGCGGTCACAACTTGGTCTTTCGTATAGGTGGCGCCGTCGACGGGCGAGACGATCGAGATCGTGGGTGGCACGAGGGTGTAGGTGAGCTGAACTTCCGGTGCGGCCGCCAACGAGGCCAGCGCCGCGATGCCCCCCACCGGAACAAGCGAAGAGCCACCGCCACCGCCACCGCTGCCGGCTATGCAGCTTCCGCCACCACCGCCGCCGCCGTAGTAACCGCCACCGCCGCCACCGCCGGGAGAGCCGGATTCACTGCTTCCCCCGATTCCGCCGGTGCCAAGTTGTCCTTCGAGGCCGGAAAGGTTGCAACCAGAACCGCCGAACCCACCCAGAACTGCGGTGCCGGCGCCACCGCCTTCGTTGCCTCCTTCGCCTGTCGTCCCGTTTTCACCCGCCGCGCCACCGTTGCCCCCCATGCCGGCCGGGCCGCTGCCCCCACCACCGCCGCCGCCCGCGGCGACGATCAGTCGATCGTCGGGCGAGAGGCCGTCTTCGAGGGGCGAGGTGCGGATGTCCGAGGCGCCGCCACCACCGGCGCCGCCGCTGGCGCCGCCATTGAAGCCGCCGGCGCCACCTGAAGCGCCGTCCTGGCCTCTCCCCCCAACCTCGACATAGACGGTATTACCCGGAGTGACGCTGATGTCGCCGGTCACCTGTGCCGCGGCGCCGCCGGGGACGAGGAGTTCGCTGGCCCCGCCGCTGCCGCCGATCGCGACGACGTGGATGCTGTGCACACCCCCCGGGACCCTGAACGTCTGCTCGGCGCCGGTGAATTCGAAGATGGTCGTCGTCGCCTGCGCCGGCGAGACAGCCCAGGCCAACATCCAGACCGCCGCACACAGGGCGGGCAGAACCGCCCGCCGCGCACGGCAGCGAAATTCAGAGCCTGGGAAAGAAGGAGTCGACACGAGCGCGCTAACCCTCCCAGTGGGACCGGACGAGACTGCCGTCAGGCCTGCGGATGTCGGGCGGCGCGCTCGCGCGCTTCGCCCTTCTGCTCGAGTGTCAGCGCGCCGGGATGGCCGTCGCCGGGCCACGGAGTGAGGATCAGCAACAGGCGAGCATCGGACCGCGCGGTGACCGTGTGCCGCTCGCCGGGGGCGAACTCGAAGAGGTGGCCCGGACTCGCTGAGACGGTCTCACCGCCGGGAATCGTGACGTCGACCTCACCGCTGACGACGACAAGCCGCGCCCGCTCGTGCACCTCGTGCTCCTGCAGCTCCTCCCCCGCGGGGAGATTGAGCACGATCGTCCGCGCGTCGTCGGCCGAGGCGAGAATCTGCGGCTGGCGCGGCTCCGCTTCGACGTTCTTCAGGTCCCAACTCTGCATCTCTTCCCTTTCTCCGTCCTGCCGCCCTTCTTGTACCAGATCGCCGCCGGCCTGTCGGCCCCTACTGACGTTCGGTGAGCTGGACGATCGGGATCGTCCGGTTGACCTTCGACGCCTTTCGACGGTACGCCGCGTAGGGCGCGAAAACGCGGTCGGCGAGCGTCCAGAGCCTGCGGCACTCGACCTCGTCACGAACCACCGTGGCCTGCATGGGGATACCGCCGAACGTGACGTCGGAGTTGGCCAGAAGGTTGTGGAACCAAGCCGGGTGGCTTGCGAAGCCGAGTTTCGAGGCGACGATCGTGACCCGGTCGCCGTCGTGGAAGTAGATGACGACGTTGCGCCGCACCGCACCGCTCTTCGCGCCCCGGGTTTCGAGCAGGGCGGTGGGCATGACCAGGCCCATTCCGAGACGTCCCCCGGTCGCCCGCATCAGATACGGATCGACCTTCCAAACTACGTGGACCGACATGAACCGTCCCAGACGGGTGTTGGCGAGCGCCGCATACATGCGGCTGAACAAGCCGGGCGGGCGATTAGGGTCGACGTGCTTGAGCCGGGTGGCCATCGTGAAAGTCTCCTGGCTGGACGGTATTGAAATCAAGCGGTATCCGCTCTCGAAAGGAGCTGCCCGGCGTGCAGAACAAGATCCGGCTCACCACGGCATTTGTCCTTGCCGGTCTCGCCCTCGTCACGGCAGGCTGCGGCAGCTCGAGCTCCGACGACAGCAGCTCGGACACGTTCCGGGTCGGGCTCGAGGCGCCGCTCTCAGGCGAACAGGCCGTCCTCGGCAAAGGCATGCTGAAGGGCGCCGAGCTGGCGGCGACGCAGCTCAACGACAAGGACGGGATCTTGGGCAAGCAGGTCGAGATCGTCCCGATTGACGACGCCGCCGACCCGGCGACGGGAGTGAAGGCCGCGAAGTCCGCCATCGCCGCTGGCCTCGACGGAGTCGTCGGCCCCTACAACTCCGGCGTCGGCATCGAGACCCTGCCGCTCTACATCAAGGCCGGCCTGGTGCCGATCAGGCTGACCTCCGACAACTCGACCAACGGCCTTGGCTTCACCCTGCAGCCGATGACCTACCAGATCGCCCCGGTCGCCTCAGAGGCGCTGACCGGCTGGCTTGGCGCCAAGACCGTGGCCATCGCCTATGACCCGACCCAGAACTACACGGTCTCGGTGTCGAAGGCGCTCAAGGGCTCACTCGAGGAAGGCGGCGTCACGGTGACCGCGTTCGAGAAGGTGCAGCCCGGCAAGAAGAGCTACACCGACGTGGTGGACAAGCTCGCGGCGGGGAAGCCCGACGTCATCTACGCCGCCGTCTACTTCCCCGAGGGTGGCCTGATCGCCAAGGAGATGCACGAAGGCAAGGTCGAATCGCAATGCATCGCCGACTACGCGTCATATGACACGGGCTTCGTGGAAACGGCCGGCGTCGCGGCCGCCCGAGCCTGCCCCGTGGTTGGCGTCCCCGCCCCCGAGGACTTCTCCGGCGCGGCGGACAAGGTGAGCGAGTACAGCGACGAATTCAGCGAGGACCCCGGCACCTGGAGTCCCTACACCTACGACTCATTGAACTTCCTCGCCGATGGCGCCAAGAAGGCCGGCGGCACTGCGACCAAGAAGCTCACCGATGCCCTCGACGGAGTCAGGGCGTGGAAGGGATGGACCGGCTCGGTCACGATCGACCCCCACAACGGCAACCGCCAACCCGCAACCGTCGTGATCGTCGACACCGACGCGAAGGGCCGGCTCCACGTCGACGAAGCCTGGGCCAAAGCGGTCGATGCGCCCTACTAGGGTTCGTCGCTGGACGTTCGGAACTTAGCTGCGTTCCAGCACCACGACCGGGATCTCGCGATCCGTCTTTTCCTGGTAGTCGTCGTAGCTGGGCCACTCGGCGACCATCTTCTTCCAGAGCCGATCCTTCTCCTCGGGGCTGGCGGTTCGGGCGCGAGCCTTGAAGCGATCGCCCTTGACTTGGACCTCCACCTCGGGATTCTCGGAGAGGTTGAGGTACCAGGCGGGCGGCGCGTCGGAGCCGCCTTTCGATGCCACGACCGTGTAGGAGTCGCCGTATGGGGCGTAGATCAACGGAGTGGTGCGCGGCTCACCCGACTTGCGGCCCTTCGTCGTCAACAGCAACGTCTGGGTTCCCTGCCAGTCGTGGCCCTCCTCACCGTCGGTGGCTCGGTAGCGCTCGACGTGCTCCTGGCCGAAGAGGGGCATGCCTCTGATGCTAGCTAAGGCGCGCCACGGCGCCAGCCACGCTCGGGGGCCAAGGCCGCCC
>JAWVFL010000011.1:0-56863 GCA_033856195.1 Solirubrobacterales bacterium | reverse complement strand
CACGTGTTACTCACCCGTTCGCGGCTTTGCCCCAGGGCAAGCCCTGGTTCGTCGCACCACTTGCATGTGTTAAGCACGCCGCCAGCGTTCGTCCTGAGCCAGGATCAAACTCTCCGTGAAAGGTACTTCTTACAGAGAGCTGTCATGCCTGGCAAATTGCAAATCGCCGGGTACACATACTCGGCGACCGGCATGACGGGTAAATCAGACCACCCGGCGCGCTGGCGCACCGAGTGGATCGGGCTCAAACATCCCACGGACACGAATATCCGCGGGGTGCACGCTGCTCAGTTTTCAAAGACCGCTGCGCCTTCGAGCGACGGGACTCGCCGCTCTTCACGCATGGGCCAGGCACCAGGCCTTGCCCAGAGGGACGAAGGAGTATAGCGCTGCGGCGATGATTTGCATAGAGGGCGCTAGACCCGCGCACGAAGCCTGCGGAAGCGGCGCTTGCCGACCTGCAGGACGCGGCCGTCGAGATCCGCCACGGCGAGGTCCAGCGTATCGGATGGGAGCGGCTCCCCATCGAGCTTCGCGCCACCCTGGCGGATCAGCCGGCGGGCCTCGCTGGAGCTGATCTCGAAGGCGCCTGCCATCAGCAGCGGCAGGTGGACGTCACCCCCGTCGTCGCCGACGAACGGGGCCAGCTCGAGCTCCTCGACCTCGTCGGGGGTCCCTCGCTCGACGAAGAGGCGGTTGAAGTGCGCTTCGGCGGCCTGGGCCGCGGCGCTGCCGTGGAAGCGCTCGACGATGCCCTTCGCCAAGGCCCGCTTCGCCTCGTTCGGCGCCATGCCCTCCGGCGCCTCGGCGCCCAGTACCAGCCGGTAGTAGTCCGCCATCGCCTCATCCGGGATTCGCATCACCTTGCCGAAGATCTCCCCCGGCGCCTCGGTGACGCCGACGTAGTTGCCCAGCGACTTGCTCATCTTCTGCGTGCCGTCGGTGCCGACCAGGATCGGCATGGTCACGATCGACTGCGGCTTCTGGCCGTAGGCGGACTGGATGTCGCGGCCGAAGAGCAGGTTGAACTTCTGATCGGTGCCACCGATCTCGACGTCGGCCTCGACCGCGACCGAGTCGTAGCCCTGCAGCAACGGGTAGAGCAGCTCGAGCGCCGCGATCGGAGCGCCGGCGGCAAGGCGCTTCTGGAAGTCGTCGCGCTCGATCAGGCGCGCGACCGTGGTCTGGGCCAGGAGCCCGAGCAGCTCCTCCGGCGCCATGCGCAGCCACTGGCTGTTGAAGCGAACCTCGGTGCGCTCGCGGTCGAGGACCTTGAAGGCCTGCTCCTGGTAGGTCGCCGCGTTCGCCTCGATCTCTTCGGGCGATGGCATCGGGCGCTGTGCGGAGCGGCCGCTGGGATCGCCGACCCGGGCGGTGAAGTCGCCGACGATCAGGACCACCTGGTGTCCCTCGACCTGGAACTCGCGCAGCTTCTCGAGCACGACGGTGTGGCCGAGGTGGATGTCGGGCGTCGTCGGATCGATCCCGAGCTTGACCCGCAGGGGCCGGCCGCCGGCCAACTGCTCCTGCAGCATCCCCGCCGGCAGCACGTCGACCGCGTTGCGCGTCAGGTCCGCCACGGCCCCAATGCTAGACTGCCGCACTCTCTTGGCGGGCGAACGCAGCAAGCCGCGCCTCAAGAAGCTACGCATCCTCTTCGTCGTAATGGGGCTAGGCGTGCTGGGGCTTGTCTCGATGGTCTTCGGGATGATGGCCGCTGTCTCCCAGAACCTGCCGGCGATCTACAGCTTCGCCCAGTACAAGGCATCGAAGAACAGCGAGGTATTCGATGCCTTCGGCGAACCGATCGGCACGCTGACCAGCGACCAGAACAAGATCCTGCTCACCTCAGGACAGATCTCGCCGAACATCAAGAATGCGGTGGTCTCGATCGAGGACTCGCGCTTCTACGAGCACAGCGGGGTCGACTTCCAGGGCATTGGCAGGGCCCTGGTCAAGGACATTCTCAGCCAGAGCGCGGCGCAGGGCGCCTCGACGATCACCGAGCAGTTCGTCAAGAACGCGCTGGAAGCGCAGGACAGCCGCACCCTCTTCGTCAAGTTCCGCGAGGCGGCGCTGGCCTACCGGCTCGAGCGCCACTGGACCAAGGACGAAATCCTCACCCAGTACCTCAACACGATCTACTTTGGCGAGGGCGCCTACGGGATCGAGGCGGCGGCACGCACCTACTTCGGCAAGGCCCACCCGGGCTGCGGCACGCCGAACGAGCCCTGCGCCTCGGTGCTGGAGCCATGGGAGGCGGCGACCCTCGCCGGGGTCATCGCCTCGCCCTCGGCCTACGACCCCAAGGCCTATCCCGAAAACTCGCTTTCGCGGCGCAACATCGTGCTTGAAAAGATGTACGAACAGGGCTACATCACCCACGAGCAGCTCGAAGAAGGCAGCCAGCAGGCGCTGCCCTCTCCCGATGACATCGAGCCTCCGACGCTCGACTCGAGGGCCCCCTACTACACCGCCTGGCTGCGCCAGCAGCTGGTCGAACGCTACGGAGCCGCCAAGGCGTTCTTCGGCGGCCTCAAAGTGAAGTCGACGATCGACCTGCGCCTGCAGGGCGCGGCCGAAGAAGCGGTCAGCTCCTACCTCGGCTACTCGCCGGCGACCGCCTCGGTGGTCGTGATCGACAACAAAAACGCCGGCGTCAAGGCGATGGTCGGTGGTCCCAACTTCGAAACGAAGCCCTTCAACCTCGCCACCCAGGGCCACCGCCAGCCCGGCTCCTCGATCAAGCCCTTCACGCTGATCACCGCCCTCGAGGAGGGCATCTCGCCCTACACGGTCTACGAGTCGGCCCCGCAGGAATTCGACTTCGGCAAGCACGGCGAAGAAACGTTCATTGTCCACAACGACGAGGACTCCTACCTCGGCTCCTGCGACATCGTCTGCGCGACGACCTACTCGGACAACTCGATCTACGCCCAGCTCGGCCTGGAAGGGCTGAAGGGCAAGACGATCGAGGACCGCACCCGCTCGATCGCCTCGACCATCCACAAGATGGGCTACCACGACCCGATCTCGACCAACCCGGCGATGGTGCTCGGCGGCGTCGAACTCGGCGTCACGCCGCTGGGCTGGACCTATGCCTACTCGACGATCGGCAACAACGGCGACCGAGTCAGCGGCACGCTGGGGGCGCGGCCAGGCGACAGCCCGGTTGCATATACCCAGGTCACCGACCAGGACGGCCACACGATCAAGGATGGCGACAACGACTCGATCCACACCCAGGTTATTCCGGAAGGCGTCGCCGACGAAGCGAAGAGCATTCTCGAAACGGTGGTCAGCAGCGGCACGGGCACCAACGCCCAGATTGGCGCCTCGGGCCAGTGGGGTAAGACCGGGACGACTGAGAACAACGGCGACGCCTGGTTCTGCGGCGGGGTCGAAGACGAAGTCACCGCTTGCGTCTGGGTCGGCTACGCCGACACGACGACGGCGATGACGACGCTTTACAACGGTGGCCCGGTGATGGGCGGCACCTTCCCGGCGCTGATCTGGGCCAGCGTGATCTCGGCCTGGGAGGAAATCAAGGCCGAACGCGCCGCGGAAGGCAAGGAAGGCAAGCAGGACTCCGGCGCCTCACCCCCAGGCTCGACCTACACCCCGCCCGAATCCTCCGGCGAAACGGAATCCGAACCGGCGCCCGAAGAAAGCGAACCGAGCGAACCGGTGGCCCCTGAAGAAGCGCCGGAAGCAGCTGAACCCGCCGAACCGGCGGAACCCGCGCCGAGCGAACCCGCCGCGCCCTCGAGCGGTGGCGGCGTCACCGCCGGATAGCTGGGCGGGACACGTGGGGGTTGTCGGCGGCGCAGAAGCGCCAGGGCCGCTCGACCGCTTTGGTGATGCCGATGCGCGGGCCGGTCAGGATCTCGCCGTCCCAATCGTCCGCCGGGCCCAGCAGCAAGAACGGGTCGCGGCTGAGATCGGCGTTGTTCTGCTCGAGCCCGATCCCGAGCGCCTCGGTCAGCTTGCCGGGGCCGGAACAGAGGTCGCGGTCAGGACGCACGCCGCGACGGGCGCGCATCGCCTCGATTCCCGCGGTCGGCTCGAGCGCACGGATCAGCACGGCCGCTGCCTCGCCCTCGGGCTCGGCGACGAAATTGAGCAGGCTGTGGATCCCGTAGGAGAGGTAGACGTAGGCACGCCCGGCCGGCCCGAAGAGCACCTGCGTGCGGTCGGTGAGCCCGACGTAGGCGTGGCAGGCCGGGTCGTCGCGCTCGTAGCTCTCGGTCTCGACGATCGTGCCGCCGCAACCGGCGAAGAAGAGTCGGCAGCCGATCAGCTCGCGGGCGACCAGGTGGACGGAGCGATCGAAGAATTCGAGCCCGAGCCGCTCGCCGATCGCGGTCTCGGCGCTGCTCATGAACGCTCTTCGAGCGCCCTCGCCTTGACCGCAGCGAGGGCCTTGCCCGCCTGTTCCAGTTGCGCCGCCAGCGCCGTCGAAGAAGTTCCACCCTCGATTCGCTTTGACTCGAGCCAGCTGCTGCGCTGCAGCACCTCGTAGAAGGAGTCGTCCAAGACGTCAGAGCGCTCGCGCAACTCTGCCTCGGTCAGCTCGGAAAGCGCCTTGCCGCGCTCGACGGCGTCGCGGACCAGACCGCCGACGATGCCATGCGCCTCGCGGAAGGGGACGCCGCGGCGGACCAGTAGGTCGGCGATCTCGGTGGCGGCAAGCATCTCGTCGCCGGAGGCGGCCTCGAGGCGCTCGCGGTCGAACTCGATCCCGGCCAGCATCCCCTCAGTGGCGTCGAGGCAGGACTCGATCGTGTCGATCGCGTCGAAGAGCGGCTCCTTGTCCTCCTGCATGTCCTTGCCGTAGGTGAGCGGCAGGGCGTGCATGGTGCCGAGCAGCGAGCTGTAGCCGGCGGCGACGCGGGGGCTCTTGGCGCGCAGTAGCTCGGCCGAGTCGGGGTTCTTCTTCTGCGGCATGATGCTCGACCCCGAGGAGAAGGACTCGTCGAGCTCGCAGAAGCCGAACTCGGTGCTCGACCAGATCACGATCTCCGAGCCGAGCCGAGAGAGGTGCATCGCGCAGGTCGAAGCGGCGGCGAGGTAGTCGAGGACGAAGTCGCGGTTGGAGGCACCGTCGATCGAGTTGTGGCTGACGTGCTCGAAGCCGAGATCGTCGGCAACGGCGTTGCGGTCGATCTCCCAGTTGACTCCGGCAAGGGCGCCGGAGCCGAGCGGCATCACCGAGGCGCTGTCGAGGGCGAACTGGAAGCGCAGCACGTCGCGGGCGAGCATCCAGAAGTAGGCGAGCAGGTGGTGGCCGAGGTAGACCGGCTGCGCCCGCTGCAGGTGCGTATAGCCCGGCATCGGCCAGTCGCGGTGGTGCTCGGCCAGCTCCAGCAGCCGCTCCATGGTCGCCCCCGCCAGCTCGATCGCGCGCAGCGAATGAGCCTGTACGACCATCGCCACGTCGGTGGCCACCTGGTCGTTGCGCGAGCGACCGGTGTGGAGCTTGCCGGCAAGCGGGCCGATCTCCTCCCCGAGCAGGCGCTCGACGGCCATGTGGATGTCCTCGTCGGCCTCCTCGAACTGGAAGCCGTGCTCGCCCATGCGCGCTCGCACACGCTCCAGCCCGGAATCGATCTGCTCCAGCTCGTCGCCGTCGAGCACGCCGATCTCACGCAGGCCGCGCGCGTGCGCTTGCGACTGGTCTATGTCGTACGGCGCCAACCGCCAATCGAACTCGATCGAGCGGTTGATCCGCCAGAAGCGGGGATCTGGGTCTTTGCGGAAGCGAGACATCAGCGGATGGATTCGGCGAGAGCCTCGCATACCCGCGCCACCTGGGACTCGCTCATCGCCGGAAAGAAGGGCAGCGCCAGCGAACGAGCCGAGGCGGCTTCGGCGACCGGGAACTGGCCCTCGCGATAGCCCAGCTCTCGCAGGTGCGGGAAGAGGTGGATGCAGGGCAGGTAGGCCTTGCCCGCGATGCCACGCTCGGCAAGCCTGGCGATCGTCGCGTCACGGTCGATCTCCTCGTCAAGTGTGACCGTGTAGACGAACCAGCTGCGCCGCTCGGCGTCACGGATGGTGAGGGGCGCTTGCGCGCCGTCCAGGCCCGCCAGCCCGGCCTCGTACGACGACGCCACCCGAGCGCGGGCGGCCAGCATCGAGTCGAGCTTCTCGAGCTGGGCGACGCCGAGCGCGGCGGCCAGGTCAGAGAGCCGGTAGTTGAAGCCGAGCCCGCCATGGTCGAGCCAGCCCATGTCGGCGGCGCGGCCCTGGTTGCGCTCGCTGCGCAGGCGAGCGGCGATAGCCGTATCGCCGGGAACGACCATGCCCCCCTCCCCCGTCGTCATCTGCTTGTTGGCGTAGAAGGCGAAGGTCGCCACGTTGCCTCGCACCCCCACATTGCGTCCCTCCGAATCGATCGCACCAAGGGCCTCGCAAGCGTCCTCGAGCAGACCGAGGTCGTTCTGGCCGGCAAGCGTCTCCAGCGCCGGCATCGCCGCGGGGTAGCCAAAGATGTGCACCGGCAGGATGCCCACCGTGCGCTCGCCGATGGCCGCGGCCGCCGCGGCCGGGTCGAGGTTGAGGCTGACCGGGTCGACGTCGCAGAAGACCGGCCGCACACCCTCGTAGAGCAGGCAGTTGGCGGAAGCGACGAAGCTGAAGGGGCTGGTGAGGACCTCCTCGCCGGCCGACCAGCCGAGCGCCCGCACGCCGAGGTGCAGCCCTGCGGTGCCGCTGGAGACCGCCACCGCGTCCTCGACGCCGAGCCACTCGGCGAAGGCACGCTCGAAACGCTCGCCCATCGGCCCGAGCGAGAGCCGGCCGGAGCGCAGCACCTCGAGCGCGAGCTCCTCCTCGCGGGCGCCGATCTCCGGCTTGGCAAGCGGGATCGGCTCGCTCATTGCGGCTGAAAAGCGTAGGCGAGCGAGTCAACCAGCGCCTCCCAGGAGGCCTCGATGATGTTCTCGGAGACGCCGATCGTCCCCCACTCGCGCTTGCTGTCGGTCGAGTCGAGCAGGACCCGCGTGATCGCACCGGTGCCGTGCGCCTCGTCGAGGATCCGCACCTTGTAGTTGGTCAGCTCGATGTCGGCGAGGTGTGGGTGGCGAGCTCCGATCGCGGCGCGCAGGGCACGGTCCAGAGCGTTGACCGGCCCATTGCCCTCGGCGACCTCGACGTAGCGCTCGCCGTCGACGACGACCTTGATCGTCGCCTCCGTTTCGACCTGGCTGCCCTCGCGCTTCTCGGTGGTGACGCGGAAGCTCTCCAGCTCGAAGAGAGGCTCGTAGACCCCGGCCTCGCGGCGCAACAGCAGCTCGAAGGAGGCCTGCGCCGCCTCGTAGTGGTAGCCGCGGTGCTCGCGCTGCTTGAGCTGATCGACCGCCCGCGTGGCAGCCGCGTCGTCGAGCTCCAGTCCGGCCCGCTCGGCGGCGCTGCGGATCGTCGCCTTGCCGGAGAGCTCGGAGGCGAGGATGTCGCGCTCGTTGCCGACCTGAGCCGGGTCGAGGTGCTCGAAGGTGCTCGCGTCCGTGGCGACGCCGGCGGCGTGCATGCCGGCCTTGTGGGCGAACGCGTTCCGTCCGACGTAGGCGCGGTCGGGGTTCGGCGTCATGTTGCAGAGCTCGTCGAGGTAGTGCGAGGTCGGCGTCAGGCTGCCAAGCTGCTCGGCCGTCACCACGTCGAAGCCCATCTTCAGCTGCAGCGCCGGCAGGATCGAGGCGAGGTTGGCGTTGCCGCAGCGCTCGCCGTAGCCGTTGACGCAACCCTGGACGAGACGGGCGCCGGATTCGACAGCCGCGAGCGAGTTGGACACCGCGCACTCGGCGTCATTGTGAGTGTGGATACCGAGCTCGACCGGGTCGCCGAGGTGCGCCGCGACGGCGGCGGTCGCTTCGGCGACGAAGGCAGGGAGGCTGCCGCCGTTTGTGTCGCAGAGGGTGACGTTCTCGGCACCCGCCTCGGCAGCCGCGCGCACGCATTCGAGCGCGTAGGACGAGTCGTCGCGGTAGCCGTCGAAGAAGTGCTCGGCGTCGAAGACCGGCCGCTTGCCCTGAGCGCGGAGGAAGGCGATCGAGTCGGCGATCATCGCCAGGTTCTCCTCGGCCGAGACCTTGATCACCTTGTCGACGTGCAGGCGCCAGCTCTTGCCGACCAGGCAGACGACGGGCGCGAAGCTCTGGGCGAGGACGCTGAGCGCGGCATCGTCCTCGGCGGCGATGCCGCGACGGCGGGTCATGCCGAAGGCGGCGATCGTCGCCTGCTCCAGGTCGAGATCGGCGAGCAGCTCGAAGAGCTCCGCCTCCTTGGGGTTGGAGCTGGGAAAACCCGCCTCGATGAAGTGGACACCGAGGCCGTCCAGGGCTTGGACGACCTTCAGCTTCTCTCCCACCGAGAGCGACATGCCCTGACCGCCCATGCCGTCCCGGAGGGTGGTGTCGTAGAGCTTTACCTGTTCCATCTGATGCCTTTCGCTTCGAGAGATCGGGGTGAGGGCCTCTCGGCCCGCTCACACGGCATCGCCGCGCCAGCCGCTAGGCGGCTGCGGTAATTCGCCCGATCAACTCAAAACGGAGAAACATCAGGAACTGACCTTACTCGGCTCGTCCGCCCCGGCCTGCACCTCGACGAAGTCGAGCCACTCCAGGTACTCCTCGGCGCGGCCGTAGAGCGCGTCGACGAACTTTGCCTGCACGTGGCGGGTTATCTCGCCCGGCTCGCCGATCGGGTGGTCGTCGATCTCGCGCACCGGCACCAGCTCGGCGGCCGTGCCGGTGAGGAAGATCTCCTCGGCCAGGTAGAGCTCGGCGCGGGCGACGTCGCGCTCGACCACGGTGTAGCCGAGGTCGCGGGCGATCTGGATCACCGACTTGCGGTTGATCCCGTCGAGGATCGAGGCAGCATGCGGCGGGGTGACGATCTGGCCGTCGCGAACCAGGAAGATGTTCTCGCCGGAGCCCTCGCAGACGAAGCCGCGCTCGTCGAGCAGGATCGCCTCCTCATAGCCGGCATTGGTCGACTCGGTCTTGGCCAGGATCGAGTTGAGGTACTGGCCCGAGGCCTTGGCGTGCGGGATCAGCCCGCCGGAGCCGATCCGGCGCCAGCTCGAAACCTTGGCGCGGATGCCGTGCTTCTGGCCCTCCTCGCCGAGGTAGGCGCCCCAGGGGAAGGCGGCGATGATCACGTCGACGGGCGCGTCGGTGGCGTAGAGCCCCAGGCTGCCGTAGCCGCGGAAGGCAAGCGGGCGGATGTAGCAGGAGCCGAGACCGTTGCGGCGGATCAGCTCGCGCGTCGCCTCGCCGATCTCCTCGGTCGAGTAGGGCAGGCCGAGGTAGTAGAGCTCGGCCGATTTGGCGAGGCGATCGAGGTGGTCGGCGTGCCTGAAGACGGCGGGACCGCGCTCGGTCTCATAGCAGCGAACGCCCTCAAAGACGCCGGTCCCATAGTGCAGCGCGTGGCTGAGGACGTGCACTTTGGCGTCCTCCCAGGGCACAAATTTTCCGTTATGCCAGATCAACTCGGCCGTATCCATGTTGGGGGAAGTATGCCCGATAGCGCAAGGTCATTCGAGCCAAGCCAAGAAGAGGACCGCGTCAACCGCAAAGGAGACTCCACCATGCTCACCGCAGCTCGCCAGAGACTCAGTTATTCGAACGTGATCGCCACGATGGCGCTATTCATCGCCCTCGGCGGCGTCGCCGTCGCCGCCGGCCTGCCCCGCAACAGCGTCGGGGCCAAGCAGCTGAAGCGGGGAGCCGTCACTGCGGCCAAGATCCGCAAGCAGGCCGTGACCAGCGCCAAGCTGGCGCCGAAGTCAGTGACCAACGGCAAGCTCGCGGCCAACTCGGTCGGCCCAGGCAACATCGGCAACGGCGCCGTGACGACCGCCAAGCTGGCAAAAGGCTCTGTGATCGCCGAAACGATCAAGAACAGCGTCGTCACGACCAACAAGCTGAACAACGAAGCGGTGACGACGCCGAAGCTCGGTAATGAATCCGTAACCAGCGCCAAGCTCGGCAAAGGCTCCGTGACGGCGGCGAAGCTGAGCGATGAAATCGACCCGCTGATCGGCACGCTGAAGAGCGGTCAGACGCTGCGGGGCATGTTCAACGTCGGCGGTGGGGCTGGCGATGGGGCCCAGTTCGGCCAGTCCTTCCAGTTCCCGCTGGCGAACACGCCGACGGCGCACATCATCGACCCTGCGACAGCTACGACGGCGGAATGCGCAGGCATAGCCGGTGGCGGCGGCCAGACCCCCCAAGCGGGGGCGGGACATCTCTGCATCTACGTCACCAGCAGGACAAATCTCTCGGATACAGGACTGACGGTTCTTGGTGCCGCGCTGAGTCGACTGGGTTTCGGCCTTGAAGCCATCGGCGAAGGCGGCAACTTCTACGAGTCCGGCCAGTGGGCGGTAACCGCGCCCTAGCTTCTTAGCTCGGCCAGCACGGCCTCGGTCACCTCGTCGGTGCCGACCGCGGCTTCCCCCTCGCCCGCCAAGTCCGGGGTGCGGAGGCCGCGGTCCAGCACTGCGTCGACGGCGGCCTCGATCCGCGACGTGTCATCCGCGCGGCCCAAACCGTGGCGCAGCATCATCGCCGCCGAGAGGAAGGTGGCCAGCGGATTGGCGATTCCCTGCCCCGCGATGTCGGGAGCGGAGCCGTGGACCGGCTCGAAGAGCCCCGGCTCGCCATCGGCCCCCAGGCTGGCCGAGGGCAGCATTCCCAGAGAGCCGGTCAGCATCGCCGACTCGTCGCTGAGGATGTCGCCGAAGAGGTTCTCGGTGACGATCACGTCGAACTCGGCCGGGCGCGAGACGAGCTGCATCGCGGCGTTGTCGACCAGCAGGTGGTTGAGCGCGACGTCGGGATAGTCGGGCGCGACGCGGCCGACCACCTCGCGCCAGAGGCGGGAGGTCTCCAGAACATTGGCCTTGTCGACCGAGGTGACACGCGGCGTGCGATCCGAGTCGCCGGAGCGGCGCTGGGCGGCCTCGAAGCCGACCCGGGCAATCCGCTCGATTTCGCTGGCCGAGTACTCACAGGTGTCGTGAGCCGAATCGCCGTCGCGACCGCTGTCGCCGAAGTAGATGCCGCCGGTCAGCTCGCGGACGACGAGCAGGTCGGTGCCGGCGATGCGGTCCTCGCGCAAGGGGCTGGCGGAGACCAAGGCCGGACTCGGCCGCACAGGGCGCAGGTTGGCGTATAGGCCCATGCCCTTGCGCAGGCCGAGCAGGCCCTGCTCGGGACGGGGGGCATCGGGGTCGGTGGTCTCCCATTTGGGCCCGCCCACCGCGCCGAGCAGCACCGCGTCGGACGCCCGGCAGGCCTCGAGAACCTCGTCCGTGAGCGCTATGCCGTGAGCATCAATCGAGCAGCCGCCCATCAGGTGCTCGCTGAACTCGAACTCCCCAAGCTCCTCGAGTAGGCGCTTGGCGGCGCCGACGATCTCGGGCCCGATGCCATCGCCGGGAAGCAGGACTATGCGGGGAGGGCTCATCGGAGCGGCACTTTACGCAGACCCCCCACACGCCGTCGAACCCGCGACCTCCGGGTCATGAGCTGGCGCTGGCGCCGGCACGGGCCTCGATGTTGAGGCGCACGTAATCGAGGGTGAGGGGCTCGGGCGACTGGTCGAGAATCGCTTCGGCAAAGGGCTGCCGCAGCTCCTCGGGCAGGCGCGCCAGATGAGGGCCGAGCGTGACGGTCATCGTGAAGCGCAGTGGGCCGGCTGGGGTGACGGGCTTTGGCTCGAGCCAGCAGCGAGCCTCGGAGAAGCCTGCCTGGCGCAGGCGCGACTCGGTTTCCTCGGGTCCAGCGAAGTTCCACATCAGCGTCATGCCGTCGAAATAACGCGCGTACTCATCGCGCGTCGCAACAGTCGCGATCGCTCGCGCGTGCTCGGCGACGTTGCCGAGTCCACCGCACTGGGCAACCAGTCGCCCGCCGGGCCGCAGTGCCGCGTGCAGGCGAGCAAAGAGACGCTCGTGGTCGAGGATCCAGTGGAAGGTCGCGGTGGAGAAGACCAGATCGACCGGCTCTGTGACCTGCAGCTCAGAGAGATCGGCGACCAGATAGGAGGCGTGCGCTCCCAGCCGCTCCCGCGCCTTCTTCACCATCGCCTCGGAAGCATCGACGGCGAGGAGGCTGCCCTCCGGCAGGCGCCCCAGCAGCTGCTCGGCAACGCGGCCGGAGCCGCAGCCGGCGTCGATCGCGTCCTCGTCGCCGTGCAGCTCGAGCCGCTCCAGCACCTCCATGCCCCAGCTGAACTGGGGATCGGAGATCGCGTCGTAGGTCTCCGCGTCCCACTCGCGCGGGCCGGAGTTCATCGCGCCGGCCATCCAGCCTCCTCAGAGCGCCGTCGTGACCGGGCCGCGCTCGGCGCCGCCGGACTGCTCGAAGCTGTCGATCGCGCCGGCGTTCTCCAGGGTGATGCCGATGTCGTCCAGCCCGTTGAGCAGGCGGTGCTTGACATCCGGCTCGACCGCGAACTCGAAGACCCCGGCTGCGCAGGTGACCGTCTCGTCGTCGACGTCGATGCGGGCCTCCCCCGCTTCGGCAACGGCGCGGCAATGCTCCTCGTCGAGGATCGCCGGCAGCAGTCCGATCTTGGTGCAGTTGGAATAGAAGATGTCGGCGAAGGAGGGCGCGACGATCGCCTGGAAGCCGAAGTCCTCCAGCGCCCAGGGAGCGTGCTCACGCGAGGAGCCGCAGCCGAAGTTCCGACCCGCGACCAGGATTGGGTTCGGCTCGAGCTCGATCTCGCCGTCACGAATCCAGTCGTAGAAGAGGAACTCGCCGAAACCGGTCCGCTCGACCCGCTTGAGGAACTGCTTGGGGATGATCTGGTCGGTGTCGACGTCGGCGCGGTCCAGCACCGAGACCTTGCCCTCGATCACGTCTATCGGTCGCATTCCTAGCTCCAATCCCTGATGTCGACGAAATGACCCTCGACGGCAGCCGCGGCCGCCATCTTCGGGCTGACCAGGTGGGTGCGCCCGCCCTTGCCCTGCCGCCCCTCGAAGTTGCGATTCGAGGTGGACGCGCAGCGCTCGCCCTCCATGAGGATGTCCGGGTTCATGCCCAGGCACATCGAGCAGCCCGCCTCGCGCCATTCGAAGCCGGCGGATCGGAAGACATCGTGCAGACCCTCTGCCTCCGCGGCCGCCTTGACCTGCTGTGAGCCGGGGACGACCATTGCCCGCACCGAGCTGGCGACCTTGCGGCCGTCGACGATCTCCGCCGCCTCACGCAGGTCCTCGATCCGCGAGTTGGTGCAGGAGCCGATGAAGACGCGTTCGGGCGCCACCTCGATCATCGGCGTGCCGGGCTCGAGCGCCATGTAGGCGAGGGCGCGTTCGGCCGACTCGCGGTCGGCCGGCGAGTCCATCGCGGCGGGGTCGGGGACCGCGTCGGTGACCTCGACCACCATCCCCGGCGTCGTGCCCCAGGTCACCATCGGCGAGATCGCCGCAGCATCGACCTCGACCTCGGTGTCGAAGCTGGTTCCCTCGTCGGTTGGCAGCTGGCGCCAGCGTTCGACCGCGGCGTCGAAGTCCTCCGGGGCCGCTGGGCGGCCGCGAACCCACTCGAAGGTCTTCTCGTCGGGGGCGATCATGCCGGCC
The DNA here is from genome assembly GCA_033856195.1 of Solirubrobacterales bacterium. Lineage (GTDB taxonomy): Bacteria > Actinomycetota > Thermoleophilia > Solirubrobacterales > 70-9 > VRUE01. The sequence continues at coordinate 43,263 of JAWVFL010000011.1, read as the reverse complement.
CGGCCACCGCCCTCGATCGTCATGTTGCAGACGGTCATCCGCCCCGGCATCGAGAGCGACTCGATCGCCGGCCCTGCGTACTCGACCGCGTGGCCGACCATGCCCCCGGTGCCGAGGCGGCCGATCGTCGCCAGGATCAGGTCCTTTGGCGTGACGCCGGCGCCCAGCTCGCCCGAGTAGGAGATCCGCATCGTCTTCGGCCGCTTCTGCACCAGGCACTGCGTGGCCAGCACGTGCTCGACCTCGGAGGTGCCGATGCCGAAGGCGAGTGCGCCGAAGGCGCCATGCGTGGACGTGTGGCTGTCGCCGCAGACGATCGTCATGCCGGGCTGGGTCACGCCCAGCTCCGGGCCGATCACGTGGACGATGCCCTGACGGTCGGAGCCCAGCGAGTAGATCGGAATGCCGAACTCCTCGCAGTTGCGCTCCAGGGTCTCCACCTGGACGCGGGAGAGCTCGTCAGCGATCAGTCGGGCGGCCATCGTGCCGTCGGTTGGCACGTTGTGATCGGCGGTGGCGATCGTCTTGTCGGGACGGCGTAGCGGGCGGTTGGCTAGGCGCAGCCCATCGAAGGCCTGCGGCGAGGTGACCTCGTGGACCAGGTGCAGGTCGATGTAGATCAGACCGTCGGAGACCTCGTGCGCCTCCCAAAGCTTGTCGAACATGGTTTGCGGCATCACGACCTCCTCAGCCCTGCGGCGATTACGGCGAAGAAGCGCGTCGGCTCCTCGCCTTCGTTCTCGAAATGATGGGGAAGATCGGCATCGAAGGTGACGCTGTCCCCCTCGTTCAGCTGGTGGCGCGTGCCGTCGACGACCAGCGCCAGCGTGCCGGCGAGTACGACCGCGGTCTCGCGGCTGCCAGGCTCGTGCATCGGCGGGTCATCGCGACCGCCAGTCGTCGCCCCGGCCTCAAGCGTGTGCAGCGAGACGTCTGCGCGCTGGCCGGGGAGTGGCGGGGTCAGCTCCTCGAAGCGATGACCGCCCCGCTCCAGCAGCCGCCTCTCGCCAGCGCGACTAACCGCGACGTGCTCGCCCTCGTCGAGCCGCAGCAGCTGCGACAGCGTCAGCTCCAGCCCGGCGGCGATCTTCGCCGCCACGGCCAACGTCGGGCTCGTCTCCCCCCGCTCAACCTGCGACAGCATCGGGGCGCTCACTCCGGCGCGCTCACCCAGGTCTCGCAGCGACAGTCCCATCGCCTCGCGCAGGGCATGGATCCGGTCGCCGATCGCGGCCGTGTCGCTCGCGGAGGCGGCAGCTTGACCGGGACGCTTGTTTGCAGTGGCGGTGATGCCTGTAAGCTATCACATACGTTTGTAATTCATTGGTGTGCGAGGAGCTTACGTAGGTCCGATGCAACAGCCTCGGGTTCGTCGTCGAGCTGAGCCCAGGAGATGCGAGTCACCGCATAGCCCGCGGTACCCAGGACGCGATCGCGGGCGCGGTCGTCCCTGAAGGCGGAGCGCGTTCCGTGCGCTTCCCAACTGTCGAGCTCAACCACCTGCCCGGTGCCGGGCCAATGGCAATCAACCTGGAATCGCTGCTCACCGACCATGATCCAGTCATTGAGGCGCGGCCGCGGCAAATCGTGGCGCCGCAGGAATGGGAGGAATCGTTCCTCCAAGCGGCTTCTCGTGCAACCTGCGGGCAGCGTTTCGATGCGATCGAGCGCCGCCCGTACTCGCCGCACCCCACGCCGGCCGGGATAGCGATCGACCATATCGACGAGCGACAGCCGGTCATAGAGCCGCAGGTATTCGATCTGGCGGATGTCACCCTCGACCCGATCGACCGAAGACGTGGCCGCAAGGTCAAAGATCGTGCGCGGGGCGGTTGTGACTGCAATCCCTTCGTGGACCGCAACCTCGTCGGTGGGCAGCGCAGCAAGATGGCGGCGAATCCGGTCCGAAGAAGTGCTCCTATGCGGAACCGTCACATCCATGACGCCAGCAGCCGAGCCGCGAATACCCCACAGCGCCGCCGCAGACCGGTGGCTCAGTACAGCGCCTGGTCCACTGGCCACCACAGCTGCCATCCATTTCCCAAGCTGAGAGATTCGACCGTGCCCGACCGCATATACCCCGCGCGCCACCCGATGCAGCCGACCCATCGCGATGCGGTGCTCAACAGCACGTTCGCTTAGCCCAATATCCATCAGCTGCCGCCGCCCCACAACCCCGTGCTGTTCCTCCGCCAGCCGCGCCACCTCCCCTTCAATCCGCTGAGTCCGTCTCGGCCCACATATATCGGGGGTGAAAACAGACTCGGCGGGCATGGAGCAACGGTGACTTGCCCCGCACTACGTGTTGTGCGCAGCGCCGCAAGGATGTGTGACGCTTTAGGGACCTGGCGTGCGCTCGACTGCCGCCTCGGCGGTGGCGGCCTCGGCCTCGCGAATGGCGGCGCCCTCCAGGGCGTTCGACAGAGCGCGGACGTAGGCGCGGGCCGATGCCTCGAGGATGTCGGTGGCGACTCCCTGGCCGGTGGCCAGGCGGCCGGCGGCGCGCAGCATCACGGTCACCTGGCCGAGGGCGTCCTCTCCTCCGGTCACGGCCTCGACCGTGTACTGGCGCAGGTCGCACTCGGTGTCGGCGGCCTTCTGGATCGCGTGGAAGATCGCGTCGACTGGGCCGTCGCCGCTGGACTCTCCCACCGCCTCCTCGCCGGAGGGCATCTTCACCGCCACGCGGGCCAGCGGCTCGCGGCGCGAGCCGGCCTCGACCTCGAACCAGGCCAGCTCGTGGGCGTCGGCCTTCTCGCGCATCTCATCGGAGACGATCGCCTCCAGGTCCAGCGCGGTCACCTGCTTCTTGCGGTCAGCGATATCCTTGAAGCGCTTGAAGGCGGCGTTCAGCGCATTGCCCTCGACCTTGAAGCCCAGCTGGTCCAGCGCATCGCGCAGGGCGTGGCGGCCGGAATGCTTGCCCAGCACGATCGAGTTCGACTCCAGGCCGACCTCGGTCGCGTCCATGATCTCGTAGGTGGTGCGCTCCTTCAGCACGCCGTCCTGGTGGATTCCGGACTCGTGGGCGAAGGCGTTGCGGCCGACGATCGCCTTGTTGGGCTGGATCGCGTAGCCCGTCAGGCGCGAGACCATGCGGCTGGTGCGGGCCAGCTCGCGGGTGTTGACGCCGGTCTGCAGGCCGTGGACGTCCTCGCGGGTGCGAACCAGCATCACGATCTCCTCCAGCGAGCAGTTGCCGGCCCGCTCGCCGATGCCGTTGACGGCGCACTCGACCTGTCGCGCCCCCGCCATCACGCCGGTGTAGGAGTTGGCCACGGCCAGGCCCAGGTCGTCGTGACAGTGGACCGAGGTCTCCACCTCGCGCAGCGCCGGCACCAACTCGTAGAGGCGCCGGAAGTACTCGGCGTACTCCTCCGGCGTGGTGTAGCCGACCGTGTCGGCGATGTTGACGGTGGTGGCGCCCTCCTCGACCGCGATCGCGCAGACCTCGGCGGTGAACTCGATGTCGGCGCGGGTCGCGTCCATCGGTGAGAACTCAACGTCCTCGCAGTAGGACTTGGCCAGGGTCACGGCCGCCCGGGCCTGGCCCTTGACGTCCTCGCGGTCAGTCTGCAGCTGGTACTGGATGTGGATGTCGGAGGTAGAGATGAAGGTGTGGATGCGGGGGCGCGCGGCGTCCTTGATCGCCCCCCAGGCGGCGTCGATGTCGGCCTTGTGGGTACGGGCCAGGCCGCAGATCACCGGGCCCTCGACGCGGCGGGCGATCGCCTCGACCGCCTCGAAATCGCCAGGCGAGGTGATCGGGAATCCGGCCTCGATCACGTCGACTCCCAGGCGGGAGAGCTGCTGGGCGATCTCGACCTTCTCCCCGGTGTTCAGCGAGATACCGGGCGACTGCTCACCGTCGCGCAGTGTCGTGTCGAAGATGTGGACGCGGTTTGCGTCGTCTGCTGGTGCCACTGGGTCCTCCTCCATCTCTGCTTCTTTCGAATGACCTTTTCTCTCGCGGCTATCGCGCCGCCCAGCGCTATTCCCCCCGGAGGGGGAGGAGAAGGAGAAGCGCGAGGCTGTCGGGCCGGTGCGTCATTCGGTCGCCTCAGCTTAGCGTAGGCTGCGCGCATCTCAAGCGAGGTTTCTTCAAGCCCGATCCCCCGCTCGACCTGGTTCGCCCTCTTCGCGATGGGCATCGCCGTGGTGGTGATCGCCAACGACTTCTCCGCGATCAACGTCGCCCTGCCGACGATGGAGAAGGACTTCCACACCAATATCAACACGATTCAGTGGGTGATCAACGCCTACGCGCTGACCTTTGGGGTGATGATCGTCACCGGCGGGCGCCTGGCCGACATGTTCGGTCGGCGCAACGCCTTCTTCCTCGGCGCCGCGATCTTCGCCTCGATGTCGGCGCTGGGTGGGGCGGCCCAAACCGAGACCTGGCTGATCGCGACGCGGACCCTGATGGGGATCGGCGGGGCGCTGATGTGGCCGGCGATCCTCGGCATGACCTACGCCCTGCTGCCCGAGGACAAGGCCGGACTCGCGGGCGGGATCATCGTCGGCGCCGCCGGGCTCGGCAACGCGATCGGCCCGCTGATCGGCGGCGTGCTCACAGACGCACTTAGCTGGCGCTGGATCTTCTTCCTCAACGTGCCGATCTCGGCCTTTGCCGTGCTCGTCACCTACCGCCTGGTCAAAGTCGCCGAGCCGGACTCGGGCCGCCAGCGCATCGACTACCCCGGGATCGCGGCGATCTCGGTTGGTCTCGTCGCGCTGCTTGTCGCGCTCGACCAGATCGACGATTGGGGGATTGGCGACCCGCGTGTGTTCGGCCTGATGATCCTCTCCGCGATCCTGCTGATCTCCTTCGTGCCGATCGAGCGGCGCGCCGGCAAGAGCGCTTTGGTGCCGCGAGAGGTGATGGCCAACGAGAGCTTCCGGGCCTCGTGCCTGGCGATCCTGTTGATGTCGGCGACGTTCTTCGCCGCCTTGCTCTACCTGCCCCAGTTCATGCAGCACCAGCTCGGCTATTCGCCGCTCGAGGCCGGCGTCGGACTGCTGCCCTTCCTGGCCACCTTCGCGGGGGTCTCCTTCGTCGCGGGACCACTCTACGAGCGGCTGGGAGCGAAGATGCTGGCGACAGTCGGGGCAGCCTGCATCACCGTTGCGCCCTTCATCTTCTCGCTCGTCGCATCACGCTCGAGCTACGCATCGTTGATTCCCGGCATGGTCGTGCTCGGGATCGGGATCGGCAGCTTCTACCCGACGGCCACCACCGCCGGGGTCACGTCGGTCGACGAATCGCAGACCAGCCTCGCCGGAGGCATCGTCTACATGTTCCAGATCGCCGGCGGCTCGATCGGCTTGGGGCTGACGACGACCGTCTTCTCCGCCCAAGCGTCCTTCGCTGACGGCATTCAGGCGGCCTTCCGGCTCGACGCCGCGCTCTCGCTGGTCGGCTTCCTGATCGCGCTCTTCTTCGTCGGCGGCCGCCTTCTGGGAGGAGCCGGACCGAAGAAGCCTCGGCTTAGAGCACTGGACGCAGCGACGAGCGCACGACGTTTTCGCCGCTGCCGCCGCTGAGCCTGTCGTGACCGCCGCCGCCACGCAGGACGTCATCGCCACTGCCGCCGAGAAGTTCGTCGTTGCCCGCGCCGCCGAAGATGAGGTCGTCGCCGCTATGACCGGCGAGCTTGTCATTGCCGTCGCCACCAATCAGCTTGTCGGGTCCGCCACCACCGAGCAGGCTGTCCCGTCCCGGCCCGCCTCGCATCGTCACCGGCACTTCAACCGCGCTGGCGACGGAAACCGTGTCATCCCCTTCGCCGGCATTGACCTCGAAGCCAGCGACGAGTGGCGCCTTGCAGACCAGCTCGGTCGGCATGCCGGGGGTGTTTTCACAGATCGTGCCGCCGACTTCAAGTGGCGCAACCGAGTCGATCACGTAGCTGCGTCCGTCCGGGGTCAGCCAGATGCGGATCATGCTCTGCGTAGCCCCTCCCGCCAAAACCACGGTGTAGGTGGTTTCGGCGCGCGCGGCCGAGGCGGACTGCGCCGCCAGGATCGCCAGCATGATCAGAATCGCCCTCTTCATCAGGAATGCCCCGCGCCGCGCCGCAGGCCTAACTTGGAAACAGCACTACCTTGCCGACGTTGCGGCGTTGGGCGATGAATTCGTGCGCCTCGCCCGCGCGCTCGAAGGGGAACGCCTCGGCGACGACGGGCTCCAGGCACCCGGCCTCGAGGTCCGTCATCAGCGGCTCGGTGACCCGATCGAGGCTTCCCTCGCGGTCCCACCACTTGAGCATGTTGAGGCCGAAGACGCCCTTGTTCTCGTTCATCAACGCCAGGCTCTTCCACCAGGGGATCGTCGCCAGCGGCATCTTGGCCAGGCTCGTCAGGGCCGCGGGAATGTCGCGGCCACCCTCCTTCGTCGCCTCGGAGAGGCCGTACATCACGAGCCGCCCGCCGGAGCGCAGCAGCCGGTAGTCCTTGCGGAACGAGGTCGGGCCCAGCGCGTCGATGACGAGGTCGACGCCCTCGCCAGCGGTGATCCGCTTTGCCTCCGCCTCGAAGTCCTGACTGCGGTAGTCGATCGGATGCGCAACGCCCTGGGCACGGATCGCCTCGTGCTTCTCCGGCGAGGCGGTGCCGAAGATCTCGGCGCCGACGTTGCGGGCGATCTGCGTGGCGGCAATGCCAACCCCTCCCGCAGCCGCGTGGATCAATACCCGGTCTTTCTCGCGCAGGCTGCCCATGATGATCAGGGCGGCATATGCGGTGCCGTAATTGACCGGAAACGCAGCACCCTGCTCGAAGCTGAGCCGCTCGGGCAAAGGCAGCGCCTGGTCGGCGGGCACCGTGACCAGCTCGGCCTGGCCGCCGAAGCGGGTGCCGGCCATGACCCTGTCACCGACCGTCAAGTTGCTGACTCCCTCGCCGACGCTCTCGATCACGCCGGCCACCTCATAGCCCATCACGCATGGTGGTTTTGGCGCGTCGGGGTACATGCCGAGACGCGCCATCGTGTCGGCGAAATTGATGCCCGCGGCCTTGACCGCGATCCGAACCTCGCCCGGCCCTACGGGCGGCTCTGAACGCTCGAGGACCTGCAGCACCTCCGGCCCACCGTTCCCCGTCTGCACCAGCGCCTTCACGGGCACAAGATTAAGCCCTGAGGCCGTCAGACCAAGCAGAGCAAGGACACAGGGAGCGTGGCGTGCTCTGCACGCAAGCGACCGAGGACGCGGCTATGCGCCGGTCAGACGGCCTCAGAGGTCGACCGAGCGGCCGACGGAGAAACCGTCGACCTCGAGGATCTTGGCGATCGTCTCGCTGTGCACGGGCGCATCGGTCGTGAGCGCCATCACCGCGCGCTCGCCATCCTCCTCGGCGCCGACCGCGGCGGAGACGATGTTGACCCCCTCCTCACCGAACATCGTGCCGACCCGGCCGATCATGCCCGGGCGGTCGGCGTAGCGGAAGACGGCGATGTGTTCGGCGAAGGGCAGGTAGAAGCTCTCGCCCCAGACCGAGACCAGGTAGGGCTCGTTACGGGGGCCGACCCCGGTGCCGGCGACCTCTACCTCTTCCTCCCCAGAGCGCAGTCGAACCGTGACCAGCTCGGTGAAGTCCTCAGAGCTCGACTCCTTCGTCTCGACCAGATCGACGCCGCGTTCTTCGGCCATCTGCGGGGCATTGACGAGATTGACCGGCTCCTCGGTGTGACCGGAGAGGATCCCGACCAGGACGGCGATGCCGAGCAGGCGGGTGTCGTGCTGGGCGAGCTTGCCGCGGAACTCGACCGAGACACGGTCGACCGGCCCCTGGCCGAGGCCCTCGGCCAGCCGGCCGAGCTTTTCGCAGAGCGGTACGAACGGCGAGAGGGCTTCCATCTCCTCGGGCCGCACCGCGGCGATGTTGACCGCGTTGGTGACGACGGCTCCGGTCAGCGCCGCGGTCACCTGTTCGGCGGTGACGACGCCGGCCCGGTCCTGCGCCTCGGCGGTCGAGGCGCCGAGGTGCGGGGTGACGACCACGTCCCCGCGAGCGAAGATCGGGTGCTCGGTGAAAGGCTCGGCGGGGAAGACGTCCAGTGCGGCGCCACCGACCTTGCCCGACTCCAGGCCGGCGGTGAGCGCGTCGAGATCGACCAGCTCGCCGCGGGCGCAGTTGACGATCCGCACGCCCTTCTTCATCGTGGCGATCGCATCGGCGTCGATCAGGTTGATCGTCTCGGGAGTCTTGGGCACGTGGACCGTGACGACATCGGCGCCGACGAAGAGATCCTCGAGGCTCTCAGCCCCCTCCACGCCCAGCTCCCGGAAGCGCTCGGCAGAGACGAACTTGTCAAATGCGATCACGTCCATCTCAAAGGCCTGGGCGCGCTTGGCGACGAGCTGACCGATGCGGCCGAAGCCGACGATGCCGATCGTCTTGCCGTCGAGCTCGGCGCCCTTGAACTTGGCCCGGTCCCAGCGCCCGTCGACGAGGGCGCCGTGTGCTTGGGGCACGTTGCGGAAGAGGGCGAGCGCGAGGGCCAGCGTGTGCTCGGCCGCGGCGACCGAGTTCGATTCGGGCGCGTTGGCGACGACGATGCCGCGGCGCGTGGCGGCCGGGATGTCGACGTTGTCGACGCCGGTCCCGGCGCGACCGATCACCTTGAGGTTGTCGGCCCGCTCGATCAGCTCGGGGGTCAGCTTGGTCGCCGAGCGGATCAGGATCGCGTCGTAGCCGCCGATCGCCTCGGCCAGCTCCTCATCGGACATCTCGAGGCCGAGGTCGACGTCGAAGTTCTGCCGCAGCAGCTCGACGCCCGAGTCCGCGATCTTCTCCTTGACCAGTACTTTCACAAGAACACCTTTCGTTCGCGCTCCAATCGCCACGGACTCGAACGACCGGAGATCACCGCGACGATTGGAGCACTCACCTGGCCTCCCCCACGTTCTCGACTACCCACTCGATGCAGGCGGTCAGCGCTTCCACGTCAGCGGGCTCGACCGCCGGGAACATGCCGATCCGAAGCTGGTTGCGCCCCAGCTTGCGGTAGGGCTCGACGTCGACGATGCCGTTGGCGCGCAGCGTCGCCGCCACTACGGCAGCATCGACGGAGTCGTCGAAGTCGATCGTGCCGACGACCAGCGAGCGTTTGGCGGGGTCGGCGACAAAGGGCGTGGCGAACTCGCTGGCCTCGGCCCAGCCGTAGAGGTGTCCGGACGAAGCCGAGGTGCGCCCCACGCACCAGTCGAGCCCCCCTCCGGTCAGCATCCACTCGACCTGGTCGGCGAGCAGCAGCATGGTGGCTAGCGCCGGCGTGTTGTAGGTCTGCTCCTTGCGCGAGTTCTCCAGCGCCGTCTGCAAGGACAGGAAGCCGGGCTGCCAGCGACCGGCGGAGCCGTCGAGCTCCCCGATCCGCTCGATCGCCGCAGGGCTGAGCAGCGCCAACCAGAGGCCCCCGTCAGCACCGAAGGCCTTCTGCGGGGCGAAGTAGTAGACGTCGGCCTCCCGCACATCCACCGGTAGGCCACCGGCGCCCGAAGTGGCGTCGATGAGGACCAGCGCGTCGCCGGCCTTTTCGGGGCGCTGGACCGGGACCATCACCCCGGTCGAGGTCTCGTTGTGGGCCCAGGCGATCGCATCGGCAGCCGGATCGGCTGTCGGCGCGGGCGCATCACCCGGATCGGCCTCGACCAGAATCGGATCGGCAAGGAACGGCGCTCCCGCCGTCGCCTTGGCGAACTTCTGCGAGAACTCGCCATAGGTCAGGTGCAGGGCCCGCTCGCGCACGAGCCAGGCGCAGGCGGCGTCCCAGAAGGCGGTCGTACCGCCATTGCCGAGGGCAATCTCGTACCCCTCGGGCAGGCCGAAGAGCTCGGCAAGGCCCCAGCGCACGCGCCGCACCAGGTCGCGCACGGGCGCCTGGCGGTGCGAGGTGCCCATCAGCGAGGACTGTTGGGCCAGCTTCTCGAGCGCCTCCGGGCGCACCTTCGAGGGTCCGCAGCCGAAGCGGCCGTCGGCCGGCTTGAGCTCGGTCGGGATCTGGGTTGTGCCTGTTGCTGAGGTCATCGTGGTGTCCAGTGTCAAGTGAACGCCGTACGGCGCGGCGGCCTAGGTTATTGACCGTCGCGGGTGGACCCCGGGCAGGCCCGCCGCATAAGCTGCCGCCCATGAGTGAGACCAACGAGCAATCAATCAGCAAGGGCGACGGCTACGCCGTCGCCAACCTCAGCGACCTCGGCGAGGGCCCCGGATTCCGCAAGATCCGCAAGGGCTTGGGCGTCACCGCCTTCGGCGTCAACGCGATCGTCCTGCCCCCCTCCTACGCCACCGGCAGCCACTACCACGACGAGCAGGAGGAGCTCTACTTCCTCCACAGCGGCCGCGTCGCAATCGAGTTCGGCGACGGCACCAGCCACGAGCTGGAGCCCGGCGGCCTAGCCCGGGTCGCCGCCTCCACCATCCGCAAGCTCCGCAACCTCAGCGACTCCGAAGAGGCCATCTATGTAGTCGTCGGCGGCAAGGACGGCTACGTCGGGCGTGACGGCAAACTGCCTGAGGGCGAGACCCGGTTTGGGGCTGACGGCCCTCCAAGCGCTTAGCTCCCGGCAGGGAGCAGGCCGGTCGGTCTCCAGTCGAATTGATGTCGCACGCGCGCTTTGCGCGCTTAGCGACTGTGTTTGAGCGCGGCTGCGCCGCGCAATAGACAGATTGCATATCGCCGCCTGCGGCGACATTCGCCTGGAGACCGACCGGCCTGCTCTCTCAACACAAGCTCAGGCTCTAACGCGTGAAACTCGAAACGTCGCTCACATGTGGAGTGAGCTCGTCAGGGCCACCTCCGCTTGGAGCAACATCACGCGTTCCGCGAGAAGAGACTGGGAGCCGTCGAGGGGCCGGTGGCGGCGCCCCTCTCTGGGAATGTCGCGAAGCGGCGGAAATGCAATCCGATGAATGCGCGGCGTAAGCCGCGCTCCAGCATCGTTGCTAAGCGCCCGCAAGGCGGGCGCGTGCGACATCAATTCACAGAGAGGGGCGCCGCCACCGGCCCCACCCACATGCCTAGAACTCTTGATCGATCCAAGGCATCGTGTCGCGAAGGTCCTTGCCTACCTTCTCGACTTCGTGACTAGCGCCCTCCTCGCGCATCCGCGCAAGGTTCTCGCCGCCCGCCCGGTTCTCGGCAATCCACTCGCGGGCGAACTCGCCCGACTGGATCTCGCCGAGGATCTCCTTCATCGCCGCCCGTGACTCCTCGCCGATGACGCGCTTGCCGCGGGTCATGTCGCCGTACTCGGCCGTGTTGGAGATCGAGTAGCGCATGCCCTGGATCCCCTTCTCGTACATCAGGTCGGCGATCAGCTTCAGCTCGTGCAGGCACTCGAAGTAGGCGAGACGGGGGTCGTAGCCTGCCTCGACCAGGGTCTCGAAACCGGCGCGGACCAGCTCGCTGGCACCGCCGCAGAGGACCGCCTGCTCGCCGAAGAGGTCGGTCTCGCACTCGTCCTTGAAGGTGGTCTCGATCACTGCGGCGCGGCCGCCGCCAATGCCCGAGGCATAGGCGAGGACGAGGCCGTGCGCGTTGCCGGTGGCGTCCTGCTGGATCGCCATCAGGCAGGGGACGCCACGGCCTTCCTCGTACTGGCGGCGGACCAGGTGACCCGGTCCCTTGGGGGCGACCATGCCGACGTCGACGCCGGCGGGCGGCACGATCTGCTCGAAGTGGATGGCGAAGCCGTGGGCGAAGAGCAGCAGGTTGCCGGGCGCGATGCCGTCGGCGATCTCGGCCTCCCAGACCTCGGCCTGCTTCTCGTCGGGCAGCAGGATCATCACCGCGTCGCCGCGGCTGGCGGCTTCGGCGATGTCGAGCACCTCGAGCCCGGCCTCTTCGGCCTTGGCGCGGCTGGAGGAGTCGGGGCGCAGGCCGACGACGACATCGACTCCCGAGTCCTTCAGGTTGAGTGCGTGCGCGTGCCCCTGGGAGCCATAGCCGAGGATGGCGACGGTCTTGCCCTGCAGCAGCGAGAGGTCGGCGTCTGAGTCGTAGAAGATGTCGTCTGGCATGGGGCGCAGGCTATCGGAGCGCTCTGCGCATCAGCTTGCCGGAGGGCGTGCGCGGCAGGGCGGCAGCCAGCTCGACCCGCTTCGGCACCTTGAAGCCGGCGAGCGACTCGGCGCAGTGGCGGCGCAGCTCGTCGGGGCTGACTTCCGAGCCCTCCTGGAGCACGACGATCGCGGTGACAGCCTGCTGCCACTCGGGATCGTCGCGGCCGACCACGGCGGCGTCGGCGACCTCGGGGTGGCGCAGCAGCACTTTCTCGACTTCCGCCGGGATCACGTTCTCGCCGCCGCTGACGATCATGTCGTCGATCCGGTCCTCGACGTAGAGGAAGCCTTCCTCGTCGATGCTGCCGAGGTCGCCGGTGTGCAGCCAGCCATCGGAATCGGCGCGACCCGGTGCGACGGTCGGACCCTGGACGAGGATCTCGCCGTCCTGGATGCGCAGGTGGGTGGTGAGCAGGGGCCGACCGGCGGAGCCGAGCTTGCGGCGCGCATCGGCGGGGGCGAGCGTCGTCACCTGCGAGCAGGTCTCGGTCAGGCCATAGGTCTGCACGACCGTGGCGCCCCGGCCGAGCGCCTCCTCGAGCAGGTCCTCGGGAACCGGCCCACCGCCGACCAGGATCGCTCGCGGGCCGGAGAGGTCGGCGCCGGCCTCGAGCAGCCGGGTCAACATCGTCGTCACCAGCGAGACGACGGTGACCTCCTCGCGCTCGAGCGCCTCGGCGACGCGGTCGACGTCGAAGCCGTCGTGGATCAACGCCGTGGTTCCGTAGATGACCGAGCGCATGACGATGCCGAGGCCGGAGATGTGGCTGAGCGGCAGGCAGCAGAGCCAGCGGTCCTCGGGCTCGACGCCGATGTTGAAGGCCGAGGCGACGGCGCTCCAGAGGAAGTTTCCGTAGGTGAGGCCGACCGGGTCGGGGGCGCCAGTGCTGCCGCTGGTCAGCACGCGAGCGGCGACGTCGTCCATGTCGTGCTCCCCGAGCAGCGGCAGATCGGCCTCGGTTTGAGTCAGCTCACCCGCGTCGTCGAGGTCGCCGGCCGGCTCCTCGGCCGCGATCACCCCCGCCCGCTCCTGTGCGGAGAGACGCGGGCTGAGTGGCAGCAGCACCGCCCCCACCTTCATCAGGGCGTGAACCATCACGACCTGCTCGCGGCGCGGGTGCATGGTCATCGCCATGGTCGAGCCACGGCGCACGCCGTGGGCGATCAGGCGACGGGCGACCCAGGTCGCCTCGGCCTCGAGCTCGGCATAGGTGACCGCGGAGCCGTCCGCCACCAGGGCGGGACGCTCGGGGCAGCTCTGCGATCTCTGGGCCAGCCAGTCGTCGAGTTTCATCGGCGGGATATCGTGCCCATCATGCCCAAACGCCACAAGGAAGCTCCGCCCGAAGAGGCCCTCTACGCTCCGATCGAGTGGCAGAGCCCCGCCGAGTACGGCGACATTCGCTACGAGAAGGCCGGCGGAATCGCCAAGATCACGATCGATCGGCCGGAGGTCCTCAACGCCTTCCGGCCGCAAACGCTGATCGAGATCGCCGCCGCGCTCGACCTGGCTCGCGAGGACACCGAGATCGGGGTGGTGATCCTCACCGGCGAGGGGCAGAAGGCGTTCTGCTCAGGCGGCGACCAGCAGGTTCGCGGCGACACCGGATACGTAGCCGAGGGCGCTTCCCTCGGTCGCTTCCACGTCACCGACCTGCAGGTGCAGATGCGGCGCCTGCCGAAGCCGGTGGTGGCGATGGTGGCCGGCTACGCGATCGGCGGTGGCCACGTCCTCCACCTCTGCTGCGACCTCACGATCGCTGCCGACAACGCCTGCTTCGGTCAAACCGGGCCGCGGGTCGGCTCGTGGGACGGCGGCTTCGGCGCCTCCCTTCTGCGGGACCTCGTCGGCACCAAGAAGGCCAAGGAGTTCTGGCTGCTGTGCCGCCAGTACGACGCGGAGGAGGCTCGTGAGATGGGACTGGTCAACGCGGTGGTGCCGCTCGATCGTCTCGAAGCGGAGGCAGTCGCCTGGTGCCGCGAGATGCTCGCGCTCTCGCCCTTTGCCCTGCGCCTGGTCAAGGCCAGCTTCAATGCCCACGAGGACGGCTATGCCGGGATCCAGCAGCTGGCTCACGACACCAACCTGCTCTTCTACGGCAGCGAGGAGGCGCGCGAGGGCCGCGAGGCCTTCAAGGACAAGCGCCAGCCCGACTTCTCGAAGTACCCTCGGCGGCCATGAGCGCCGCCACGACACGGGACGAGCGATGAGGATCTGGCTGATGGCGGCACGGCCGCGGACGCTGCCGGCGGCGATCGCGCCGGTGCTGGTCGGCACGGCGGCTGCGGTTGAGTGGGCCGAAAAGCTGCCGCGGGTCGGCGCCTTCCTGGCCGCGCTGATCGGCTCGATCTTCATCCAGATCGGGACCAACCTCGCCAACGACTATTCAGACGCGCGGCGCGGGGCCGACACGGCCGACCGGCTGGGACCCGTGCGGGTTACCTCGGCGGGGCTGGTGACGCCGCGGCGCGTCCTCAATGCGACCTGGATCGCGTTCGGGGTGGCGATCGCCTGCGGGATCTACCTGGCAGTTGTCGCGGGCATCGTGATCCTGCTGATCGGGGCGCTCTCGATCGCTGCCGGGGTCCTCTATACCGGTGGCCCCCGCCCTTACGGCTACGCCGGCCTCGGCGAGGTCTTCGTCTTCCTCTTCTTCGGCCTGGTCGCCGTCAACGGCTCTTATTACGTGCAGCTCGAGCAGCTCGACGCGCTGCCCCTGGGACTCTCGATCGGGGTCGGCTTCCTCTCCACCGCGATCCTCGTCGTCAACAACGTGCGCGACATCGAGACCGACCGGCGAGCCGGGAAGATGACCCTGGCGGTGCGGATGGGTCGCCACAACGCAGTGGTGCTCTACCGCATGCTCGTGCTGGGCGCCTTCGTCGTGCTGCCGATCGCGCTGGTCGCCGGCGGAGGCAGCCTGCTCCCACTGATCGGACTTCTCGCCCTGCCGATGGCGATCGGGCCGATGCGCACGATGACCAACCGCACCGACGGTCCCTCGCTCAACCGTGCCCTCGCCGCCACCGGTGCCCTGCTCGCCGTCTTCAGCCTGCTGGTCTCGGTCGGCCTCCTGCTGGCCAGCTGATCCCGAACCTGCATCAACTTCTCGATCTGGCAGGTAGAGAAGTTGATGCAGTTCGCGTACACCTACGGGTATGAAGATCGCCGACGTTGAGGTCGTTCCGTACGCGCTGCCGTTTCGCCAGCCCTACGTGACGGCGCGTGGGCGGATCGATCGGCGAGAGATGGTGCTGCTGCGATTGCGCTCGGATGACGGCCTGGTAGGGCTGGGCGAAGCGGTTCCGCTTTCGCTGCGCGGCGGAGCGGGGCTCGCGCACGTGATCGAAGAGCTGGAACTGCTGGGTGAGAGGGACTCGCTCGACGAGGCGACGCTGCAGGGCGATGCGCTGAGCCTCTCCGCCCCTGCCCGCTGCGCGGCGCTCACGGCACTGCTCGATCTGCGAGGTCGCAGGGCAGCCGCTGAAGGCTCAACTGGCTCGGCTGAACATCAGGGAGTCGAGTGCAACGCGACTCTGGTCGCCGACGAGCCGGCGGCGGTCGCCGCAGTGGCGACGCGTTGGGCGGAGGACGGTTTCAACACGTTCAAGCTGAAGCTGGGAACAGACGACGACTTCGGGCAAGTCTTTGCCGTGCGCGAGGCGGTCGGCCCACGGGCGCGGATCCGCATTGACGTCAACGCTGGATGGGACGTGGAGACGGCAAAGCAGATGCTCAAGGCGCTTGAGCCACTTGAGGTCGAGCTCGCCGAGCAGCCCGTCGCGACACTGGAGGAGGCCGCTGAGGTGGCAGCTTCGACCTCGATCCCGATCGCCGGAGATGAGAGCGTCGAGAGCAAGGCAGACGCCGAGCGGGCGAGGGAGATGAATGCCTGCGCACTCACTGGGGTCAAGCTCTCCAAGGTCGGCGGCCCAGAGGCGGCCATCGAGATCGCGGAGGTACTTCCGGCTTATGTCTCCAGCGCCCTCGACGGCCCAGTTGGGATCGCCGCAGCCGCTCAGGTCGCACGGACTCTGCGTGACGGCGCCGGAGGCGAAGGCCTCGGCCTAGCCCATGGCCTCGCCACCCAGCGCCTCTTCGCCTCGACCATTGCCTCGGTTGAGTGCGAACTGCGTGACGGCATGCTCTACCCGCCCACTGGCCCAGGCCTCGGCGTCGAGATCGACGAGGAGGCGCTCGCCGCCCACCGGATCTGAGCGTCGTGTGGCGACTTTCCCGTCATATAGACGGGTAAGTCGCCAAATAGTCTCCTGGCGATGGATCCGACAAACACAAACACCGCGCTTGCCTCGGCTTTCGTCGAGGAGCTGGCGCGGGGCGGACTCCGACACGCCGTGGTCTCTCCCGGGTCTCGCTCGACGCCGCTCGCGGTTGCGCTCCGGCGCCAGCCCGAGATCGAGGTGAGCGTGATCGTCGACGAGCGCTCGGCGGCGTTCTTTGCGCTGGGGGCGGCGCAGGTGAGCGGGCTGCCGGTCGCGATGCTCTGCACCTCGGGTACGGCGGCTGCGAACTATCACCCGGCGATCTGCGAGGCCGACGAGTCTGGGTTGCCGCTGATCGCCCTGTCCGCCGACCGGCCGCCGGAGCTGCGCGGGATCGGCGCCGGGCAGGTCATCGACCAGATCAAGCTCTACGGCTCTTCAGTGCGCTGGTTCTGCGAAGTCGGCACGCACGAGGCCGATGATGATGGGCTGCTGCACTACCGCTCGGTTGCCTGCCGGGCACTTGCTGCAGCGCGCGGAGAGCAGCGGCCGGGGCCCGTCCATCTCAACCTGCCCTGGCGCGAGCCACTGGCGCCAGTGCCGGTCGGGGGCGCGGTGCACGCCACCGATCCCCTTGCATTGGAGGGGCGCGGAGAGCGTCCGCTGACTGCGGTCACCTCGATCGACCTCGAGCCTTCGGCCTTCCTGCTCGACGAGGTCGCGGGACACATCGGCGATGCGATCGCCGGCGTGATCGTGGCCGGCCGCCAGCTCGACCCGGAGCTGCGCGAGCCGCTTGCCCACCTCGCAAGCGCCTCGGGCTTCCCGATCCTCGCCGAGCCGACGTCGCAGCTGCGTTGCGGGCCACACGACCGCTCGAACGTGATCTCGACCTACGACCTGCTGCTGCGCGACGAGCACTTCGCCCGCAGCGTCGCCCCCGATCTGGTCCTGCGCTTCGGCGAGATGCCAACCAGCAAGCCGCTGCGCGCCTGGCTGACGGCAAGCGGCGCTGATCAGATCGTCGTCGACCCCTACGGCGGCTGGAACGAGCCAACGAACCGAGCAGCAGCCCTATTGCGGGCTGACCCGACCGAGCTGACGGCAGGCTGGGCGGTGCGCGTCGAGAAGGAAGAGCGCCCACCCCCGCAGCGCTGGCTCGATGCCGATAGCGCCGCCCGCGGGGCAATCGAGTCCGAGCTTGTGGGCGACGAGGTCTCCGAGCCTGCCATGCATTTCGCCCTCGGCCACGCCCACCGGGACGGCGACCTCGTCTACACCGCGTCGAGCATGCCGATCCGCGATCAAGAGGCATTCCTGCCCTCGACGAGCGCCGACGCGACCTTCCTCTGCAATCGGGGCGCGAACGGCATCGACGGGCTGATCTCCTCCGGCATCGGCGCGGCCCATGCGAGCGGCCGGCCGACCACGATCGTCAGCGGCGACCTCGGGCTCCTGCATGACCTCGGCGGCCTCGCCGCCCTGCGCGACGTAACCACGCCTGTCCGCATCGTCATCATCGACAACGACGGCGGCGGCATCTTCGGCTTCCTGCCGCAGGCCCAGGCCCTTCCCGGCGAGGACTTCGAGGCGCTCTTGGGCACGCCACGCGGAATTGACGTGGCCCGCACCGCGGAGCTCTTCGACCTGCCGCACCGCAGGCTGGAGACGCCGGCGGAGCTGCCGGATGCGCTGGCCGCCGGCACCGGTCTGATCGCAGTGCAGACCCACCGAGGCGACAACGTCCGCCTGCACGGACGGCTGAGCGCCGCCGTTTCGCGGGCGATCGGCGGATGAGCTCCGAGCGTCTGCACCACCTCGACGCTCTGCGCGCCCTGACGATGGTGCTGATCCTGCCCGCTCACGCGGTCGCGCTGATGGGACTGCGCGGCGGCTGGAATGACGCCGAGGCGACCATCTACTGGCTGATCCACGTCTTTCGCCTGCCGCTCTTCTTCCTCGTCGCCGGTTTCTTCGCCGCCCTGCTGATCGATGTCCGCGGAACGAGGGCTGTGTTGCGCAACCGGCTGGTTCGGATTGGCATTCCCCTCGTGGTCGTCGTCACAGTCGTGGCGCCAGTCCTGGCGCTGTTGCTGCAAGGGGTGACGACCGTCCCGCAGAGCTCAGGCCCTGACGGTCTCCTCGACGCCTTCACGGACCTCCACCCCTCATACGTGTGGTTCCTCTGGTACCTGGCGATGCTCTACGTGGCGGCGCTGGCGCTGCGCTTCGTCCTCGAGAGCAGCGCAGAGTTGAGAAGACGGTTGAGCCACGCAGGCTCCCTCCTCATTCCGCACGAAATCGCGCCCCTCCTGCTCGCCATACCGTGCGCCCTGCTCCTCTACCGCCAGCCGACCTGGATCGCCGAGGCGCCCGCCGAAAGCTTCGTACCGCACTTCGACCTGCTCGCCTACTACGGCCTCTTCTTTGCAAGCGGCTGGGCGCTCTTCGCCATTCACGGCCTGCGCGAGCAAATCGAGCTGCAGCCGCGCCGGTACGCGCTTTTCGCCGCAGCCTCGCTCCCCCCGGCGCTTGCGTTGTTCCTCCTGCAAGACGTGCCGGCAATCGGGGCCAGCCGCTGGTTCCACCTGCTCGCCCTGCTGCTGCTCTCGGTCACAACGTGGTCGCTCGTCTTCGCCCTGCTCGGCCTCTCACGAAGATTCCTGCGCGAGCCGGTTCCGCGGATGCGCTACTGGGCCGACGCCTCCTACTGGATCTACCTCAGCCACTTCCCGATCATGGCTGCGCTCGGGCTCGTCCTCTTCGAGCTGGAGATGCCCAACTCACTGCGCCTGGCAATCCTCGTCGTCGCCACGCTCGCCGTCATCTATCCCGCCTACGGCATCCTCGTCCGCCACCGGACGATCGGCCGGGTTCTGCACGGGCCCAGGCCTCCCGACCGGGCTCAGACTCCCCGCTGGGGCTTTACTCAGCCAACAGCGGCAGCAGAGCGCCGAGCTTGATCTCGGTCTCGGCCAGCTCCGCGGCGGGGTCCGAGCCGGCGACGACGCCGACGCCGGCGTAGAGGCGGGCCTCGCGGTCGCGGAGCAGGGCGCTGCGCAGGGCGACGCAGAACTCGCCGTCTTCGGTGGCGTCCATCCAGCCGACCGGGCCGGCGTACCAGCCACGGTCCATCTGCTCGAGCTCGTCGATTGCCGGCGACGCGGCCGCCCAGGGCTCGCCGCCGACCGCCGGCGTCGGATGGAGCATGCCGGCCAGCTCTACCGCGGAGCGCGGCTCGGCCAGCTGGGCGACTATCGGGGTGGCGAGGTGCTGGATATTGGCGACCTTGACAATCTCCGGCTCGGGCGCGGTCTCGACCCAGACCGCGTGCTGGCGCAGGGCGCGGGCAATGCGCTCGGCGACGATCGCGTGCTCGCGACGGTCCTTGTCGCAGCGCAGCAGCTGCTCGCCGAGGTGGTCGTCGACGGCCGGGTCGGAGCTGCGCCGGGTGGAACCGGCGAGAGCCACGGTCGAGACGCTTGCCCCGGTGCGGCGCAACAGCAGCTCCGGACTGGCGCCGATGAAGGCCGCCTCGGGCGTACCGCAGCAAAAGCAGAAGCAGGACGGGAACTGCTCGCGCATCGCGCCGAAGACGGCCGCCGGGTCATGAGCCGAGCCAGCGGACACGAGCACCTCGCGGGCCAGCACGATCTTCGACATCTCCCCCGCCCTGATCCGCTCGGTGGCACGGGCGATGATGTGCTCGAAGTCGCCCGGCGGGCGGACACTGCTGATCTCGACTCGCGAGGTCGGGTGGGGATCTAGCAGCGGCAGCGGGTCCTCGCGCAAACCGGCTAGGCGGGGCTCCAGGGCGGCTGCCTTCTTCTCGGGATCGTCATCAGGCCGAACCACCGCATTGAGGGTCAAGAAGGTGTCGTCGCCGCTGCGACAGATCGATAGCTCCGGCAAGATCAGCGACGCGGGCGCAAACGAGGACCAAGCCGAAGAACCGCCACCCTCAGAATCGAAGGCAAAGCCACCAATCCAGACACCCCCGGCGCCGGCAGGCAGCCGCGGTGGCTCATCGGAAATCGTCTCGCCACCGAGGCACTCGCGCGCGACATCGTCAAACCGGGTCGGCCCCCGAGACGTAGCCTCGTGGGCAACGCCGAGTGCCGCCAGGGCAAATTCGCGGTCGGGCTGCTCCCAGCAGAACCAGCGATCCGAAGCGAGGCGCGAGGCGAATACCGCCGCACACGGATCGATCCCTTCAACCCGCTGCGTGATACTGACTGAGGTTCGCCGACCGCGGCTCGCCGCCCGTTCCAGGGCTTCGCTCAGCTTGGCGAGGAGGGTCTCAGTCGCCGCCGCGACCAATCGCGATCTCGCCTGTACGGACCATCTCGACGAGGCCATGCGGACGGACCATCCGCTCGAAGGCCTCGATCTTGTCGGCGGAGCCGGTCACCTCGATCGTCACCGTTCGCCGGGCGACGTCGACGATCTTGGCCCGGAAGATCTCGGCGAACTGGATGATCTCGGCGCGGTTCTCGACCGCGGCGGAGACTTTGAACATCGCCATCTCGCGGGCGACTGTCTCTTCCGGCCCCATATCGCGGATCTTCAGCACGTTGACCAGCTTGTGCAGCTGCTTGGTCACCTGGTCGATCGGGTGCACGGCGCCGTCGAGGGTAAGGGTGATGCGCGAGATGCTCGGGTCGTCGGTCGGGCCGACCGCGAGGGTGTCGATATTGAAGCCGCGCCGTGAGAACAGCCCGGCCACACGGGCCAGCACCCCCGGCTTGTTCTCGACCAGGATCGAGAGGATGTGTTTGCGGCCGCTGAGCTGGCCCGGCACGCGCAGCTCCTCCAGCCTCACCACCTGTGGGGTGCCGGCCTCCATCAGCCCACCATGTCCCTGGCTGCGGCGCCGGCCGGGATCATCGGGAAACAGTTCTCCTCGGGCGAGACACGCACGTCGAGCAGAACCGGCCCGTCTGTCTCCAGCGCCTTGGTCATCGTCTCCTCGAGGTCGGCGGAGTCCTCGCAGCGCATTCCGGTCGCGCCGAACGCGTCGGCGAGCTTGACCCAATCGGGGCTGGGACCCATCTCGACCGAGCTGTAGCGGCGGTCCCAGAAGAGCTCCTGCCACTGGCGGACCATGCCCATATAGCCGTTGTTCATCAGGAAGACCTTGACCGGGATCTCTTCGGCGACGCAGGTCGCCAGCTCCTGGCAGTTCATGATCAGACTGCCGTCACCGGCAAGACAGACGACCGTGTCATCTGGGCAGGCGATCTTGGCCCCGACCGCGGCCGGCAAGCCGAACCCCATCGTGCCGAGTCCGCCGGAGTTGATCCAGCGGCGGGGCCTGTCAAAGCCGTAGTACTGCGCCGCCCACATCTGATGCTGGCCGACGTCGGAGGTGATGATCGCGTCGCCGCGGGTCACCTTGTGCATCGTCTCGATCATGTACTGGGGCTTGATCTCGCCGTCGGTGCCCTCGTCGTAGCGCAGCGGGTACTCGTCCTGCCAGGCCTTGATCTGGGTCCACCAGCCGTCGAGGCGCGAGGCGTCGGTCTGCAGCGCCTTGTACTCGCGGGTCAGCTCGGGCAAGACCAGCTTGGCGTCGCCGACGATCGGGATATGAGCCGGAACGTTCTTGGAGATCTCCGCCGGGTCGATGTCGATGTGGATGAACTTGGCATGGGGAGCGAACTCGGAGAGCTTGCCGGTGATCCGGTCGTCGAAGCGGGAGCCGATCGCGACGATCAGGTCGGCCTCGTCCATCGCGTAGTTGGCGGCGCGGGTGCCATGCATGCCCAGCATCCCCAGCCACTGCTCACCCGATGCCGGATAGGCGCCGAGACCCATCACGGTCGAGGTGATCGGGAAGCGGTCGGCGGCGGCGAGCTGGCGCAGCTCCTCGGAAGCGTTGGCGTTGATCACGCCGCCGCCCGTGTAGAGGATCGGCCGGCGGGCGTTGGCGATTGCCTTGGCGGCGATGCGGATCTGCTTGATGTTGCCGCCGTGGGGCGGTTTGTAGCCGGCCAGCTCGACCGGCTCGGTGCGCGGCGCGTAGTCGATGTCGGCGCGGGAGAGGTCCTGGGGAATGTCGAGCAGCACCGGGCCGGGTCTTCCGGTCGAGGCAACGTGGAAGGCCTCGTGGACGTACTCGGGAATCTGGCGCGGATCGGTTGCCTGGAAAGAGTGCTTGACGAAAGGGAGAGTGGCGCCGAGGATGTCGGCCTCCTGGAAGCCGTCGGTGCCGATCAGCTCGGTCCGCACCTGGCCGGTGATGAAGACCGTTGGTACTGAATCCAGCATCGCGTCGGCGATCGCGGTGACGAGGTTGGTCGCCCCCGGGCCGGAGGTTGCGAAGGCGACCCCGACTTTGCCCGACGCCTTGGCGTACCCCTCGGCGGCGTGACCTCCCCCCTGCTCGTGGCGCACCTGGATGTGGCGGAACTCCGCATCGACCAGCGCGTCGTAGGTGGGCAGGTTCGCCCCACCGGGAATCCCGAAGACATGCTCCACGCCCTCGGCCTTGAGGCTCTGCATCAGTGCATCGGCTGCTCTCATCGGAATCGCGATGGTACCAGCGCCCCTATGCCCACCGACCAGGGGTTTTTCGTTTGGCGGAACCGCCCCTCGCGGGGGGTGGCATCGAATGGGGGGACCACCCCCGAGGACGCTTTAGCGACCGCAGGGGGTGGTGGGCCCCATTCGGTGACAGGACCCGCCGCGCCAGGCGCTACAGCTGAACCGGAGTGCCCGGGCTCCAGCGCGTCTTCGGGTCGATGGAACCCTCGATCACGCGCCCCTTGTGCCGCTCGATCGCGTGGATCATCGACTCGACCAGCTCCTCGCCGAGCAGAGTCGGCTCGAGGCCGAGATCGAGCAGCTTGGTGTGGACGGCGTTGTAGTAGTGCTCTTCCTTCTCGACCCGGGGGTTCTCGCAGTGCTGGATCTCCACCGAGTAGCCGAGGTGCTCGCCGGCGTGCTTGACCAGATGAGCGAGCTCGAGCACCGAGAACTGCTCGGTGAACTGGTTGAAGACGCGGAACTCACCGGCCTCGGCCGGGTTCGCCGCGGCAAGCTCGACACAGGCAAGCGTGTCGCGGATGTTGAGGAAGCCGCGGGTCTGCGTGCCGGCGCCGTAGACGGTCAGGGGATGCCCGATCACGGCCTGCAGGCAGAAGCGGTTGAGCACGGTGCCGAAGATCTCGTCGTAGTCGAAGCGGGTGACCAGCCGCTCGTCGCGGGCGCTCTCCTCGGTCTCGATCCCGTAGACGACGCCCTGGTTGAGGTCGGTGGCGCGCAGGCCCCAGGTGCGGCAGGCGAAGTGGATGTTGGTCGAGTCGTGGACCTTGGAGCAGTGGTACAGCGAGGCCGGCAGCTTCGGGAAGGGCAGGGTGTCCTTGCGACCCTTGTGCTCGATCTCGATGTAGCCCTCCTCGATGTCGATCTCGGGCTGTCCGTACTCGCCCATCGTGCCGAGCTTGACCAGGTGGCAATCGGGCACGTGATCGCGGATCGCGAAGAGCAGGTTGAGGTTGCCGATCACGTTCGCGTACTGCGTCTCGACCGCCTTCTCGCGCGAGGCCATCGAGTAGGGCGCCGAAGCCTGCTGGCCGTAGTGGACGACCACCTCGGGGTGGGTCTCGGCGACGACCCCGTCGAGGAAGTCACCGTCCTGGACCGGCCCGACGAAGCTGCGGATCTCCCCGCCGGAGAGCTCCTTCCAGGCGGCGATGCGCTGATCGAGGCTGGCGATCGGCGTCAGCGAGCTGGTGCCGGCCTCTTCGTGCCAGCGACGGCGGGAGAAATCGTCGACGACCGCGACCTCATGACCGCGAGCCGAGAACCTCAGTGCCGTCGGCCAGCCCAGGTAGCCGTCGCCCCCAAGAATGAGAACGCGCATAGGTCGCGGCAGGGTAACGGAAGGGACCCGGTGGCGCGCATAGCATCGCGGCGTGGAAATCGTCGCCCGTAATCGGAAGTTCGCGACCCTGGCCGTGCTGGCCATGGTTACCGTCGCCGGGCTGGGCCTGCGGGTCGGCTACGCGATCGACCAACCCTCTCCTCCGCCCCCGGATGCCGCCGCCTACGCCCAAATCGCGGAGAGCCTTTACCGGGACGACTCTTTCGACGCCCGGCCACCGGGGACCGAACGCGAGATTCAGCCGGCGAGCTCCTACGCCCCGGGCCTGCCTTGGTTCGTCGCCGGGGTCTACTGGGTCACCGGCGGAGCCCACCTCACACTCGCGCTGGTCCTGCTCGCGCTGCTCTCCGCCGCGGCCATCCCGATGACCTTCGTGCTCGGCAAGCGCATGGCTGGGCCGGTAGCCGGCCTGGTCGGCGCTACGGTGCTCGCCGCCTACCCTGCGCTTCTCGAGTACCAAGGAATGCTGCTGACCGAGCCGCTCGCCGCCTTCCTGCTCAGCGCCGGCCTCGTCACCTTCCTTTGGGCGACCGAACGGCGCTCGACCTGGGCCTGGCTAGGCAGCGGCGCGCTGTTCGGCTCGCTGGCGCTGGTCCGCCCGGAGTACCTCGCCATCGCTGTTCTGCTGCCGCTGGCCTGGCTGGCCCGGGAAGCAATTCGCGGCCGGCTGCGGCAGGCCGGGGCGATGGCCGCCATCTCGCTGCTCGGGACCGCTGTGGTCCTGGCGCCCTGGACAATTCGCAACGAGATCGTTCTCGACCGCACGGTGCCGATCTCGACCGGCGGTGGCAAGGCGCTTTTCATCGGCACCTACCTCGACGCCGACGGTGACGGGCCGAAGCTTCGCGAACTGCTGCTCGCCCAGCGGCCGGCCCTGCGAGAGCATCTCTCGCGCGGCGGCCGCGTGGACGACCCGCGCCGCCTCGTCCTCGAGCGTGTCCTCAACCACGTCGCCGCCGAGCGCTATCCAAGCCTCGCGACCGACGCCGCCCTCGGCCGGCTCGGTCGCGAGAACCTCGAAAACGACATCATCGAAGAGCCGCTCCGGTTCGCCGGCCTCTTGGCGGGCAAGGCCTACGAAACCTGGATCGACACGCCGCGCGAGGTGATGGAGAGGCAGCCGTGGCGAGCGCTCCAGCTCGGCATCCTCATCCTTGCCCTCCTCGGCCTCGGGGCACTGGCGGTGCGCCGGCGCTTCGAGGCGGTGGCCTGCGGGCTGGTCGTCGCGTACATGACCGCTGTCGGGGCGTTTCTGATTGCATCGCCCCGTCGCGAGCTCGTGATGCTGCCCCTGCTCACCGCCCTGGCCGGGGTCGGGGTGACGGCGTGCATGGATAGCCTGGCGCGATGGCGAAGTTGAGCAGCCGGCTTCGGTCGCTCCCAGAGACCCACGGGCGCCGCACGCTGATCCTCCTGGTGTTGATCCTGGCCCTCGGCTTCGGATTGCGCGCATACCGGGTAGCGGAGCCGCTGCCCACTCCCGGCGACGACGCCCACGCCTACTACGCCCTTTCCAAGGCGCTCTACACCGAAGGCAGCTTCGGCGGTTCCGGCTTTGAAGACTCCAGCGACTGGTCCCCGGGCGCACCATTGCTCTACGCCGCAAGCTTCTATGCCACGGGCGGCGCCCGCGAAGGCACCGCTCGCATCGTCGAGCTCCTGCTCGGCCTCGCGACCATCGTCGTCGTCTACCTTCTTGGCAGTCGCATCGCCTGCCGCCCAGCCGGCCTTGTGGCCGCCTTCGCCGTCGCCGTCTACCCCCCGTTCATCCACTCCGTCGGCGCCCTCTACAGCGAGCCCCCGGCAATGCTCACGCTCCCCGCCGCGGTCCTCGCCTTCCTCTGGGCCTCCGATGGACTTGGAAACGCCTCCTCGCGCGGGTGGCGCGGGGCAGGGGGGTCGAGGACAGCCCGTGGACTGCCCGCAGGCCCCCCTGCCCCGCGACAGGACCCGCGCGCCAGGTGGCTGGTCCCTGGCTTTCTGCTCGGCCTCACCGCCCTGATCCGCCCCGAGTACCTCCTGGTCGGCGTCGCCTTCGCGGTACTCGCCCTGATTCGAATTGGTCGCGAGCGAGGGTTGAAACCCGGGCTCGCGGGGGCGGGGTTGTTCGTCCTGGCCCTGCTGCTGCCGATCCTTCCCTGGACAGTCCGCAACCAGGTCGTCCTCGACCGCACGGTGCCGATCTCGACCGGCGGTGGCAAGGCCCTCTACGTCGGCACCTTCCTGCCCGCCGACGGCGAATACCAGCGAGTCAAGGCGATCCTCGCCAAGCGCTACCTGCACCGCGACCTCGACCCGCATTCTCAAGCGCTCGAAGCGGTCGACCCCACCCCGCTCTTCGATCGTGTCGCCGCGCGCTACCCCGACCTGCCGCGCGACTCCGCCCTCGGCAAGATCGGCAAGCAGAACTTCTCCCACTACTTCGAGGACGACCCGCTCGGCTACCTGGCGATGACCGCGCGCAAGACCTGGCGTATGTGGTCCGCCGGGGTGGGCGAAGCGATGAGCAGCACAGCTGGGCGCGTGGTTCAGACCCTGATCGTCGCCCTGGCCCTGGCCGGCCTCGGGGTGCTCGCCTGGCGGCGCTGGTGGTGGGAGCTGGTCGCGATGGCAACCCCCCTCATCCTCGTCACCGCGGTCGGCGCGGCCTCGCTGGCGGCAAGCAGGCGCAACGAGGTGCTGATGACGCTGATCTTTCCGCTTGCTGCCGCGGCGCTTACGCGGGGGGCTGCGGCCGTATTGTCCAGCCGGACATGGTCCCCGCAGCAGGCATCTTCCCCGCCGAACTGACGGCGCTGCGCAGCTTCGGCCTGGCCGCGGCAATCGTGATCGTCGCCTACGCCGTGTTGCGGCGGCGCTCGCTGCGCAACGCCGACGTCGTAATCCTGCTCGTCGCCGGGCTCGGCCTGGCGATCGTCTCCGGCACGGAACTCACCGACAAGCTGCTCTCTGCCTTCTCCTTCGAGAAGGGCAACGGAGGGCGCATCCTCGGCCTCGCCGTCTTCGCCATCTTCATCCTCTTCCTGCTGGTCCTGCGGGCGCTCTCACAGGCGGCCCGCAACGCTCGTCAGCTCTCCGCAGTGCTCGAGGGACTCGCCTGGGAGGAGTTTCGCCAAGCGGCCCTGCCCGAGCGCTTTCGCGGCAAGATCGCGATCCTCGTCCCCGCCTACAACGAGGCCGAGAACATCGGCTACGTGCTCGACCGCATGCCGAAGGAGGTCTGCGGCATGCCGACCTCGGTGCTCGTCGTCGACGACGGCTCGCGCGATGGCACCGGTGACGTAGCCGCCGAGCACGGCGCCGTCGTCGCCCGCCACGTGATCAACCGCGGCGGCGGTGCGGCGTTGCGCACCGGCTACCGACTGATGGTCGAATCGGGTGCAGAGATCGTCGTCACGCTCGACGCCGACGGCCAGCACCTGCCCGCGGAGATGGAGCGCCTGGTCAAACCGGTGCTCGACGGCGAAGTCGACGTCGCCCACGGATCCCGCGTGCTCGGCCAGGCCGACCGCAACCACTTTGCCCGCGAGCTCGGCATCGTCTTCTTCAACCGGCTCGTCTCCGCGATCACCCGTACCCACGTCACCGACTGCTCCAACGGCTACCGGGCGGTGCGCGCGACGGTGCTGCCCCAGCTCGTCCTGCGCCAGGAGCAGTTCCACACCTCCGAGTTCATGATCGAGGCGATCAAGCGCGAGATCCCGGCACGCGAGGTGCCGATCACGGTCGAGCGGCGCCTGCACGGCCACTCGAAGAAGCCCGCCGTCGTCCGCTACGGGCTCGGCTTCGCCAACGCGATCGTGCGCACCTGGCTGCGCTAGCCGGCGCCGCGCTTGTGGGGCTCGACGGCGAGCCGGGGCGAGCGAATCGTCTCGCCCCCCGTCAATAGAGTCCTGAAGGTGGCCGGACCGCGAAGACGGACAGAGAAGCGGGCGATGCAACTGCGATCGAGGCGCTTTGAGCCGAATGGCTCTCCACCGCGGTTGAGCTGCACCCGATCGCCTGCGTGGCCGGCACACGGAGCCACTTGGGCGAGAATCGTCAAGCGGGTGCCAGTCGGGTGGGCGCGCAGGCGAAGGCGAAGGCGCGGGGGTTGGCTCTTTTGCCCCGGGAAGACTTTTTGCTCCGGGACAGATCCAGAGCCAGTTGGGCCCGTTTCCGTCTCCGGTGGGCAAACGGCCGGAGTCGTTCCAACCAGGCGGTAAACCGTCCCGCTGCCCGAAGCCACGTACACCCGCCCACAGGCGTCTTCGCCGAACGAGCTCGGCCGGGTGACGCTGAGCCCCTCGGAGCGGTCATTGCTGGCATGGCCGCCCGGCGCCACCGGCAGCCCCAGCGAACGAATTTTCTCGGAGCAGAAGTCGGAGTAGACATAGCGGCCGTAGAGGCTGCCGAGGCTCAGGTCCCGGACGACGTAGCCCCCGATGACCGAGCAACCGCTCGCGGAGCCGTTTTCGGGGTCCTCGTGGGGATAGTCGAAGACGGGATCGGTGAAGCCACTTGCCGATCCGCAGGCCGGCTCTGGATCGGGGAAGGCAATGAAGCCCTCCCGACAGTTCCAGCCATAGTTGGCGCCGGCGCCGCCCACCGCGCCGATGCCGGGCCTCGGGGCGAAGTCAACCTCCTCGCGCGTGTCCTGGCCAACGTCGGCGATCGCCAGGTCGCCGCTGGCTCGGTCGAAGGAGAAGCGCCAGGGATTGCGTAGCCCGTAGGCCCAGATCTCATCACGCCCCGGACCGCTCGCGAAGGGGTTGCCAGGCGGTATCGCGTATGCGGGCGACTGCCCAGGATGCGGATCGATGCGGAGGATCTTGCCCAGCAGCACTTCGGTGTCCTGCCCGCTTTCGAGCGGATCTCCTCCGCCGCCGCCGTCCCCGAGCGAGATGTAGAGGTCGCCGTCGGGGCCGAACTGCAACTGACCACCGTTGTGGTTGGCGTTCGCAGCGTGCCCAACGCTGAGGATCGGTTCGCGGAACGGCGCCCCGCCGCCAGGGCCAGGCCGAAAAGAGTCGATGTGGATATCGCCTTCTGCGCCGCCGGCCGCGGGTGTGCCGGTGTAAGCGGCGTAAAAGCGACCGGAGCTGCCGAAGTCCGGCGCCGGGGCGATCGAGAGCAGGCCGCGCTCGACTTCGCAGCAGGTCACCAGGGAGCTCAGGTCGGCAAGCTGGGTCGTCGCGCCCTGGCTGATTCCTCGACCGTGCCTTCGCGCTCGGCAACAAGCAGGCGTTCGGCGTTGTCAGGATCGGAGGTAATGAAGATCGGCTGTTTGAATTTGCCGATCGGTTCCAGCGTAGCCGCCATCGCGGTATTCGACAGGCCACAGAGCAGCGCACCGAGAGCCACGACCCAGATCAAGCGATGCACGCAACCTCCCCGTAGATGGCGGTCACCCTCTACCCATATGGGAGGCCTAGCCAACGCCCGGATGCCGTACGGCCGCGGGATCGGGCAGGTAGAGGTCGGCGCCACAGCGCGGGCAGACCTGGACGTAGAGCTTGACCACCTTGTGACAGTTGGGGCACTGGCGTTCGGGTTCGTTCTTCTCGGTGCGGTAGAGGACCACGGCGATCAGGCCGAGCAATGGCAGCACGGCGCCGATCACCAGCCAGAGCCAGAAGGAGCTGCCCTTGCCCCTGCCGATGAAGGCCGTGGCTAGGCCGAAGAAGAAGGCGATGACGAGGTACTCGAATCCCACGGCCCTATTGTCGCCTCCAGCGGCTTCGGGTGCCCGATCGAGCCGACCTCGGAGATGTCGCGGCGGAAGGGCAGGCTCGCCGTCCAGTCGATCACCGCGCGGGCCTTGCGGGCCGCACCGGGGATCTGACTCATGTGGTAGGTGCGGGCCATCCACCAGGCAGGAAAGCCACGGAAAGTGCGGCTGCCGACCTTGCCGACCGCCTTGTAGCGGCCGAGGTTGACGAAGGCGGCATTGCCCTTGTACTCGAACCGCCGCGAGCTGCCGACGCCAAGCTCGGCGGCGATGTTGCGGGCGGCAACGGGGCCCTGACGCACGGCGTGCTGCGCCGTCGGCGGGCAGAGACCGCCGCGCGGGTCGGGCGCGGCGGCGCAATCGCCGATCGCCCAGACCGAATCGAGTCCGTTGACCCGCAGGTGATCGTCAACCGGGACGCGGCCGCGCTCATCGAGCGGCAAGGAGAGCTGTCGCAGGCTCGGATGCGGCGCAACCCCCGCTGTCCAGACCACCGTACGCGTCGGCAGCGTCTCACCGGTGGCGATACGGGCGCTGTCGGCGGTCACCTCCTCGAGCGTCGTGCCAAGACGGATGTCGATGCCGCGGCCACGCAGCTCGCGCAGGGCGTAATCGGCAAGCTCGGGGTCGATCTCGGGCAGCACGCGATCGGTGGCCTCGACCAGCACCCAGCGCATCCCGTGCAGGCGGGCGCGTGGATAGCTCTCGATCGCGTCGGCGGCGAAGTCCTGCAGCTCGGCGAGCGCCTCGAGTCCGGCGTAACCGCCGCCGACGAAGACGTAGGTGAGCAGCTCGTCGCGGCGAGCGGCGTCCTCCGTAGCGTTGGCGGCCTCGAGCGTCTCGATCACGTGATTGCGCAGCCAGATCGCATCGGCGAGGCTCTTGAACCCGATCGCGTGCTCGGAGAGGCCCGGCACCGGCAGCACCCGCGAGACCGAGCCGAGCGCGACCAGCAGCTGGTCGTAGGGCAGCTGCTCGGATTCCCCCTCACGCGTTTGCAGCTCGACCGTCTTCGCGACCGGATCGTGGGCAGCGACCGAGCCAAGTCTCAGGTAGGTGCGGCTGAGGATCTCGCGCAGAGGAGTGACGACGTGCCGCGGCTCGAGCGTGCCCGCCGCCGCCTCGGGCAGGAACGGCGTGTAGAGCATGAAGTTGGCGTCGTTGACCAGCACCAACCGGGTCGACTGCCGCGGCATGATCCGCTCCAGCTCCCGCGCAGCCATCGCGCCGCCAAAACCTCCACCAGCGATGACGACGTTCCAGGCCATAGCCTCAAGTTAGCACTTTGTAACAACTTGTCACAAAGTGCTGAATCGCACTTCTCAGGTCCCCAGCTTCTCCCGGATCAAGCGATTCACCTCGCCGCCGTCGGCGCGGCCCTTGGTCTCCTTCATCACGGCGCCGACGATGGCGCCGATCGCCTTCTGGTTGCCGGCGCGGATCTGCTCGGCGGCCTCCGGGTTGGCGTCGACAGCGGCGGCGACGATCGACGCCAGCTCGCCGCTATCGGAGATCTGGGCGAGGCCCTCCCGCTCGACGATCGCGGCGGGGTCTCCTCCCTCGGCAACGAGCGTGGAGAGGACGGCCTTGCCGCTGCCGTGGGAGATCTTCTTCTCTTGGACGAGGCCGATCAGGGCTGCGAGGGCGCTGGGGTCGACCCTCGACTCGACGGCGCTTGCCACTCCCCCGTCCTGGCGCAGCGCCGCGGCCAGCTCGCCGGTGACCCAGTTGGCGACGACGCGTGGCTCGACGCCGTCCGCCTCCTCGACCGTCCGCTCGAAGTAGTCAGCCGTCTCGGGATCGGTCGCCAGCAGAGCGGCGACGTCCTCGGCCAGGCCGAGCTGATCGCGATAGCGCTCGCTCCTTGCCGCGGGCAGCTCCGGCAGCGACTCGCGCGCTTCGCGCAGCATCTCCTCGGTTGGGGCGATTGGGACAAGGTCGGGCTCGGGGAAGTAGCGGTAGTCATGCGCTTCCTCCTTCGAGCGCAGCGAGTGCAGGCTTCCATCCTCGGGATGGAAGTGGAGGGTCTCCTGCTCGACCGTCTCCCCCGCTTCGATCAGCTCGCGCTGGCGCGCCAGCTCGGCTTCGATGCCGCGCTCGAGGAAGCGGAAGCTGTTCATGTTCTTCAGCTCGGTCTTGGTCCCCAGCTCCTCGCTTCCGGCCGGCCGCACGGAGATGTTGCCGTCGACCCGCAGGCTACCCTCCTCCATGTTGACGTCGGAGACGCCGAGCTGGCGGACGGTCTCGCGCAGCAGCCGGGCCCAAGCGGCGGCTTCGGCGGCGCTGCGCAGGTCGGGCTCGGTGACTATCTCGACCAGCGGCGTGCCGCCGCGATTGAAGTCGACCAGAGAGGCGCCGGAGCCATGGATCCGCCCCGACTCACCGACGTGGATCATCTTCGCCGCGTCCTCCTCGAGGTGGGCGCGGTGGATGCGGACGTCGCCAAGCCGGCCGGCGCCGGCGATCGGGATGTCGTACTGGCTGATCTGGTACGCCTTCGGGCTGTCGGGATAGAAGTAGTTCTTGCGGTGGAAGATCGAGCGCGACGCCACCTCGCATTCCAACGCCGCGGCAATCTGCAGGGCGAAGTGGACCGCCTGCTCGTTGACAACTGGCAGGACGCCAGGATGAGCGAGGCAGACCGGGCAGGTGTGGACGTTGGGCTCATCGCCAAAGGAGAGCTCGCAGCCGCAGAACATCTTCGTCTTGGTCGCAAGCTGGACGTGGATCTCCAGCCCGATGACCGCCTCGAGCTCAGCCACCGGGCACCCCCTCCGGACGAGCCGTGAAATCGATCGCCTGCTCGAGCGCGTAGGCGGCGTCGAGAAGCTTCTGCTCGGCGAAGGCGGGAGCCGCGATCTGAAAGCCAACTGGCAGCTGCGGTCCGCCTCCCGCCGGCTCGGCCAGCCCAGCAGGGATCGAGATCGCCGGGATGCCGGCGAGGCTCATCGGCACGGTGAAGAAATCGTTGAGGTACATCGCCAGCGGATCGTCGGTCTTCTCGCCGAGGCGGAATGCGACCGAGGGCGAGGTCGGCGTGACGACGAAATCGAACTTCGCAAAGGCGTCCTCGAAGTCAGTCGCGATCTTGGTCCGCACCTTCTGCGCCTGGCCGTAGTAGGCCTCGTAATAGCCCGAGGAGAGCGCGTAGGTGCCGAGCATGATCCGCCGCTTCACCTCCGCGCCGAACCCCTGCGCCCGCGTCGCCTCGTACATCTCGATCACGTCGCCGCTGGACTCCGCCCGCATCCCGTAGCGAACGCCGTCATAGCGGGCGAGGTTGGAGGACGCCTCGGCCGGCGCGATCACGTAGTAGGCCGAGATGCCGTGCTCGGCGTGTGGCAGCGCCACCTCGGCGATCTCGCCGCCGAGCCGCTCGATCGTCGCCAAGGTCGCCTCGAATACCTCGCGCACGCCGGACTCGATCGCGTCGTTGGCGAGTTCGGCAGGGACCGCAAAGCGCAGCCCGGCGAGGTCCTCGCGGTCGGGGGGGCGCGGCGCCTCCGGCAGCCCCACCGAGGTCGAGTCGCAGGGATCGTGGCCCTGCAGGATCGCCAGCATCAGCGCCGCGTCGCTGACGGTGCGGGTGAACGGTCCGCACTGGTCGAGCGAGGAGGCGAAGGCGATCATCCCGTAGCGCGAGATAGCCCCGTAAGTCGGCTTGAGGCCGACGATGCCGCAAAGCGAGGCGGGCTGGCGGATCGAGCCACCGGTGTCGGTGCCGATCGCCCAGGGCGCCAGCCCGCCCGCCACCGCCGCCGCCGAGCCGCCGGAGGAGCCGCCCGGCACCCGAGTGCGGTCCCAGGGGTTGAGCACCGGCCCGTAGGCGGAGTTCTCGTTCGAGGAGCCCATCGCGAACTCATCCATGTTGGTCTTGCCGAGGATCGGCGCCCCCGCCTCGATCAGCCTGCCTACCGCGGTCGCGGTGTACGGGGGGCGGTAGCCCTCGAGGATGCGCGAACCGGCCGTGGTCGGCACGCCCTCGGTGCAGAAGATGTCCTTGACCGCGACCGGTGCGATGCTCGGCCGCTCGACCGCGATCCCGCCATCGCCGTCCCGATCGCGCCAGAGATAAGCATTGAGCTCATCCCCCGACGCAGCCCGCCGCCACGCCTCGGCGTACTCGGCGGCATCGAGCTCGCCGGCAACCATCGCCTCGTGGGCCTCGAGGGCAGTCAACGCCAGAAGGTCGGTCATCTAGTCCTCGGCCTGTGGCGAGGGAACGCGAAACGCCCCATCGACCGGATCGGGCGCCTGCGCGAGAGCAACCTCCGGCGCCAGGCTCTCGTGCGGTACGTCCGCCCGCAAAACGTTCTCTAGCTCGACCACATGCGAGGTGGGCTCCACGTCATCGAGATCGAGCTCAGCAATCCGATTGACGTGCTGGAGAATCCCCGACAGCTCCCCCGCCATCCTCTGAACCTCTTCCTCGGACAAGCCAAGGCGAGCCAGCTTCGCCACGTGCAGTACCTGCTCCCGCTCGATCACGCGCGTGATTCTAGGAGCTAGAGTCCCGCGGGATGCGGGGAGAGGCGGCAGAGAAGTTCGTGGTGCTGAATCTGCGCCTGCTCGCGGTCAGCTTCGCCGTCGTCGGCATCCTCTTCATCGCCGTCCCCAGCGGCGTACTCGACACGATCTCGGACGTCGGCAAGTGGTTCGGCAACGACACGCGGGCGCCGCACACGCAGGAGGACCTCTGGCTGGCGCTGGCCTTCGCCTACATGGTGGTGATCACCGGCATCTGTCTGGTGGCACAGATGGACGTGGTTCGCTACCGCCCGCTGCTGCTGGTGCTGGCCGCCGGCAAGACGGCTTCCTCACTCGGCTCGCTTGCCTTCTTCCTGATCGACGAACAGGTCTTCATCTACCTGCTCAACTTCCTCGTCGACGGCTTCCTCGCCCTGCTCGCGCTCTGGCTGTTCTCACTCGCCGGTCGCACGGGCCGGGCGGCGGCGCCTGGCTGACAGCGCCGGCCGGGGCTCTCCGCCGCCGAGCAACGGACCCTGAGCGCGATCTGCGCGGCGATGGCGCCCGGCCTCGACGGCCTGCCCGCGGCAGAGCGTGACGTCGACGTCTCCGGCCCGGTCGCGGAGTTCCTGCGGTCTGTTTCGCCTCGCGCGCTGAGGCGGATCAAGCTCGGACTGCACGCCTTCGAGTGGCTGCCCTTTCCCTGGCGCTTCAGCCGCCTCGACGCCGCCGCTCAAGACGGTGTCCTGCGCGGCATGGAGGAGTCGCGCCTCGGCCTGCACCACGAGCTGCTGCTGATGGCAAAGGTCTTCGCGACGCTCGGCTACGCCGTCCTGCCCGAGGTCGAAGAGCGAATCGGCTTCGCCGCCAGCTGTCGCCTCGCCGACGGCTCCACGCCTGAGCCCGCCGGCCCGCTTGGGGAGACGATCCCCAACGGGGAGCACGAGGAATGCGACGTGGTCGTCGTCGGGTCCGGGGCGGGAGGCGCCGTCGCGGCCGCGACGCTTGCCGAGGCCGGCCTCGACGTGATCGTGCTCGAGGCGGGCGAGAGCTTCAACCGCGAGAGCTACCCGGCGGAGCCACTAGACGCGATCGCCCGCCTCTACCGCGACGGCGGCCTGACCATCGCCGAAGGGCGACCGCCGATCCCGGTGCCCGTCGCGCGTACGGTCGGCGGCACCACCGTCGTCAACTCCGGCACCTGCTTCCGGGCGCCAGAGCCGGTGCTGGCGGATTGGCGGCAGCGCTTCGGCATCGAGTGGGCCACGGACCTGGAGTCGGGCTTCGCCGAGGCCGAGGAGTTCCTCGAGGTGACTCCGGTCGACGTCGAGCGGATGGGCCGCAACGGCCAGCTGGCGATGGAGGGGGCGGCGGCGATCGGAGCTTCCGGCGGGCCGATCTCCCGCAACGCCGGCAACTGCGTGCAGTGCAGCTCCTGCCCCTTCGGCTGCGAGATCGACGCCAAGCGCGGCATGCACGTCAGCTACCTGCCGCGTGCCGTCGCGACGGGCGCCCGTCTGCGGACCGGCGTCGAGGCACGAAGCGTGCTCGTCGAGAACGGCCGTGCCACCGAAGTGAGCTGCAACTCCTCCGCTCCGCTGTTCCCCAACCCTGAATCGCCGAGCAAAGGAACAGCGGAAGCTCGGTCCCGGCCCTACACGGTGCGCGCCCGTCACGCCACGATCATCGCCGGCGGGGCGCTGGGTACGCCCGAGCTGCTACTCCGCTCTGGCCTCGGCGGGCGGCAAGTAGGACGCAACCTCCACATCCACCCCGCCTGCTGGGTCGGCGCCCGCTACGAGGAGGAGGTGCGGGGCTGGGATGGCGTAATGCAGAGCTACTACATCGACCAATGGGAGCAGCAGCGTCTTTTGCTCGAGGCCACCTTCACCCCACTCGCCTTCGGTGGCGCCTGGCTGCGCGGCGCCGGCAGCGAGCACCAGCGCTCGATGCTCGAATTCGGCCGCGTCGGCTCGATCGGCGTACACCTCTCAGACAGCTCGAGCGGCCGCATCGCCCTCGCCGCCGACGGCTCCCTCCGCGCCCGCTACAAGCTCACCAAAGCCGATGCCGACCGCCTGGTCTTCGGCATCTCCCGCGCCGCCGAAATCCACTTCGCAGCCGGCGCCACCGAGGTCTACCCCAACATCGCCCGCGCCGGAACCCTGACGCCGAACAAGCTCCCTGACTTCGAAGCGACACGCTTCAAGCCATCCGAACTGCGGCTCGAGGCCTTCCACCCGATGGGCACCGCCCGGATCTCCCCAGAAGGCGACGGCGTCTGCTCCCCCGACGGCTCAGTCCGCGGCGTCACAAATCTCTACTGCGCCGATGCCTCTCTCTTCCCCTCGTCCCTAGGCGTCAACCCGATGATGACCGTCATCGCCTTCGCCAACCGCATAGCCAGCGAGCTCGCGAAGAGGGCCGGGTGACCCCTCACAAAACACTCAAGAGCGGCCGCCAGGCCGCTCGTTTTGGGAGGGGTCACCCGGCCCACCCCACGCCCGATCAGCCGCTCGGCGGCGGAGGAGGAGGCGGCGGCGCCTGCGAGGACGGAGGTGGCGGTGGAGGCGTCGAGGCCGGAGGCGGTTGCGGCGAGGAGCCGCCTCCGCCCGAGAGCCGATCAGCCGCGTCGCCAAAGGTGATCCCTTCCTCGCGCATCGTGCTGTACCCCCCGTAGGCGATCCCGCCGGCGGCGATCAGACCGAGAAAGATCCCGAGGCTAAGCGTGGCGTCCACGGACACCCCACCGAAGCTGCCGAAGCTGGGCGGGTCGACGATGCGGAAGAGGATCAGCAGCACTGAGATCGCGCCGAGGACGGTGACCGCGGTGCTCAATGGGACGGGTGGCTCGTAGGTCGAGTCGCTGAGTCGGAGGCCGACTAGGACCAGGGCCCCGATCACTGTCAACAGCAGGACAAACCGGATGAATTCGAGCGCGTCCCAGGCGCTCCCTCCCTCGCCGGAGATTGTGCCGGAGAAGCCATTGACGCCGGATACCTTGACGCCAAACCAGTCGAAGAAGAACATGAAGATGAAGAGCAGGATCGCCGAGCCGCCCGCGATCTTCTCTCCCGGGCTGAGCTTGTCTAGATGGTCCATCTATGCATCCTCCGGTCGAGCTAGGGGTCGGGGCGACACTACACCCGGGCTCGGGCAGCAGCCAGCGTATTGACGAGCAGCATTGCGACTGTCATCGGGCCCACCCCGCCCGGCACCGGAGTAATCGCCCCGGCCACCTCGATGGCGGCCTCGAAGTCGACGTCGCCGACGAGGCCGTCGTCGGTGCGGTTGACGCCAACGTCGATCACCACGGCGCCGGGCTTGACCGCATCGCCACCGAGCAGGCGGGGAACGCCAACCGCCGCGACGAGCACGTCGGCGCGGCGACAGGTGGCGGCGAGGTCGCGCGTGCGCGAGTGGCAGACCGTGACCGTGGCGTTGGCCGCGAGGAGCAGGCGAGAGACCGGCACCCCGACCAGCTTCGACCGTCCGACGACCACCGCCTCGGCGCCTTCGAGCTCGACCCCCTCGTGGCGAAGCAGCTCCATCACCCCGGCCGGCGTGCAGGACACCAGGCCCGGCATCCCGTGCGCGAGCAGGCCGGCGTTGACCGGGGTAAGGCCGTCGACGTCCTTGGCCGGATCGATCGCGGCGACGATCCGGTCGGGGTCGATCTGATCCGGGACCGGAAGCTGGACGAGGATGCCGTCGACGTCGGGATCCCGGTTCAGCTCGTCGACCAAGCCCAGCAGCTGCTCCTCGGTCGTCTCTGCATCGAGCCCGTGATGAGACGAGCGCATCCCCACCTCATCGCTGGCCCGGTGCTTGCCGGCGACGTAGACCTGGGAAGCGGGGTCGTCGCCGACGATCACGGTGGCGAGAGCCGGTGTCCGCCCGCGCTCGGCCTCATAGGCCTCGACCTCGACGGCGACGCGCTCACGCACCGCCGCCGCAACCGCTTTGCCGTCGATCAGCCGTGCGCTCAACTACCGCCTCCGGATCGGCGCGTAGTCGGCCATCAGCTTGCGCTCGCTGCCATCGCTGGCGAAGCGAACCACGACCACGCCACCGGGCTCGACCGCGGTGACCACCCCGTCTCCGAAGCTCGCGTGGACGACGTCGTCACCGACGCGCAGCTCGAGGGTCGGGCCGGGATCGATCGGCGCCGCGCCGCTGTCCTCGCTCGAGTCCCAGCCGATCCCCACCGCGGAGCCGGGTGCGCTGGAGTGCCGCTCGGTCAACTCTGCCGGCAGCTCGTCGACGAAGCGCGAGGGCAGGTTGCGCTCGGCGCGACCGAAGAGACGTCGTTCGCGGGCCCAAGTCATGTACAGACGCTGGCGGGCACGGGTGATGCCGACATAACAGAGGCGCCGCTCCTCCTCCTCGTCCCCCTCTTCCAGCGCCCGCATGTGCGGGAAGGCGCCGTCCTCGCAACCGACGATGAAGACCGTGTCGTACTCCAGCCCCTTGGCGTTGTGCAGGGTCATCAGCGTGATCAGCGACTCTTCCTCGCGCAGCTCGTCCTGCTGGGTGTAGAGGGAGATCTGCTGCAGGTACTCCTCCAGCGGAGGGATTTCGCTGCCGCCCTCCTGCTCGCGCTCGATGTCGAACTCGGCGGCACCGGCGATCAGGGCCTCGAGGTTCTCCGCCCGCCCCTCGGCTTCAATCGTTCGCTCTGCCGCCAGCGCCTCGAGGTAGCCGCTCTCGTTCAGCACCGCCTCGAGCAGTCCCGCGACGGGTCCTTCTTCTTGGGCCCGCTCACGCAGCCCGGCCATGGTCTCGAAGAAGCGGGAGACCGCCTTGATCGCGCCCCCGTTCAATCCCGGCACCTCCTCCACCTGCTCGATCACCTCCCAGATCGTCTTCCCGGTGGTGTTGGAGTGCGAGGCGATCCGACCCTGGGTCGTGTTGCCGATACCGCGGCGGGGCGAGTTGACGATCCGGGCGAAGGAGACCTGATCTGCCGGATTCGCCAGCAAGCTGAGGTAGGCCACCGCATCCTTGATCTCAGCCCGTTCGTAGAACTTGGTGCCGCCGATCACCTGATAGGGGAGGTCGAAGCGATTGAGCGTGTCCTCGAGCACCCGGCTCATCGCGTTGGTCCGGTAG
The DNA here is from genome assembly GCA_033856195.1 of Solirubrobacterales bacterium. GTDB lineage: Bacteria > Actinomycetota > Thermoleophilia > Solirubrobacterales > 70-9 > VRUE01. The sequence continues at coordinate 3,799 of JAWVFL010000011.1, read as the reverse complement.
AAGACCGCGACGTCCTCGCGCTTGACCCCGTCCTCCTCGGCAAGGCGCTCGATCTCCCCCGCCACCCAACGCGCCTCCTCGTGCTCGTCGGAGAGCTCGGAGAGCCGCACCGGCTCGCCGCCGGAGATATCGGTCCAGAGTTGCTTGGGTCGCCGCTCGCGATTGCGCTCGACCACGGCGTTGGCGGCCGAAAGGATCGTCTGGGTCGAGCGGTAGTTCTGCTCGAGCTTGACGACCTCGGCCTCGGGGAAGTCGCGCTCGAAGTCGAGGATGTTGCGGATGTCGGCATGCCTGAACCCGTAAATCGACTGATCCTCGTCGCCGACCACCATCAGGTTGCCGTGCTCCTCGGTGAGCAGCTGCAGGAGGCGGTACTGAGCGTGGTTGGTGTCCTGGTACTCGTCGACGAGGACGTGCCGGAAAGTGCGCCGCCAGCGTTCGCGCGCCTCCTCGGAGATCTCCAGCACGTTGACCGTGCGCACCAGCAGATCGTCGAAGTCCATCGCGTTGGCCGCGAGCATGCGTTTCTCGTAGAGCTCGTATACAGCCGCGGTCGTTTCCTCGAAGACGCTGCCCTGCGCCTGCGCGTAAGCGCCGGCGTCGACGAGCTTGTTCTTGGCGCCGGAGATCTGCGAGCGGATCGCACGCGGCGGGTAGCGTTTCGGATCGACGCCGGCCTCGGCCATGCAGCGCTTGAGCATGCGCAGCGAGTCGGACTCGTCGTAGATCGTGAAGGTGCGGGCGTAGCCGAGCTTCTCCGCGTCGGCGCGCAGCATCCTCGCGCAGGCGGAGTGGAAGGTGGTCACCCACATCGCTCTCACCGAGCGGCCGACCAGCGCACCGACCCGCTCGCGCATCTCGCTTGCCGCCTTGTTGGTGAAGGTGATCGCGAGGATCTCACCCGGACGGGCCGCGCCGGTCGCCAGCAGGTAGGCGATCCGGTGAGTCAGGACCCGGGTCTTGCCCGAGCCGGCTCCCGCCAGGACGAGCAACGGCCCCTCGCCATGGACGACCGCCTGGCGCTGCGGCTCGTTGAGCCCGGCCAAGAGCCTCTCGGCGCGGTCCGCACCCGCTTCAATCGGCGCTCCCTCGTGGCTCGGGGCGCTCTCAGAGTCCATTTGCAGCATCGCTTCCGAGAATAGCTTTGGAGGCGGCTGGGTCTGGAGGCTCAGCCCCCGGCCGTGGAGCGGCCGGTGCGTTCGTGCAGCTCGGCCGCCGGCGGGCTGCTCGTCGGGCCCTCGCTGCCATCGAGCTCGCCGAGACGGCGCTCTAGCTCGCCGATCCGCTGCGAGAGCGACTTGATCGCCTCGGCGATCGGGTCGGGCAGGTGAATCCAGTCGGCATCGGGGCCCTCGACCCGTTTGCCGTCGACTTTGACCGGGTGGCCGGGGTTGCCGACCACGGTCGCGCCGGGCGGCACGTCCTCGATCACCACCGTGTTGGCGCCGATCTTCGCCCCGTCGCCGACGGCGATCGGGCCGAGCAGCTTGGCGCCGGAGCCAACCGTGACGTTGTCGCCGAGCGTCGGATGCCGCTTGCCGCGCTGGAAGCCCGTGCCGCCGAGTGTGACGCCCTGGTAGAGCGTGACTCGTTCGCCGATCTCCGCCGTCTCGCCGATTACCACCCCGGAGCCGTGGTCGATGAAGAACTCGCGGCCGATCCGCGCCGCGGGGTGAATCTCCACCCCGGTCACCGAGCGGGTCCAGTAGGAGAGGACACGGGGCGCGATCGGCACGCCGGCCTCCAGCAGCGCATGGGCGAGCCGGTGGGCAAGCAGCGCCTGCACCCCGGCCCAGCTGAGCAGGATCTCCAGGCTCGAGACTTCCTGCGCCGCCGGATCGCGATCGCGCGCCGCCTTGACGTCGGCGCGCACCTCGTGAACCAGCCTCTTCCAGCGACTCATGGTGAGAAGAAGGGTAGGGACACGTAGCGCTCACCCGAGTCGCAGACGATCGTCACCACGCGCTTGCCCTTCATCTCCGGCCTCGCCGCGACCTCGAGGGCCGCCTTTACATTCGCCCCGGCTGAGATGCCGGCCAGCACCCCGTCGCGCTGGGCAACCAGACGAGCCGTCTCCAACGCGTCCTCGTCGCCGACCGAGATGACCTCGTCGATCACGCTGCGGTCGAGCACCTCGGGGATGAAGCCGGGGCCGATCCCCTGGATCTTGTGCGGCCCCGGCGCACCGCCGGAGAGTACCGGCGAGGTCGCCGGCTCAACCGCGACGATCAGCGTCTCGGGGCTGCGCTCGCGCAGCACCTGGCCGACCCCGGTGATCGTGCCGCCGGTGCCGACACCGGCGACGAAGGCGCCGATATCCCCATCGGTGTCGCGCCAGATCTCCTCCGCTGTGGTGCGCCTGTGGACCTCCGGATTGGCCGGGTTGGAGAACTGATGCGGCATAAAGCCCTTGCGCTGCTTGCGGATTTCCTCCGCCAGCTCGACCGCCTCGGTCATGCCGCCGAGCGAGGGCGTCTCCCGCACTTCGGCGCCATAGGCACGCAGGAGCTTGCTGCGCTCACGGCTCATGCCCTCCGGCAGGGTGAGGATCAGCTCATAGCCCCGTGCCGCGCAGACCATCGCCAGCGCGATCCCCGTATTGCCGCTGGTCGGCTCGACGATCACCGACCTTCCCGGCTCGATCAGCCCCTCCGCCTCGGCCGCATCGATCATCGCCACCCCAATCCGGTCCTTCACCGACCCGCCCGGATTGAGCTGCTCGAGCTTGACGCAGACTTCCCCCGCGAGCCCCTCGCCGAGCCGGGAGAGCGAGACCATCGGCGTCTCGCCAACGACCGCTGCGGCAGTGAGACCGATCCTCATCCGCGTGATCGTACTTCCGGCTGGCCCACACGCCCTGCCGACCAGGCCTGCGAAATATCTCGTCGAACGCTAGTTGGTCTCAGATGGAGTACATCCCAAGCCGGGGATGTAAAGCCGCATAGGCAAGCGGTTTGCCGCCATCGTGCGCCCACCTATGCGCCAGTTGGTACGCCAGTCAAGCGGCGGCTTTCGCTTTTCTCGGTGCGTTGACTCCATGACCTCCCCACCTTAAGCGCGGGCGAGCATTGGCGAGTCAACCTCGGCCTGGCCCTATCTGGCGCTAGTCAGCCCACCAGTCGCGCTGGCCATCGACGTCTTCGCGCGGAGCCTCGCCGAGATTGGGCGCGCCGATGACGAGGATCTCAAGGCCCTCCGGCCCGGCCTCGTAGCCTCGCCACGTACCGGGCGGGACGCGCACCGCGTCCCATTCCTTGAGCTCGACGATCTCGTCGTCGAGCTTCATCCGGCCGCTCCCGCGCAGGACCACGTACACCTCCTCCTGCTTCTTGTGCGTGTGGCCGTACGGAAAGCGATAGCCGGGCGGGACGCGCTGGTAGCTCAGGCCGGATTGCTCGAGCTCGAGCGCCTCGGTCGCCAAGCGGAACTCCAGGTCCGGCGCACCGTCGAACCTCGAGCCGAGGTCCTCCAGGTCCCCCTTGAGGTTCCTGAGAGTGAACGGCACCGCGCAATTCTATGGGACCCCTGGCTGGGGTCGCCGAGCTGCTCGGTCCGGCGGCTGCTGAGCAGGATGCGAGACACTGGGACCGAGGTGTCACGGGAGAACATCGAACTGGTCCGCCGACTGTACGGAGAGCTTGCGAGCGAGGGTTCCACTCCGGAGTTCGAACAGCGTCTGACCGATGAGGCTCTTAGTCGTGTCCTGGATCCGGGGATCGAGTGGATCCCGGTGGCTCACTCCTTGCTTGCCGTCGAGAGCTATCGGGGCTTTGACGGCGTGCGACGCTTCTGGGGCGAG
>JAWVFL010000010.1:0-3472 GCA_033856195.1 Solirubrobacterales bacterium | reverse complement strand
CCTCTCGGTATGCGAGAGGAACTCGCCAACCGTGATACTTGGCCGATGCCGAAGCCGCTTATCGAGTTCCCGGCCGACGACGTGGAGCGCGCGCTCCGGTTCTGGGGCGGCGTGCTCGGGGTCGAGTTGGCTGCTCGCGCCGAGCAGGCCGGTCAGGGTTGGGAAAGCGACGCCGATGGGCTGCGGCTCGGGGTCCACGAGCGCGGCAGCGGTCCGGGCGACACCGGCTCCCTTCCCTACTTCACTGTCGCCGACATGGAGGCGGCGTTGGCCCGTGTCCGTGAACTCGGCGGCAGCGTCATCCATCCGGGTGAGCGCTGGTCTGTCTGCCGCGACTCCGAGGGCAGCCCCTTCGCACTCGCGGCTACGCCGAGCTAGCCGCCTTCTCTTCGCGGTCCTCTTCCTCGTCGCGTTCGTCCTGCGCTTGCTTGATCAACCCGCGCCAGTCGGTGGTCCTGAAGACGAGCAGGATCGCGGCGAAGCCGAGGAAGAGCGACCAGGCCGCCATCGCGATCTGGGTCCCCACCGAGAAGGAGAGCACGGCGGTCCGCGTCGGGCCGTGCAGGGTGGCGACGAGGAGCGCCTGCTGGGCGCCGGCGCCGCCGGGGGTGAAGGGGACGATGTTGGCGATCGCCTGCACGCTCATGACCAGCATCACGTTGCCGACCGAGCCGCCGATGCCGAAGGCCTCGAGGAAGAACCAGAAGGCGGCGAAGCGGAGGAGCCAGCCGATCCCCTGCCAGGCGAAGACCTCGCGCATGTAGCGGCTCGGCTCCCTGAGAATGACCAGGCCCTGTTTGACCCTGTCCCAGAAGCGGCGCACCCGGTGGGCGAGCAGGTAGATGCCGACGGCGAGCGCGATCAGCAGCGCGATCACGGTGGCCGCCAGGATCTTCGGGTTTTCGGCCCAGAAGGAGATCTCGAAAGCCGGCAGCTCGGGGATCTGCGGCAGCGGCGGCAGCAGGCCCTGGCTGATCGCGTAGAGGAGGACGAGGATGCCGACGCTGGTGTCGAAGACCGTCTGCACCAGGAAGGAGGAGGTCACCGCCGGGTAGGAGGAGCCGGGGATCTGGCGCTTGACCAGGAACACCTTGGTGACGTCCCCCGCGTGGGCGGGGACGACGGCGTTGATCCCGGCGCCGGCGAGGTAGGCGGCGGCCAGCGGCAGGTAGGGGATCCGCTGCGCCGGGTAGGCGGCGCGGAGGACGTTGCGCCAAGCCCAGGCCCGCGCCAGCTGCATCGCCAGCAGGCAGAGCAGGGCGAGCGCGAACACGCCCCAATGGATTTCGGAGAGGTTGCGGAAGAATTCCGCCGCCCGGTCAAAGAAGAACCTAAAGCTGGATCCGAGATCGGCCGTCGGCATCGCAGCTACACTAGCCCGCTCGTGCCGGACACCGACACGCACACCTTGCCCCGCCAGGCCACCCCCCATCCCACCGACGAGGCGATGTGCGCACGCGCCCGTGAGCGCTACACGGCCGACCGCAAGAGCCGCTTCCGGCGTCGCCGCAAACGCCACGCGCAGCTGCCGAACCTGATCATCGTCGGCGGCCTCAAGTGCGGCACCACGAGCATCCACCACTACCTCGGCCTGCATCCCGAAATTCAGATGTCGAAGCCGAAGGAGCTCAACTTCTTCGTCGAGGAGATGAACTGGGACCTCGGCCTCGACTGGTACGCGAGCCGCTTCGACGACCGCTTCAAGGTCCGCGGCGAGTCATCGCCCCACTACACGAACCTGCCCCGTTTCGAGGGCGTCGCCGAGCGCATCCGCGAGCACTGCCCGGACGCGCGGCTGCTCTACATGGTGCGCGACCCGATCAAGCGGATCCTCTCCCACTGGGTCCACGCGACCGGCGCCGGCTACGAGACGCGCGAGTTCATCCCGACCCTCTCCAAGCCAGGCACCCAGTACATCAACCGCTCCAAGTACTGGATGCAGCTGCAGCCCTACCTCGAGTACTTCGACCGCGAGCAGATCGAGATCATCACCCAGGAGGAGCTGCAGTCCGAACGCGAGGCGACGATGCGCAAGGCCTTCGGCTTCGCCGGCGTCGACGAGAGCTTCGTCTCCGAGCAGTTCGACCGCGAGTGGGAGAAGTCGAGCGCCAAGCAGGGCGACAAATACCAGTTCATGGAGAAGCTGATCAAGCTGCCGGGATTCCGCTCCTTCGACCGCAACTTCGACCGCCTGCCCGAGTCGATGCGCTGGATCGTCGAGAAGGTCGTCCACGACCCCGACAGGCCGCCAGCGGAGAAGCCGGTGCTGCCCGACGACCTGTTCGAGACGATCCGCGGCCACTTCGGCGAGGACGTGGCGGCGCTGCAGCGCTTCGCCGGCCGCGAGTTCGCCGGCTGGCACGACTACAGCTGAGCCCGGCGGGTAGCCGAAGCCGATGCGGCGGCTGTTGCCAGACCCGGGGCCGACCACGGTCGAGGAGCAGCTGGATGGCTACCGCCCCTGGGAGGAGCCGCGTCCCGAGCGGCCGCTGGTGGCGATGAACTTCGTCGCCACCGTCGACGGCCGGGCGACGATCGGCGGCCGCTCCGGCCCAATCGGCTCGGAGACCGACACGAGGATGCTGGCGCGGCTGCGGACCCGCTTCGACGCGGTGATGATCGGCGCCGGCACGATGCGGGCGGAGCGCTACGGCCGCGTCGTCGCCGACCCTGAGCAGCGCCAGCGCCGCGAGCGGCTCGGGCTCCCTGCCGACCCGCTGATGGTGATCGTCAGCGGCCGGCTCGATCTGCCCTGGGAGGCGCCGCTGTTCACCGCCGGCGGTGGCCGGGTCCTCGTCTTCACCGCCTCCCCGGAGGAGCCGCCGCAGACGGCGACCCCTTTGCAGGTCGTCCGCCACGAGGGCCAGGTCGACCTCGGCGCGGCGCTGGCGCACCTGCGCGGCGAGCACGGGGTGCGGGCGCTGATCTGCGAGGGCGGCCCGCGCCTGCACTCGCAGCTGCAGGCCGGCGGCCTCGTCGACGAGCTGTTCCTGACGGTGGCGCCGAAGCTGACCGGGGCCGGCCCCGCGATCGTCGAGGGCGCCCTGCCCGAGGTCGCCGAGCTCGATCTGGCCTGGCTGCTCGAGGCCGACGGCGAGCTCTTCGCCCGCTACCTGCGCCCCTGAGCCGGTCGACGATCCTCTAGCGTGCCGGGCCGAGCGACGAGGAGGGAACGCCGATGGACTTCAACCCCAGCCCCGAGGTGGAGGCGCTGCGTGAGCGCGTACTCGACTTCATGGACGAGCACGTCTACCCGCAGGAGCGGGAGATCATGGAGGCGATGGACGAGGAGGTGGCGCCGGGGGTGCCCTACTCCGCCAACCTGGTCGCCGTCCGCGAGAGGGCGAGGACGGAGGGCCTCTGGAACCTCTTCATGCCCGACGAGCGCTACGGGCCCGGCCTCAGCAACTGGGAATACGGGCTGCTCTGCGAGGAGATGGGTCGCAGCCCGCTGGCGGCGCCGATGGCCTTC
>JAWVFL010000009.1:0-2641 GCA_033856195.1 Solirubrobacterales bacterium | reverse complement strand
GACCAGGGTCGACTTCCCGGCGCCGTTGTCGCCCATGAGGGCCGTGACCTCGCCGGGGCGCAGTTCCAGGTGCGCGCCGTCGAGCGCCTGGACGGCGCCGTACCGCTTGGAGATGTCCGTCGCCGAGAGCATTTACTCGATGCCCGCCTTCGCGCAGGCGTCCTTGACCTCGGCGGTGCAGATCTGGTCGGCCTTGTAGAAGCCGTCCTTCACGATCGTGTCCTTGACCTTGTCGGCGGTGACGGCGATGGGGTCGAGCAGGACGGCGGGGATGTCCGCCGTGCCGTTGTTGACCTTGCTCGTCGCCGCGGGCTGCTCGCCCTTGACCAGGGAGACGGCCAGCTCGGCCGACTTCTCGGCCTCGGCCCTGATGTCGAGGTAGATGGTCATGTACTGCTCGCCGGTGAGGATGCGCTGCACCGCGCCCAGCTCGGCGTCCTGGCCGGTGATCGGCGGCAGGTCCTTGTAGCCGGCGCGCTTCATGGCCGCGATGGCGCCGCCCGCCATGCCGTCGTTGGCCGACAGCACGCCCACGACGTTGTCCTTGCCGATGGCGGTGATCGCCTGCTCCATCTCCTGCTGGGCCTTGTCCGGGCTCCAGTCGGGGGTGTCGTAGGACTTGCCGATCTTGATGCCGGCGGCCTTGAAGCCGGCGGTCGCGCCTTGCTTGAACAGCTTGGCGTTGTTGTCGGTCGGGGCGCCGTTGATCATCGTGATCGTGGCGTTCTTGTTGCCATCGGCCGCGAGCTTCTTCGAGAGGCTGTCCGCTTGGAGCTTGCCGACCCCCTCGTTGTCGTACGAGATGTAGTAGTCGATCGGCGCATCCGGGATCAGGCGGTCGTAGCTGATCACCGGCACGTTCTTCTGCTTGGCGCGGGTGACGATCGCGGCCGCCGAGGCCGCATCAACCGGGTCGAGCACCATCACCTTCACGCCCTGGGTCAGAGCGGCGTCAGCCTGGGACTGCTGCTTCGACGCGTCTTGGTCGGCGTTGCTGTAGACGATCTCGCAGTCGCTGCAGAGCTCCTTGACCTTCGCCTCGAACTTCGGGTGGTCCTGCGACTCGTAGCGAGCCGTCTTCGACTCTGGGAGGAGCAGGGCGATCTTGCCGCCCTTTCCGCCGGAGCTGCCGCTCGTACTGCCGCTGTCGTTGTTGTTGTCGCTGCCGCAGCCGGCCACAACGGCACCGCCTCCGACGAGCGCGGTCACCGCCAACGCGGTGATGAATGGACGTAGCTTCACTCTCTGCCTCCTACTCCTCTGGGGATGTTTTGTTCTTCCCTACGAAGCCGTTTCTCACGCGGCCCCTCTGTCTGCGCTCGTGTGAGCACGAGTCTCTGCGCTACCGAGGAAGAGAGCAACCGCGCCGAGCACTTCGGCACGCTCGCCCAGGACCCCGGGCACGATCTCCACGTCGTCCGCTGCCGAGCGAATCGCTCGCTCTCGGACGGCCTCGCCCATCGCGTCGCGCAACGTGCGACAGGCCTGCCCGACCGTGCCGCCAACGACGACGCGCTCGGGGTTGAAGAGGTTGCATACGTCGGCCAGGGCGTTGCCGATGTGGCGCCCGGCGTCGGCCATCGCGCGACGGCAGCTGGCGTCGTCGGCGTCGGCCCGCTCGGCGATCTCGGTGATCGCGAGCTCCTCACCGAGGCTGGAGCGGATCAGCTCGACGATCGCGGGCGCCCCGGCGAAGGTCTCGAGACAACCGCGGTTCCCGCAGCGACACAGTGGCCCCGAGACGTCGGTGGTCATGTGCCCGATCTCGCCTGCTGTTCCGCCGGCGCCGTAGAAGAGCCGTCCTCCGAACACGAATCCGGCGCCGACCCCGGTGGCGACCTTCAGGTAGACCAGCTCGCCGGCGCCCTGCCCCGCGCCCCAGTAGAGCTCGGCGAGGGCGCCCAGGTTGGCGTCGTTGTCGACGTGCACCGCCAGGCCGATCCGCCGTTCCATCTCCTCGGCCACGGCGAGCCCGACCCAGCCGGGAAGGATCGTCGCCGATCCCACCTGACCGGTCACGCGGTGGATCGGTCCGGGCAGCCCGAGGCCGACCCCGAGGATCGCGTCGCGGTCGAGCCCGGTGTCGTCGATCACGTGCGCGACCAGCTCCTGCGCCGCGTCGAACCCGGTCGCAGCGTCGTAGCCCTCGGCGAGCTGCTTGCGTTCCTCCGCGAGGATTTGATGCGACAGGTCGGCGGCCGCGACTGCGAGGTGGCGCTTGCCGAAGTCGATGCCGATCGCCGCCCCGGCCCGGCGGCCGAGGCTGATCAGCTGCGGCGGCCGTCCGGCCTGGGCCGGCGCGTCGCCGGCGTCGGCGGCGTTGTCGACGACCGTGCCCTCCGTCTGAAGCTCTGAGACGAGGCTCGAGACCGTCGAGCGCGACAGGCCCGTCCGGCGCGCGATCTCGGCCCGGCTCGCCACGCCGAGCTCGCGCAGCGTCTCCACGACGCGGTGGCGGTTCTGCTCACGCAGCGACAGCAGCGATCCGGACGTCTCTCTCCCCATCTAGAGCGATCCTTGCCGCCTGGAAGAGTTTTGTCAACAGTTCGCACAAATTCAGAGGGAATCCAGGGCGAATTTGTTCGATCCCCGGCAGATGGTCGGCGGGCCAGGCTCCGCATAGCATCGTGGGCGTGCGCCG
>JAWVFL010000008.1:0-8397 GCA_033856195.1 Solirubrobacterales bacterium | reverse complement strand
TTTCGCCGACCCGCACGCCCTTCGCTTCGAGCGCGTCCTTCTTCGCCTGGGCGGTGCCCGAGGAGCCGGAGATGATCGCCCCGGCGTGGCCCATCTGCTTGCCGGGCGGGGCGGTGAAGCCGGCGATGTAGGCGACGACCGGCTTGGAGATCTCGGAGGCGATGAACTCCGCTGCTCGCTCCTCGGCGTCGCCGCCGATCTCGCCGACCATCACGATCAGCTCGGTGTCCGGATCGGCTTCGTACAGGGTGAGGATGTCGATGAAGTCGGAGCCGACGATCGGGTCGCCGCCGATGCCGACGATGGAGGAGTTGCCCTGGCCGGCTTGCTTCAGCTCGTTGCCGATCTGGTAGGTCAGCGTGCCCGACTTGGAGACGACGCCGATCTTGCCCGGGTCGAAGAACTGCGCCGGGATGATGCCGACGTTGGCCTTGCCGGGCGATAGCACGCCAGGGCAGTTCGGCCCGATCAGGCGGACGCCGGCCTCCTTGGCCTTCCAATAGGTGTTGAGCATGTCGAGCACCGGGATCCCCTCGGTGATCGCGATCACCGTGTCGACGCCGGACTCGATCGCCTCGTCGATCGCCGGTGCGGCGAAGCGCGCCGGCACGAAGATCATCGAGGTGTTGGCCCCGGCCTGCTCGACCGCTTCCTTGATCGAGTCAAAAACAGGCACGCCCTCGACGTCCTGACCCCCCTTTCCTGGCGTCACACCCGCCGCCAGGTGCGTCCCGTACGCCTGGTTGCGCAAGCCGTGGAAGGAGCCCTCGCGGCCGGTCAGGCCGGAGACGACCAGCTTCGTCTCCTTGTCGACGATGATCGACATCAGCCGTCCCCGCCGGCCAGCTCGACCACGCGCCGCGCCGCGTCGAGCATCGTCGTCTCCTGGTTCAGGTTGGGCAGGTCGGCCTCGGCGAGGATCTTCAGGCCCTCCTCGGAGTTGGTGCCGTCGAGGCGCACGACCAGCGGCAGCTTCAGGTCCATCTGCTGCGAGGCGGTAACGATGCCCTTGGCGATCTCGTCGCAACGAGTGATGCCGCCGAAGATGTTGAAGAGGATCGCCGTCACCTTTTGGTCGGAGGTGATCACGGTGAGCGCGTCGACGATCGCCTCCGCCTTGGAGCCGCCACCGGCGTCGAGGAAGTTGGCCGGCGCGCCGCCCGCCTGGGCGACCACGTCAAGGGTCGACATGCAGAGTCCGGCGCCGTTGGCGAGGATGCCGACGTTGCCGTCGAGCTTGACGTAGGTGAGGCCCTTCTCCTTCGCCATCGCCTCTTGCGGGTCCTCGGCGGTGTCGGCGATCTCGGCCAGGTCCTGGTGGCGGAAGAGGGCGTTGCCGTCGATCGTCACCTTGGCGTCGAGCGCGACCACGTAGCGGTCGTTGGTGACGATCAGCGGGTTGACCTCGATCAGCGTCGCGTCCTCGGAGCTCGCCACCTCGGCCAGCTTCACCAGCACCTCGGCGGCCTGGTCGCGGACGTCCTCGTCGAGACCGGCCGCGTCGATGATCTCCCGCGCCGCCGCATGCTCGAACGGCCGTGTCGGATCGATATGGCGCCGCACCAGCGCCTCGGGGTCCTCCGCGGCGACGGCCTCGATGTCCATGCCGCCCTTGGCCGAGACCATCGCCAGCAGCTTCTTCTCGCCGCGGTCGAGAATCACCGAGGCGTAGTACTCCGAAGCGATGTCGGAACCGCCCTCGATCCAGACCTGGTCGACCCGGAAGGGCCCCTCGCCGTGCGGCCCGACGATGTCCATGCCGAGGATCGCGTCGGCGTAAGCGCGCGCCTCCTCAGCGTCCTGGGCGATCTTGATCCCGCCGGCCTTGCCGCGACCGCCGATCAGCACCTGCGCCTTGATCGCGCAGGGGTAGCCGATCCGCTCCGCCGCGGCGACCGCGTCCTCGACGTTCGCCGCGACCTCGCCACTCGGCACGGCGACGCCGTGCTTGGCGAAAAGCTGCTTGCCCTGGTACTCGAGGAGGTCCATTTGGAGAGGCGCGCCGCGCTGGCGCGGGGCGGCAGCCTATCCGACCTTTCTAGTGGCGCGCCGCCTGCCTTCGAGGCGATTGGCATAATGCGCCGCCGCCATGCCTCTCCCCAGTCTCAAAACCGTCAAATGGGTAACCACCGACTGTTACGGCACCCTGATCGATTGGGAGAAAGGCATCATCGACGCCTGCAAGAAAGAGGCGGAGAAAGACGGCTTCAGCTTCGAAGAGGAGCCCTTCCTCGCCCGCTTCATGGAAGTCCAGGCGGAAATCATGGCCGGCTCCTACGAGCTCTACGCCGAGGTGCTGCGCCGCACGATCGTCAAGGTGGCCGGTGAGCTTGGCTGGGAGATCGAGCCCTCGCGGGCTCAGTTCCTGCCCAACAGCGTCGCCTACTGGCTGCCCTTCCGCGAGGCCAACGCCGCGATGGACCGGCTCGGCAAACGCTATGAGATCGGCATCGTCTCCAACATCGACGACAAACTGCTCGGCATCTCGCGCCGCCACCTGCGCACCGAACTCGACCTCGTCGTCACCGCCCAACAGGTGCGCAGCTACAAGCCCGACCCCGTCCACTTCAAAGAGGCGGCGCGGCGGATCGGCGGTAAGAAAGGCTGGCTGCACATCGGCTGCAACTACACCAACGATGTCGCCCCGCTGCTGAAAATGAACGTGCCGGTGATCTGGGTCAACCGCCACGGCGAGAAACTCGAAGGCCGCAAGGCCCCCAGCGCCACCGTCAAGAACTTCCGCGACGCTGCCAAAAAGCTCGGCGCGTCCTGAGCGATCTCTAGCGTTTCGCAACTTCGGCGCAGGTAGTTGTTTCGACCGAGTAGGTCGCTACTCGCGGCCGCTATCTCCATGCAACGGACCGAACAAAGCAGGGCAGCTCGGGGCATTCGCATAGCCGTCATCGCGGCCGGCCTGCTGGCGCTGCTCTGCCTGCTCGCCACCGCCGGTCCCCGCTCGAGCACCGCTGCCGCCGCGACGGCGCAGCCACCGAGCTTCGTCGTGATCCAGACCGACGACCAGACGCTCGAGGGCCTCTACGCGACCTTCGGCGAACCGAAGCTGCAGGCGATGCCGAACACGCTCAACCTGATCGCCAAGCGCGGCATGACCTTCAACCGCTACTACGTCTCCTACCCGCTCTGCTGTCCCTCCCGGGTCAGCCTGATGACCGGGCGCTACGCGCACAACAACGGGGTCAAGGGCAACATCCAGCCCAACGGCGGCTACTTCGGCTTCTCCTTCCGCGCCGCCTACACCCACAACATCGCCACCTGGCTGCAGGGCGCCGGCTACCGCACGATCCACGTCGGCAAGTTCCTCAACGGCTACGGCGACGAACCGTATGACAACGGCACAACCGTGCCTCCCGGCTGGAGCGCCTGGCACACCCTGCTCAAGGCCGATACGGACCACTACTTCTACGGCTACACGCTCAACAACAACGGCGTCCTCGAAGGCCCTTATGGCGACTCGGGCAGCTGGGAAACGCGCGAATACGGAGTGCGGGACGACCTCGGCTGCCCCTTTGCGCCGCTCAACGGCCTCCCCTGCTACTACGAGACCGACATGCTCACCAACATCGCCACGCAGGAGCTCGCCGGCACCCCGCCGGAACAGCCCTTCTACCTGCAGCTCGACTACACCGCGCCGCACGGAGACTTCCGCAAGCCGGCCGGGCCCGAGCCGGCGCCGCGCCACTACGACTGGTTCAAGGGAGCGCCGCCGCCCCACAGCCGCAGCGAAGGATTCGCCGAGGGCAACGTCTCCGACAAGCCCAGCTTCATCAAAGAAGCCCCGTACCTCTCGCTCAGCGACATCCATACCTACCGCGTCTACTGGAACAAGCAGCTGGACTCGCTGCGGGCGGTCGACGACGGCGTCAAGCAGGTGATCGACTCGCTGGGTGCGCTGCACCGGCTGCGCAACACCTACGTCATCTTCACTTCCGACAACGGCTTCTTCTTCGGCGAGCACCGCCTGATCGGCGGCAAGTTCCTCGCCTACGAGCCCGCCACCCACCTGCCCTTCCTGATCCGCGGCCCGCACATCCGCGCAAACACCGAATCGGGCGAGCTGGTCGGCAACATCGACGTGGCGCCGACGCTGCTCGAACTGGCTGGCGTCACCCCCGACAAGAGCGTCGACGGCCGCCCGCTGACCCCCTTTCTGCATGACCCCGAACTGCGCACGCTGCGGCCGCTGCTCTTCGAGTCCTTCGTCGAGACCTCCGACGTGCAGGAAGCCGGCGCGATCGCCGAACCGGGCGATCAGACCCGCGCCTCGCGCCAGCGCGCTGCTGCCAGCGCGCAGCGGCCCGGGGGAGGCGCCGCGATCTCGATCCTCGCGCCCCCCAAAGACTACGAGGGAATTCGCCTCGGCCCTTACAAGTACATCGCCTGGCCCGACGGCGAGAAGGAGCTCTACGACCTCGAAACGGACCCGAACGAGCTCAACAACCTGGTCCGCATCCCCAACTACTTCCCGGTCCGCAACTTCCTCCACCGCGAACTGACCGAACGGCTCGAGGACTGCGTCGGCAAAGGCTGTAGCGAGGAAGCCTCGGAAATTCCGCTGACCCGGCGCGAACGCCAGCAGGTGATCCGCCAGATGAAGGCGGAACGGCGCGAGAAACAGCGGCAGAAAAAGAGCAAACAGCCGCAGGCGAAACGGTAGGGGCGGGGCACCACTCGCCGCTCAACTTTTTCGGTGGGGCCCTTGAGGCCGTCCGACGTTGGATTGCCGAAAAAGTACAAGCCGCGTCGAGCGGCGCCCCGCCCCTACTCAATCGTTGCGAGGGTGTCGCCGCTTGAGACTGCTGCTCCCTCGCTTACGTTGAGAGCAGTTACTTTGCCGGCGCGGTGGGCGACTATCTCGTTCTCCATCTTCATTGCCTCGATTACGCAGATGAGGTCGCCCTCGGCTACTTCGGCGCCTTGCTCGACGGCGACCTTCAGGACGGTGCCCTGTAGTGGGGAGGGCAGCGAGTTGCCCGAGGCTCCGCCGGCGGAGCCGGACTTGCGCTCGCGTTTCGGTGGCCGCTTGCCGCCGGCTGCGGGCCCGGCAGCGACTCCCGCTGCAGCCTCGCCGATCACCTTGACGTCGAAGAGCTTGCCGGCGACCTCGACCTTGTAGTCACGGGTCACCAGCTCGGCGCCCTCCTCAGATTCGACCGGGGCAGCCGCGTCGGCCGGAGCAGTGGTCTTGAGCCACTCGCGATCTTCCATCAGGTCGCGGCAGGTCTCGCCGTTTGCCCACTGCTCGGTGGCTAGGAGCGCCTTGTGAAAGGGAATCAGCGTGATCAGGCCGCCGATCTCGTACTCGTCGAGGGCCCGCAGCATGCGGCGCGTCGCGTGCTTGCGATCGACGTCCCAGACGATCAGCTTGGCCACCATCGGGTCGTACATCGGCGTCACCTCGGAGCCCGCCTCGACGCCGGAATCGACCCGCACGCCCGGCCCGGCCGGCTCGCGGTAGGTGGTGATCGCGCCGGGAGCCGGAGCGAATTTCTTGTGCGCCGCCTCGGCGTTGATCCGGCACTCGATCGCCCAGCCACGCAGGTCGACGTCATCCTGGCCGACCGAGAGCTCCTCGCCGGCGGCGACGAGGATCTGCTCGCGGACGATGTCGATGCCGCTGACCATCTCGGTGACGCAGTGCTCGACCTGCACCCGGGTGTTCATCTCCAAGAAGAAGTACTCCTCGCCGACCTGCATCCCCTCAACCGTGCCGGCGCCGCGATAGCCGACCGCTGCGGCGGCGTCGGTGGCGATCTTGCCAATGCGCTCGCGCATCTCGGCGTCGACGTGCGGGCCCGGCGCCTCCTCGATGACCTTCTGATGGCGGCGCTGGACCGAGCAGTCGCGCTCGCCGAGGTGGATCACGTTGCCCTGCGCGTCGGCGAGCACCTGGACCTCGACGTGGCGCGGGTCCTCGAGGTAGCGCTCGACGTAGACGCGGTCGTCGGAGAAGAACTTCTCACCTTCACGGGCGGCGCCCTCAAAGGCCTCCTCGAGATCGTCGGCGCTCATCGCAACCCGGAAGCCCTTGCCGCCGCCGCCGCCGGCCGCCTTGCAGGCGACGGGATAGCCGGCATCATCGGCCTGCTTGCGCGCCGCCTCGATGTCCGGCGCCGGTTCGGTCGCGCCCGGCACGATCGGCACGCCGGCCTCGGCCATGATCTCGCGCGCCCGCGTCTTCGAGCCCATCGCTTCGATCGCCTCCGGCGGCGGGCCGATGAAGACGACGTCGGCCTCAGCGCAAGCGCGGGCGAAGTCGGAATTCTCGGCGAGGAAGCCATAGCCCGGATGGATCGCCTCGGCGCCCGCCTCCTTGGCGGTCGCGATGATCTTCTCGATGTTGAGATAGCTCTCGGCCGGGACCGCAGGGCCGATCAGGAAGGCCTCGTCGGCCTCGCGCACATGCGGCGCCTCGCGGTCGATCTCCGAGTAGACGGCGACGGACGCGGTGCCCATCTCCTTCAAAGTACGGGCAACCCGAATCGCGATCTCGCCGCGGTTGGCTATGAGGACCTTCTGGAACACGGGGGCGGCACTCTATTAATGCGGCCCGCGGAATAGGGTGCCGCCTCATGCTTATCGAGCTTCAGAGTCATTCGACGGTCTCCGACGGGCAGCTGGCCCCGGCCGAAGTCGTTGCCCAGGCATGGGAAGCCGGGGTTACGACGCTGGCTCTCACCGACCACGATGCGATTGCGGGGGTCGAGGAGGCAACGGAGGCGGCAAAGGGATTTGGGATCGAGCTGGTGCCGGCGATCGAGATGTCGTGCGTGCACGAGTACGCGGAAGACCTGCATATCTGCGGCTACTGGGTCGACCTCGGAGTGATCGCGCCGGCCTGCGCGCGAGCCCAGAAAGAGCGTGTCGATCGCGCCGGCGCGATCATCGAGAGGCTGCGCAACTGGGGCTTCGAAGTGAAACTCGAGGACGCGATCAAGGAGGCCGGCGACGCCCTCTCGATCGGCCGCCCCCACATCGCCAGGGCAGCTGGAGCAACCGGCGACCTCGGCCCTTTCTTCGAGGAGTACCTAGTCCCTGGCGGAAAGGCCTTCGTCCCTCGTAGCTGGCCAACCGCAGGGCAGGCAATCGCCCTGATCCACGAGTCCGGCGGCACAGCCGTAATCGCCCACCCCTACTGGGACATCGACGACCCCGACGAGGTGGAGGACCTAATCCGCTCCCTAGAACCCGACGGAATCGAGACCTTCTACCCGAGCCACACGGAAGAGCAGACCAAGCACCTCCTGGAGCTCTGCGACGAGCTGAACCTAATCCCCACCGCCTCGTCCGACTACCACGGCCCAACCCACAAGACCTTCTCGAAGTTCGGCGCCTACGACACCTACGACCTCGCCGAGCCGGTAGTCCCACCCAAGCCATAGGCCCCCGCGCCTTCCGGTGCGCCTTTCCCCGGCTATTCCGGGATAAAGCGCACCGGAACCCACAAGCTGCGCGGAAGGCCGACGACTGCGGTTACCGCTCAGCCGAATCTGAAAGGAGGGGCGGGGAGCCCCTCTCAAAACACTCAAGAGCGGCGCAGCCGCTCGTTTTGGGAGGGGCTACCCGCCCCTCCCACCCCGTTTCGACCTAAGCAGTAACCGCAGCCGCCGGAATCAAATCCCGCGACTCGAGGTAAGCCAGCAGCTTCTCCGCCGACTCCTCGGGCGACTCGTTCTCGGTATCGCAAACCCAAGCCGGGTTCTCCGGAATCTCGTACGGATCGGACACACCCGTGAATTCCTTGATCTCGCCCGAGAACGCCTTGGCATAGAGCCCCTTGACGTCACGCTCGGCACAGGTGTCGACCGACGCCTTGACGTAGACCTCGATGAAGCGGTCGCCCATCAGCTCGTGCGCCTCGTCGCGGATCTCGGCGTAGGGGGAGATCGCCGCGGTGATCACCGGCACGCCGTTGCGGCTGAGCAGGTCCGCGACGAAGGCGATGCGACGGATGTTGATGTCGCGATCCTCCTTGGAGAAGCCGAGACCCTTGGAGAGGTTTTCGCGGACGATGTCGCCGTCGAGTATCTCCAGCTTCGAGCCGCGCTCGCGCAGTTGGGTCTCCAGCAGTCCGGAGATGGTCGTCTTGCCGGCACCGGAAAGCCCGGTGAACCAGAGGGTGAAGCCCTTCTCGCCAGCCATGCTCGTTCAGTCCTCCTTGTAAGCGTCGATAAGGATGTCAGCGACCTCGTCACGCGAGAACTCGTGCGGCGGCCTTTCGCCGTTGCCGAGCATCTCGCGGACCTTGGTTCCGGAGAGGAAGAGGCGCGCGTCTTGGTCATGGGGACAGGTCTTGTTGGAGGCCAGCCCCTCGCACTCGTTGCACCAGAAGGTGTGCTCGAACATCAGCGGCTCGATCCCGAGCTCGTCGACGTCGAT
>JAWVFL010000007.1:0-14089 GCA_033856195.1 Solirubrobacterales bacterium | reverse complement strand
TGAGCACCTTCTGCCACGGGTCCTCCTGGGTCTGCTTGAGGCCCAGCGAGATTCGCTGGCGGTCGCGGTCGATGTCGAGCACCTTGACGCGGACGTCCTGGCCGATCTCGAGCACCTCGCCCGGATGGTTGACGTGGCTCCAGGAAAGCTCGGAGATGTGGATGAGGCCGTCGATGCCCTCGAGGTCCACGAAGGCCCCGAAGTCGACGATGTTGGAGATCTTGCCCTCGACGACCATGCCCGGCTGCAGGCGCTCGAGGATCTGCTCGCGGACCTCCTTGCGCTCCTCCTCGAGCACCGCGCGGCGCGAGAGGACGACGTTGTTGCGCGAGCGGTTGAGCTCGATCACCTTGCACTCGAGGGTCTCGCCCTTGAACTCGTCGAGGTTGTGAACGCGGCGGATGTCGACCAGCGAGGCGGGCAGGAAGCCGCGCACCCCGAGGTCGAGGATGAGGCCGCCCTTGACGACCTCGATCACGTTGCCCTCGACCGGTTCGCCCGACTCGGCGGCGGCCTCGATGCGGCGCCATGCCTTCTCGAAGCGGGCTCGCTTCTTGGAGAGGACCAGGCGGCCGTCGGCGTCTTCCTTGGTGAGGACGAGCGCGTCGACCTCCTCGCCCTGCTCGACCTCGTCGGCCGGATTGACCGACTTGCGGATCGAGAGCTCGTGCGAGGGAATGACGCCCTCGGACTTGTAGCCGATGTCGACCAGGACCTCGTCCTTGTCGATCCGCACGACCTTGCCCTTGACGACGTCGCCCTCCTCGAAGGAGACCATCGTCGCCGCGTAGTTGGGGACGATCTTGCCGTCGATTTCGAGCAGCAGACCTCCGGACCCCTCGACGGGCGAGCCGGTGGGAGCCTCAGAAGCAGGGGTCAAGGTCGTATCGGTCACGGACACAGCGGGGGATAATTGCAGGTGGATACTCTCTGCGTCGTGCCGATCCGAGCGACCAAACGCGGCGAGGAGCGGACTCCGCTCAACGGCAGTCATGACGTGCTGATCTGCGGGGCGAGCTTCGCCGGTCTCGCCGTGGCCAGGGAGCTGGCCGGATCCGACGCCGACGTGCTGGTCGTCGACCGCTACGAGATCGGCGAGCGACAGACGTCTGCCTGCGGCATCCCGACCCTGTGGATGGAAGCACTGGGCCTGATGGGCGCAGAGCGGCAGCGTTTCGACTCGTTGCTGATGCACACCCCACATGGCGACTCCCGCTATCGCCTGCCCTTCACCTTCTCCACCTTCGACTACCGCGAGCTCTGCGAGTTGCTCTGGCGCGACTGCGACGCCCGCTTCGAGACCGCCAAGGTCAACGGCCGGGCGCCCGCAACCAACGGCGACGGCGCGATCGCGATCGACACCGACCGCGGCGTGATTTCCGCCCCACTCGTGGTCGACGCCCTCGGCTGGCGCCGCATGCTCGCCAATGGCGACGGCTACCAGCCACCCGACGCGCCGCTCTCGCGCGGTCTCGAGGTCCACCCCGAGGGCGAAGGCGAGGACCTCGAGGTCTGGATCGACCGTCGCTACGTCCCCGCCGGCTACGGCTGGAGCTTCCCCGCCCGCGACGAGCTGCGCATCGGCGTCGGCTCCTTCGACCCACGCTTCCACGTGCGCGAGACGACCGAGCTGCTCGCCGAAGACCTCGATGCCGACCGGGTCCGCTACCAGGGCAACTGGATCCCCCACAAGCTGCGCCGCGGCACCGAGGGCGGCGTCTTCTTCGCCGGCGACTCGGCCGGGCACTGCCTGCCGCTCAGCGCCGAGGGCATTCGCACCGCGCTCTACTTCGGGATCGCCCTGGGCCGCGAGCTGCGCGGCGTCCTCGATGGCTGGCAGGACCGCGAGCAGGCGGCAACGCGCTACGCCGAGTTCAACGACTCGCACGAGTGGAAGTTCCGCTGGATGCTGCGCGTGCAGAAGCTCGTGCCGAAGATCCCGCCGCGGCTGCTCGGGCCGCTGGTGCGCCTGCTCGGCGCCAAGCGCTTCATCGACTGGTCCTTCAGCCACTACCTGCAGATCGCGCCGCCGGAGTTCGCGCTCGGCTCAGCGAACGATCAGAACGGTGCCGGCAAGCAGCAAGACGACGCCGACGATGCGCTCGGGGCTGAGCGCGACCTGGTCGAGGCCGAATAGGCCGAAGCGGTCGATCGCGACCGAGAAGGTGAGCTGGCCGGTGATCGTCGCCGCGGCCACTCCCCCCGCCCCGATCGCGGTGACGGCGATCAGCGCGTTGGCGACGTAGACGGCGCCGAGCAAGCCGCCCAGCAGGTAGTACCAGCTGACGTCGAAGGTCGAGCTGAGGCCTCCCGCCTTGCCGCTGAGCACGACGATCGCGGCGAGCGCAATTGTGCCGACGAGGAAGGAGACAAGCGCAGCGGGCAGGCTGCCGGTGGCGCGACCAAGGCCGGCATTGATCGGCGCCTGCAGGGCGATCAGCCCGCCCGCAGCCGCCGTCAGCAGGACCGCCAGGCCCTTATCCATCCCTCCTCCTCCCGAACTGCATCAAATTTCCGGCCTGCCAACCCGGAAATTTGATGCAGTTCGAGTGGGTTGGCGTGATCTTGGTCATTCGTCCGTGTTGCCTCTATACGGGCCGGCTAGTTGAACCGTCCTGCTGTCATATCAGTAAGCCGAAGGGACCATCGAACCACAGATGCCGCCACCAGCAGAGGGATTCGCCGCTCGTTTCGTGCTCGGACCGGCCCTGCGCACGCAGCCGGACCGCCGCCTGGTCACGCTCGTTCGCGAAGGCTATGAGAACGCTTTCGAGGAGATCGTGCGCCGCTATGGCAAGGCGCTGACACGCTATGCGGCCGCGATCGTCGGCGGTCGCGCCGAGGACGTCACCCAGGACGCCTTCTCCAAGGCGCTGCTGGCCCTGCGCCGCGACGGCGCTGAGATCGAACTGCGGCCCTGGCTCTTCCGCATCGTCCGCAACACCGCGCTTAATGACCTGCGCGACCTCCCTCCCTCGGCGGAAGCGCTCGCCGAGGTAATCGCGAGCGGCGGCAATCCGGCGGAGGAGCTGGAGCGCCGCGAAGAACTGACCGAGCTGATGCAGCGACTGCAATCGCTGCCCGAAGCACAGCGGGCGGCGATCGTGATGCGCGAGCTGGAAGGCCTCAGTCATGAGGAGATCGCCAGTGCCTTGGGGCTCAGCGACGGCGGCGCTAGACAGGCGATTTACCGCGCCCGGCGAGCGCTGCGCGACAGCGCGGGATTGCTGCTGCCGTTGCCATTGCTGAAAGCACTGCTGGCCGGAGCCGCCTCGGCGCCAGCGATCGAGGCGGCCGCAGGCGCAGCTGGAATCGGGGGCGCGGCCGGAGCGGGCGTGGCACTGAAGGCCGCCACAGCGACGGTGCTCGTGGCCGGTGCGGTCGGGGCCGGTGTGGCGATCGACCACAGCGGCCATGGCAGCCACCCCGAGCGAGCGAACGCGCAAAGCGTTGTCGCTGACGATCAAGGGCCAGGGTCCCCCGCGCCCATCGCAACGCCGACGACAGGGACGGGCGGGGACGGTTCAAGCGGGGGGTCCGGCGATCGCAGAGGACACGGTGAATCCGTGCACGGCGGCCAGCGGGGATCCCGCGGCGAACCCGACGAGGGCCATGGCGGCCAGGGTGGCGGCTCGGGCCACGATCTCCCCAGAGGCTCCGACGATGGCAACGGCGACCGGCACGGCGGAGGCCATCTCGAGTCAGGAGACGACCACGGCGGCAATAGCGGCCCTTCGGGAGACGACGGTCTCGAGGATGGCAGCGGCCACCACTCGGGCCGTAGTTCCGGCGGGCCATCGGGTCCCGGTGGCGGCGGCAGCTCCGGGGACGGAGGGGATCCCCCCGACAGCTCCGGCCCGGGCAGCGGCTCCCCCTCTTCGGGTGGGGATTCCGGATCCGACGACGTCTCCAGCTCGAACAGTGGTCCAGGTTCCGGTGGGGATGGCGGCGGCTCAGGCGACAAAAGCGGCAGCGAAGAGCCGGCCCCCGAAGATTTGAGTGATTCTCGAGGCGGCGACGGGTTCTCCATACAGAAGGAACCCCAAACCCAGGAGGAACCATGAGACTCGCCCACCGAATCACGACTCTTGCCGCCGCCTTGATCGGTGCGCTCGCGATGCTCGCGTTGCCGGCAGTCGCCGCCGCCAAGGACGGCAACCACGACCGCATCCCGGATCGCTGGGAGAAGCGGCACCACCTCTCGACCAGCGTCAACCAGGCGGGCCGCGATCAGGATCGTGACCACCTGCGCAACCGCGCTGAGTTCCTCGCCGGGGACAACCCCCGCGATAGCGACAGCGACGACGACGGTGTGATCGACGGTAGCGAGAACGCAGGCACGATCGCGTCCTTCGACGCCGCAAGCGGAAAACTGACGATCACGCTCTTCGGCGGTGAAACGACCAGCGGCCTGGTCACCGATCAAACCGAAATCAAGTGCGAGGACTCGGGCTCAACTGCATCTGCGTCAAGTGATGAGGGCTCGAACCAGAGCAGCGGTGAGAACGAGCCGGACGATGACAACGGTCAGGGAGATGAGCCGGGCGATGACAACGGTGGGGATGACAACTCCGGGCCGGGCTCTTCGAACTCTGGCCCAGGCGGTGGCGACGACGGGGAGAGCGCCAATTGCACGACAGCGGACCTGGTAGTCGGTGCGACGATCGAGGAGGCCGATCTGCATCTCGAGAACGGCACCGCGACCTTCGACGAGGTCGAGCTGGCCGACTGACGACTACTTGGCGTCGAGCCAGTCTTCGCCGACGCCGACGTCCACCTCCAACGCTGGGTCGAGCTGGTAGGCGGCGCACATCTCGCGCCGCACCAGCTCGACCGCGCCGTCCATCTCCTCCGGCGGCCCCTCGAAGAGCAGCTCGTCGTGGATCTGCAGGACGAGGCGCGTCTGCATTCCGGCCTCGCGCAGCGCGTTCTGACAGCGCACCATCGCGATCTTGATGATGTCGGCCGCGGTGCCCTGGATCACCGTGTTGACGGCGAGTCGCTCGCCGAGGCGGCGTGTGTTGGGATTGCCGGAACGCAGCTCCGGGATCGAGCGGCGGCGTCCCAGCAAGGTGGTCACGTAGCCCTCCTCCTGTGCCCGCTCGACCACCTGCTCGCGGAAAGCACGCACGGCGGGAAAGCGCTCCAGGTAGCGGGAGACGAATTCCTCGCCCTCTTTGCGCGGGATGTTGAGCCGGTCGGCGAGACCGAAGCCAGTGAGGCCGTAGACGATGCCGAAGTTGACCATCTTCGCCTTCGAGCGCTGGCCGACGTCGACGTCGTCGCGAGAAATGTCGAAGACCTCGGCCGCGGTCGCCGCGTGGACGTCTTCGCGGGCGCGGAAGATCTCTTTCAGCACCTCCTCCTCGGCGACGTGGGCAAGCACGCGCAGCTCGACCTGGCTGTAGTCGGCGGAGAGCAGCCGGGTGCCTTTCTCGGCAACGAAGCAGGCGCGCACCGGGCGGCCGATCTCGGTGCGGATCGGGATGTTCTGCAGGTTGGGGTTGGTGCTGGAGAGGCGGCCGGTGGTCGTCGCCGCCTGGTTGAACGTCGTGTGGACGCGGCCGGTCTCGGGATCGATCAGGTCGGGCAGCGAGTCGAGGTAGGTGTTCTTCAGCTTAGTCAGCTCGCGCCAGGACTCGATCTTCTCGACGATCGGGTGCTCGTCGCGGATCTGGGCCAGCACCCGAGCGTCGGTCGAGTAGCCGGTTTTGCCGCGACGCTTGCGGGTCAGGGCGAGCTTCTCGAAGAGGACGCGGCCGACCTGCTGTGGAGAGCCGATCGTGAATTCCTCCTCGGCCAGCTCGAAGATCTCCTTCTCGAGCGTCTCGATCCGCTCGCCGAAGCCGGCGCCGACCTCGGCCAGGCGCTCCGCATTCAGCTTCAGCCCCTCGCGTTCCATCGCGGCGAGGACGTGGACCAACGGCAGCTCGATCTCGCGCAGTAGGTGCTCGAGGCCGAGCTCCTCGATCCGCGGTCGCTGCACATCCGTGAGGGCAGCGACGAGGCGCGCTTCCTCGGCCGGCTCCAGACCGGCCTCGCCCTCTAGATCTCCGTCGAGGGAGAGCTGGCCGTCTTTCTCGTCTTTCGCCGGGACCGCATCGGCGGCGATGCCAATTCCCGCATCGGCCGCCAACTCGGTCAGCTCGTAGGTGCGGCGCTGCGGCTCGAGCAGGTAGGCGGCGAGCATCGTGTCGTGGTCGAGCTCCAGCTCGACCCCCTCGCGGGCGGCCACGGCCAGCAGGCCATGGCGGCCGCCGCCGAGCGACTTGGCGTCGTGGGCGACGATGCCCCGACCGGGAAGCGCCACAGCAAGCTCGTCCAGCGTCGCCGCACCGGTCACGATCCCCTCGCCGTCCGCAGCCGCCCATTTCCCGCCGGCGGCAGACAGCGCGACCGGGCCCTCTCCCCCGCTGAGATCGGACGGCTCGCCCTCCACCGCCTCGATCTCCAGCTCGGTCTCCACCTTGCGTCCCGGCACCGCCTTGCCCTCCGGCAGCGCTTCTTCGAGCCGCTCCAGCACCGCGCGCAGCTCGAACTCGCGCATGAAGTCACGCAGGGCGCCGCGGTCGGGTTCGGCGCCCATCGCCGCGGCGAGATCGACGCCGGTCTCGATGTCGTAGTGGAGCGTCGCCAGCTGCTTGGACATGCGCGCGTCGTCGGCGTGCTCGACCAGGTTCTGCTTGCGCTTGGCGCCGGAGATCTCGTCGACGCTGTTCAACACGGCCTCCAGGGAGCCGAACTGCTGCAACAGCTGCGTCGCCGTCTTCTCGCCGACGCCCGGAACGCCGGGGATGTTGTCGGAGGTGTCCCCGCGCAGGCCCATCAGGTCGGTGATCAGCTCCGGCGGCACCCCGTAGCGCTCGACCACGGCGTCGGTGTCGTAGATCTTGGTCTCGGTAATCCCCCGCGATGTGCTCATCACCCGCACTCCCTCGCCGACCAGCTGGTACGCGTCGCGGTCGCCGGTCACGACCATCACCGGGATCCCCTCCTCGCGCGCCTGCCGTGTCAGCGAGGCGATCACATCGTCGGCCTCGTAGCCCTCGACCTTGACGTTGGTGTAGCCGAAGGCCTCGACCAGCGGCATCAGGTGCGGCCACTGCTCGCGCAGCAAGTCCGGCCGCGGTTTGCGCTGCGCCTTGTAGAGGTCGTAGGTGACCTCACGGCCCGACATCCCCGCGTCCCAGGCGACCACCACTCCGGCCGGCGCGTGCTCGTCGATCACCTTGACCAGCATCGAAGCGAGCCCGTAGATCGCGTTCGTCGGCCTCCCGTCGCTGGTCCCGATCGACTCCGGCAGCGCGAAGAACGCCCGATAGGCAAGCGAGTTGCCGTCGATCAGAAAGAGCTCGTGCTCAGCGGTCTCGGTCTTAGCTGCTGCCATCGGCGCAACTCTATGAGGCGAGGGGCCGCGCGTCCCGCGACCTGCACACTGCGCGAGCGGAGGCGCCTGCTAAAGCCGCCGGCCCGTCGGGCGACGGAGTGACAGGGCGGGCTTGACGGTGAACTCGTAGGAAGCCGGCGAGCCGATCAGGCCACCTGCACTTACAGCGCGGACGGAGAAGACATGAGGGCCGAGGGTGAGTGTGGGCAGGGTGTGGGGAGACTCGCACGACTCGAAAGCGTGGCGGCCCAGCCTGCACTGGAACGTCGAGCCCTCCTGATCGGAGACGAACCGAAAGATCGGCCGGCGGTCACGGCTGCGCCTGGACGGCTTTCGGATCAGGGTCGTCGTCGGAGGGCTTTGCGCTTGGGCAAGAAAAGTCGAGACCTGGGCAGGAGGCTCCTGCCCGGTCACCGGTAGGACGGGGGGCTGGATGACAGGCGGCTCGATGGGCAGCTGCGTCAGCAAGGCGGAGTCGCCGACGGGGTCGGCGGAGGTGTCGGTGGCGGTGATCGTGGCGGTTCCGACCGCGGTCGACGAGGTGATCTGAGCGGCATAGGTGCCGTCGCCGTTGTCGAGGACTTGGCCGATCTGCTCACTCGGGTCGGTCGAGGCGAATTCGAGCTGCTCACCGGTGATCGGGTTGCCGTGCACGTCGGTGACGGTCGCCGTCGCGGTCGAGGTCGAGATTCCGTCGGCGAAGATCGAGGGTGGCTGCAGCGCCAAGGAAACGTGGGCGGCCGCGCCGGCGGTCTGGGTCAGCACCACGCTCTTGGCGATATCGGGATTCGGCCAAGTATCGGTGGCGGTGATCGTCTGCGCCCCCGCCGTGGTCGACGAGGTGATCTGAACCGTGTAAGTGCCATCGCCGTTGTCGACCACTTCGTCGAAACTGATGCCCGGATCGGTTGATGAGAACCCGAGTCGATCGCCAGGAATCAGCTTGCCATCGGCGCCGGTGACGGTTGCGGTCGCGATCGCGGTCGCGATCCCGTCGGCAGGCAGCGATTTCGGTTGGATCCCGATGGCCACGCGCGTCGCGAAGACTTCGGACTTGCCCACCAGCCACGCTGCCAGCTCCGAGGGCGCCGAAGCGATGAAGTCCTTGGTTTGCTGAACGGCCGTGGAGATAGCGGGCATTGTCACCTCGTGCCTTGGGCTTGCCTGTTCCATGGTCTCCCAAGGCTCCAGCAGCGCCGCGGTTTCGGTCGCGAGCGAATCGAGCGAAGCGCCGTCAATCGCGTCCCGGACCTGTCGCAGCGTCTTTCTGTAGAGCGCCGCGCACCTCAAATCTTCCAGGCACTTGGTGAACATCAGGCCACCGCCTTCGTCGAAGGCGACGTGTTTTACCCAGGTCTGATCGGTCCCCCAGGGGAGCATCCGAAAGCGTCCGGTGGGATCGCTCAAGAGATAAAAGTTGTTCGTCGCGAAGTAGCCGTCCCAGTGGCCGATGTAGCGTTCCACCGCCCACATCCTGATCATCTCGATCAAGTCCGCATTTGGGTTCACTCGATCGAGGAAATCAACCGGTGTGGTGCCGCTGACGGCCGCGATCAACGCATTCAGATCGGCGGTGTCTTCTTCGTCGCCCTCGTCGATTTCAAAGCCTGGCGGGTTGTGTTGAACGTCGCTGCCGTAGGTGGCCTCGTAGAGGTGACCGAACGGCCCGAAGCGCTTTTCGAGAGCAACGTCGTCCAGAGCCTCGATGTTCAGGTGCAGTCCGAAGTCTTCGCCGTTGACTTCGATATACGCATAGCCGGTGCGGGGAGATGGAACTCCGGCGGAGCGGAACGCTTCATAGGCCAGCCGCTCATGGATGAACGACTTGTCCTGAACCATGTTGTTCAGGGTCAGCTTCTTCAGGCCGAGGTACTTTTTCCCTTTTTCGCCTTTTGAGTTTTCGAAATTGAACTTGACCTTGAAGGAAGCCTTTTCATGCAGGTCTCGAAAGGAGCCAATTCCGCCCTTGAGGCGAATGCCCACCATCGCCGGCGAGGAGAATGAGCCGGTCGTTTGAGGAGTCCCTCCCGTCGACGCGATGGAAAAGGTCCCTTCGACGTATTCGACCTCAGGTTCTTTTTCCAGTTGCTGTTCGGAGGCAGGCGGCAGGGTCAGCCTGATCACGTCGATGGTGCCAGGTTCGTACATCGCCGCCGGCGGGTCGCCAACAGGTTCCACCGCTGTCGCGGGGGCGGCGCCAGCCAGCAGCCCGACAACCGCCCAGCCAATCCCCGCAAAGCACTTGATCCTCATAAAGAACCCCCCCGTTTACCGCTACCGAGACTAGCGGTAAACCTGCGGCCCCGCTCGGCAACCCGGAGATCAGCGTCGCGCTCTACGGCCTTCGTTCGCTAGAAGCGCGTTTCGCTATCCAAGCCGCGCAAGGCGGATGCCGCGCACGAGCGTTTCGGTGCGACCGTCGGCAAGCGCGATCGTGATCGTCAGCCTGAGCCGCAGCGCTCGCTGGGTCAAGGCATCCATCGCCGCTTTGGAGAGCTTGCAGCCGATCACGAGCTCGCCTGCCGCCACGGCTCCCTTGCTGCCGGCGCACACCTTCTTTCTGCCTTTTGGCCCCTTCATCGAGACACGCAGGGTGACGGTGCCCGCACCCGCCAGCTGGAGACGGGTGGTGAGGTGGCGGGCGGACCTTGCGGAGTGGGCAAAGAGAGCTGCTGCGCCTGGCTCAGTTGGAGTTTGCGTACCCGAGGGCCGAGGGAGTTGGACGTCGACGATGGGCGGCGGTTCGTTTTCCGCCAGCCACTCTTCTGCTTCGGCTTGGCGACCAGCGATGAAGGCCAGTGTTTCGTCAACGCCGACTTCGACCTCGTTTGCGTCGAATTCAGGGCGACCGTTGGCTCGTTCCTCTTCCTGCCAAGGAGCGAGCAAATCGGCGATGTCTTCAGCCAGGGCGCCGGCGTCGAGGCCGGGAATCGTGTGTGTCGCCAAATTCAGCCCGGCCCAGTAGGCGCGAAAGCATTCTTTGTCGTCGAGGCACTTGTTGAAGAACACGCCCCCGGGACCGTCGAAGGTGACTTCCCGTCCCGGCGTTCCGACGCCGATCGTCGGGGTCCAGGTCTGGTCGGTGCCCCAGGGGAGCATTTGGAAGCGGCCCGACGGTTCGCTGTAGAGGTAGTAGTTGTTCGGGCGTTCCCCAGCTTCGGCCTGCGCTTGATCGGTGTGCCCGGAGTAGCCGTCCCAGTGGTCGATGTACTTCTCGACCGCCCACATTCTCCCCATCTCGATCAGTTCGGCATGTGGGACAACGCGCTCGGACAAGGGAGTGTCGCCTTCGTCGTTGATGGCGTCGATCAGCGCTTCGAGGTCTGCGCGGTCTTCCGGTCCTTCGTCGATTTCAAAGCCCGCGACCCCGCCCGGGAACAGGTCGTCGCCACGCTCTCCCTCGTAAAGGTGCTGGGTTTCGTCATCGAAGGGGGCGCCGAAGATCCGCGTCAGCGCGATGTCGTCGAGGTTTTCAAGGTTGAGGTAAACGCCGAAGTCCCCACCGTTGACGCGCAGGTAGGCGAAGCCGGTGCGCGAGGCCGGCACACCGGTGGCGCGGAACGCCGCGTAGGCGAGCGTCTCGTGGACCATCGAGGGGTCTTGGACCATGTTGTTCAAGGTCATCTTGCGCAGCCCCAGCACGGCATCTTTTGCTTTGAATTTGAGCTTGAAGCCGGCCTTTTCCGAGAGCGGACGGAAGGAACCGCCAACGCTGCCCTTGAGACGGACTTCGACTGGGCGGGATGAGATGAACGGCGCCGGCTCTTCACCGCTCGGGGCGCCGTCCGAGGATTTCGTCATCGAAACGGTGCCTTTGACGTATTTGTCCGGTTCGGCTTCGAGGCCGTCCTCGGCTTCAGACGTAAGCGTCAGGTCGATGAAGACGACGGTGCTCGGGTCATAGAGCGCAGCCGCTTCATCGGCGAGGGCCACAGGCGCCCATAGGGCCGCGAGAGTCGAAAGGGCGGCGAGAAGGCATGAAAGTCGGATAGCGGTCATACGCATAGAACGGTTCTGGTGTCGATTTCTACCGGCTCGGGACCCGCTGGGCGAATGTTCGAGCCGCCGGTGGGGCGCGGTCGTGCCTAGGCACATGGCAAGAATCTGATTCGATAGCTGGCCCATGACCGTCAGCGCCCAATACAGCGTCACGATCCGCGTCGAGCTCGATGCGCGCCAGGAGCCGCTTGGCAAGCTCACGGCTGAGATCGCCGAGGCGGGTGGGCAGCTGCAGGGCGTCGACCTCGTTCCGGGCGCCGGCGGCGAGGGCAAGCGGGTGCGCGAGTTCACGATCGACGCCCAGGACCGCGAGCACTGGGAGCGGATCCTGCGCGGGATCGGCTCGACCCGCGGGGCGCGGGTGCTCGACTACGTCGACCGCACGATGCAGATGCACCGCGGTGGCAAGATCTCGGTCGAGAACAAGTACCCGCTGAAGACGCGCGACGACCTCTCGATGGCCTACACGCCGGGCGTCGCCCGCGTCTGCCAGGACATCCACGACGACCGCGCCAAGGCTTTCGAGTACACGATCAAGAAGAACACCGTCGCGGTCGTCTCCGACGGCAGCGCCGTGCTCGGCCTAGGCAACATCGGGCCGGAGGCGGCGATGCCGGTGATGGAGGGCAAGGCGATGCTGTTCAAGGAGTTCGCTCAAGTCGACGCCTTCCCGATCTGCCTCGACACCCAGGACGCCGGGGAGATCATCAAGGCGGTCGAACTGATCGCGCCGACCTTCGGCGGCATCAACCTCGAGGACATCTCCGCCCCCCGCTGCTTCGAGATCGAGGACCGGCTGAAGGAAACGCTCGACATCCCCGTCTTCCACGACGACCAGCACGGCACCGCGGTGGTGACGATGGCGGCGCTCTTCAACGCGCTGAAGATCGTCGGCAAGCCGATCGCCGACCTGCGGGTGCTGATGGTGGGACTTGGCGCCGCCGGGGTAGCGGTGACCAAGATGATGCTCGCCTGCGGGGTCACCCACATCATTGGCTGCGACCGCCAGGGGGCGCTCTCGACCGAGCGCGAGGACTATGTCTCCGGCGAGATGAGCGGGATCAAGCGCTGGTATGCGGAGAACTCGAACCCCGACAAGCTGAGCGGCCAGCCCAACGAGGTGATCGAGGGCATGGACCTCTTCATCGGCCTCTCGGGCCCCGGCCTGATCGAAGCCGAGTCGCTGGGCAAGATGAACGACGACGCGATCGTCTTCGCGATGGCAAACCCGAACCCCGAGGTGATGCCCGAGGATGCCGCGCCATACGTGCGGATCATGGCCACCGGTCGTTCGGACTACCCGAACCAGATCAACAACGTGCTCTGCTTCCCCGGCATCTTCCGCGGTGCGCTGGACGTCCGCGCGCGGGAGATCACGGAGGACATGAAGATGGCCGCCGCCCGCGGCATCGCGGCCGTGGTCGCCGATGCCGACCTGCGCGAGGACCACATCATCCCGTCGCCGTTCAACCGCGACGTCCCCGCGGCCGTCGCCGCGGCGGTCGCCGACCAGGCCACGCGCGACGGCTCGGCGGTCGCCGATCCCGGCCAGATCGGCTACGCCCCGGGCGATACCCAGGAGTTCGGAGCGGGCCGGTGAAGCGGGTGACGATCACCGGCGCCACTGGGCGTCTCGGCACGCTGATCGCCGGCGCGCTCAGCGACCGCGGCGACGAGGTCACGATCCTCACCCGCAATCCCGCCAAGTCGCGCCAGGCGCTCGGCGACGGCATCGAAGCCGTCGCGTGGGATCCCGTCGCCGGCCCCGCGCCGGCCGACGCGCTCGCCGGCCGCGACGCCGTCGTGCACCTGGCCGGCGAGGACATCGCGCAGCGCTGGAACGACGACGCGCTGCGGCGCATCCGCGAGTCGCGCGAGCTGGGGACGCGGAACCTCGTGGCGGGCATCCGCGCCGCCGAGCCGCGCCCGGGCGCGCTGATCTCCGCCTCCGCCGTCGGCTACTACGGCAACCGTCCCGACCCGGTCGACGAGGACGCGCCACCGGGCGACGACGTGCTCGCCGAGGTGTGCGTCGTGTGGGAGCGCGAGGCGCAGGAGGCCGAGCCGCTCGGCGTCCGCGTGGTGCGCGTGCGCACCGGCGTCGTGCTCGACCGCCACGGCGGCGCGCTGCAGAAGATGCTGCCGCCGTTCCGGCTCGGCGTCGGCGGACCGGTCGCCGGCGGCCGCCAGCGACTGCCGTGGATCCACGTCGAGGACGTGGTCGGGATCTACCTGCGCGCGATCGACGACGACCGCTGGACCGGCGCCGTCAACGCCACCGCCCCGCACCCCGTGACCAACCGCGAGTTCTCACGCGCGCTCGGCCGCGCCCTGCACCGTCCCGCGCTCGCCCCCGTGCCCGGCCTCGCCATCCGGCTGCTCTACGGCGGGATGGCCAAGCTGGTGGTCGAGGGCCAGAACGCGCTGCCGCGTCGCACGACCGAGCTCGGGTACGCCCACCGGCACCCGGACCTCGACGAGGCGCTGCGCTCCGCCCTCGCCGATACTTGACCACCGCCCCGGGGGCGCTGGTAACGTCCGAGCCGGATGTCGCCGAACGCCCGCAGCGACCGCTACGACCCCCTCCCGGGCGTCACCGAGCTGCCGGGCTTCCTCTATCGCAAGCTGTCGCCGCGCGGCCGGCGCATGGCGAAGATCGCGGGCGCGCTGCTGGTCGTGGCGCTCGCCGCCGGGATCGTCTTC
>JAWVFL010000006.1:0-13026 GCA_033856195.1 Solirubrobacterales bacterium | reverse complement strand
TCGAGGTCGTCAAGGGCGGCCTCATCCTCGACCTCGGGGTGCGCGGCTTCCTGCCCGCCTCGCTGGTCGACATCCGCCGCGTCCACAACCTCGACGAGTTCATGGGCCAGACGCTCGAGTGCAAAGTGATCGAGCTCAATCGCAGCCGCAACAACGTGGTGCTCTCGCGGCGCGCCGTGCTCGAGGAAGAGCGCAAGGAGGTGCGCGAGCAGATCCTCGGCCGCCTCGAGCCCGGCCAGGTCGTCGAGGGCAAGATCTCCAACATCGTCGACTTCGGCGCCTTCGTCGACCTCGACGGGATCGACGGCCTGATCCATATCTCCGAGCTTTCCTGGAGCCACGTCAACCACCCCTCCGAGGTGGTGGCGATTGGCGACACCGTGCGGATCAAGGTGCTCGACATCGACCGCGACCGTCAGCGCATCTCGCTTGGTCTCAAGCAGACCCAGGAGGATCCCTGGCAGCGCGTGATCAGCGCCCACCGTCCCGGCGACGTGCTCGGTGGCACGGTGACCAAGGTGGTCGCCTTCGGCGCTTTCGTCGAGATCCTGCCCGGCGTCGAGGGCCTGGTCCACATCTCCGAGCTTGCCGACCATCACGTCGAGAGCCCCAGCGAGGTTGTCGAGCCGGGCACGACGCTTGACGTCAAGATTCTCGAGATCGACGAGGAGCGCAGGCGGCTCTCGCTCAGCATCAAGCAGGTTGAGGAGCAGAAGATGCCGATGGGCGACTTGGGGGCGCAGATTCAGGAGGCTTCCGAGGGCTCGACTGGCGAGGGACCTGACGGCTCGGCCGCGGGTCCTGTCGTGGCAGAGGACTCCTCGTCCTCGCAAGCTGCGGGCGAGGAGCCCACCGCCACGCCACCCGCGGACGAGGCGTCTGACGAGGTCGCCGAGGAGCCCGCCGCCGAGGCGGCTGAGCCCGCTGCCGCTGAGGAGCCAGAGGCGCCCGCCGCCGAGGAGGAGCAAGCCGAGGAGGCTCCGGCGGCCGAGGAGGCTGAGGCTCCGGTTGCCGAGGCGCCTGAGGAAGATGGCGAGGCTGAGCAGGAGGGGGAATCGGTGCAGGAGCGGCCGGATTCGCCTGATGACACCGATGAGGCCGCCGGCGAGTCCGATGAGGCCGAGTCGCCCGCTGAGGAACCCTCCGAGTCCTAGCGCGCTGTGCCGCTGACTATCGGGTTGACCGGTGGGATCGCGGCTGGGAAGTCAGAGTCTCTGGCGGCCTTCGAGCGGCTTGGGGCAGCGACGATCTCCAGCGACGCCGTCGTCCATGAGCTGCTCGACTCAGAACCTCTGCTGGGCAGGCTGACCGGGCGCTGGGGCGCAGGCGTGGCGCCCGGCGGTCGCGTCGACCGCACCAAGATCGGCGAGATCGTGTTTGCCGATCCAGAGCAGCTGAAGTGGCTGGAGGCGCAGATCCACCCGCTGGTGGGCGAGCGGATCGGCAGCTGGCTCGCTTCGCTGGACGAGAACGTCGAGGTCGCCGTGGTCGAGGTGCCGCTGCTCTTCGAGTCCGAGATGGAGCCTGTGTTCGACACCACACTCGCCGTCGTCACCTCCGACGACGTCCGTCGCGCCCGTGCCGAGGCGCGCGGCCACGCCCTGGTCGGCGAGCGCGAGGCGCGGCAGCTCGCTCAGGACGAGAAGGCGGCCCGCGCCGAGCACGTGATCGAGAACGACGGCACGCTCGAGGACCTCGAGCGACGCCTGTCCGCCCTCGTCGCGAAGCTGAGGGGATGAGCGCGGCCCGAAAGCGCCCGGTTAGGAAACGAAGAAGGCGCCGCCTGGCGATTGGCGCCGCGGCGGTCGCCGCCGGTATCGTCGCCTGCGTGCTGCTGGGACTGGTGGGGACTGTTGACAGGGCTATCCAAGAGCTCACGTTGCCCCTTCGCCACGAGGACGTAATTCGCCAGCAGTCGCGTGAAAAGGACGTCGATGCGGCCCTGATCGCTGCGGTGATCTACTCGGAGTCGAAGTTCAGCGACCGCACGTCGAGCGCGGGAGCGCGCGGCCTGATGCAGATCACCCCCGCTGCCGCCAACGAAATAGAGCGCCTCAGCGGCGGCACGACCTTCAAGCTCAAAGACCTCGGCGATCCCGAACTCAACATTCGCTACGGCACCTATCTGCTGCGGGAACTGCTTGACCGCTACGACGGCGACGTGGTCGCCGCTCTCGCCGCGTACAACGCCGGCCCGGGGAACGCCGACGAGTGGGGTGGCAGCGACCTTAGCGTGGAGGGGATCCCGTTCCCGGAAACCCGCGCCTATGTGGAAGAGGTTCTCGACAAGCAGCGTGCCTACCGCGAGACCTACGCGAGGGAGCTGGGCTACTGAGCTCCGAGGCCCCCCGACCCCGCGTCGCCGCGCTGGCGCTCGCCGTCGGCCTGGTGCTGGCCGACTCCTCGATCGTCGTCCTGGCGTTGCCTCAGATCTACCGCGAGCTGGACACCAGCGTCGCTGGCGTCACCTGGGTGCTCATCTCCTTCAACCTCGTGATGGCGTTGGCGGCGGTGCCGGCCGCGCACCTGGCGCGCCGGGTCGGTCCGGGACGAGCCGCCGCCGTCGGATTGGCGGTGTTCGCCGGCGCCAGCCTGGCCTGTGCGGTCTCCGACCAGCTCAGCACCCTGATCGCGGCGCGCTGCGTGCAGGCGCTCGGCGGCGCCGCGGCGGTAACGGCGGTGCTGGAGCTGTTGCCGGCCACGGTCGGCTCCGAGCGCCGCGCCACCGCGATCTGGGCGACCGCTGGGGCAACCGGCGCGGCGCTGGGCCCGGCGGCGGGCGGCCTGCTCACCGAGCTCGTCTCCTGGCAATCGATCTTCCTGATCCAGCTGCCGATCGCGCTTGCGGCGGCGGCGCCGATTCTCGCCGTTGCCAAGCACGAGGCCGCCACGGGGGTGCTCTCCGCGGAGCTGCGGCAGACCGGCCGGCCGCACCTGCTTGCCAATCTGGCGCTGGCATTGGTCTCGGCGGCGATCGCCGGCGCCCTCTTCCTGCTCGTCCTGTTGCTGATCGAGGGCTGGCGGCTGAGCCCCATCGGCGCCGCGATCGTGGTCAGCGTGATGCCGCTCTCGGCTCTGCTCGGCAGCCGCCTGGACAGGCTCGTGGCGAGCGCGCGGGCGCGAGCCGCGGCCGGCGCGATCCTAGTCTCCGGCGGCCTTGGCGGCCTCGCCCTGCTGCCGAAGGCCGAGGTTGCCCTGACCCTGCCGCCGCAGGTGATGGTCGGGATCGGCCTCGCGCTGGTGCTCTCGGCGCTGACCGAGACCGCGCTGAGCGGCCGGTCGCCGCAGGCGATTCACGGCGGCTGGACGATCTCGGCTCGCCATGCCGGCGTGGTCATCGGGCTGCTGGCGGTGACGCCGATCTTCACCCACGACATCGCCCAGCAGCGCCAGGACGCGATCGACGCCGGCACCGCCGTGATCCTCGACTCGCGCGTGCCACCGCTGCTCAAGCTCGACCTGGCGCAGAAAATAGAGAGCCGCCTCGACGACGAGAAGGGGAAAGTGCCGACGATCGGCCCCGCCTTCGAGCCGCTCCCCGATGATCCCGCGGAACGCGACGAGGTTGTGCAGCTTCGCGACGAACTCCAGGAGCAGCTCAACCGTGGCGCCACGCACGCCTTCAGCCCCTCGTTCGGCCTTGCCGCCTTGATCGGCCTGCTCTCGTTGATCCCGATCGCGATGGCGCGGAGGGTGGAGCTGTGAGCTTCCGCTGTTCCTTTCCATCGCAAGGCACCGCCAAGGCACAGGGGAAGGTTGCCTATGGGTGAGGCAGTGCGGTCGCGGGTGTTGGTCGGCGGTGCGTTGGTCGCCGCGGTCGTCCTGGTCGGTGTCTACCTGGCGGCGGGCGGCTCCTCCTACACGCCGGAGAAGACCCAGGACCCGTGCAAACACCGAGCCTGGCGCAGTCCCGAAGGCCTGCAGGAGATCGCACAGCAGTTCACGCTTTCGGCCCTCGACGGCGCTGCCTGCCAGCTCGGCGTCAGCCGCGAGACGCTGGCACGGGCGCTGGCGACTCCCGAAGGGCGGGAACGCTTCATGGAGCGCTACGAGATCGGCGACGCACGGCTGGCCAGGGCCGTTCGAGCGGGCCTGCTGCGCGCCGTCGACGACGCCGAAGAAGCCGGCGCCCTCAATCCTCTCCTCGCCGCACCCTTGCGCGAAACCCTGAGAAACATCCCGCTCGACCAAGCAATTGAACTCATCAACAACGCCGAATCCCTGCTCGACAACGTACAGGGCTTCCTAGGTCCCGCCCAGAGCTTCCTCGAACAGTTCCTCCCCTAGCGCCAGTCCCGGCAGGGGTGGAGCGTCTTGTACTTTTTCGTCTCTGACCTTGCGGCGTCAACGGCATTCGTCCCACCGAAAAAGTTAAGCGGAACCCCTGCCGGGACTGGCGCTGCGCGGCTACTTCTTGATCTGAAATTTGCCCTTGCTGGGCAACCAGGTGACGCCTTCGCAGAGCTGTTCGGGCGTCGTGTCGAGCGAGCCGGCCAGCTTGACGATCGTGCCCAGGCGGGGCTCGCGGCCGCCGCGCTCGAGCAGCGAGATCTCGGTGCGATGCAGGTCGCAACGAAAGCCCAGCTCCTCCTGTGAGATGGCCTTCTTCTTGCGCGCTTTACGCAGATTAATTGCGAAACGTTCGCGTGGTTTCATTCCAGCAATTCTCTGTCTGCGAAGACAGAAGCGCTACAGCCAAAACACCTACAGACAAAACCGCACGTTTATAACACGGAACCATCCTGCTTTGCGGTCGGCGTGGAGACGGCCGCGCCAGGGTCGAGGGAGGGCGTCAGTCGCGCGTGGCGCGCCAGACCCAGAGCATCGCCAGGGGCTGCAACGGCAGCCGTGCCCAGAGCGCCCAGCGCGGGATTCGCTTCAAATCGAGCCCACGCACCTGCTCTGGGTTGATCGCCATGTGCACGTTGGCTGGGAAGACAAACGCCAGCAGCGCCAGCAACCACCACCGCGCGAGACGGCGCGTCGAGGGGGCCGCCACCGCCATGCCGCCGGCGATCTCGGCCAGGCCGCTGACCACGACCGCCTCGCGGTGGCGGGGAAGGGACGGGGGCATCATCGCTTCGTAGCTGCGCGGAATGACGAAGTGCATCGTCCCGGCGAAGGCGAAGAAACCGGCGAGGGCCTTTTGCGAGCGCGTCACGGCGGGGCAGTGTAGTGCGCTCGCTATCGTCAGCGCGGTGCCCGAGTTCGAGCTCAACCCCGCATATACGCCGACTGCGGACCAGCCCAAGGCGGTCGCCGGGCTCGCTGAGGGGCTGGGGGAGGGGGACCGCTTCCAGACGCTGCTCGGCGCCACAGGCACCGGCAAGACCTTCACGATGGCGGCGACGATCGCAGCGGTTCAGCGTCCCTCGCTGGTGATCGCGCACAACAAGACGCTGGCTGCACAGCTCTGTAACGAGTTTCGCGAGTTCTTCCCCGAGAACCAGGTCGAGTACTTCGTCTCCTACTACGACTACTACCAGCCCGAGGCCTACGTCCCCGCCCAGGATCTCTATATCGAGAAGGACTCCTCGATCAACGACGAGATCGACCGCCTGCGCCACGCCGCAACGGCGGCACTCTTCGCCCGCCGCGACGTGATCATCGTCGCCTCGGTCTCCTGCATCTACGGGATCGGTTCGCCGCAGGTCTACAACGAAAAAATGCAGCTCTTCAAAGTCGGCGACGAGATCGACCGCGACGAGGTGCTGCGCAAGCTGGTCAAGATGCAGTACCAGCGCAACGACTCGGTGCTCGGGCGCGGCGCCTTCCGCGTGCGCGGCGAGGTGCTGGAGATCATGCCCTCCTACGCCGAGTCCGCGTACCGGATATCCCTCTTCGGCGATGAGATCGAGGGCGTGCAGCACTTCGACCCGCTGACCGGTGAGATCCTCGACACGATCGACCACGTCTCGGTCTGGCCGGCCTCCCACTACGTGACCAAGGACGAGACGCTGGACCGGGCGGTCGAGGAAATCCGCGCCGAACTCAACTCGCGGACCGCCGAGCTGGAGGCCGAGGGCAAGCAGCTGGAGGCGCACCGGCTGCGCCAGCGCACCGCCTACGACATCGAGATGCTCAAAGAGATCGGCTTCACCTCGGGGATCGAGAACTACTCGCGCATCCTCGACGGTCGCCCTGAGGGCAGCCCGCCGCACACACTCGTCGACTACTTCCCCGACGACTTCGTCGTCTTCGTCGATGAGTCCCACCAGACGATTCCGCAGATCGGCGGTATGTACGAGGGGGACCGCTCGCGCAAGCAGACGCTGATCGATTACGGCTTCCGCTTGCCCTCGGCGATTGACAACCGGCCGCTCAAGTTCGACGAGTTCCTGCAGCGGGTGCCGCAGCTTGTGATGGTCTCGGCGACGCCGGGCCCTTTCGAGCGGGCCGAGTCGACCCGGACGGTCGAGCAGATCGTCCGCCCGACCGGGATCATCGACCCCGAGATCGAGGTGCGCGAGACGCGCAACCAGATCGATGACCTGATGAACGAGATCAAGGCGCGAGCCGACGCCGGCGACCGGGTCCTGGTCACGACCCTGACCAAGAAGATGGCCGAGGACCTGACCAACTACCTGCTCGAGTACGGGGTGCGGGTGCGCTACCTGCACTCCGAGATCGACACTCTGGAACGGATCCAGATCATCCGTGACCTGCGCCTCGGCGAGTACGACGTGCTGGTCGGGGTCAACCTGCTGCGCGAGGGCCTCGACCTGCCCGAGGTCTCCCTGGTGGCGATCCTCGACGCCGACAAGGAGGGCTTCCTGCGCGGCGAGACCAGCCTCGTGCAGACGATCGGGCGGGCGGCACGAAACGTCAACGGCCGGGTGCTGATGTACGCCGACAAGGAGACCGACGCGATGCGGGCGGCGATGCGCGAGACCGACCGCCGTCGCGCGATCCAGCTCGCCTACAACGCCGAGCACGGGATCACTCCCGAGACCGTGCGCAAGGGCATCTCCGAGATGAGCGAGTTCCTGGCGATGGAGGATCGGGCGCCGCGCAAGCGTCGCGGCAAGCGCGCCGGCGAGTTCGCCGATCCGGCCGAGCTGGAGCGCACGATCGTCACGCTCGAGGAGGAGATGATCGCCGCCGCCGACGATCTGCGTTTTGAGGAGGCCGCGCGGCTGCGCGACGAGCTGCGGGAGCTGCGCCGCGACCTCGACGGGATGCGTGCGGGCGCCTAGGAGGGTCTAGTGAAACCCCCGCACACGCCTGGCGGCGGCGGACGCTGGGCGGCGCGGCGTCCTCAGTCGGCCAAAGAGCGCTGCTATTCGGCCTCCCTGCGTCCTTGCTCCGCTTGGTCCGGCGCTCGTCAGTCGGGCACCCGGGTTTCGCTAGACCCCCTTAGGCCAGGACCTTGGCGGCCTTGGCGCTGTCGGAGTAGAACTCGCCACGCACGATCTTGCCGTCGGCGAACTTCATCAGATGGGCAAAGGGCGCCTCGAAGCTGTCGCCGTCGTGGGCGGCTCGCTGCGTTCCCTTCACCACCACCCACTCGCCGGCGTCGATGAACTCCTCTGGATCGACGCTGAAGGACGACCAGTAGTTGGGGAGCTCGGCGAAGTTCCCCAGAATCGCGTCGCGGCCTTTGGTTTCTCCCCCAAGGGGCAGCTCGTCGGACGTGAGCCAGGTGCTGTCCTCGGCCAGCATCTCGCTAAGTGCTTCCAGGTCACCGCGGCCGAAGGCCTCATAGGCGGACCGGGCGGTGTCGACATTCGACATCTTTCCTCCTCTGTCGCAGACCCCGCCTCACAAGCAAGCTACTCGCGTGCGGCGGGGCGCACAAGAGTCCTTAACTATCCTGCAGCCGTGGCCGTCGATGTCAGCGAGGCGACATTCGAGAGCGAGGTTGTCGAGCGCTCGCGCGAGGTTCCAGTCGTCGTCGACTTCTGGGCCGAGTGGTGCGGGCCCTGCCGCACGCTGACCCCGGCCCTAGAGGCGGCGGAGGCCGCCCGTGACGGCAAGGTCATCCTTGCCAAGGTCGACGTCGACGCCAACCAGGCGCTGGCGGCCCGTTTTGGCGTGCAGGGAATTCCCGCCGTCAAGGCGTTTCGAGATGGCGCGATCGTCAACGAATTCGTCGGTGCCGTGCCGAAAGCGAAAGTCGAGGAGCTCTTCGATTCGCTCGTGCCCTCGCGTGCCGACGAGCTGATCGCGGCCGGCGACGAGCTCTCCCTGCGCGAGGCCGCCGAAATGGAGCCGCGCCGCGCCGACATCGCCGTGGCTCTTGCTCGCAAGCGCCTCGAGCGCGGCGCCGAAGACGACGCCCTCGCGGCAGTCGAGGGCCACCAAGGCGATTTCACCGCCGAAGGGATCGCCGCCCGCATCGGCCTGGCCAAGAACGGCATCGCCACTGAGGCCTTCGAGTCGCTAGACCGCGGCGAGACCACCGCCGCCCTAGACGCCCTTCTGGATCAGCTCGCCGACGCCGACGCCGACACCCGCGAGCAACTCCGCCAAGCCATCGTCGGCATCCTCGCCACCCTGCGCCCCGACGACCCAACCGCCCGCGAGTACCGCCGCCGTCTAGCCACC
The DNA here is from genome assembly GCA_033856195.1 of Solirubrobacterales bacterium. Classification (GTDB taxonomy): domain Bacteria; phylum Actinomycetota; class Thermoleophilia; order Solirubrobacterales; family 70-9; genus VRUE01. Next base: position 4,479 of record JAWVFL010000006.1, on the reverse strand, counting down.
GTCCTCTACTAACCGCTGACTTCGCCTTTCTTCGCCCATACGGCGAGAAAAGACGAAGTCAGTCGCCGGTTGATGGTTGATTGCCGCGGCGGAGATGCCGCCTACGTTGGGCGAGGAGGCGGCGGAGGCGGTCCGCTACCGACTTTGGTTCGCGGTCCATTCGGATACCGGTGATCCTGGTCATCTCGATGCCGGCCAGCTTTAGATCCTCCTGGCGCAGTCGGTCTTCCTCGAAGGGTGTGTGACCTCCGTGGTAGTCATAGGTGTCGAGTTCGACGGCAAAGCGCTCTGTGGGCCAGTAGGCATCCAGCTCGTAGCCTGCAACGAAGCAATTGATGGACGGCCGGGGCAAGCCCGCATTGCCTAGAAGGGCCAGAAACCGGCGCTCCAAGCCAGAGCGAGTAAAAGCCGGCGTTCGGAAAATGCGAAGCGCCTCCCGCAATCGCGCAACGCCCCGGAACCCGACGCTGCGGGATAGCAGCACGTCGATTGCCACGAGATCGATCAAGCCACGACGCTCCGCGCGGTCCAGCGCCCAGCCGAGGTATCGAGGATCGACGGCGGCATAGTCGAGGAGGGTTCGTGGAACGGCGGTCACCGGAATGCCGTTCGAGGAATCTCTGTCCTCGGCGAGGAGTGCTTGGGCGCTGTGCACCCGCAAGGCGTCCCGAGTGCGCCGGGGACTTGGTGAGGTGACTTCGACCGGCATGCGCAGTTGGGTCGTCATGCCCCAGAGCCAGGCGGCTGACCGATGGCTCAACAGCGCACCGTCGCCACAGCTGAGGACCGCCGCGAGGCAACGGCCCTCCCCTGTTAGAGAGGTGTGTCCAACGGCGTAAACGCCATGCTGGACTTGGTGGAGCCGTCCACTAATGGCCGCCTTCCAGATCGCATCCTTCGAGTATCCGAGGTTTTCGAGCTGCCGCGACGAGACCACGCCTAGTTGCCTTCCCGCCAGCTTCGACAACGGATGGTGAGTTCGCCTTTCTTCGTCCATGGGACGACTAAGGGCGAACTCACCCGCGTTCTCCGCATGGGCGCCTCGGACGCTTGGGGAAAGCGCGGACGTTGCGGGGTTCTGGGGGGAACAGCTGTTCGCCTCCCTATGATTGACCCAGTGGCCGCTTCTGACCGCATCGTCATCTCCGGGGCGCGAGAGCACAACCTCAAGGACATCGACGTCGAGCTGCCTCGGGATGCGCTGATCGTGATCACCGGGCTCTCCGGCTCGGGCAAGTCGAGCCTGGCCTTCGACACGATCTACGCCGAGGGGCAGCGGCGCTACGTCGAGTCGCTCTCCTCCTACGCGCGCCAGTTCCTGGGATTGATGGAGAAGCCCGACGTCGACTCGATCGAGGGGCTCTCGCCGGCGATCTCGATCGACCAGAAGACGACCTCGCGCAACCCGCGCTCGACGGTCGGCACGGTGACCGAGATCCACGACTACCTGCGGCTGCTCTGGGCGCGGATCGGGGTGCCCCACTGTCCCGAGTGCGGGGCTGAGATCACCGGCCAGACCCAGGAGCAGATCGTCGACCGGCTGATGACCCTCGGGGAGGGCACCAAATTCATGGTGATGGCGCCTGTGGTGCGAGGCCGCAAAGGCGAGTACGGCAAGCTGTTCGAGCAGTTTCGCCTCGAGGGCTACTCACGGGTAAAAGTCAACGGTGAGCTGCGCCGGCTCGACGAGAAGATCGTCCTCGACAAGAAGTACAAACACGATGTCGCGGTGGTCGTCGACCGGTTGGTGATGAAGACGGATCTGCGGCGACGCCTCTCGGAGTCGGTCGAGGCCGCCGCCGGGCTCGCCGCCGGCTTGGTCGAAGTCGAGATGGTCGGCGGGGACGCCGCCGAGCCACTCCTTTTCAGCGAGCAGTTCGCCTGCCTCAGCTGCGGCACCTCGATCCCCGAGCTGGAGCCGCGGATCTTCTCCTTCAACTCGCCGCACGGCGCCTGTGAGCGCTGCCACGGACTCGGCTTCCAGCGCGTGATCGACCCCGAGCTGGTCGTCCCCGATCCAACGCTCTCGCTCGGCGAGGGCGCCCTGCAGCCCTGGAACCGCGGTATCACCGCCTACTGGAAGCGCCTGATCGCCTCCGTCGCCGAGGCCTACGAGATCGACCCCGACAAGCCCTGGACGAAGCTGAAGAAACTGGAGAAAGAGGTCTTCCTCTACGGCACCGGGAGCGAGCGCCATCAGGTCAGCTACACGAACCGCTTCGGCCGGCGCCGCTCCTACAAAGTGCGCTTCGAGGGGATCGTCAACAACCTCGAGCGGCGCTACGAAGAGACCGACTCGGAGACCAACCGCGAGCGGATCGAGAGCTACATGGCCGAGCAGCCCTGTCCGGACTGCAAGGGCGCGCGGTTGCGCCCGGAGAGCCTCGCGGTCAAGGTCGGTGGGATCAGCATCGCCGAGTTCAGCGACAAATCGGCGCGCGGGGCGGCCGAGTGGATTGCCGCCCTCGAGATGACCGAGACCGAGCGAGCGATCGCGCGGCTGATCGTGCGCGAGATCTCCGAACGGCTCGCCTTCCTCGAGAACGTCGGCATCGGCTACCTCTCGCTGGGGCGCTCGGCCCGCTCGCTCTCCGGCGGCGAGGCGCAGCGAATTCGTCTCGCGACTCAGATCGGCTCCAGCCTGGTCGGCGTGATGTACGTGCTCGACGAGCCCTCGATCGGCCTGCACCAGCGCGACAACGAGAAGCTGATCGCGACCCTCGACCGCTTGCGAGACCTCGGCAACACGGTGATCGTGGTCGAGCACGACGAGGGCACGATGATGGCGGCCGACCACCTCGTCGATCTCGGCCCCGGCGCCGGCGAGCACGGCGGCTACGTGATCTCGGCGGGCACACCCGCCCAGGTCGCCAAGGATCCGGCTTCGCTGACCGGCCAATACCTCTCCGGCAAGCGCCGGATCGAGCTACCGGAGAAGCGACGCAGCCCGAGCGGTGCGCTGCTGGTCCGCGGCGCTCGCGAACACAACCTGAAGGGGATCGATGTCGCCGTGCCGCTGGGCGTCTTCTGCTGCGTCACCGGCGTCTCGGGCTCGGGCAAGTCGACCCTGGTCAACGAGACCCTGCACCACTCGGTCGCCAACCGGCTGCACCAGGCGAAGCTGCGCCCGGGGGCCCACGACGGCGTCGACGGGCTCAGTCAGATCGACAAGATCATCAACATCGACCAGTCGCCGATCGGGCGCACGCCGCGTTCCAACCCTGCCACCTACACCGGAGTCTTCGACCACATCCGCCAGCTCTTCACCCAGACCCAGGAGGCGCGGACGCGTGGCTACAGGCCGGGACGCTTCAGCTTCAACGTCAAGGGCGGACGCTGCGAGGTCTGCCGCGGCGACGGCCAGATCAAGATCGAGATGCACTTCCTGCCCGACGTCTACGTGCCCTGCGAGCAGTGCCACGGCAAGCGCTACAACCGCGAGACGCTCGACGTGCGCTTCAAGTCCAAGACGATCGCCGACGTGCTCGACATGCCCGTCGAGGAGGCGCTCGAGTTCTTCCAGCACATCCCGAAGATCCGCCGGCGGCTGGAGACGCTGAACGCGGTCGGCCTGGGCTACATCCGCCTCGGCCAGCCGGCGACGACGCTGTCGGGCGGCGAGGCGCAGCGCGTGAAGCTCGCATCCGAGCTCTCCAAGGTCGCGACGGGGCGCACGCTGTACATCCTCGACGAGCCGACGACGGGCCTGCACTTCGCCGACGTGCAGCGCCTGCTGGAGGTCCTGCACCGGCTCGTCGACCAGGGCAACAGCGTGGTCGTGATCGAGCACAACCTCGACGTCATCAAGACGGCGGATCGCCTGATCGACATGGGGCCCGAGGGCGGCGAGGCCGGCGGAGAGGTCATCGCGGCGGGCACGCCCGAGGAGGTCGCCGGCACGCCCGGGTCGCACACCGGCGCGTTCCTCGCCGAGCTGGTCACGCCGGGGACGCCGACCGCCAGGCGCGGCGGGTCGAAGGCCAAGAAGAGCACGGTCGCCGCGGCCGCCTGAGGGCGGCTCGGGGCCGGCGGCGGGCGGTCGTCTAGACCGGGCTGGGGCTGAGGGCGCTCTCGTCGCCCGCGGCGAGCGACTCGAGGAGGGCGTCGACGATCATGGCGTCGAACTGGGTCCCGGCGGCGCGGCGCAGCTCCGTCTCGGCCGCCTCCGTCCCGAGGCTGGGCCGGTAGGGGCGGTCGGCGGTCATCGCCTCGTAGGCGTCGACCACGGCGAGGACGCGGGCCTCGGCGGGGATCGCCGTGCCGGCGAGCCCGTCGGGGTAGCCGTGGCCGTCGAGGCGCTCGTGGTGCGCGCGCACCCAGCCGGCGATGTCGCGGAGGTTGGCGTGCTCGAGGATCCGCGCGCCGATCTCCGGATGGCGGCGCATCTCCTGCCACTCCTCGTCGTCGAGGGAGCTGGGCTTCTGGAGGATGGCGTCGGCGATGCCGAGCTTGCCGATGTCGTGGAGGACGCCCGCGGCG
>JAWVFL010000005.1:0-4867 GCA_033856195.1 Solirubrobacterales bacterium | reverse complement strand
TCGAGGTCGTCGCGGTTGAGGGAGTCCGAGAAGCGACTCTGGTAGCCGGCCGGCGGCAGGGTCACGTCGCCGACGATCAGGTGCGCGTCGGTTTCGAAGGCGGCGCGCTCGATCCGGCGCTCGACCTCGTCGCCTGCGCCCATCGCCGCCGCTCTATCGTTCATTCCGTTCAGGTTCACTCGTTCGATCCTCACCTCAAATGTCGGGATTTTTGCCCGACTTCGCCACTGGACAAACGTCCATGCGGCAAAAATCCGCTCTGCAGAGCTGAAAACTCAGCCCGGTTAATCAAACCTGTGTGTTTTTTGGTGCCGCTCGCCCAGGCTCGGGAGCATCGGCGCAGCTGATTCGGGCCTTTCGACGCGAGCTCTTAAGAACCGTGGAGTATTTGTATCTGCCCCAACCGGCTACTAGGTTGTCCGGGTGGGCTCGTCCGTAGCGGCAAAGCAGAATCTGGGGGTGAGGTTCGGCTGCCTGCTTCTCGCCGCGCTCGCTGTCCTGCTCGTCGCTGCGGCGACCACCTCGGCGGCGCCGGCCTCGGTGACGATCGACAGTCTCGAACCAACGCTGGAAGAGGGCGACGGCGGTGCCTCCAAGTCGGCCATCGGTCTCACCAACCTGACCGACACCCCGATCGAGATCGTCGCAGCGGCGAAGGAAACGCCGAATTGCGTACTCAGCCTCGACAAGACGCAGCTGCCCCCCGCCGCCACCACCGCCGTGGCGGTGTCGATTCCGGCGAGCTGCAGGGCAAGCGACGGCCTCACGATCGAACTGACCACTGCGGCGGGGGCGGCCGCGCCGCAGAGCTTCCCGGTGATCCCCAAAGCGGCCCCGGAGACGAAGCCGGACTGGCAGCAACTCTGGGCCTTTGCGGGCGCCTTCCTGCTGGTCGCGCTCGCCCTGGCAGCCTTCTACTTCGGAGGCTGGAAGCCCGACGTCCCAGAGGGACACCCGCCCGACGGAGGAAAGCGCCGGCTCGACCAGCGCCTGGGCTCACTCGACGCGACCTGGAAATTCGGCGACAACTGGGCGACGAACGTGACCACGGCCGGCGCCCTGCTCACGGGCCTCTTCGGCGCGACCACCGCCAAGGCGTTCCTCGGGGAAGAAGCCGAATCCCTGGTCGCGCTCGCGACCGTCGGGGCGGCGATCGCGCTCGCCTTCGTCTCCGCCGCCCCGATCCTGGCACTCGCGACGAAGAGCTACAGGACCGTGGACGCGAAGAAAAACAAAAAGGTGAGGGCGCCGGAGGCGTTCACCGTGGGTGGCGTGCTCTGCGCGGCGGCCGTGGTCCTGACCGGCGCGATCGGCCAACTCTGGGTGGTCGCATACACGGCCTCCGAACTCGACCTCGGCAGCGACGGCTGGCTCGTCTGGGTCGCCTTCGGCATCGCCGTCCTGCTGCTCGGGACGTATACGAGGCGAACGCTCAGGGACACCCTCGAGCGCGGCACCGCCGCTGCCCCCGCCGAGAAGCCAGAGGTGGAGATCGTCGCCGCAAAACTGATCGTGAAAGCGATCGCGGCCGCGACCAAACCCGCGCCGGAACAGCCGGATACCTTCGCCGCGCTCGATAAGGAAATGAAGACCGCCCGCAATGCCTATCGCCAACGCACCCGCAGCGCCCTGATCTAGCCGATCGGCCCTGCGCCGCGGCATCACGATTGCATCACTCCCTGGCTTCAAGATCGGCGTCGCTCGTGGCTTCGCGCAGGGTGCATTCGACGACGTGGGCCTTCGCGTCGGTGTAGTCCCTAGGGCTCGACCTCCTCGGCGATTGAAGATCGTGACCGCCGTCTTCCCGCCGTCTCTTCGAGCGCAGCGCGGACAGCGATATCGGGGCGCCCGGATTCGAACCGGGGACCTCAGCCACCCAAAGGCTGCGCGCTACCAGGCTGCGCCACGCCCCGAACGCAGCGATTGTAGTTAGCGTTAGGGCGATGGCGGACGTGAGGCCTTTCAAGGCGCTGCATTACGACCTCGACCGCGTCGGTGGGCTCGAGGCCGTGGCGGCGCCTCCCTATGACGTGATCGACGCCGCCGGCCGGGCAGCACTGCTGGCGCGGTCTCCCTACAACGCGGTGGCGATCGACCTGCCGAAGCCCTTCGACCCGGCCGACCCCGACAGCAATCCGGACGGCGATCCCTACGAGAAAGCGGCGAAGACGATCGAGTCCTGGAAGGCCGAGGGCGTCTTGGTCGCCGACGCCGAGCCGGCCTTCTGGGCGCTGACCCAGGACTACACCGCCCCCGACGGCAGTGCGCACAGCCGTCACGGCATCCTCGCCCAGGTGCGGGTGGAGGACTACGAGAGCGGCACCGTGCGCCCACATGAGCGCACCCACCCCGGGCCGCTGCTCGACCGCCTCGAGCTGACCCGCGCCACCCACCTCAACCTCTCGCCGATCTTCTCGCTCAGCACCGCGGACGCCTGGCCGCTGGTCGAGCCGGCGCTGCGGGGCGAGCCGTGGGGCGAGGTCACCGACGAGGACGGGACCGTCAACCGCGTCTGGCGCATAGGCGACCCGGAGATCCTCGCTGCGGTGAGCGAGCGCCTCGCCGGCGCCCAGCTGCTGATCGCCGACGGCCACCACCGCTACGAGACCGCTCGCAGCTACCGCGACGAGGTCGGCGGCGAGGGCGCTCACAACTACACGCTGATGGCGCTGACGGGGCTCGACGACCCGGGCCTCACCGTCTTCCCCACGCACCGCCTGCTCTCCGGCTTCGCCGAGCCCGAGCGGATGCGGACCTTCGGCGGCGGCCTGCGCGAGCTCTTCGACAGCGAGGAGATCGAGCTCGACGCGATCGATCCGGCCGGCGAGCCGGGCGTCGGCGTCTTCGGCCTCTATGACTCCTTCCACAAGCAGGCCCACCGGCTCCGACTCAAGGACGTGGCCGCGCTCGATCGCCGGCTCGAGGGCAAGCCCGAGGCCTACCGCCGGCTCGACTCGGCGATCCTCGAGACCCTCGTCCTCAAGGGCCTGGCGGGAATGAGCGACCACGACATCGACGAGCGCAACGGGCTCGAATACGCGAAGAGCATCCCCGCCGCGATCGCCAGCGTCGACGCCGGCGACTACGAGATCGCCCTGATCCAGCGCCCGGTTCCGGTCGAGCAGGTGAAGGCGGTCGCCGAAACCGAAGAGAACATGCCGCCGAAGTCGACCTACTTCTTCCCCAAGGTGATGACCGGCATGGTCTTCAGCCCCGTCGACTGAGGTGTGGTCGCCATTTGTCCCGCTATGCGGCGCGAATGGCGACCACACCCACCTTTGGGACCCTCGCACGGACCCGAAAACCAAGCAGGTGGGACACAGGGAGCGAGGTGAGGGGAGCGCACTTCCGGTGCGTGACCCGATCCGAGTCGACCGAGGACCGCGAGATGTGCCGGTTTGCAGGAGCCGCGCCCAAATAGACTGACCGCGATGGTGAAGATCTATACGAAGAAGGGTGACGACGGCAGCACCTCGCTCTGGTACGGCGGCCGGGTCCCCAAGCACCACGGCCGCACCGAGGCCTACGGCGCCCTCGACGAGGCCTGCTCGCAGCTCGGCCTCGCCCGCGCCCTCTGCGAGGGCAGCCAGGCCGAGTTCGCAGCCGACGTCCTCCGCCTCCAGGACGACCTCTTCGTCGCCGGCGCCGAGCTGGCGACCGCGCCCGAGGCCGCCGGCCGGCTCGAAGACGGAGTCAGCCGCACGACCGAGCCGATGGTCGCCGAGCTCGAGCGGCTGATCGATCGCTACATGGCCGAGGTCGAGCTGCCGCCGAAGTTCGTGATCCCCGGCGGCAACGCGCTCTCCGCCCAGCTCGACGTCGCCCGCACCGTGATTCGCCGCGCCGAGCGCCGCATCTCCGCCCTCGACGCGGAAGGCGAGCTGGCCAGCGAGACGGTGATCCACTTCGTCAACCGCGCCTCCGACCTCGCCTACGCCATGGCCCGCTACGCCGACGTCGACGACCCGGCCCTGTTCGAGGGCCGCGGCAAGGCCTAGATGGTCCCGCGGTGAAGGTCGTCGCCCGCCGCATCGAGGGGTACGCCCACGAGATCGATCTCGAAGGCGGACACGAGCTGGTCGTCGACGAGCCCGCCGACCGCGGCGGCACCGACACCGGCCCGCGCCCGACCCAGCTGCTGGCGACCAGCCTGGCCGGTTGCACGGCGATCACGATCGAGATGTACGCCGACCGAAAGGGCTGGGACGTCGGCCGGCTCGAAGTCGACGTCGAGATGGACTACGAGGGGCCCGTCCCCAACTCCTTCGCCGTCGCGATCTCGCTGCCGGCGGAGCTGAGCCAGCAGCAGCGCCACCGGCTGCTGGCGATCGCCACCAGGTGCCCCGTCCACAAGGTCCTCGCGGGCGAGGCCTCGGTCACCGTGACCGAGCGGCTCGAGGCCGCCTGATGGACCTCGGCCTGGCCGGTCGGACCTGCGCCGTCACCGGCGCCAGCCGTGGGATCGGCCGCGAGACGGCGCTCGGGCTCTGCACCGAGGGGGCCAACGTCCTCCTCGTCGCTCGCGACGAGCTGCGCCTGCGCGAGGTCCAGGAAGAGGCGATCGGAGCCGGTGCGAAGGCGGGCGGTCGCGCCGCCGTGCTCGCCCTCGACGTCACCGCCCCGGAGGCTGGCGAGCGAATCCTCGCCGTCGCGGCCGAGTACTTCGGCGCCCTCGACGTCCTCGTCAACAATGCCGGCAGCGCCAGCTGGCGCGACATCGACGAGGTCCCCGACGAGGACTGGCGGGCCCAGTACGAGATCAATGTGATGGCGCCGCTGCGGGCGATGCGCGTCGCCGCCCCGGCGATGTCCGAGCGCGGCTGGGGCCGGATCGTCAACGTCTGCTCGACCGCCGGCAAGCGCCCCT
>JAWVFL010000004.1:0-4355 GCA_033856195.1 Solirubrobacterales bacterium | reverse complement strand
AGCTTCAACCTGACGGGAGAGGACACGGGCGGTGCGTTTTTGGCGCTGATCGGGACGATCCCCCCCGGCACCCCGGCACCGGCCCTCCATGAACACCCGACCACGGACGAGGCGTTCTACTGCGCGGTGGGCGAGGCGTCGTTCAAGCTCGGCGACGAGGAGCTGTCGGTGGCAGCGGGGAGCCTGGTCTTCGTCCCGCGCGGGACCGTCCACACCGCGTGGAACGCGGGCTCCGAGGATGTGCAGGGGATCATCTTCATCACCCCGGGCGACGTGGAGCACGAATTCGTCGAGGCCTGATTGCGGCGGCCGGGCTCAGCGGTCGATCGCTGGCCACCCTCCCGAGGAACTCGCGGATCTCGGCTTTGTTATCCACGGATCGAGGGCAGCCCTCGGTTATGGGCGCGGGGACGCGTGCCCGTCGACCTCGACCAAATGCGTGACGGGCGGCTGTCCCCCACCCGCTCCGAGCTCGCGGATCTCGTTCTCCAGGGACAGGTCCGCCTGGGTCAGGCGTTCGTGCTGGCGTAAGTGCTCCTGCCAGGAGCGGACGTGGAAGCTCTCGACGAATTGCTCGGGGTCGGCGAGGTCGCGCTCGAGCACCCAGTCCACTGCCCCATCGCGGAGGCGGAGTTGGCGCAGGTCCCGCATCCGCGCGGTGAAGGCCGGCGCATCGGCGGGGAGCACCCGATAGACGAGCGAGACCCGCACCGGCCCCGATGGGGCCGGGCCGCTGACGCGCGGCTGCGGCCAGAGGTCGGCGGGGCCGCGGTCTGCCGCTTCCACCGGAGCCAGCGGCCAACGCAGCCCCGCCAGCGGCACCAGGGCGAGCCCGACGGCGGCGATGGTCAGCGTGCCGGACAGGCCGAGACCGAGGGCGACCCCTCCCCAGATCGCGGCGGAGATCGCCAGGCCCCCCTGAAAGACCAAGGTGTAGAGGGCGGTGCCACGGCCACGCACCCATTCGGGCACCGCGCGTTGGGCGGCGGTGTTGGTCATCGCCATCTGGGTGGTCCAAGCAGCGCCACCTATTACCAGCCCGAGGCCGACGATCACCGCGCTGTCAACCTGGGCGAGGACGAGCGTGGCAAGCGCGTAGCCGAGGGCGGCGATGACCAGCAGCCGATCGGAGGAGAGCCGGGCGCGAGCCCTGGCGATGCCGAATCCGGCTGCCACCGCTCCGGCGCCCATGCAGGCGAACAGCGCTCCGTAACCCCCCGCGCCCAGTCCGAGCTCCTGGCGAGCGACCTGGGGAAGGAGCGCCCAGACCGCCCCGGAGAAAGCGACGAACACGGCCGCGCGCGCCATCACCGCCCGCAGGTCAGCCGAATGGCGCGCGTAGCGGAGCGCGGCGGCGGCGGCCGGCAGCACCTGCTCGGGCGGTGAGGTCCGCGGGGCGGGCCGTCGCCGCCAGCGGGCGATGGCCACCAATGCCAGCCCCCACATCACCGCGTTCAGGCCAAAGACTGCCTCGGGACCTTGCAGGGCAATGATCAGGCCGCCGATCGCGGGGCCGACCGCCCGGGCCGCGTTGATCGCGATCCCGCCGAGCGCCATCGCCGCCGGCAGCTCTCCGGGGGGCACCAGCTCGGGGACGCTCGACTGCCAGGTGGGCAGGAAGCTCGCCAGGCCCATGCCGATCAGGAAGGTGAAACCCAGCAGCACGGCCGGACCGACCAGCCCCGCCGCGGTCAATGCAGCCAGGGCGGCGGCGACAACCACCACCCAGATCTGAATTGCGATCAGCAGTCGGCGGCGGTCGACGATGTCGGCGAGCACGCCCGCGGGCAGCGCGACCAGGAAGGTCGGCAGGGTGGTGGCCGACTGGACCAGGGCGACCAGCAGCGGCGAGCGGGTCAGTTCCGTCATCAGCCAGGCGGCGCCGACGTTCTGCATCCAGGTGCCGGTATTGGCCGAGACGCTGCCCAGCCAGAGCAGGCGGAAGCCCGCGCGATGCAGTGGCTCAGCTGGGCCAGCCATCGCGATGAATCCTCACTCGCGCTCGAGCGCCGCGCGCATCGCGGTCCAACACGCCCGATAGCGCTCTAACCCGACCGCTCAACCTCGTACACCGCGGCCAGATCCTCGTCGGCGTGGTCCTCGTTGGCCACCAGGAAGCGCTCGTAGGTCGCATCCAGCAGCGACATCGGTGCTCCCGAGCTCTGCTCGACCTCCCGCACCAGCTCCAGGTCCTTCAGGGCGAGGCGCACGGGGAAGCCGACCGGATAGTCGTGGGCGCGCATCTCGTCCAGCTTCAGAAGGCCATAGGCCGAGCCCAGCGGCCCGCCGTCGAGCAGCTCGACGAACTGCTGCTGGTCGAGCTCCATCGCCTCGCAGAGGTGCATCGACTCTGCGAGAGCCGCGGTCATGGAGATCATCCAGTGGTTGGCGGCCATCTTCAGTCGCGAGCCCATCCCGGCCTCGCCGACCCAGAGGACGCGCGAGCCCAGCGCTTCGAAAACCGGCTCGACCGGCGCGCGCGCCGAGTCAGGCCCGGAGGCGAGAATGGTCAGTTCACCCTCCTCCGCCGGGTGGGTGCTGCCGGAGACGGGCGCGTCGACAAGCGTCACGCCATGTGCCCGAGCCACATCGACGAGCTGATCGGCCTCGCTCGCCCCGACGCTGCTCATCTGCAACCAGATCGTCTCCTCTGGCCAGTCCTCGAGCAACGGCTCGACGACGTCGAGAACGATCGGCGCCGTCGGCAGCATCGTGATCACGACGTCTGAGCCGAGCACAACCTCGGCCGGTTGATCCGCCCGCTTGGCGCCACGCTCCTCTACAGCAGTGACCTGCTCGGGGCTGCGATCCCAGGTGACGACCTCAATGCCCTGATCGAGCAGGCGATGGGCCATAGCTGATCCCATCAGGCCAACCCCGAGCAACCCTACGCGAACCTTCTGCTTGTCAGCATGGGTGTCCACTCGGTGCCTCCATCATCTCCCGGCCGACCTGATCGGTCAAGCAATCCGAGGAGTGTGTAGTCGCAAAGCGTAGGATCGAGGAGACGGAGGTGGAGCAGCGATGACCTACACGGCGTCTCCCGATCGCTACGAAGGAAAGATGCAGTACCGGCGGACAGGCCGTTCTGGCCTCGACCTCCCCGTCCTCTCGCTGGGCTACTGGCACAACTTCGGCGACGACCGTCCCTTCGAGGTCCAGCGCGCGATCGCGCGGCGCGCCTTCGACCTCGGCATCACCTACCACGACCTGGCCAACAACTATGGACCCCCCTACGGCTCGGCCGAGATCAACTTCGGCCGCCTGATGAAAGAGGACCTCCGCCCCTACCGCGACGAGCTGGTGATCTCGACCAAGGCCGGCTGGGACATGTGGCCTGGTCCCTACGGCCAGGGCGGTGGCTCGCGCAAGTACGTGCTCGCCTCGCTCGACCAGTCGCTGCAGCGGATGGGTCTGGACTATGTCGACATCTTCTACTCCCACCGGCTAGACGGATCGACGCCGCTAGAGGAGACGATGGGCGCCCTCGACACGGCCGTGCGCCAGGGCAAGGCGCTCTACGTCGGCCTCTCCTCCTACGACGCTGAGCGGACGCGGCGGGCGGCGGCGATTCTGCGTGACCTCGGGACCCCCCTGCTGATCCACCAGCCGTCCTACTCGATGCTGAACCGCTGGATCGAGACCGAGGGCCTGCTCGACGCCGCCGCCGAGCTCGGAATCGGGGTGATCGGCTTCACCGCCCTCGCCCAGGGCCTGCTCACGGATCGCTACCTGGACGGTGTGCCCGAGGACTCCCGCGCTGCGCGGGACCCCGAATTCGACCAATCCTGGCTCAACGACGAGATGATCTCCACGCTGCGAGGGCTGAACGAGATCGCGTCTCGGCGCGGCCAGAGCCTCGCCCAGCTTGCGTTGGCCTGGGGGCTTCGGGACGAGCGCGTGACCTCACTCGTCATCGGCGCTTCCTCGGTGGACCAGCTCGAGCAGAACGTCGCCGCCCTGGACAACCTCTCGCTTTCGGCGGACGAGCTGGCGGAGATAGATCGGCACGTCACGGCCGACGGAAGCGTCGATCTCTGGCGGCAAGCGCGGGAAGGCGCTTTGTAATGCCCTGGTGGCCTCGGCGCTCCACACTTTCTCTCACGCGACGCTTAGGTGAGGGGAGGAACGTCCCGGGTCCGTGTACCGGTCGAACGAAGTGCAGACGAGTCCGGGGGTCGCCGGCAACGCCCGCCTGACCGGCGGGATCGCCGCGGCCCTGCTGGTTCTGCTGGCCGCCGAGGGGGCGACGGTCCCCTTCATCGGCCAGCTCCTTGGGCCGCACGTCTTCATCGGCATGCTGCTGATCCCGCCGGTCTTGCTCAAGCTCGGCAGCACCGGCTACCGCTTCGCCC
>JAWVFL010000003.1:0-58068 GCA_033856195.1 Solirubrobacterales bacterium | reverse complement strand
GTGTCCGGACGCGGGCTGGGTTTTTCGCCTCTGAGTTGGCCTTCGCTCGCTGAGTGGTCTGTGCGAAAAACGGGACGCCGCCCGCGTCCGGACACCCCCGACCCGCCTTGCGCGAGTACAAGATGAGTTCATGAAGCTCGACATCTTCACCCTCTTTCCCGAGGCGTTCGACTGGTTTCAGTCGCAGCGGTCGGTTCAGAACGCGCTCACTGAAGGTAATGAGCTCCGTCTCTTCAACTACCGCGATACGACTCCGCTTGGGGCTGGGCAGGTTGACGATGCGCCCTATGGGGGCGGGGCGGGGATGGTGTTGCGGGTCGATGTCGTTGACGCTGCGCTGCAGGCCGCCTATCCGAACGGCGAGCGGCCGCGGCGGGTGCTGCTCTCGCCGACCGGGCGGTTGCTCGATGACGAGTTGGCCGATGAGCTGACGCGGGAGTCGCACGTGGCGGTGCTCTGTGGGCGGTATGAGGGGTTTGACGAGCGGGTGCATGAGCACTTTGCCGACGACGAGGTCTCGATTGGGCGCTATGTGCTGGCGGGGGGCGAGCTGCCGGCGATGGTCCTTGCAGACGTGGTGATGCGCAAGCTGCCAGGTGCGCTGGGCCATGAGCACAGTGCTGTGGAGGAGTCGTTCAGCCAACAGCTCGAGGGAATGCCGGAGTACCCGCACTACACCCGCCCCGCCTCGTATCGGGGTTGGCAGGTGCCGGACGTGCTCGTCTCCGGTGACCACGAGCGGGTCCGCCTCTGGCGCCTGGAGCAAAGCAGGGCACGGGCCGAGCAGTTCGAAAAAAACCCGGAGTAGCTACCATTCCGCCACCGCGCGGCGCCCGGACCGGGCCCGGCGGTCTTTTTTCGCATGAGCAGCGTCATCGACGACATCGAGCGGGGCCAGCTGAGGAAGGGACTCCCTTCCTTTGACGCAGGCGATCGCGTCCGCGTCCACTTCCAGGTCGTCGAGGGCAGCCGCCGCCGCACCCAGGTGTTCGAGGGAATCGTCCTGCGGCGACAGGGCTCGGGAGTGCGCGAGACCTTCACCGTTCGCAAGCAGTCCTTCGGGGTCGGCGTCGAGCGGACCTTCCCGTTGCACTCGCCCAAGATCGAGAAGTTGGAGATCGCCGCGCGCGGCGACGTGCGGCGGGCCAAGCTCTACTACCTGCGCGGTCGTATCGGCAAGGCGGCTCGCGTCGCCGAGCGGCGCTGGGGCATCGATGAGGAGCTGATCTCGGCGCCTGCGGAGGCTGCGGAGCCAGAAGCGGTGGATGCCGACGGGGTCAGCCAGGGGGAGGAAGACACTCAGGTCGAAGGCGCCGAGGCCGCAGAGCAGAAAGCTGAGACCGACGAGGAGCCGACGGCTGAGGCAAAGGCTTCAAGTGAGACAGCGGCAGACACGGACGCCGAGGCGCCCGAGGCGGGAGAGACCGAGGACAACGCCGCGGCTGACGATGCCGAGGATGAGGCGCCGGAGGAGAAATCCGGCGGCTCCGGCGGGGACTCGGCCTGACCCCTTCGCTCCCGAAGCCGAAGACCCGTGGCGGCGGCTTCGTAGAGCTTGTCGTCATCGTTGCGTTGGCCTTGGGCCTGGCGCTGGCGATCCAGGCTTGGCTGATCAAGCCCTACCAGATCCCCTCGCAGTCGATGGAGCCGACCCTCGATGTCGGCCAGCGGGTTCTCGTCAACCGCTTCCTCTACCACTTCACCGACCCGAGTCCCGGCGACATCGTTGTCTTCCACCCGCCCAAGGGCGCTGACCTCGGCACCCAGTGCGGCGCCCCGCACGGCGAACGCGAAGCCTGCCCGAAGCCGACGCCGGGAGAGTCGGACCAGAACTTCATCAAGCGCATCGTCGCCGGACCCGGAGACACGCTCAGCGTCCGCAATGGCCACCCGGTCGTTAACGGGGTCGAGAAGAGCGAAGAGTCCTACATCAGGCCCTGTGGCGCCGCGCCTTCCTGCAATTTGCCCAAACCGATCAAGGTTCCACCCGGCTACTACTTCATGATGGGCGACAACCGTGGCGAAAGCGACGACAGCCGCTTCTGGGGACCGGTCCCCCGTGGATGGATCATCGGTAAGGCCTTCGCCACCTACTGGCCTCCCGACCGCGTCGGCATCCTCTAAGCCTCAGGCCAAGGGCAAAGCGCATCAGCGCCGCCTCGCCCGCACGCGCCGCCTCTTCGCTTTCGATCGCGGCCTCGACACCCGTCTCGTTGCCGGTGCCGACGAGGCCGGGCGCGGCTGCCTGGCTGGGCCACTGGTCGCCGCCGCGGTCCTGATCGACTACGAGGCCCTCTCCCACAGCGATCGCCGTGCGCTTGCCGGCCTGCACGACTCCAAGCAGATGCACGCCGAGAAGCGAGCCGAGCTCTTCCCCTACGTGCTGCGCGCCGCGGCCCGGGTCAGCGTCGTCGTCCGCTGTGCCCGCGGCATCGACGAGCGCGGCCTGCACGTGACCAACATCGAAGCCCTTTCGAATGCGCTGGAACGGCTGCGGCCCGACGACGGCGCCACCTGTCTGGTCGACGGCTTCTCACTGCGTCAGTGCACGGTGCCGCACCGCGCCGTGATCGAGGGCGACGGCACCAGCGCCGCAATCGCCGCCTCCTCGGTGATCGCCAAGGTCACCCGCGACCGCTACATGCAGCGGGCCGCCGAACGGCACCCCGGCTGGGGCTTCGAGGAGCACGTCGGCTACTCCACTCCCGAGCACCGCGAGGCGATCGAGCGCATCGGCATCTCACCCTTGCACCGCCGTTCCTTTCAATCGGTCGCGTACAGCCAACTCGAGCTGGCGGGCTAGAACGCGGCTTCGAGGTGCTCGACCTCGATCGCGCGGCCGGCGCAGTCGAAGCTGACGCCGACGGCGTCGAAGCGGATCTCCGTGTAGTAGGGGCAATCGCGGCGCTCGCCCATCCAGGCGGCGGCGAGGCGGCGGACGCGTTGCTGCTTGCGGCGGTCGACAGCTAGGACCGGGCGCTCTGGGCCAAAGGCAGAGCCCTCGCGACCGGCCTTGACCTCGACGAAGACGAGAGTGCGGCCGTCGAGGGCAACGATGTCGAGCTCGCCGTAGCGAGTGCGGGCGTTGCGCTCGATGACTTCCCAGCCGGCGGTGACGAAGCGAGCGGCGACGAGGTCCTCTGCGGCACGGCCGATTCGTTGTCGCTGAACAGTCATCGGCGCCGACGATAGGGGCACTTCGGAGGCACCCGGCGTTGGTCGCACCTTCGGTGCGGGCGAATTGACAGAAGCGGCACAGAGTGCGCGCCACGGGTCGGAATCGGCTCCATAGCGTCGCCGACAGTGCTTGCAACGGCGCAGACATTCACCCTCGACGGCATCTCGGCTCGCTCGGTCCGGGTCGAGGTCGACGTCCATCGCGGCCTGCCCGCCTTCTCGATGGTTGGCCTCCCCGACGCCGCCGTGCGCGAGGCGCGCGAGCGGGTGCGGGCGGCGCTGGTCAACTGCGGCTTCGAGTTCCCGCTGCGGCGGATCGTCGCCAATCTGGCCCCTGCGAGCTTGCGCAAGGCAGGGCCCGGCCTGGACCTGGCGATCGCCGTTGCGCTGCTCACCGCGTCTGAGCAGCTGGAGCTGCGCCGGGGGGCGAGGATGGCGATGGTCGGTGAGCTTGCGCTCGACGGGTCGGTGCGGCCGGTGCCGGGAGTCCTGGCGATCACGGAGGCAGCAAAGGAGCGGGGCGTCGAGTCGATCCTCGTCCCAGCCGAGAACGGTCCAGAGGCGGTGCTGGTGGATGAGATCGAGGTGATCTGCCTGGAAAGTCTCAGCCAGATAGCGGCGCTTGCGGCGGGTGAGTGGAACCCGCCACGGCCTGGGCCGATGCCGCTCCGACGTCAAGTCAGTGGCGGTGGACCCGACCTCGCCGACCTCCGCGGCCAGCGCCATCTCCGATATGCGCTCGAGGTAGCCGCCGCGGGCGGGCACAGCATGCTGATGGTCGGGCCACCCGGTGCGGGCAAGTCGCTTGCCGCGAGTCGCCTGCCGTCGATCCTGCCGGCGCTGGCGCCGGCCGAGGCACTCGAGGTGGCGCGGATCGCCAGCGCCTGTGGGCGGTTGGCCGAGGGCGGTAGAGAGGGAAGGCCGTTCCGCTCCCCCCATCACACGATCAGTCCGGCCGGGTTGATCGGCGGCGGTAACCCACCGAACCCTGGCGAGGCGACGCTCGCCCACCGTGGCGTCCTCTTCCTCGATGAGCTTTGCGAGTTCCGCCGTGACGCGCTGGAGGCGCTGCGGGCGCCGCTGGAGACCGGCTGGGTCTCGATCGCTCGCGCCGGAACGTGGCGTCGGCTGCCCTGTCGCTTCATGCTCGTCGGTGCGGCCAATCCCTGTCCCTGCGGTCGCGGCGAGGCCGATCCCGAGTGCAGCTGTGCGCCGCTTGCGGTTCAGCGCTACCAAGCTCGTTTGAGCGGAGCCCTTGCCGACCGCATCGACGTTCTGGCCGCGATCCGCCAGCCCTCGGCGACTGAGATTGCCGGCCCTCCAGGCGAGGCTTCGGCCGCGGTTCGGGAGCGCGTCGGCGCTGCTCGCGAGCGTCAGGAAGGCCGCCTTGGGGCCGGTCGCTGCAACGCGGAGATGACGCCTGGCGAGGTGCGCAAGTGCACTCTCGACGAGGGCGCCGCGACTCTGCTTGCCGATGCTTACGCTCGGCGTCGGCTCAGTGGCCGCGCCCACGATCGGGTGCTGCGTCTTGCGCAGACGGTCGCCGACCTGGCGGGCAGCGAGGCGATCACCCGCGAGCAGATGGCCCAGGCTCTGCAGCTGCGCAGGAGGGACAACGAATGAACGAGCCCAGTGCATGCCCCGACTGCCTGCGCCGCTCGCGGCTACTCGCCCACCTCGCGCCCTATATCGAGAAGATCGCCACGGGCGCACCCGGTTCGCGCTCGCCCGAACTGCTGCGACTCCCCAACGAGGATCTGGCAGCCGCGGCGGCGCCGAACATCGCCACGCAGGTCCTTGCCCAGGTCGCCGCCGTGCCCGAGCGCCAGCTACGCGCCGACCTGGTTGCCGCACAGTGCTGGGCCTGCTGCCGCCATGACGCTCGCTTTCCAATCGGTCTTCGCGACGCCGCCGATGCGCCCTGGGCGCTGATCGGGCGTGGCGACCCGGTGTTGCTGGAGCGCCTCGAGCCCGAGGCCACGGTGACCGTGGTCGGCGCCCGCCGGGCCAGCTCCTACGGGCGCGGGGTGGCGCGAGAGCTCGGCCGGGAACTCGCCGCCGCTGGGCTGCTCGTCACCAGCGGCCTCGCCTTCGGTATCGATGCTTGCGCTCATCGCGGTGCGCTCGAAGTTGGCACGACTGTCGCCGTTCTGGGTTGTGGCGCCGATGTCGCCTACCCCGCCTCGCACCGCTCGCTCTGGCGCCACATCTGTGAACAGGGCCTGGTGCTCTCCGAGCTACCGCCGGGAACCGGGGTCTGGCGCTGGGCCTTTCCGGCGCGCAACAGGATCATGGCCGCCTTGGCGGGAATGACCGTCGTGATCGAGGCCGCGCAGCGATCGGGCTCGCTGATTACGGCGGACCTTGCCGCCGACCTCGGCCGTGACCTCGGCGCTGTTCCCGGGCCGGTCAATTCACGCGGCTCGGCCGGAACGAACGATCTGCTCGCCGGCGGGGCCTGCGTGATCCGCGATGGCCAGGACGTGCTCGATGCGATGCTCGGTCCCGGCGTACGGACCACGGAGCGCTCTGGCCCCGGTCTCGATCGGCGATTGTTCGAGGTGCTTGTCGCGGTCGAGACGGGAGAGGGAAGCTGCGATGCCGTCGCCGCCGAGCTCGACCTGACTGGAGCCGAGGCCGCCTCGGCGCTCGCCACCCTCGAGGCGCTCGGCTACCTCAGCTGTTCGCTGGTCGGCATCTATTCACGGACCCTGCTTACTCCTCCCGCCATCTAGGCTGCGCCGGTGGCCAGCTCTCCCATCCCAGCTGTGCTCTCGATCGCCGGGTCGGACTCCGGCGGTGGGGCCGGCATCCAGGCCGACCTGAAGGCCTTCGCTCGCTGCGGTGTGCACGGGATGACGGCGATCACGGCGATCACCGCGCAGAGCACGGTCGGCGTCGAGGCGATCGAAGCCGTCTCGCCGGAGATGATCGTCGCTCAGGTCGGCGCCGTCGCCGAAGACATCGGTGTGGCGGCGGTGAAGATCGGCATGCTGGGCACAGTGGAGACGGTCGACGCGGTGATCGAGGCGCTGCGCTTCGTCGGCGAGGCGCCGGTCGTGGTCGACCCGGTGATGGTCGCCGAGAGCGGCGCTGTCCTGCTCGACGAAGAGGCCCGGGCGGCATTGGTCGAGCGCCTGCTTCCCCTGGCGACCGTTGTCACCCCCAACATCCCGGAGGCTCGCGTGCTGACGGGTACGGGAGAGCAGGACTCCCAGGAGGATTTGGCCCGCGAGGTCCTAGCTCTTGGACCCCACGCGGTCGTGGTCACCGGTGGCCACAGCGAGCGGGTGATCGATCTCTTCTTTGACGGTCGCGAATCCGCCGAGATCCCCGGCGAGCGGTACCCCGGCGGCGCCGCGCACGGCTCCGGGTGTACCCACTCTTCGGTGCTCGCCGCGTTTCTGGCTCTTGGCGAGCCGCCGCTGGAGGCGGCGCGAAAAGCACGCGAAGTTGCCTCAGCCGCCGTGGCCGCGGGCCTGCGTGAGATCGGCGACGGTCCCGGCCCAGTCGACGTCTTCAACCTGACCGCGCGGGCGCCACAGTAGATTTTGGCCATGAGCTCCAACGGCGCCACCACGACAAAGCTGCCCCGCCCTCGCTCCAGCGTCGTCTTCGACGGGCCCGACCGGGCCCACTCGCGCGCCTACATGAAGGGCATCGGCTTCGACGACGATGCGCTTAGCCGGCCGACGATCGGTATCGCCAACACCTGGACCGAGGCGATGCCCTGCAACTTCCACCTGCGCGGTCTCGCCGAGCACGTCAAGGAGGGCGTGCGTGCAGCCGGTGGCACGCCGATGGAGTTCAACACGGTCGCCGTCTCCGACGGGGTGACGATGGGGACGCAGGGGATGAAGGCCTCGCTGGTCAGCCGCGAGGTGATCGCCGATTCGATCGAGCTGATGGCGCGCGGCTACCAGTTCGACGCGATCGTCGCGCTCTGTGCCTGCGACAAGACGATCCCCGGCTGCGCGATGGCGCTGGCCCGCCTCGACGTCCCCTCGGTCCTCCTCTACGGCGGCTCGATCGCGCCCGGCCACTGGCACGGCCGCGACGTGACGATCCTCGACATCTTCGAGGCGATCGGCGCCCACAACGCCGGCGACATGAGCGACGAGGAACTGCATGAGCTGGAGGGGGTCGCCAGCCCCGGCGCCGGCGCCTGTGGTGGCCAGTTCACCGCCAACACGATGGCCTGTGCCTTCGAGGCGCTGGGCATCAGCGCCGGTGGCTCAGCGATGGTCCCGGCCGAAGACGGCGAGAAGGGCACAGTCGCGGAGCGGATCGGCGAGCTGGTCCTGGGCGTCCTGGTCGATGACGTGACGCCGAGCAAGGTAGTCACCCGCGACTCGCTGGAGAACGCGATCGCCTGCGTCTGCGCCTCGGGCGGGTCGACCAACGCCGTGCTGCACCTGATCGCGCTCGCCAAGGAGCTCGACATCGAGCTGACGATGGCCGACTTCGAGCGGATCTCCCGCGCTACGCCGCTCTTCGCCGACCTCAAGCCGGGTGGTCGTTTTGTCGCCACCGACCTCTATGCCGCCGGGGGCGTGCCGGTGATCCTCAGGCGCCTGGCCGAATCGGGCAACCTGCACGAGGACGCGATCACCGTCACCGGCAAGACGATCGGCGAGGTCGCGGCCGAGGCAAGCGAGGCGCCCGGCCAGGAAGTCGTGCGACCGCTCGAAGACCCGGTCAAGGATGAAGGTGGCCTGGCGATCCTCGGCGGCAACCTGGCCCCCGAGGGAGCCGTGGTCAAGCTCGCCGGCACCGAGCGGACCCAGCAGACCGGGCCCGCCCGGGTCTTCGAGTCCGAAGAGGATTGCTTTCGCGCGGTCAAGGAGCAGCGGATCGACGCGGGCGACATCGTCGTGATTCGCAACGAGGGGCCCGTCGGTGGCCCCGGCATGAGGGAGATGCTTCAGGTCACCGCCGCGATCGTCGGCGAGGGCTTGGGCGAGACCGTCGCGATGGTGACGGACGGACGCTTCTCCGGCGCTACCCGCGGCCTGATGATCGGCCACGTCGCGCCGGAGGCCGCCAGGGGCGGCCCGATTGCGGCGATCCGCGAGGGCGACGAGATCACCGTCGACATCGACAGCCGCCGCCTCGACGTGGCCCTCTCCGACGAGGAGATAGCCAAGCGCGTCGCCGAGTACGAGTCTCCGCCATCTCCGTTCGGCAAGGGCGTGATGGCCAAGTACGCCGCGACCGTGTCCTCTGCCTCTCACGGCGCCGTAACGACCTAGTACTGGCGTTTTAGTCGCACATATTGCGACTAAGGCGCCAGGAACTCGTCCAGCAGTGCGTTGAAGCGCGCTGGGCGCTCCATCTGGGGCACGTGTCCCGTGTGCTCGAAGATCTCCAGGCGGGATTGGGGGATGCGGCGGTGGTAGCTGAGGGCTGCCGCGGCTGAGATGACCCAGTCGTCCATGCCCCAGACGATCATCGTCGGGATCTGGATCTCTTCGAGGCGGTCACGGGCGTCGTATTCGATCACCGCGTCGAGGGCGTCGGCGAAGCCGGGGCAGGGGACACCCGATGCCATCTGCTCCCAGAGCAGCTCCTTGCTCAGGCGGTCCGGGTAGCGAATTGCGAAGCGGAACATCAGGTAGCGAGCGCGCGGGTGGGTTACGAAGAAGCGCGCGGCGGCTCCGAAAGGGCGGCCGAAGGTGTTCCAGGCCTGTGAGGTGGCTTTGCCGCGCTGGTGGGGCAGCCAGGTGTTGATGAAGCCGGCCGCCGAGACGAGAACGAGGCGGTTGAACCTGTTCGGCTCGCTCAGCACAGCCTCGGCAGCGACCAGACCGCCCATCGAGTTGCCGACCAGCGTTGCGTCGTTGCCGATGCCGAGCTTCTCGCAGAAGTCACGCAGAAGGCGGCCGTAAGCCGGCATGTCGATAGGCCAGGAGGGCATCGGGCTGGCGCCGAAGCCGGGAAGGTCGAGGGCGATGGCGCGGTGGGAGCGACTGCAATGGGGCAGGTTCTCCAGCCAGGCCTGCCAGGAGCTGGTGATGCCATGGACGAAGATGATCGGCTCGCCTTCGCCGATCTCGGCGTAGTTGACCGTCGCCCCCGGCAGCTCGAGCCGGTGCACGTGCGGCCGCCAGTCGACCCGCGGCCACTCGGGATCGGGATTGCCGTAGTCGTCAGGCATAGCCCATACGTTCAAGTATGGGTATCTCGCGTATCTGTGGTGGCTGCAGGTGGTCCCAGAGGATTCCGCGCGGGCGCTCGTACTGGCGCTCGACCTCGATCACGGCGCGGGGCGTGGCGATCACGTCGACAGGCAAATCGTGCGAGGTCATCATCAGGTGGCGGCGCAGCACCTGGGTGGGGTGGACCGTCGTCGCCACCGTCGTGTGGCCGTCGATCTTGCCGGCGTCGATCAGCACCCCGTACTCGAGGTCCGAGTAGCCGCCGCCCTTGCCAACGCGGGCGCCGCTGAGGTTGACCGCGACCGAGCCGCAGAGCACGAAGTCGATCTCAGGCAGCTCGTCGAGGGCGACGACGCGGCCGTGCTTGAGCGCGCCCTTGATCGTCGCTGCCTCTTTGACCGCGCGTTTGGAGAGCTTCTTCGGGTCGAGCACGCGGAAAGGATGGGGGTCGCGCAGCCGCGGCACGGCCATGATCACGGTCTTGCCCTCTTCGAGCGCGATCCGCCGGGCGTAGGTCTGGGGCGAGTCGGGATTTGCCTTGATCACCCGGGCGCGCTTCCAAAGCCGTTGCCCCGCGAGCTTCTCCGCCGCCAGCTTCGCGCCGGCGAAGTTGGGGATGCGTCCGTCAGCCCCCGGGAAGCGCGAGACCCCCTCGCGGTCCATCGCTTTCCAGACTTCCTTGCGCACGGTGTCCTTGCTGGCTTTCGGTGGCACCGCTGAAACATATCCGCCGCGATAGTCGATATTCGCCTAGCCCGTCGGCGGTCGGTCGTAGGATTTACAGGCAATGGGTCGCAAGTCGCAGATCGCGATCGTCGCTGTGGTGGCGCTTCTGCTCGCCATGGTCGGCGTCGGCTATGCCTACGACAGCTCGGAGAAGGACAAGATCGCCGACGGGGTGACGGTCGGTGGAGTCGATGTCGGCGGCATGAACGAAGCCGAAGCCAAGCGGGAGGTTCGGCGCGAGCTGCTCGGACCGCTGCCGCACTCGCTGCGCGTCGGCTACGACGGCAAGAGCTGGACGCTCGACGGCAAGAGTCTCAAAGTCCACGCAGGCCTCGACGCGGCGGTCGAGGACGCGCTCGCCGAAAGTCGCGACGGCGGCTTCCCCGGCCGGCTCGTTCGCTACGTGACCGGCGGCAGCGTCGAGGAGCAGATTCCCGCCGCCGTCACCTATTCGCGATCGGCGATCAATCGCTTCGTGCGCGAGGTCGCCGACGAAGTCGATCGCGAAGCGCAGGATGCGTCGGTCGAACCGAGCGCCGACTCGCTCGAAGTCGTCGCCGCCAAGAACGGACGCAAGCTGCGCGACAACCTGCTCACGCGCCAGCTGCGCGCCGCGGTGCTGAACGCCAATGCGGACCAGACGATCGCCGCCCGCACCCATTACACGAAGCCCGCTGTCACCACGCAGGAAGTTGCCGCCGCTTACCCGTCCTACCTCACCCTCGATCGCGGGGCCTTCACCTTGCGCCTCTGGAAGGACCTGAAGCTGGCGAAGACCTACACGGTCGCGGTCGGCCAGGAAGGGCTGGAAACGCCTGAAGGCCTCTACCACATACAGGAAAAGGAAGAAAACCCAACCTGGCACGTTCCTGAATCGGACTGGGCCGGAAGCCTGGCCGGCCAGGACATCCCGCCAGGCCCTTCAAATCCGATCAAGGCGCGCTGGATGGGGATCTTCGAAGGTGCCGGCATCCATGGCACAGAAGAGACCTACTCGCTCGGCACCGCGGCTTCGCACGGCTGCGTCCGCATGGCGATTCCCGACGTGGAAGAGCTCTACGACCAAGTCGAAGTTGGGACGCCTATCTACATTGGATAGCGGACGCTGTAAACCGGCGCATTTCGGCGTCCTCGGTCGCTCGCGTGCAGAGCACGCCACGCTCCCTGCGTCCTTGAACTGCTTGGTTTTCGCGTCCGTTCGCAGGACGTAACCCAGCAAACACGAATCACATTTTGTGAATTGGGCGGATGCGCTGACCGCGTATGACCGAGACTTGAGAGCGCGAAGTGCTGCCGAGCGGACCCGTCGTGCTTACGGGGTCGACCTGGCGCAGTTCGTTGAGTGGGCAGGCGACCGTGTACCCGGGGACATTCGTCATCGCGACGTCAGGCGCTACGCCGCCGGGCTTTCCTCGGATGGCGCGGCGCCCTCGACGGTGGCCCGCAAGCTCGCGGCCATCCGCGGGCTTTTCGATTACCTCGTCCGCACCGAACGCGTTGGGCAGAACCCGGCCGACCTGGTTTCGAGCCCGAAGCGCAAAGAGAAGCTGCCGCGGGTCCTCTCGGCCGAGCAGGTGCGGCAGCTGCTGGAGCGGATCCCGGCGCGGACGCCGCTGGAGCTGCGCGACCGGGCGATGCTCGAGCTCGCCTACTCCTGCGGGCTGCGCTGCGAGGAGATCGTCAACCTCGACCTTGGCGCGCTCGACTTCGAGACCGAGCAGCTGCGCGTGCTCGGCAAGGGCTCGAAGGAACGGCTGCTACCGGTGGGAGAGCCCGCTCAACGGGCGCTGCAGCGCTACAGCGAGCGCGGGCGTCACGCCCTGGCGGGCGACCCGCGCGAGCAGGCCCTTTTCCTCTCCAAGAGCGGCCGGCGGCTTTCCAATTCAGACATCACGCGCCGGCTTGGGCTCTGGGTTCGCGAGGCTGCGCTTGCCGGCGGCGTCTCGCCGCACTCGCTGCGCCACAGCTTCGCCACGCACCTGCTCGAGGGCGGCGCCGACCTGCGCACGATTCAGGAGCTGCTCGGCCACTCTTCCATATCAACCACACAGGTCTACACTCGGGTCGATGCGGCTCGCCTCCGTGACGCGTATGCGGCCACCCACCCGCGCGCATGAGCGGCAATAACTTGTCAGCGACCTTAGGATTCAGCGGGAGTCGATGGAAACGGGCGTAAAAGAGGTGGAGCTGCGCGATCTTTGGCGCCGCTACAAGGGGGAAGGCGACGCCACCGCGCGCGAGCGCTTGGTCGTGGCGTACTCGCCGATGGTCAAGTTCGTCGCCGGCCGGCTCGGTGCAGGCCTGCCCTCTCACGTCGACGACGCCGACCTGATCTCTTACGGGCTGATGGGCCTGATCGGCGCGATCGAGCGCTTCGAGCCCGAGCGCGGGATCAAATTCGAGACCTTCGCGATGACCCGTATCCGCGGCGCGATAATCGACGAGCTGCGCTCGCTGGACTGGGTGCCGCGCTCGGTCCGCTCCCGCGCCCGCGAAATCGAGGCTGCTCAGGCCAAGCTCGAGCACGAGCTGCAGCGGGCGCCCAGCGAGGCCGAGCTCGCCGCCCGGCTCAAGGTCAGCGAGGACGAACTGCAGACCTCGCTGCTGGAGATCGCCAACTCTTCCGTCTACGCACTGGACGAGCTTTGGACCGTGTCGGACTCCTCCGGCGACCAGGTCTCGCTGCTCGACACGATCTCCGACCCGCGCGCCGAGGACCCACAGGAGTCCCTGGCCAGCAGCGAGGTCAAGGACCGGCTCACCGAGGCGATCTCCTCGCTGCCCGAGCGCGAGCAGCTCGTCGTCGCCCTCTACTACTACGAGAACCTCACCCTGCGCGAGATCGGCGAGGTCCTCGGCGTCACCGAGTCACGCGTCTCGCAGCTGCACACCAAGGCCGTGATGCGCTTGAAGTCCAGCCTTCAGGCTGCCTGACCCCGTACTTAACCCGGTTGAGTTACGCGACTCGGCCTGTACCTTCAGGTATGTGCCTCATAAGGCCGCAGACCGGATTCGCAATGTTGCCCTGGTAGGGCACCGGGGCTGCGGCAAGACGAGCCTGCACGAGGCGATGCTCTTCGAGGCCGGGGCGACGGGGCGGCTCGGCACGGTGGACGAGGGGACGACGGTCTCCGACCACGAGCCCGACGAGCAGGAGCGCTCGATGTCGATCAACGCCTCGCTGGCCTGCTTCGAGCACGGCGGGCGCGAGATCAACCTGATCGACACGCCGGGGGAGCCGAGCTTCGTCGCCGACGCGATCGCCGCCCTGCGGGTCGCCGACGCAGCCGTCGTCGTCGTCAACGCGGTGGCGGGCGTCGAGGTGCACACCGAGCGCCTCTGGCGCCGGGCCGACGCCGAGGGGCTGGCGCGGCTCGTCTTCGTCAACATGCTCGACCGCGAGCGCGCCGACTTCTTTCGCGCCCTCGAGTCGCTCAAGGCCGCCTTCGGCCCGCACGCCGTCGCCACCGAGATCCCGATCGGCGCCGAACACGGTGTGCGCGGCGTGATCGACCTGATCGACCAGAAGGCCTTCGTCTACGAGGGGATCGGCCCCGGCGCGGCGGCGGAGGTAGAGATCCCGGACGAGCTGCGCGATCAGGCCGAGGAGTACCGCGAGAAGCTGATGGACGAGGTGGCGGAGAACTCCGACGAGCTGATGGAGCGCTACCTCGAGGGCGAGCAGATCGATCACGACGAGATCGTCCGCGCGCTGAAGCAGGGGGTCACGGCCGGACGGATCTTCCCGGTGACCTGCGGCGTCGCGACCCGCAACCTCGGCACCGGGCGGCTACTGGAGGCGCTGGTCGAGGACCTGCCCTCGCCTGCGATGCGGGGCGCTCTGGCTGCGACGGGGCCCGGCGGCGAGGCGATCGAGATCGAGCCCGACGAGGACGGCCCGCTGGTCGCCTACGTCTTCAAGACGCTTGCCGATCCCTACACCGGCCGCGTCAACCTCTTCCGCGTCTACCGCGGCGCCCTTGCCTCGGATTCGCAGGCAGCCAACGTCACCCGCGGCACGAAAGAGCGGATCGGCCAGCTCGGTCAGCCGCTTGGTAAGGAGCTGAGGCCGACGGCCGAGCTCGGGGCGGGAGACATCGGCGCGGTCGCCAAGCTGAAGGAGACCCGCGCCGGCGATGTGATCTGCGCCGGCGCGGAGGAGATCGGCTTCGCTCCGCTCGACCTGCCCGATCCCGTGATGGCCTTTGCCTATGAGCCCAAGTCGAAGGGCGACGAGGAGAAGGCGGCAGTGGCGGTGCGTCGCCTCACCGAGGAGGACCCGACCCTCGACGTGCACCGCGATGCGCAGACCGGCGAGCAGATCATCGCCGGCCTCACCCAGATCCACGTCGAGGTGATCGTGGCGCGGATGAAGCGCCGCTTCGGCGTCGAAATCGAGCTGCACCCGCCGCGCGTGCCCTACCAGGAGTCGATCCGGCGGCCGGCCAGCGCCCACGCTCGCTACAAGAAGCAGTCGGGCGGCCGCGGCCAGTTCGCCGACTGCCAAATCGAGATCGAGCCGAGCCGGAACGGCGCCGGCCTGGAGTTCGTCAACAAGATCAAGGGCGCGGCGATTCCCGGCAGCTTCATCCCCGCGGTCGAGAAGGGGATCGAAGAGGCGATGGCACATGGGACCGTCGCCGGCTATCCGGTCAAGGGCGTGCGCGTGCGACTCGTCGACGGCAAGCACCACGACGTCGACTCCTCGGAGATGGCCTTCAAGATTGCCGGCGCGATGGCTTTCAAGGAGGCGATGGAAGCGGCCGAGCCGGTGCTGCTCGAGCCGATCGTGCGGCTCCTCGTCAGCTGCCCGGGTGACGTCGTCGGCGACGTGATCGGCGATCTCAACTCGCGCCGCGGCCATCCCCTGGGGATGGAGCCGAAAGGAACGGTGACGGAGGTGCGCGCCGAGGTGCCGATGGCCGAGGTTCTCGACTACGCGCCCGATCTGCGTTCGATCAGCGGTGGCCGCGCCGATTTCGAGGTCGAGTTCGAGAGGTACCAGGAGGTGCCAGGCCACTTGGCCGAAAAAGTCGTCTCAGCCGGATGACGCACAGGAGCGGCGCATATCGGCGTCCTCAGTCGCTCGCGTGCAGAAGCACGCCACGCTCCTTGCGTCCTTGATCTGCTTGCCCCTGTGCGCCATCCGGTGAACTAGCTTTCTGGTGTGAGCATCTATAGGAGTGATCCGGCCGCACCCGGAGCCAATGTCAGGCGAAGGCAGATCGATACGTCAGACGAGCGATTGGACCGCACGGTCGATCGTTTTAACGCCAGCGAAGCGGCGCGCACCGTTGCCGGACTGACGCGCAGCTTGGGGCGACCGTCGGTCTCGGTCGGTGCCGCCGCCGGCTCACCCAATGAGGTGCGGATTACGGTCGCCTGGGAGCTCTGCTGGTACCAGTGGGGCGTTGACATTGGCGACGAGGAGCGCCAGGTCTTCGAGATCGACAAGGGCAGCGAGCTCGAGCAGCTCGACCGCTCCGCCCGTCAATGGAACGCGGGCATGAGCGAGAACGCGCAACTCGTCATTGGGCTGAGGCGCCGGTGAAGCTCGTCGTCAACGTCGACGGCGGCGCGCGTGGAAATCCCGGACCGGCGGCGATCGCCGCTGTCGTGCAGGACGCCGAGGGAGGGGTCCTGCAGGAGCGCGGCGAGCGGATCGGGCGGGCGACCAACAACGTCGCCGAGTACAAAGCGCTGCTGCTCGGGATAGAGATGGCGGCGGGCCTGGGCGCCGGCGAGCTTGAGCTGGTCGGCGACTCCGAGCTGATCGTCAAGCAGGTCAAGGGCGAGTACAAGGTCAAGGACGTGACGATGCGTGAACTGCATGCTCAGGTGAAGGCGGCGCTACGCGGCTTCGACAGCTGGTCGATTCGCCACGTGCGCCGCGAGCACAACGCCGAGGCGGACCGGCTGGTCAACGAGGCGCTAGATGGCTGATTCCACAACCATGCACACCTGGATGACGTGCATGGCACTGCGCATCTCTGCGTCCTCGGGTTTGCCTTTGGCACCGCCAAAGGCTGCACCCTGCGTCCTTGACCTGCTTGGCCACGCCCGTCCCCAGTCGCACATGGCCATGGAGTCAGCCATCTATGGCTGAGGCGATCGATTCCGGCGTCGATATCGGCCATGTCCACCTCAAGGTGGCTGACCTGGATCGCGCCCTCGGCTTCTACTGCGACGTGCTGGGCTTCGAGCTGCAGCAGCGCTTCGGCGACGAAGCGGCCTTCGTCTCGGCCGGCGGCTACCACCATCACATCGGCCTCAACACCTGGCAGTCGAAGGGCGGCAGCCCGCCAGCCCCCGGGACCACCGGTCTTTTCCACTTCGCGATCCGCTACCCGACCCGGCGTGCTCTCGCGACGGCGCTGCAGCGCCTGATCGACCACGGCGTCCGGCTCGGCGGCGCCTCGGACCATGGGGTCAGCGAGGCGCTCTACCTCAGCGATCCAGACCAGAACGGAATCGAGCTCTACTGGGATCGGCCCAAAGAGGAGTGGCCGGAGCCCGCCCCAGGCGACAAAGTGGCGATGCCCACGCTGCCACTCGACCTGCACAACCTGCTCGCCGAGCTGGAAGGCTGATCAGGACCCTAGGATGGCGCCGACCAGGCTCGGCTTGAACGCCTCGGTGCCGGGCACGAGCTGCACGCCGCCGAAGGAGCTGTTGGCGTGCATGTAGGCGAGCTCCTTGGCGAGGTCGCCGACGCCGTTGGTGCCGGGCAGCGGCGCCAGCTGCAGGGTGCTGAGGACGCCGATCGCCCCGCCGGTGCCGTTCATGAAGCCGCTGCCGGAGTCGCCGGGGATGCCGGGGGTGAGCGTGACGACCACGTGACTCCAGCCGTTGCCTTCGTTCTGCACGACGATCCCCTGCTTCGGGCTCAGCTTGGTGACGCCGCCGCGCAGTTCGGAGTTGCCATAGGAGTAGACCGTCGAACCGAGGTCGCCGACGCTGCCTATTCCGGTCGGGCCGCCAAAGCCGGGTACGGACGGGTTGACCTTGCCGACGTCGGCCGGATCGAGCTTGACCAGGGCGAGGTCGTTGTAAGCGCAGGCGTCGGGGCCGGTCTCCCCGTTCGCCTGCATCGTCAGCCAGGAGTTGTAGACGAGCGTGCCGGGTTTGCTCGCCCCGCTGACCTGCACCGGAGTGCCGAGCGGCAGCGAGCCGCTCGTGCAGCCGTTGGTTTCGGTCTGTCCGCCGGTTCCGGAGCAGTGAGCGGCTTGACCCAGGTAGACCGCCGAGGAGTCCTGGTAGACGAAGTTCGAGGTGCACTGGGCGCCTTCGGTGAAGACCTGAACACCCGGGTGGACGGTCGCCTGGCCGATCGGCGCCCACGCCGCGGCGAGGGAGGGAGATATCGCCGTGACGAGGAACGCCGCGAGCAACGGAATGAGGGTCGTTCTCTTTGACATGCTGAGCCTCCCGTAGTCAACAAGCCGGCGACCGTCCCACCGGGTAGCGCCACCATACCAAATATTAAGTAGACCCCAGCAGACCCTGCCTAAGAGCTACCCGAATCTCGCAGCTATACTCGCCCGCGATGCGGCTGTAGCTCAGCTGGCTAGAGCGTCTGCTTGCCATGCAGAAGGTCGAGGGTTCGAATCCCTTCAGCCGCTTGGTGTCAATCCCCGTAGTGGCCATCTCGCCACGTGTCGGGGAGCCCGGCGATTGACGCCGATTTCCTCTGCTGCCTGAGCGAGCTGCTGTCGCGGTGCTGTTGCGGTGGGTTAACGCCGTGACCTGGTTGAAAACTGTTCGACGTCCTACCTCCGACTGGTCGACGTGAGCAGTGCTTGGATCGCGGAGGAGACGCGGTCGGCGACCACCGACGGACCGGCGGCATCGAGCTTGCCGTCCAAGTGCAAGAACGCAAGGCCGTGGACGAGCGCCCAGATCGCGGTCGCCAACGCCTCGGCGTCCGCTTGCGGAAAGCTTCGCTCGACGATCTCGCGAAGATAAAGCGACACCGCTGCGGTCGCGGCAACGCGCTCGTCGTTGTCCCGATCGCACGGCTCTCCGAACATGATCCGGAACAGCGCGGGCCGCTCGAGTGCGAACTGCACGTAGGCGATCGCCACGCTGATCATCTCCTCGGGGGTCGACGGTGATGGGTGCGCCGCCGCCAGCCGCGCGGCAAGCTCCCGATAGCCAACGGCCGCAACCGCCGCAACGAGGGCTTCGCGATCCGCGTAATGCCGGTAGGGAGCGGCTGGCGAGACCCCGACGCGACGCGCGACCGCGCGCAGTGAGAGCGCGGTCTGCCCGCTCTCTTCGAGCAGCTCGACCCCCGCGCGAACACAGGCTGCGCGCAGATCGCCGTGGTGGTAGGCCGTCTTGGATGAGGGCATCGGGATCGGGTGCATGTTGACAGCGTTTACTCCGTTCGTCTAATGTGAGCGCCGTAAACATCCTCATCGAGTGGAAGGGGTGCTTTGACATCGACTGAGCTGTTCTCTCCATTGCCGCTGCGATCGGGTGGCGAACTTCGCAACCGGATCGCGAAGGCGGCGATGGAGGAGGGGATGGCGGGCAGCTCGCAGCTTCCCGACGAGCGGCTGGCCTCGCTCTACCGCCACTGGGGTACCGGCGGCGCGGGTCTACTGATCACCGGCAACGTGATGGTGCAGGCCAAGGCCTTGACCGGCCCGGGCGGGGTCGTGCTCGACGATTGCGCGCCGCTCGAGCCGTTCAGCCGCTGGGCCGAGGCCGGGAAGGCCGGCGGGGCGACGATGTGGATGCAGATCAGCCACCCCGGTCGACAGGTGCCGGCCCGGATGCCGGGGGTGGTGTGGGGCCCCTCGGCGGTTGCGGTCGAGCTTGGAAAACACAGCAAGCGCTTCGGCCGCCCCGTGGCGATGACGGAGGAGCAGCTCGGCGCGACCGTGCAGCGGTTTGCGACGACCGCCCGCCTCGCCGAGCGGGCCGGGTTCGACGGCGTCGAGGTCCACGCTGCGCACGGCTACCTGATCTCCCAGTTCCTCTCGCCGCTGGCGAACAGGCGAAGCGACGAATGGGGTGGGCGGTTGGAGAACCGCGCCCGGTTGCTGCTCGACGTCGTCCGCGCCATCCGCGCGGTCGTCCTCCCGTCGTTCGCGGTCGCGGTCAAGCTGAACTCCGCCGACTTCCAGCGCGGCGGCTTCGACGCCGACGACGCAGCGAGGGTGATCGCGATGCTCGAGCCGCTCGGGGTCGACCTGGTCGAGCTCTCCGGCGGCAGCTACGAGAGCCCGGCGATGACCGGTCGCCCGGCGGACGGTCGCAGCGCGGCGCGCGAGGCCTACTTCCTGGAGCTCGCCGCCGACCTCGCTAAGACCAGCCTGCTGCCGTTGATGCTGACCGGCGGGATCAGCCGCCGCGAGACTGCCGAGGCGGTCCTCGCAAGTGGCGTCGCGATGATTGGGATGGGCACCGCGATCGGGGTTACGCCGGACCTTCCGAACCGCTGGCGCTCAGGTCGTGAGACGAGCCGGCACCTGAAGCCGGTCAGCTGGTCGGACAAGACGCTCGCCTCCGCGGCGAGCATGGCGCTCGTCCGCCACCAGATGCGCCGCATCACGCGCGGCCAGGACCCGACGGGCAAGACGTACCCGCTCTACGCGCTGATGTGCGATCGGCGAGCGCAGCGGCGCGCCCTCGACCGCTACCGCTCTTGGCTGGAGACGCGGTCATGATCATGGCTTCGCGAAAGAATGGACGGTGCGATCGATGAAGGCGGCGGTGATCTATGAGAACGGCCCACCCACAGTGCTTCGCTACGAGGAGGTACCCGATCCCGAGTGCCCGGACGGCTGCGTGGTCGTCGACGCCGAGGCGATCAGCATCGAGGGAGGAGATCTGCTCGCCCGTGCGGCGGGCGCGCTGCCCTCGGTGCCGCACATCGCCGGCTACTTGAGTGGCGGGACCGTGAGCGAGGTCGCAGCCGGCGTCGAGGGGATCGCGGCGGGCGACAGGGTGGTCGCCTTGAACGCCGCCGGCTCCCACGCCGCCAGGCGAGCGGTTCCCGCGGCGATGACGTGGCCGATCCCCGTCGGGCTCGACGCAGCCAGCGCCGCCTGCGTGCCGGTCGCGTTCGGAACCGCGTTCGAGTGCCTTTTCACCGCCGGGGACCTCGGCGAGGGCCAGACCGTTCTGGTCCACGCCGGCGCCGGCGGCGTGGGCATGGCGGCGATCCAGCTCGCCAAGCGGGCGGGCGCGACCGTGATCGCCACCGCCTCCAGCGACGAGAAGCTGGAGCGGCTGGAGACCCTCGGCCTCGACCACGGCGTCAACTACGCGACCGAGAGCTTCGTCGGGCGGATCAACGAGCTGACCGACTCGAACGGGGTGAACGTCGTCCTCGACCCGATCGGTGGCCAGAACCTCGTCGACAGCGTCGGCGTGCTCGCGTACCGGGGGACGCTCGTCAGTGTCGGGGTGGCATCCCGCGCGGGCTCAACGATCGAGGCGCAGTCGCTCTGGGCGCGCAACAACACGCTGCGGGGGGTCTACCTCGGCGGCGCGATCCTGCCCGAGTACGACCGTATCCATCCGATGATCGGCGACATGCTCGAGCTCGTCGCAAGCGACGAGCTTTACGTTGAGATCGACCGCTCGTTCCCGCTCGCGGATGCTCCTGCAGCGCACGAATACGCCGAGAGCCGCAAGGCGTTCGGCCGGGTCGTCGTTATCCCCTAACCGGAAGGTCGAGGGTTCGAATCCCTTCAGCCGCTTTCCGGGAGGTCCGCTATGGCGACCCCCTTTTGCTGAGGCCCGAGGCGGCAACCTCAGACAAATTCATCTGGCACGCCTGCCTCTCGCGACCGCTGGCGTGAGGGTCGCTTAGCATCTCGACCGTGGCTAAGGAGAAGATCGAGGTCTGGCTCGGCTACGGCGCTAGCGAGGAGCAGGGCAAGGAAATTAGTGCCCTCTTCGAAGGGGAGGGAATTCCCGTCGAAGTCCGCAGGGAGGATGCCTATCCGCCGATAGGCAACGGAGCGGGTTTTACGATTCTTGTTGCCCTTCTCGGAATGTCAGTGGGTGCCTTCATCAACGGTTATTTCGGTGCGGCAGGCAAGAACGCTTGGGAGAAGTCGAAAGTCCTCCTCCGCAAGCTCAAGGAGGACCATCTCCGACGTTACCCCTCCGAATCGCCGACCGCGGAGGGCCAGATTACGATCAAGGACGTAGAGCATCGGATCCAATTGACACTTCGGACCGATCTACCCGAGGAGGCGTACGAGAAGCTCTCGGTTCTCGGGATCTCTGATCAAGAGAACACCTCCTATTACTGGGACAACGACAGTCATGAGTGGGTGGTTTTCGACCTCTCTGGTATCGAGGATCTTTCATCCCGCACTCGCGACGACCCGGACATTGCCGATGGATAGAAGCGAAGAGCCGGGTCGCCGAGTGGCCGACCGGCAATACGATCTGGCGATCTTCGGGGCAACCGGATTCACCGGTGGCCTGACCACTCGCTATCTCGCCAAGAACGGCCCCGAGGGACTGCGTTGGGCTCTGGTTGGGCGTAACCGAGACAAGCTGGAGGCGGTTCGCTCATCGCTGGCGGAGATCTGCGCCGTGGGTGTTTCGGCTCCCGAGTTGCTGGTCGCCGACGCCGCTGACTCGGTGGCTCTCGCCAAAGTCGCGGAGGCGGCCAAGGTCGTCGTCACGACGGTCGGGCCCTATGCGCTCTATGGCGAGCCGCTCGTCGCAGCCTGCGCGGCGGCTGGGACCGACTACGTCGATCTGACCGGGGAGCCCGAGTTCGTCGACCGGATGTGGCTCGGCTACCACGAGCAGGCGAAGCGCAGCGGTGCCCGGCTGGTGCACTGTTGCGGCTTTGACTCGATCCCGCACGACCTCGGTGCTTACTTCACTGTGAAGCAACTCCCTGAGGGGGTGCCGCTGACGGTCAACGGCTACGTGCGGATGGGGGCGGAGTTCTCGGGCGGGACCTTCCAATCGGCGATCAACGGCTTCGGCCGGGCACGCCAGACCGTGAGCGTCGCGCGTCAGCGTCGACAGGCTGAGCAGCGTCCGGCCGGGCGGAAGATCCATTCCGCAGCGCCGCGCCCGCGCCGCGATGCCGCGCTGGGTGGCTGGGTCGTGCCGCTGCCGACAATCGACGGACCGGTGGTGCGCCGCTCGGCGGCGGCTCTCGAGCGCTACGGGCCTGACTTCAGCTACGGGCACAACGTGGTCGCCAAGCACCTGCACTCGATTGCCTTGACCGCCGGCGGCGTCGGAACCGCGCTGGTCCTGGCGCAGTTGCCCCCGACTCGCAAGCTCCTGCTCAAGGCGTCACGGTCTCCCGGCGAGGGCCCCAACGAGGATGTCCGCGCCAAGAGCTGGTTCAAGGTGACCTTCATCGGCGAGGGCGGCGGCAAGCGCGTGGTCACCCAGGTGGCTGGGGGAGACCCGGGCTACGACGAAACCGCCAAGATGCTGGCCGAGTCCGGGCTCTGCCTCGCCTTCGATCAGCTGCCGGAGACGTCTGGTCAGGTGACCACCGCCGAGGCGATGGGCGACGCCCTTCTCTCTCGCCTGCAAAACGCCGGAATCGTCTTCCGCGTGCTCGAGCCCGCAGCGGCCTAAGGCGCGGCGCGCGGCGCTAAACTGGCCGTCGAAGTTCCTCGGGGCTGTAGCTCAGCTGGAAGAGCGTCGCGCTGGCAGCGCGAAGGTCAGGGGTTCGAGCCCCCTCAGCTCCACTCCTCAATTCGTTGCTCTCCGCTGCCGATGCTTGAGCGATGAATCTCGCCAACGAGCATGTCTTCTCGCACGGGATGCGGGACACGCGGTTGGCGCTGGAGGGATGGAGCGAGCGGGGTTGGGCTGTGCTGTGGAGCTGGCTGGCGCTCAGCCTGGCGATCGCACTGGCGCTGTTGGGTGCGGTTTGGGTAGTCGCTGGACTACTCACACCGGACATCACGCCGATTCACCTGCCCGGCCTGACCGAACCGTCCGAGCCCGGCGACCTCTTGCCGATTCTCTGGCGCAACTCGCTGGTCCTGGCCCTACACGCGACGGCCTGCGTCGCCGGCTTCATCGCCGGGGCCTCGATGCCGATCGCCGCCGCCCAGCGGTCCGGCGTCTCCCGCTGGATCCACGTCAAGGCCGGCGAGCTGGCGATCCTCTTCGTCTGCGCGGTCACGCTCTTCTCGCTGTCGACGCAGGCGCTCTACCTCGGCTTCCAGGGGTCGACGATCGCCTACCAGCTGCACATCTCGATTGCCGCCCTACTGCTCAGCGTCCTCCCGCACGCGCTGCTCGAGCTGACCGCGCTCTTCCTGCCGCTCGCCGCCTGGCTGATCGCCAGCCGTCGCGGCGAGTGGAGCCAGCTCCTCGCCGCTACCGTCGTCACCGTCTTGATCGCGATTCCATGCCTCGTGGTTGCAGCGACAATCGAGGTCTACTTCTGGCCTCACGTCCTCGAAGCCCTCTCGCCGGTCGTCTGACAAGATCGCCGCGTGAGTGCGGAGCGAGTAAGCGTGCATATCTGGTTCTTCGCGCAGCGAGCGAAGCACGATCAGGTGCTCTAAATGGCCGGTTATGACCCCAAGGCGATCGAGCGCAAGTGGCAGCAGGTCTGGGCCGAGGAGAAGACCTGGGAGGTGGCCAATCCCGGCCAGCCCGGCTTCGACGATTCGAAGCCGAAGTCCTACGTGCTGGAGATGCTGCCCTACCCCTCGGGCGAACCGCACGTCGGTCACCTGAAGACCTACGCGGTCGGCGATGCGATCGCCCACTTCCGCCGCCGCCACGGCTTCGAGGTGATCCACCCGATGGGCTATGACTCCTTCGGCCTGCCGGCGGAGAACAACGCGATCAAGACCGGCGAGCCGCCACGTGTGGCGACCGAGCGCTCGATCGAGTCCTTCCGCAAGCAGTTCCGCGAGTGGGGGATCTCGATCGACTGGTCGCGCGAACTCGCCACCCACACGCCCGAGTACTACCGCTGGACCCAGTGGATCTTCCTGCAGCTGTTCGAGCGCGGCCTCGCCTACCGGGCCGAGGCGCCGGTTCAGTGGTGCCCGAAGGACGCCACCGTGCTCGCCAACGAGCAGGTCGTCGACGGTCGCTGCGAGCGCTGCGGGACCCCGGTCGTGCAGCGCAAGCTCGAGCAATGGTTCTTCAAGATCACCGACTACGCGGAGCGCCTGCTCGCCGACTTCGAGCTGCTGGAGTCCTGGCCCGAGCACGTGATCACGATGCAGCGCAACTGGATCGGCCGCTCCGAGGGCGCCGAAGTCACCTTCCGCTGCGAGGAGCTCGGCATCGACTTCCCCGTCTTCACCACCCGCCCCGACACGCTTTTCGGCGCCACCTTCTTCGTCCTCGCCCCCGAGCACCCCGAGCTGGAGCGGCTCGTCGCCGGCACGCCGGCGGAGGCTGCCGTGCGGGAGTACGTCGACCGCGCCGCGCGCGAGTCGGCCGAGGAGCGTGGCGCCGAGGACCGCGAGAAGACCGGTGTGTCGCTGGGTCGCAGCGTCGTCAACCCTGTCAACGGCGAGGAGATCCCGATGTTCGTCGCCGACTACGTGCTGATGG
This sequence comes from Solirubrobacterales bacterium, assembly GCA_033856195.1. Lineage (GTDB taxonomy): Bacteria > Actinomycetota > Thermoleophilia > Solirubrobacterales > 70-9 > VRUE01. The sequence continues at coordinate 33,472 of JAWVFL010000003.1, read as the reverse complement.
AGTACGGCACCGGCGCGATCATGGCGGTGCCGGCGCATGACGAGCGCGACTACGAGTTCGCCAAGGCCTTCGGGCTGCCGATTCGGCGCGTGATCGAGGGAGAGGACCCCGAGGCCGCCCGTGACGATCAGGGCCTGCCCTATCCGGGCGATGGCCCGATGACCGGCTCCGGGCGCTTCGACGGCAAGGGCAACCGGGAGGCATATGAGGAGATCGTCGCCTGGCTCGCCGAGGAGGGTCGCGGCGAATCCGCCGTCAACTACCGATTGCGGGACTGGCTGGTCTCGCGACAGCGCTACTGGGGCGCGCCGATCCCGGTCGTCTACTGCAAGGAATGCGGCATCGTCCCGGTGCCAGACGAGCAGCTGCCAGTCGAGCTGCCCGAGGTCGACGACTACGCGCCGCAGGGCAAGAGCCCGCTGGCGGCGGCCGAGGACTGGGTCGCCACCGAGTGCCCGCGCTGTGGCAGGCCCGCCCGCCGCGAGACCGACACGATGGACACCTTCGTCGACTCCTCCTGGTACTTCATTCGCTACCTCGATCCCCGCAACGAGGCCGCCGCCTGGGATCGTTCCGCGGCCGAGCATTGGCTGCCGGTCGACCAGTACATCGGCGGGGTCGAGCACGCGATCCTGCACCTGATGTACGCGCGCTTCTTCACCAAGGCGCTCGCCGATACCGGCAACCTCGACATCCAAGAGCCCTTCGCCAACCTCTTCGCGCAGGGAATGATCACCCGCGACGGGGCGAAGATGTCGAAGTCGCGCGGCAACACGGTCAGCCCGGCCGACTACGTCGAGCGCTATGGCGCCGACACCGCCCGCACCTACATCTGCTTCATGGGTCCCCCCGAGCGCGATGCCGACTGGGCAGACGAGGGGGTGGAGGGGGTCAACCGCTTCCTCTCCCGCCTCTGGCGCCTCTGCGAGGAGGTCGAAGGGGAGCGCGACGACGACCTGGCTGCGGCCGGCGACGGGAACGCGCGGGCGCTGCTCGTCAAGGCCCACTGGGCGATCGACAAGGTGACGCGCGACTTCGAGCGCGGTTTCCAGTTCAACACGGCGATCGCCGCCGTGATGGAGCTGATCAACGATGCCTACCGGCTCAAGGACGGCCTCTATGGGCAGTCGGGTGGTACCGCGGCGGTGCGCTTCGCTGCGGCGACGGCGGCGTCGCTGGTCTTCCCGTTCGCACCGCACCTCGGCGCCGAGATCTGGGAGCGCCTGCGAGGCGGTCGCGTTTGGGAGCAGGCCTGGCCGGAGGCCGATCCGGCGCTGCTCACCAGCGAGACGGTGACGCTCGTGGTGCAGGTGAACGGCAAGCTGCGCGATCGCATCGAGGCCGCCGCCGAGGCTCCAAAGGATGAGCTGCTGCGCCTCGCCCGCGAAAGCCAGAAGGTCGCACGGTTCCTCGACGGCAAAGAGGTGGTCAAGGAGATCGTCGTTCCGGGCAAGCTGGTAAATCTCGTCGTCCGGTAGGGACGAGAACCAAGCAGATCAAGGACGCAGTGAGCGAAGCGTGCTTTTGCGCGTGAGCGAGCGAGGATGCAGATATGCGCCGGTTATCGTCCCTACCGATCTGGTACAAAGCGCGCGTGCTGGTGAGAAGACATGCGGAGGCATCGGTAGAGGAATGGCACCGGTTGCGCACGCGCGTCCTCATGGACGCAGGCGAACTCGGCTCGCGCAACCTCTCGGTCACCTGGATCGAGCTTCCCTCAGGCGCGGAGCAGACGCTGCGCTCCGACGAGGAGGCCGAGCAGGCCTATGTGGTGGTGCGTGGCAGTGGCACGATGTCGGTGGCGGGCGACACACAGCAGGTCGCCGAGGGCGACCTGATCCTCGTTCCGCCGGCGACTGAGCACTCGATTTCCAATGACGGTGACGTCGAGCTCGCCTGCGTCTCTGTGCAGTCGCCGCCCGTCGCGGCTGCGGAGCTCTACAGCGACCAATTGGCCGAGGTCGCGGGCTACGACGACGAAGATCTGTAGCTCACTCGTGTGAGCTTGCGCGCCACGCGCGCGCCGCGGTCGTGAACGGTTCCGGTCATGCCCGAGCTCAGCAGGTCACAGATCGCCGTATACGGCGCGGTCGCGGTTGCTTTGCTCCTGCTCGGCGCGCGAGCGATTCGCGCTGAGGGAGATGCCGGTTCGTCGTTCGCCTCCGGCGGCAGCAAGGAATTCGCCCTCGACATCAGTGGCACGGGCGGCGATGTCGTCGTCGACGTCACCGGGGCTGTGGCGCGGCCGGGCGTCTACCGGCTGCCCGCGGGGGCGCGGGTTACGGACGCGGTGAAGCGAGCTGGCGGGGCCAGCGTCGGGGCACTGCTGGAAGCGATCAATCTGGCCGCGCGGCTTGCCGACGGCCAGCAGGTCGTCGTGCCGAAACGAGGACCAGCCGGGGCGCCACCGGCAGCTACGACAGGCGAAGAAGGGCCAATCAGCCTCGGCACCGCCACGGTCGAGCAGCTCGACACGATCGAGGGCATCGGGCCGGTGACCGCGCAGGACATCATCGACTTCCGCGACGAACATGGCGGCCTCTCGTCGGTCGACCAGCTCGACCAGGTGAGCGGGATCGGACCGGCGACGATGGAGTCGCTGCGTTCGCGCCTGCAGCCGTAGCACGCGATGCGCAGTGGCCGGCTGCCTTGGTTCCTGGTGCTCGGCGTCTTCATCGTGGTGGTTCTGGCGCTCGGCCACCGCGACGAGATCCGGGGACGAGCCGAGGCAGCGCTCGGTCGCGGTATGCCGCCGCGCGAGGCAGCGCTGGCTCGCGGCTTCGTCCTCGGCGAAGACGAGCGCATCGATGCCGCCACGGTCGAAGACTTCCGCCGTGCCGGGCTGAGTCATCTACTCGCGGTCTCGGGGCAGAACATCGCCCTGCTGGCCCTGCTGGCGATGCCTGTCCTTGCTGCCCTCGGCATGCCGTTGCGGGCGCGGCTGGTCTGGATCCTCGCCGCGATCGCGGTCTACGTTCCGCTCGCCGGCGGTGGCCCGTCGATCGTCCGCGCCGGCGTGATGGGCGCTCTCGGCGTGCTGGCAACGCTTGCCGGCCGCCGCACGTCGCGCCTCTACGCGCTCGGCATTGCCGCCGTCGTCACCCTGGCGATCGATCCCGGCATCGGCTCAGACGTCGGCTGGCAGCTCAGCTTTGCCGCCGTTCTCGGCATCCTTGCGATCGCCGCCCCGCTGCGGGCGGCGATCGCGGGCCGGGTCGGCTGGCGCGGCTGGCGAGGTGCCGTGGCCGAGGGGGCGGCCGTGACGATCGCCGCCACCCTTTCCACGGCGCCCCTGATCGCCTTCCATTTCGGCGCGCTTTCGACGACGACCCTGTTCGCCAACCTGCTGGCGCTTCCGGCGGTGGCGCCGGCGATGTGGCTCGGCATGCTCGTCTCGATCGGGGGCCAGGTTCCCGGTTTCCCGGCGGCAGCTCCGAACGCCGTCGCGGCTCTCCTGCTCGCCTACATCGCCCAGGTCGCCGCCTGGTGTGGCCGTCCGCAGTGGGCTTACCTGAATCTGGAGCTCGGCCTCTCTGGGCTGGCCGCGTCCTACCTGGGCCTCGTTGCCGCGACGGTCGCGGTCCCTGTGCTCCTGCGCCGTCGTCGGCTCGCCTTGCTGGGGCGTCGGCTACCGCCCCGACGCCCGGCGTGGCACGCTTTGGCCGCCGCGACGATCGGGGCGGCCGTCCTCCTGATCGCCTGGCACACGGAGGTGAGCGGAAAAGCCGCCTCCACCCCCGTTGGCGGCCTCCGCGTATCGGCGCTCGACGTCGGCCAGGGAGACGCGATCCTCCTGCAGCCCGGCACCGCCCCGCCTATCCTCGTCGACGGCGGGCCGCCGGGCGACGGCCTTGCGGCGAAGTTGCGTGACTCGGGGGTGGAGCGGCTTGGCGCCGCGATCGTCACCCACGAACAGTCCGACCATGCCGGCGGGGTCGAGGAGCTGCTTGCGGGATTTCCGATCGAACGCCTGCTCTACGCTCGGCTCGGGCGTCAGCTGCGGAGAGAGGCTGCGGCGGCAAATGCCGACCCAACCCCGATCGCCGCGGGCGACAGCTTCAGATCGGGCCGGTTGCGCCTCGAGGTCCTCTGGCCGCCGGCCGCGCTGCTCGAGGAGCCGCTCGGCGGCGCCGATCCGAACACGCAGGCCCTCGTCCTGCTCGCTCGCTGGAAGCGGTTCTCGATGCTGCTCACTGCCGACGCCGAGGCGGGCGAGGTCCCGATCGATCCGGGACCGATCGATGTGCTCAAGGTCGCCCATCACGGCAGCGAAGACCTCGGCCTCGGCGCGCTGCTCGACCGAACGTCTCCGGGACTGGCGTTGATCTCCGTTGGGGAGGGAAATTCGTATGGACATCCAGCCCCGCGCACGCTTGCTCAGCTTGCGGAGCACGACGTTCCAACCCTTCGAACGGACCAAGCTGGCACCATAGTCCTAGATGCGCATAAGAATTCTTTCGTGGTTGTGGGGGGCGGATGACGTTGCCTAAACGAATCACCGAATCAAAATTGGGGTTTCTCGACGGCTCCCCTCTTGCTCTCAGCAGCCGGGGCCGATGGTCGTAAAGGTGCTTTCCAGAATCGGACAAGCCTTTTCCCACTCGCTCGGCGGCTTGAGCTTGGCCCAGGACAGCATGCTGCTGAGGCTGCGTCGGGCTTCGCTCGCCCTGCTTGCCCTGATCGGCGCGGTCGGCCTCGGCCTGGTCATCTTCATTTCCCAGCTCGGCTGGCCCGCTGTGCTTAGCGGTCCGCTTCCAATCGGCCCAACCAAGGTCGGCAGGGTCCAGGATGGGGTTGCGCTGACGCGACCGGCGCCGCAGGGGCGCCCTGACGCCGGCAGGCAGAGCGGCGTCTCCGCCGCGGCGGTCACTCAGGGCGCCAGGCAGCGCTCATCGCGCGGCTCTGGTGAGTCGCGGCTTGGTCATTCGCATGAGCTGGCCAGTACCCCTTCGGCGCCGTCAAATCCAGGCGTTGGCGCGTCACCGACGCCTTCTCCCTCGCCACCGGCGAGCGAGCCGACGCCCGTCGTCTCGACACCGGCGCCATCGAGCCCAACCACGGCCAGCGTTGAAGGCACGGCGACAACCACCGGGGCCTCCAAGGCGTCAAATGACAGCAGCAGGGCAGCGGGCCTTGCCGGCGCGAAATCGCAGGGCCAACTGTCCGCCACCGGCAAGGACTCCTCGCCCTCGACTTCGAAGTCGAGCGAGCTGGCAAGCGCCAAGGCGCACCGGGACGAAAGCACCGCCGCGCCCGTCGCACCGACAAGCGGCGTGCCCGCAGCTTCAAGCCCAGCGGCGGCCAAGGAAGCTGCCGACGCCGCAAAAGCGAGCCAGGGCCGCCACTAGACTCGGCCGCGATGGCCGAGGGCTTGGCATCGCTCTACTTGATCGCTGGCACTGACCAGGCGAAGATCGACGCTACCCGCGCGCGGCTGCGCGCGCGGGCCGAAGGGGACGGTGGCGCCGGCGCGCTCGAGGTCTTCGAGCCGAGTGAGGGCAGGGGCGCTCCAGATCACGAGGCCCTGCTGGCCGCGATCCCCGCGATGTCGCTGACGGAGGCCCGTCGCTACCTGCTCGCCGACGGTGTCGATCGCTGGCGCGATCGCCAGCTGGAGGCCGTCGCTGCTGCGGTCAGCGCGCTGCCTCCGGACCTGACGGTGGTCCTGATCGCCCGCGCCAAGGCGCCGGCGAAGCTGACCAAGGCCGTGAAGGCGGCAAAAGGCGAGGTCCACGAGTTCGAGGCGCCAAAGGCCAGGGAGATGCCTCGCCTCCTCGTCGCTGACGCAAAGCGGCTCGGCTTCGTTCTCGAGCCCGCCGCGGCCCGCGTGCTCGTCGATCGCATGGGCGCCAACCCGGTCCGCCTGCGCAATGAGCTGGAGCGTTTGGCGCTGTGGGCGGGGGAGGGAGGAGGCGTGTCTGCCACCGACCTCGACGCGATGATCTCCGACACTTCCGAGGCGGCGGTTTGGGCGCTCTCCGATGCGCTGCTCGAACGCGATGCCGCCAAGGCCGCTTCTCTTGCCGAGCGGTTGATCTCCCAGGGCGAGAACGTGACCGGCTTGATCTATGGCCTCGCCTCGCGCCTGCGCAAGGCCTGCACAGCGGCGGCCCAGCTGGAAGAGGGGGTTCCCCCCAAGCAGGTCGAGTCCGGTCTCGGCATGCACCCTTACGCCGCCCGCCAGCTGGTTGCGCGTCTTGGCAAGACGAACGTCGACCAGCTGCACGAGGCGACGATGGCCCTTGCGGACCTTGAGGTTTGGTGCCGCGGGGGCGCCGACTACGGCGATGAGCTGGCGCTGACGCTGGCGCTGAGAAGGGCTGCGGGAGCGGCCGCTTAGCTACTTGGCTGCGGTGGCAGTGGCCACGCGCGCGGCTCGGGACTTCTTGCGAGCGCCGGTGTTCTTGTGCATGGCGCCCTTCTGGACGGCCTTGTCGACCTTCGAGACGAGGGCCTTGTGCTCTGCCTCGATTTTGCTCGCGTCGCCTGTCTCCACAGCGGCTTCGAGCCGGCGGAAGTAGGTCTTTACCGTGCTCGTGAGCAGGCGGTTCTCCGTACGCTCGCGCTCGCTGCGTAGGATCCGCTTCTTCTGTGAGGCTATGTTGGCCATGAGTCGTGTGCCTGCGCGGGCGCCGAGCCCCCTTCAGGCGGCCGCCGACTATAGCGACTGAGACCAAGCTTGGAGACGCCCAAGGCACCCGACAGTCCCGACCCCGACGCAGAAGCGCTTGCAGGCGACGCTGCCGTGCGCGAGGCGGAGGCCTTCGCGCCGGGCGAGGAACCGGGGGCCAACCCGTCTCCGGGCCGCCAGGCCGGCCGCATCGCGCGCTCGACCGCGTTCTTCTCGATCGCCACTGCCGCCTCCCGTGTCGCCGGCCTCGGCCGCGAGATTGTCGCCGCCTCCTACTACGGCGTCTACGGCCCGATGTCGGCCTTCACGATCGCCTTCCAGGTGCCCAACCTGGTTCGCGCGCTCTTCGCCGACGCTGCCCTGCAACCCGCCTTCGTGCCGATCTTCACCGAGCAGCTCGAGCGCAAGAACTACCGCGAGGCCTTCCGCCTCGCCTCGACCCTGCTGCTGCTCGTCACCCTCGTGCTCGGTGCGATCACGGCGCTCTTCGTGCTCACGGCGTCGTTCGTCATGCCGCTCTTCGCGCCCGGCTTCGAGGGCGAGATCCTCGATCTCACGATCACCCTCTCGCAGGTCCTCTTCCCGATCCTGATCCTGCTCGGGGTCAGCGGCGTCGTCGTCGGCATCCTCAACAGCTACGACCGCTTCGGCGCCTTTGCGATCTCGCCACTCTTCTGGAACCTGACGATCATCGCCGTGGTCATCGTCGTGGCGCCGATGTTCGAGGGGCAGGACCGGATCTACGCCTACGCGATCGGGATCCTGATCGGCACCCTCGTCCAGCTGCTGATCCCGACCTTCGACCTGCGCAACACGCCGTTCAAGTTCGAGTGGAGCTTCGAGTGGCGCAACCCCGACGTGCGGCGGGTGCTGCTGCTGATGCTGCCGGTGACGATCAGTCTCGGCCTGATCAACTTCAACCTGCTGATCAACAGCTTCTTCGGCAGCTTCGTCAGCGAGCAGTCGCCGGCGGCGATCGACAAGGCCTTCCGCATCTACCAGCTGCCCCAGGGCATCTTCTCGGTGGCGATCGCGACGGTCCTCTTCCCGACCCTCGCCCGTTTCGCCTCCCGCGGTGAGTTCGAGAACCTGCGGGCGACGATGGCCAACGGCATGCGCCAGATCCTCTTCGTCCTGGTGCCGGCGGCGGCGGCCGTCCTGGTCCTCTCCGAGCCGATGATCCGGCTCGTCTACCAGCGCGGCGAGTTCACTCCCGAGCAGACCGTCCTGGTCGCCACCGCCCTCTTCTGGTTCTCCTTCTCGCTGCCGACCAACGGCCTCTACCTGCTGCAGACCCGCACCTTCTTCAGCCTGCAACGACCCTGGATGGCGACCGGGCTTGCCGCTCTCGACCTCGTCGTCTCAGCCCTTGCCGCACTCCTGCTCTACAAGCCCTTCGGCACGGGCGGCATCGTCGCCGGCACGGGGATCGGTACGACTGCTGCCGTGGTCGCTCAGGCGGTGGTCCTGCGCCACGAGTTCGGCGGCCTCGAGCTGCGCCGCCTGATGGAAACCGCGACCAAGATCACGATCGCGGCGGCCGCCCTGGCGGCGGTCTCCTTCGGCGTCTGGGACCTGCTCGACAACGCCCTCGGCCGGGGTCTCGCAGGCCAGATCGTCTCGCTCGGCACGGGCCTCGGACTGGGGGGGCTCACCTATCTGGGAGCGGCAAGGCTGCTCCGAATCGCGGAGCTCGAGCAGATCACCAGGCTCCTGCGGCGGCGCTAGATGCTCAGCGTGGGGCGTTACCTGCTTGGGACGGTCGAGCTGGCGGCGCTCGTTGGATTTGCCTGGCTCGGCGCAACCACAGCACGGGAAAGGTTGACTCCGGAGCTGTCAGGGGCCGGGGCGCAGCTGTCGACCGCGGTGCTTGGGATAGCCGGTCTGCTCTCGGTGGCAGAGCTTCTCGGAACTTTCGGCTGGTTCACACCGGCGCCCTATCTCGCTGTTGTGATCGCCATTGGCCTGGGGCTCCGGTTGGGCCTGGGGGGACGGTGGGGGGGTCCCTCCGGCGCAGCGGCGTCCCGTTTTTCGCACAGATCACTCAGCGAGAGCCGGCAACTTAGAGGCGAAAAACCCAGCAAGGCGGAGGGACCCCCCCACCGTCCCTCACCCGCGACGCTGATTGCCCTCGCGATAGCCGCGGTCGCGGTTGTCAAGTTCGGGCTGGAGGTGAAGCCGAAGTTGGACACGGGCATGACCGGGTTCGATTCAACCTGGTACCACGGGCCGTTCGCGGCGGGGTTCTTTGAGAGCGGCGATACGTGGGGGCTGCACTTCATCGCGCCGCAGTTTTTGGCCTGGTTCTACCCGGTGAACTCGGAAGTGCTTCATGCGGTGGGGATGCTTGCGTTCGACCGGGACATTCTGTCTCCCCTGTTGAACCTCGGGTGGTTCGTCGGGTGCTTGGCAGCGGCGTGGTGCATCGGGCGCCCGTACCGGGCTGCGCCTTGGTCGCTTGCGCTAGCCGCGATTGCCCTGAGCATCCCCGCGTTGAGTGACCAGGCCGGAGAGGCGCGTAACGACATCGTCGGAATCTTCTTCCTCCTTGCTGCTGTTGCAATTGCCCTCAACGCGTGGAGTTCTCGGACTGACGGGGGAAGGGGTCTTAAGACCGGAGCCTTCGTGGTGATCGGCTTGGCCGCCGGCCTCGCCGCCGGGACGAAGCTCAACTTCCTTCTGCCCGCGGGAGTGCTCGTGGCGGGGTTGGTCGTTCTTGCGCCTGGCGGTGCAAGGCTCCGGTCGCTTGCCGCTGCCGGGCTTGCCGCCCTCGCGGGTGGTGGCTACTGGTACCTGCGCAACCTGGCTCACACGGGCAACCCGCTTCCGTGGATCAAGCACCTGGGACCGATCACCCTGCCGGCTCCCGAGCAGGCACTGGGCGGACGCGAAGACCACAGCGTGCTCGGCTACCTGACCGACGGCTCGGTCTGGTCGGACTGGTTCCTGCCGGGTCTGCACCATGGCCTCACCGTCTTCTGGCCACTCGCTCTGGCCCTTGCCGCTGGCGGTCTGGTCCTCTGCTTGGGCCGCCGCGCAGACCCGATGCTCCGAGTCGCCGGCATCGTCGGCCTCGCCACGGCCCTCGCCTGGCTGATCGCCCCAACCTCGGCCTCAGGCCCCGACGGCATGCCCCGCGGCTTCGAGTCCGGCCTCCGCTACCTCGCCCCAGCCCTAGCACTGGGCCTGGCTCTTCTCCCCACAACGCCACTGCTGCGAAACCCCCTCGCCCAACTCGGGCTGAGTTCGCCTTTAGTTCCGGATAGCGGAACCAAAGGCGAAGTCAGCCGTCGAGTTGGACAGCGGGTATGGATCGCGGCTGGTGTGGCTTTCGTACTTCTCGTTGTGGTCGTCGGCTATCCGATCCAGCGCCACTATCTGGAGAGCCGCTACGCCGATCCCAGCTTCACCACGCCCGGCCTCAACGCTGCCTTCAAGTGGGCCCAGGGCATCACCGACGCCCGCATAGCCACCACCAGCACCCGCCAGTACCCCCTCTACGGCCGCGACCTAAGCAACGAAGTCGACTACGTCGGCAACGAGCAACCCCACGGCGGCTTCACAGTCCCGACGACCTGTCGGTCCTGGCGCCGTCTCCTCAACGAGGGGGATTACGACTACGTGGTCGCTTCTCGCGATCGCATCGAACCTGGCAAGCCCTCCTATTTGCCATCGGTCGCCTGGACCGAAGGACCCTCTGCGGCAGTGGTTCTGCATAAGCCTCCTACGACGGTTCTTCGGTTGACCGGATACCTCGATTCGTCGTCCTGTCCCCGTTAGACAACGCCGCTTTCGCGGGTGGGGTGATCTTCGCCGTGCGGAGGCTGCGAAGGGGAAGACCTCATCCCGTCGGGCGCGCGGTCCCGGCCCCCGAAGCAGCGCGCAGCACAAGAAGGGCACCACGCCCCGACGACAGGACCCGCGACCGAGCGCCTCGTCCCACTGGACCCGCGCGCCACTCGCCATACTCCGCCTCCGCCCCATGGACCACATCCGCAACTTCTCGATAATCGCCCACATCGACCACGGCAAGTCGACCCTGGCCGACCGCATCCTCGAGATCACCGACGCCGTCGACCCGAAGAAAATGCGCGCCCAGGTGCTCGACTCGATGGACCTCGAGCGCGAGCGCGGGATCACGATCAAGGCACAGGCGGTACGGGTCGAGTACATCGCCGCCGACGGTGAGACCTACCACCTGCACCTGATCGACACGCCCGGCCACGTCGACTTCTCCTACGAGGTCTCGCGCAGCCTCGCCGCCTGCGAGGGCGCCCTGCTCGTCGTCGACGCCGCGCAGGGGGTCGAGGCGCAGACGGTGGCAAACACCTACCTGGCTATCGAGAACGGGCTCGAGCTGATCCCGGTGATGAACAAGGTCGATCTGCCGGGCGCCGAGCCGGAGCGAGTCGCGGGCGAAATCGCCGACCTGCTCGGTGGCGACGCGGGCGACGCGATCCCGATCTCGGCAAAGACCGGGGAGGGGGTGGTCGACGTTCTGGAGGCGATCGTCGCCCGCGTGCCGCCGCCTGAGGGTGACCTCGCCGCGCCTCCGCGCGCGCTGATCTTCGACTCCGAGTTCGATCAGTACCGCGGCGTGATTGCCTACGTGCGGATGGTCGACGGCGCCTTCCGCAAGCACGGCCGCATCCTCGCGATGCAGAACGGCACCGAGGCCGACATCGACGACATCGGCTTCTTCCGCCCGACGATGACCGGCGTGCAGGGCTTGGAGGCCGGTGACGTCGGCTACCTGATCACCGGCATCAAGGACGTCGCCAAGCTGCGCGTCGGCGACACCGTGACCGCGCTCGATCGCCCCGCCGGCGAGCCGCTGGAGGGCTATCGCGAGGTGCGGCCGATGGTCTTCTGCGGGCTCTTCCCGATCGACACCGATCGCTTCGAAGACCTGCGCGACGCGCTCGAGAAGCTGGCCCTCAACGACGCCGCGCTCTCCTGGGAGCCGGAGACCTCGGAGGCGCTCGGCTTCGGCTTTCGCTGCGGCTTCCTCGGCCTCCTCCACATGGAGATCGTGCGCGAGCGGCTGGAACGCGAGTACGGCCTCGACCTGCTGGCGACGACGCCGAACGTGCGCTACGAGGTGCACCTGGCCAACGGCGAGGAGGTCGAGGTCCACAGCCCGACCCACCTGCCCGACCCGGGCACGATCGAGACGATCGAAGAGCCGTTCATCCGCGCCACGATCATCTGCCCCTCCGAGCAGGTCGGCGCCGTGATGGAGCTCTGCCAGGGGCGCCGCGGCACCCACGTCGACATGCACTACCTGAGCCCACAGCGGGTGCAGATCCGCTACGACATGCCGCTGGCCGAGATCGTCCTCGACTTCTTCGATCTGCTCAAGTCATCGACCCGCGGCTACGCCTCACTCGACTACGAGCCGATCGGCAACCGGGCCTCCGACCTGGTCAAGGTCGACATCCTGCTCGCCGGCGACAAGGTCGACGCGCTCTCGATCATCGTCCACCGCGACTTCGCCTACGAGCAGGGCAAGCGCCTGGTCGAGCGGCTTCGCAAGACGATCCCGCGCCAGCTCTTCGACGTGCCGGTGCAGGCCGCGATCGGCTCCAACATCCTCGCCCGTGAGACGGTCAAGGCGCTGCGCAAGGACGTCACCGCGAAGCTCTACGGCGGTGACGTCACCCGCAAGCAGAAGCTGCTGAAGAAGCAGAAGGCGGGCAAGAAGCGGATGAAGTCGGTCGGACGGGTGGAAGTGCCGCAGGAGGCGTTTCTGGCGGTGCTGGAGATCGACGAGTAGGGGGGGTGTCGGGTGCCCCTGCCGGCTCAACTTTTTCGGTGAAGAGTTGGCTGCGGGCGCCGCAAGGAATTGCCGAAAAAGTACAAGCCGCCGGCAGGGGCACCCGACACCCCTTCTCCAAGCGTGAACTGGCCAGCCGACCAGGACCGGGGAGCGTCTCTAGACTGCCGCGGCTATGAGCGTCAAGACCGAGGCAATAGGGAAGGAATGGCCCGCTACTACTTATGAGGTGGGCAAGGAGAAGATTGGCGAGTACGCGCGGGTACTCGGGATCGAGAACCCGGTGCATTTCGACCGCGAGGCAGCTAAGGCAGCCGGCTTCCGGGACGTCGTCGCGCCGCCGATGTTCGCCGTCGTCTACAGCTCGCCCGCCGTTGGCCCGGCGATGTTCGACCCCGAGGTGGGGATGAACTTCGCCGCGATGGTGCATGGCGGCCAGGAGTTCGAGTGGGAGGAGCCCGCCTGCTCGGGCGACGAGATCACCACCGCGGCCAAGTGCCTGGACATCTCCGAGAAAGACGGCAAGGGCTTCTACATCTTCGAGACCAATGCCGTCAACCAGAACGGGGACCAGGTTGTAAAGGGCACCTGGACCTGCATCGTGAGAGGAGTCTGAGATGGCTGACCTGAACGTCGGCGACCCGATCCCAGAGCTGAAGGTCACGCCCGATAAGTACCTGACGCACCGCTACGCGGGCGCTTCGGGCGACTTCAACCCGATCCACATCGATCCCGAGTTCGCCAAAGCCGTGGGCCTGCCCGGCACGATTCTGCACGGGCTCTACATGATGGGCTTGGTCGCGCGAGCCAATGCCGCCGTCGCTGGTGGCGACCCGCGCGCTCTCAAACGCCTCTCCGTCCAGTTCCGCGGCATGGGCGCGCCGGAGACCGAGATCGTCGTCAGCGGGACTGTGAAGAGCGCGGAGGGCGACATGGTCGTGATCGACACCGTGGCGGCGCAGGGCGACAATCAGACGATCCGCAACGCGGAGGCTGAGGTCCAGCTTTAGCGACTCCTAGAATGGAAAGCCCGATGCTTTCCTCGCGACAGGAGTTGATCCTCAAGCTGGTCGTTGATGCGTACCTCGCGTCCGGACGTCCTGTGCCGTCAAAGGAGATCGCATCTGAGGTCGAGTGGGGAGCTTCGACTGTCCGAGCGGAGTTGGCGGCCCTGGAGGCTGCGGGCTATCTGACGCATCCCCATACGTCTGCTGGACGAGTGCCTACCGAGACGGGCTATCGCCGACACGTCGACGTAATGATGGCGGCGGGCGGCCCTCCCGCCGGGAGCGCGGTCGCGCTCGAGCTGCGCCGCGAGATCGATGCGGCGATGCGAGAGACGACGACCGCACTGGCCCATGTGACCGATCTGATGGCGCTGGTGACGGCGCCGTCTGAGACTGTTGATGCGACGATTCACCGAGTCGAGGTGCTGCGCCTGCAGCCGCAGCGCGTGATGGCCGTTGCGATCGCCTCCAACGGCGCCGTCGCCAAGCGCGTCTTCGACTTCTCCGGCCCGGTCGATCCCGGCCTGGTCGAGTGGGCTTCGAGCTACCTCAACGAGTCTCTGTCGGGGATGGGCCTCGGGGCTCGCATGATCGCCAGCCGCCTCGCCGATCCTGAGCTGGGGCCCGCGGAGGCGGAGTTCGTAGCCACGCTCGGCGCCACCTTCACCGAGCTCGAGCACGAGGAATCGGCGGACACCCTCTACACCGAGGGCGCCTCGCGTCTTCTCTCCGAAGCCCACTCCGCCGACCTTCCCCGCGCCGACATGCTGATGACCGCGCTAGAGGAGCGGGCGATGCTGCTCGCCATGCTGCGCTCGACTCTCGATCAGCGCTCGGTCTTCCTCTGGATCGGCGGCGAGAACCCCCGGCCAGAGCTGCGCTCGGTCAGCGTCGTCGGCGCCAACTATGGCCTCGCCCATCGCAATCTCGGCGCGGTCGGTGTGGTTGGCCCGCTGCGGATGGACTACGCAACCGCGATCGCCTCGGTACGCGGAGCGGCCCGCGAGCTGTCGCGCTACTGCGAGACGGTCTACGACGGCTAGCTGATGCCCCGCGACTATTACGAGGTCCTCGGCGTCGAGCACGGCGCCTCCGATGCGGAGGTGAAGCGGTCGTTCCGCAAACTCGCCCGCGAGCTCCACCCCGACGTCAACGCCCACGATCCCGAGGCCGAAAAGAAGTTCAAGGCCGCGGCCGAGGCCTACGAGGTCCTCTCCGATCCCGAGCAGCGTCAGATCTATGACCGCTATGGCCAAGACGGCCTGCGCTCGGGTGGGTTCCCTCCCGGCGGCGCCGCCGGCTTCGGCACGGTCGAGGACATCTTCCAGGCGGTCTTCGGCGGCGCCTTCGGCTTCGAGGTCCGCCGCGGGCCGATGCGCGGTCAGGACCTCGTCCACGCTGTGGAGATCTCGGCGGTGCAGGCCATGCTCGGAGTCAGTGTGAAGATCCCCAGCCACGAGGGCGAGCGCGAGATCGAGCTTCCGTCCGGCATCCAGCACGGAACCCAGTTCGCCCTGCGCGGCCATGGCCTGCCCGGGGCCAACGGGGGCCCGCCTGGCGACCTGCGCATCGTCATCCACGTGATCGTCCCCAGCGACCTCTCCGACGAGCAGCGCGAGCTGGCCGAGAAGCTCGAGGAGACGCTGGAGCCGCGCAACATGCGCTCCGAGCAGGGCGACGAGAGCTTCCTCTCCCGCATGCGCAGAGCTTTCGGTTGATCCGGCTCGCCGTCCGCTGTGCCCCCGAGCAGGCCGAGATCGTCCTCGCCGAGCTGACCGTGTTGGCCCCCAACGGCGTCGAGGAGGAGCGCGGGCCCGACTACGTCGAGTACGCGATCTACGGCGGCGAGGGCGAGCTTCCCGAGCTTGGCGAGATCGAAGTCGCGGCAGGCGACGGCTTGGTCGAGGTGGTCGCGACCGAGGTCCCCGACGACTGGGCCGATCGCTGGCAGGACTTCCACAAACCGCTCCTCATCGGCGAGCGCCTCTGGCTGCGCCCGTCCTGGGAGGAGCCCCGCGAAGGCACGATCGATCTCGTCGTCGACCCCGGCCAAGCTTTTGGCACCGGCGCCCACCCGACCACGCGCCTCTGCCTCGAACTGCTGCTCGAGCTGGCCGAGGCCGGCGAGGCACGCGGAGCACTCACCGATCTCGGTACTGGCTCCGGCGTGCTGGCAATAGCCGCAGCAAAGCTCGGCTGGGACCCGGTTCGCGGCTACGACCATGAGAAGCCCTCGATCGAGGCTGCAAGCGCCAATGCTCAGGCCAACGGCGTCTCGATCACGCCAGAGCACTGCAATCTCCGCGAGAGTCTTCCCGAACTCGCCCCGACCACCGTCGCCAACATGACCGCCCCGATCCTCAGGGTCATAGCCGAACAACTCGACGGCTCCGGGAGCCGGGGGAGGGCTCGCCGGAGCCTCCCCGCTGTTGCTCCGACGAGTCCTCCCCCGGCTCCCGCAACCCTGATCCTCTCGGGCCTCCTGCCCACCGAGCTGGACGAGATCGCCGCCGCATTTGCGCCCGCCGGACTGGCGGAGGCGGATCGGCGCTTGCAGGGGGATTGGGCCGCGCTCTTGCTCCGGGGCTAGCAGTAGGCTTCCCGCCGATGTTGGCAACGATCGTTGATCCGGGCTACAAGCTCGCGCTCTTCCTGCACATCCTGGTGGTCGTGCTCGCGTTCGGGCCGACATTTGGCTACGCGCTTTTCTTTTCAGTCGTGCCGCAGTTTCCGCGGGCGACGCCGGCGATCCTTGCCGGGATCCAAAAGACCGATCGCTACCTGGTGAACCCGGGGATGATTGTGCTGCTGCTCGCCGGGATCTATCTGCTTGTTGACGGTCCCTGGGAGACGAGCGATGCATTCATCAGCGTTGGCTTCCTGGCGATCATCGTGCTGTTTGGTCTCCAGCATGGGTTCTTCCAGCCGAAGGTGAAGCAGGCGCGGGCGCTGGCCGAACGGGACCTGAAGGCGGGCGACGCGCTCAGTGATGAGTTCACCGCGCTGGGGGATCGGATCGGCAAAGTCGGCACGCTCGCCGGGCTGATCGTCGTCGTGACGATCTTCTTCATGGCCTATAAGCCCTTCCTCTAGAGCGCTGACGAACCAGCCTGCAACCCGCGGCCTGCTCGACGCCTCGCTGCCGATCGCGATGTTCGACTCGGGGGTCGGCGGCCTCACCGTCCTGCACGAGTGCCTTGTATCGCTGCCCGAGGAGGACTACGTCTACCTCGGCGACACGGCCTGGTTTCCGTATGGGACGAAGGACCCCGAGGAGCTGCGGGCGCGGATCCGCTCGATTGCCGATTTACTGCTCGGCGGCCGCGCCAAGCTGCTGGTGATCGCCTGCAACACGGCGACGGCGATCGGCGAGGACGTGGCGAGGGAGGTTGCGAGCGAGCACGGGGTGGAGGTCGTGCCCGTGGTCGAGCCGCAGGCGGAGATCGCCGCGGCGATCACCGACAGCGGCAAGGTCGGCGTGCTGGCAACGCCGAACACGGTTGAGAGCGGGTCCTACCGCCGTGCGCTCGAAGGGCAGGGGCGCGCGCTCGAGGTGACCGAAGTCGAGGCCCCCGACCTGGCGCCGTTCATCCAGGACGGCTCACCTTTCGACGAGAGCGTGCTCGAGATGGCGCGCGCATACTGCGCGCCGCTCAACCGCGCCGAGGTCGACACCCTGATCCTCGGCTGCACCCACTACCCCCTGGTGGCGCCGATGCTGCAGCGCATCCTCGGCCGCGACGTGCGCCTGGTCAGCGGTGGCCACGCGGTCGCCGCCGCGGTCCAGCGCACCCTGGTCAGGCAAGGCTTGGCGCGTGAGCCCGATGGCGAGGGCGACTATCGCTTCCTCTGCACTAGCGACATCGCCTCCTTCCGCGAGCTCGGCACCCGTTTCCTGCAGATGCCGTTGGGTGAGATCCAGCAGGTCGTCATGGACGCCGCCGACTACCCTTAGACCGGATGAGCGTCTTGGAGCAGGTGCAGGCCGACGTGCGGGCCGCGATGAAGGCGGGCGACCGCGAGCGCGCGGGCGCGCTGCGGATGGTGGTCGACGCTCTGCAGAAGGACGCGAAGCTGGGCGACGGCGACGAGGTGGCAGTGCTTCAACGCGAGCGCAAGAAGCGACTGGAAGCGGCCGAGGCCTACCACGAGGCGGGCCGCACCGAGCAGGCCAGGGACGAGCACTTCGAGGCGGAGCTGATCGAGGCCTACCTGCCCAAGCAGCTCTCCGACGAGGAGCTGGCCGAGCTGGTCGACGCCGCGGTCAGCGAGACCGGCGCCAGCGAGCAAAAGCAGATGGGCCAGGTGATGTCGGCGCTGATGCCGAAGCTCGGCGGCCGCGCCGACGGCAAGCGGGTCAGCGCGGCGGTGCGTGAGCGGCTTGGCGCGTAGGCAGCTGACCCTCGACAACACGGTTGCCGCCGAGCTGGCGGGCTCCGAGGACGCGGTGCTGCGGGCCTTGCGCGGGCACCTCGACTGCGATTTCCACCTGCGCGGCAACGTCCTCACCCTCGACGGCGAACCAGCCGACGTGCAGACCGCGGCGACCGTGGTGGATGAGCTGGTCGAGCTGATCGAGCAGGGGCACGAAGTGGCGCCGGGAACGATCGAAGCGGTGACCGGCGCGCTCGACGCCGACGAGAGCCCGGCGGAGATCCTCGAGGACGTCGTCTGGCGCCACCGCAGCACCAAGGTGGCGCCGAAGACGCTCAACCAGAAGCGCTACGTCGACTCGATCCGCGACCACACGATCACCTTCGGCGTCGGCCCGGCCGGCACCGGCAAGACCTTTCTCGCGGTGGCGATGGCTGCCGCGGCGCTGGCCGAACGGCAGGTACAGCGGATCATCCTCACCCGCCCGGCGGTCGAGGCGGGCGAGCGGCTCGGCTTCCTTCCAGGCGACATCCAGGCCAAGGTCGACCCCTACCTGCGGCCCCTCTTCGACGCCCTCTTCGACATGCTCGACCCCGACCGCGTCAACGGCTACTTCGAGCGCGGCGTGATCGAGGTGGCGCCGCTCGCCTTCATGCGCGGCCGCACCCTCAACGACTCCTTCGTCATCCTCGACGAGGCGCAGAACACCAGCCCCGAGCAGATGAAGATGTTCCTCACCCGGCTCGGCTTCAACTCGCGCATGGTCGTCACCGGCGACGTCACCCAGATCGACCTGCCGACCGACCAGCGCTCCGGCCTCGTCGTCGTCCGCGACATCCTCGAATCGGTCCAGGACATCTCCTTCGTCCGCTTCGGCGGCGAGGACGTCGTCCGCCACAAGCTCGTGCAGCGGATCGTCGCCGCCTATGACGAGCACGGAAATCGCGAGCGCGCGACCCGAGCCGAACACGGGCCGACGCCGGGCTCTTGAGCATCGACTTGTCTGACGTGCCCGCCGAGTTGCACGAGCCGGTGGCCGCGGCCCTGGCGGCTGCGGGGGTCGACGACGGACACCTGGCGGTCGAGCTGGTCGACGAGTCGCGCATCCGTGAGCTGAACCGCGCCCATCGTGGCGTGGACTCGCCGACCGACGTGCTCGCCTTCCCGATCGACGGTGTCGCGCCCACCGTCGGACCCCGGGAGCTGGGCGACGTGGCGATCTTCCCGCCGCACTGTTCCGACGTCACCGAGGCGGCCGTCCACGGTGTCCTGCACCTCTGCGGCTACGACCACCAGACCGACGGGGGCGAGATGCTCGCCCTGCAGGCGAGTGTGCTGGAGGTGCTGGCTTGAGCCGCTCCGGCTTCATCGGCCTTGCCGGGCGGCCCAACGTCGGCAAGTCGACGCTGGTCAACGCGATCGTCGGCAGCCGTGTGGCGATCGTCTCGATGCGACCGCAGACGACGCGGCGGGCGATCCGCGGCATCCACACCGACGTTGAGGCTGAGCGCCAACTCGTCCTCGTCGACCTGCCCGGCGTGCAGCGCCCCCGCGACGTGCTCACCGAGCGCATGCAGAAGCGGGTCGAGCGAGAGCTGGCCGACTCCGACCTGGCCCTGATCGTGATCAACGGCGAGGAGGGGGTGGGGCCGGGGGATCGCTTCATCGCTCGCGCCCTGCTCGGCACCGGCGCCAAGCTGCCGACGATCTGCGCTGTCAACAAGGCCGACCAGCTGGGGCCGAACGAGCTGGTTCCGGTGCTGGCCGAGGCCGCCGAGCTGGAGGGCGTCGACGAGGTCTTCCCGATCAGCGCCCGCAGCGGCGAGGGGCTGGAGGTCCTGATCGAGCGGCTCTGCGAGCTGATGCCCGAGGGGCCCTACATGTACCCGCCGCAGGATCACAGCGACCAGTCGAGTGAGCTGCTGCTGGCCGAGCTGATCCGCGAGCAGGTGCTCAACCGCACCCGCCAGGAGATCCCCCACTCAGTCGAGGTTGCGGTCAAGGAGCTCGACGAGCGCGAGGACGGTCTCGTCACCGTCACCGCCGAGATTTGGGCCGAGACCGAGTCGCAGAAGGGCATCCTGGTCGGCAAGGGAGGCAGGAAGATAGGCGAGATCGGCACCGCCGCTCGCCTCTCTCTCGAGGCGGAGCTGGACGCCAAGGTTCACCTCGACCTCAAGGTCCGCGTTCGCAGCCACTGGCGCCGCGACGAGGACCTGCTCGATCGACTTGGAATCGAGTGAGGGAATGGGGACACCCCCGCCCGTCCTAGCGTCGAGCTAATTAGCTCGACGCTTTGAGTATCCGCCCGTTCGGGGGTGTCCCCATTCCCTCCCATACGATTGGAACCGATGTTCGGTGAGCTGAAATTCGACGAACGGGGTCTCATCCCCGTTGTGGCGCAGGATCAGGCCAGCGGCGAGGTGCTGACGCTTGCCTACGCCAATAAGGAGTCGCTGCGGCTGACGGTCGAGACCGGCGAGCTGCACTTCTACAGCCGTTCGCGGGAGGAGATCTGGCGCAAGGGGGAAACCTCGGGCAACGTGCTGAAGCTGCGCCAGCTCCGCTACGACTGTGATGGCGACGCGCTCGTCGCCCTGGTAGAGCCGACCGGGCCTGCCTGTCACACCGGAGGGCGCAGCTGTTTCTACCGCGAGGTCGGCGGCTCGGCCGCGACCGAGGTCGATGCGCCCGCGGCGCCCGGCGAGCCGGCGCCGGTCGTGCACGAGGCGCTGGCGACGCTGGAGCGGACCCTGCGCAGCCGCGCCGCCGAGCGGCCCGAGGGCAGCTACACGGTTGAGCTGCTCGACAACCCAAAGCTGATCGGCGAGAAGGTCGAGGAGGAGGCCGAGGAGGTCGTCCGCGCCGCTCGCGAAGAGTCGGACGAGCGCGTCGCCGAAGAGGCGGCTGACCTGCTCTACCACCTCGCCGTCCTGCTCGCCTCGCGCGAGGTCTCCCAGTCCGCCGCGATGGAAGTGCTCAATGGCCGTCGCCGCTGAGTCGGAGCTGCGGCTAGAGCCGAGCCTGGAGGAGGCGCGCGCCCTGGCGGGGCAGGGCAACGTCGTGCCGGTCTGCGCTCGCCTGCTGGACGATTGCGAGACGCCCGTCTCCGCCTTTCTCAAGCTGCGCGCCGGCGAGCCCGAGGGAGCGCCCTGCTTCCTGCTCGAGTCGGCCGAGCAGGGTCAGGTCGGCCGCTACTCGTTCGTCGGCTTCCGGCCTCGCGCCGTGCTGCGCTGGAGCGACGGCGTCCTTTCGGAGACCGGGGGAGAGCAGCGCGACGCGGCCGACCCGTACGCGGCCGTCGCCGAGTACCTCGAGAAGTTCCAACCTGCCCCGGTCGAGGGCCTGCCGCCCTTCAGCGGCGGCGCGGTCGGCTTCTTCGGCTATGACCTGGTGCGCACGGTCGAGCCCCTCGCCGAGCCCAATCCCGACCCGCTTGGCCTGCCCGACATGGCCCTGATGGTCACCGACCTTCTGCTCGTCTTCGACCACCTGCGCCACGAGCTGACGATCATGGCCTGTGCCTTCGCCGACGACGAGGGGGGCATCGACGTCGCCTACGAGCGGGCCGCCGCGGCGATCGCCGACGCCCGGCAGCGCCTGCGCGGCGCCGTGCCAGCGCCCGAGCGCGCGATGCTCGCCGAGCCGCCGAGCTTCACCTCCAACATGGAGCGCGAGGAGTTCGAAGCGGCCGTGGCGCGGATCGTCGAGTACGTCCACGCCGGCGATGCCTTCCAGGTCGTCCCATCGCAGCGCTTCTCGGCGCCCGCGCCGGTCGAGGCCTTCTCGGTCTACCGCGGCCTGCGCGCGGTCAATCCCTCTCCCTACATGTACTTCCTCGAGTTCGGCGACTTCCAGATCGCCGGCGCCTCGCCCGAGCCGCTGGTCAAAGTCAGCGGCCGGCGGGTCGAGACGCGGCCGATCGCCGGCACCTACCCGCGCGGCTCCGACGAGGAGGAGGACCGCCGCCTCGCCGAGCGCCTGGTCAACGATCCCAAGGAGCGCGCCGAGCATGTGATGCTGGTCGACCTCGGTCGCAACGACCTCGGTCGCGTCTGCGAGTACGGCTCGGTGGCGGTCGACGAGCTGATGGTGGTCGAGACCTACTCGCACGTCCTCCACATCGTCAGCCAGGTCTCCGGCACCCTGCGCGAGGGCGTCGGCGCGATGGACGTGCTGCGCTCGGCCCTGCCGGCTGGCACCCTCTCCGGCGCCCCAAAGGTGCGGGCGATGCAGATCATCGACGAGCTTGAGCCGGTCAAGCGCTGTTCTTACGGGGGGGCGATCGGCTACCTCTCCTGGAACGGGGATCTCGACACGGCGATCCATATCCGCACCGTCGTCGCCAAGGACGGTCAGGTGCACGTGCAGGCTGGCGGTGGCACGGTCGCCGACGCCAAGCCCGCCTATGAGTACAACGAGTCAGTCAACAAGGCCAGGGCGGTCTTCCGCGCCGTCGAGCTGGCCTGCGAACAACCGGATTGGGCCTAGCGATGCGCGTTCTCGTCATCGACAACTACGACTCCTTCACCTACAACCTCGTCCAGTACCTGGGCGAGTTGGGCGCTGAGCCCGAGGTGATCCGCAACGACAAGGCCACGGTCGACGAGCTGCTCGAGCGTGAAGTCGAGCGCCTCGTCGTCTCGCCCGGACCGTGCACGCCGGCCGAGGCCGGAATCTCCAAAGAAGCGATCCGCCGCTTCGCCGAAGCCGGCACGCCGGTGCTCGGGGTCTGCCTTGGCCACCAGTCGCTGGTCGAGGCCTTCGGTGGACGCACCGTGCAGGGAGAGCCGATCCACGGCAAGGAGGCGGAGATCACCCACGACGGCCGGACCGTCTACGCGGGACTGCCCAGTCCGCTCGTCGCCGGCCGCTACCACTCGCTCGTCGCTGATCCGGAGCTTCCGGACGAGCTTGAAGTCAGCGCCCGGCTCGGCGATGTCGTGATGGGCGCCCGCCACCGCGAGCTGCCCGCCGAGGGCGTGCAGTTCCACCCCGAGTCGGTGCTGACCCCACAGGGCAAGCACCTGCTCGCAAACTTTCTCGGAGACCCCCAATGACCCTCCGGTGCGCCTTTTCCTTCCCAATCCGGGATAAAGCGCACCGGAACGACGGCGGGTTGGCTCAATGACCACAAACGACGTCGTCGGCAGGGCGATCGATGCGGTCTGCGCTGGCGACCACCTCACCGCCGACCATGCCGCCGCTGTGCTCGCCGAGATCATGGAGGGGCGAACTGGCGAGGTTCAGACCGGCGCCTTCCTGATCGCCCTGCGGGCCAAGGGGGAGACGGTGCCCGAGCTGGTCGGCCTGGCACGCACGATGCGTTCGCTCGCCACGCCGGTCGTTACGTCGCGCACGGATCTCGTCGACACCGCGGGTACCGGCGGTGGCCCTTCGACTTTCAACGTCTCGACCACGGCGGCGCTGGTCGCGGCGGGGGCCGGCTGCGCCGTCGCCAAGCACGGCAACCGTTCCAACACGAGCAGGTGCGGCTCCGCCGATCTGCTCGAGGCGCTCGGGGTAAACATCGAGCTCGAGCCCGAGCAGGTGGGCCGCTGCATCGACGAGGTCGGCTTCGGCTTCATGTTCGCGCCGCGCCATCACAAGGCGATGGCCCACGTGGGGCCGGTGCGCAAGGAGCTCGGCGTGCGGACGATCTTCAACTTCCTTGGACCGTTGACCAACCCGGCGGGGGCGCAGCGGCAGCTGCTCGGTGTCTCCGATCGCCACTACCAGGAGACGATCGCCGAGGCTCTGGTCGGACTGGGCAGCGCGAAGGCGATGGTCGTCGCCGCCGAGGACGGTGTGGACGAGCTTTCGATCTCGGCCCGTACGCGGGTGATCGAGGTGATCGACGGACATACCGAGGAGCATTACGTCGAGCCCGGCGATTTCGGCTTCGCAACCGCCGAGCTGGAGGAGGTGGCCGGGGGCAGCCCGGAGCAGAACGCTGCCGCTTCGCGGGCAGTGCTCGCGGGCGAGCCCGGCCCGCGGCGCGACCTCGTCCTGCTCAACGCCGGCGCCGCGATCTACGTCGGCGGAGTGGCTGGGAGCCTTGCCGAGGGTGTCGAGAAGGCGGGTGCGACGGTCGATTCCGGTGCGGCAGACGAGTTGCTCCGGCGGCTGATTGCAGCGACCACAGCCCCGGCCCTCTAGGCTTCGCTAGTCCAGTGGCAATGATCGAGCAGCTGATCTCGGTGGCGCGAGAGGGGGTGGAGGAACGCCGTGGCCAGGTCCCGCAGGCGGACCTCGAGTCGAACCTGTCCGCGCGCGGTGAGGATCGGCCCTTCAGCGAGGCGCTCGTCCGCCCCGGGCTGTCGCTGATTGCGGAGTTCAAGCGGCGCTCGCCGAGCGCCGGCGAGATCTCCGGTGCGGCCGTCGTCCCCGACCAGGTCGGCGCCTATGAGCGCGGCGGCGCGGCGGCGCTCTCGGTGCTCACCGACGAGCGTCACTTCGGCGGTTCGCTCGACGACCTGCGCGCCGCCCGGGCCGCCTGTGATCTGCCGATCCTGCGCAAGGACTTCATCGTCGACCCCTACCAGCTCTTCGAGGCGGCGGTCAACGGGGCCGACGCGGTGCTGCTGATCGCCCGTGCGCTGGACGACCGCAGGCTGGGTGAGATGTACGAGCAGGCGCGTGGACTGGACCTCGACTGCCTGGTCGAGGTCCACGACGCCGAGGAGCTGCAACGGGCGCTCGAGCTCGACGCCGACGTGATCGGGATCAACAACCGCGATCTCGACGCCGGCACGGTCGATGTGGCGACGACGTACGAGCTGATGCCCGACGTGCCGGCCGGCAAGACCGTCGTCGCCGAGAGCGGCATCTCATCTCGCGAGGAGCTGGAGGAGCTGGAGCGGGTCGGCGTCGACGCGGTGCTGATCGGCGGCGCGCTGATGACCGCCCCCGACCCCGAGGCGAAGACGCGCGAGCTGACCGGCGCCGACGAAGGCACCCGCGAGCATCATCTGCCTTGAGCACGGCAGAATTTAAGCCTGGTTTGCGGCTCGTTTAGGAAGCGCTGAAGGAACCCACCTACAGTGCCCTCGATGCGTCACTTCTTTCGCTCATCGTTCGGCTCCGCACTGCTTGGCGGCGCCGTGGTCGCCGCGTTCGGTTGGATCGCGATTTCCGCCGGTTGGCTCGATGCCGGCGAGCACACCACCACCACGATCACGGCGCCGCTCAGCAGTGCGCCGATTGACAACACGGAAAGCAGTGGCGAGACCAACACGGTCAACGAGATCTACCGCCGGGACGGGCAGGGCGTCGCCTTCATCGAAGCAACCGAGCCCGCCGAAGAATCGTCTTCGCCGTTCAACCCGTTCGGCGAAGAAGAATCGCAGGGGGGTGGGATCGCCACCGGCTCGGGCTTCCTGATCGACACCGAAGGCCACGTCGTCACCAACAACCACGTGGTCGAAGGTGCGAGCAAGGTCGAAGTCAAGCTGGGCTCCTCGGACGTCAGCCACGAGGCTGAAGTCGTCGGCGCCGATCCGGCGACCGACGTGGCCCTGCTCAAGATCGACGTTCCCGCCGACCAGCAGCACCCGCTCTCGCTGGGCGACTCTTCCAAGATCCACGTCGGCGATCCCGTGGTCGCGATCGGCAATCCGTTCGGTCTCGACCGCACGGTGACCGCCGGGATCGTCTCCGCCCTGCAGCGCCAGATCCAGGCGCCCAACGGCTTCTCGATCTCGCACGTGATCCAGACCGACGCCGCGATCAACCCCGGCAACTCCGGCGGCCCGCTGATCGACGCCAGCGGCAGTGTGATCGGGATCAACTCGCAGATCCAGACCGGTGGCGGCAGCGGCGGCAACGTCGGTATCGGCTTCGCGGTGCCGATCAACACCGCCCGCGAAGTCGTCGAACAGCTCGAAGAGCACGGCGAAGTCAAGCATGCCTTCATCGGCATCAGCGGCGGCAGCGTCACGCCCGAGCTCGCCAAGGCGCTGAAACTTCCGGTCGATAAGGGCGTTCTCGTCAACGAAGTCGTCAAAGACAGCCCCGCCGACAAGGCGGGCATCGAAGGCGGCGACACCGAAGCGACGATCGAAGGCGTCAAGGTCAACCTCGGTGGCGACATCATCACCGAAGTCGACGGCAAGCCGGTCGACTCGATGGAAGAAGTGGTCGACAAGGTGAATTCGGCGCAGCCGGGGGACGAGATGGAGTTGACGTTGTTGCGGGGGGACAACGAAACCAAGCACGTCACGGTCACGCTCGGGGTTCGGCCCCAGTCCGCCGGGTAAGCGGGAGCCGGACCCCCTCCTCTCTCAACTTTTTCGGTGGAGGGTGGTCGGCTTGCCGTGAGCGGACTGCCGAAAAAGTACAAGCCGTTCGGAGGGGGTCCGGCTCCCGCTTCACGGAGGCGCTCCCGTACCCTGGGCTTATGCGCGTAAAGATTTGTGGGATCACGAATCTCGACGATGCCGCGGAGGCGGTCTTGTTGGGAGCTTGGGCTGTTGGGCTGATTCATTACGAGAAGAGTCCTCGGGCCTGTCCGGCCGACGAAGCGGCGGCTATTTGCGCGGCTTACCGGCGCAAGTGCGAGGTGGTCGGGGTGTTCGTCAATCCGGAGCTGGAGGAAGTGGCGAAGGCCGTGGAGGGGGCTGGGCTGACGATGGTGCAGTTGAACGGGGCCGAGGGGCCGCAATTTTGTGCGGAGGTGGCGCGGCGGACCGGGGTGAAGGTGATCAAGGCGATCCACGTGGCGAGTGGTGCGGAGGTGCATGGGGCGGAGGCGTTCCGCACCGACTTCCATCTCTTCGATCGGCGCGGCAAGGGGCTCTGGGGAGGGACTGGAGAAAGTTTTGACTGGGGGTTGCTGCGTGAGCACCGCTCCGAGATTCCGGCGATCGTCGCCGGTGGCCTGCGGCCCGACAACGTCGCCAAAGCGATTGCCACCACGCATCCTTATGCGGTCGACGTGGCGAGCGGGGTAGAGGCCGAGCCAGGTCGCAAGGACCACGCCGCGATGGCTGCCTTCTTCGAGGCGGCCAAGGGCGCTAGCGTCCACTCCGCATGAGCGCCGTCGAGGAGCGATTTGGCCCCTACGGGGGGCGCTATGTGCCGGAGACGCTGATCGCCGCGCTGGATGAGCTCAGCGCGGCCTGGGGCGAGGCCCGTGAGGACGACGCCTTCAACGAACGACTTCGCCTGCTGCACCGCGACTTCATCGGCCGGCCGACGCCGCTCTACCTGGCCGACCGGCTCTCGGCGCGCGCCGGCCGCCGCGTCTATCTCAAGCGCGAGGACCTCGCCCACACCGGCGCCCACAAGATCAACAACGCGATCGGCCAGGCGCTGCTGGCCGAGCGGATGGGAAAGCCGCGCGTGATCGCCGAGACCGGCGCCGGTCAGCACGGCGTCGCCACCGCGACCGCCTGTGCCCTGCTCGGTCTCGAATGCGTCATCTACATGGGCTCGGAGGACATCCGCCGCCAGCGGCCCAACGTCGAGCGGATGGGACTGCTCGGCGCCGAGGTGGTTCCGGTCGAGGCCGGTGCGCGGACGTTGAAGGAGGCGGTGAGCGCGGCGATCCGCGACTGGGTCGCCAACGTCGAGACGACCCACTACGTCATCGGCTCCGCCGTCGGCCCCGCGCCCTACCCGGCGCTGGTGCGCGACCTGCAGTGCGTGATCGGCGAGGAGGCGCGTGAGCAGGCCCTTGCCGCCGAGGGCGCTCTCCCCACCCGCGTAATCGCCTGCGTTGGCGGCGGCTCGAACTCGATCGGCATCTTTACTCCCTTCATCGCGGACGCCGAGGTCGAGTTGATCGGCGTCGAGGCGGCGGGAGAGGGTCTTGACACCGAGCGTCATGGCGCCTCCCTTGGCAAGGGCAGCACCGGCGTACTGCACGGCTCGCTCTCTTCGGTGATTGCCGATTCCGAGGGCCAAATACTCGAGGCACACTCGGTCTCCGCCGGGCTCGATTACCCCGGTGTCGGGCCGGAGCACGCCTATCTGCGCGACAGCGGTCGGGCCAGCTACTTCGCTGTTACCGATGCCCAGGCGCTTGCGGCCTTTGCTGAGCTGTCGAAGCTGGAGGGGATCATCCCGGCGCTCGAGTCGTCGCATGCGATTGCTTGGCTGCTCGAGAACGGCGGTGGCGAGGGGTACGACGTGCTCTGCTTGAGCGGGCGGGGCGACAAGGATCTGGCCGAGGTGTTGGAGCAGGGAGCCGGGGGGTGACTCGCCAGAGCGACAGCGGCGAGGGGGGGAGCCAAGGAGTCATTCGTCGGAGCAACAGCGGGGAGGCTCCGTCGAATGACTCCCTGGCTCCCAGCTCGACAGCATTGACGGGCTCGGATCGGATCGCGATCGCCTTCCGGGCGGCGAAGGACGAGGGTCGGGCGGCGCTGATGCCTTACATGATGGCCGGGTATCCCGATCGGGATACCTCGCGGGCTGTGGCCGAGGCCTATGCGGAATCGGCCGACCTGGTTGAGCTCGGGGTGCCGTTCTCTGATCCACTTGCCGATGGGCCGACGATCCATGCGGCTGCGACGGCGGCGTTGAAGGCGGGGGCGACCCTGGAGACCGCGATGGAGATCTGCGAGGCGATTTCGGAGCGGGTGCCGGTTGTCTTCATGGTCTACGCCAACATGGTCCTCGCCCACGGTGGCGCTGCTGAGTTCGCGGAACGGGCGCTTGAGGTCGGTGCAGCGGGCGCGATCGTCCCTGATTTGCCGCTTGAAGAAGCTGAGGACGTACGAGAGGCATTTGCCGGCGTTGGCCTAGCCCTGGTTCCGCTGGTCGCGCCGACGACGCCGGCTGAGCGGCGGGCGCGGATCTGCGCTGCCGCACAGGGCTTCGTCTACGTGGTCTCGACGGTGGGGACGACGGGTGAGCGCGAGGAGATTCCGGCGGAGTTGAGCGAGCTCGTTGCCGCCACGAAGGCAGAGGCCGAGGTTCCGGTTGCGGTCGGATTCGGGATCGGCACGCCTGCCCAAGCCGCTCAGGTGGGTCAGGTTGCCGACGGGGTCATCGTCGGCAGTCGGCTCGTTCGTGCCGCTGGTGACGCGGGCGGGGCCGATGCTGCTCGCGAGGCGGTTGGCAGCTTCCTGCGTGAGACGCGCGCGGCCCTGGCTGGCTGAGACCGCAACCGCCCGAACGGGTAGGATGCCCGCCGCATGGGAATGGTCGTCACACTCTTTCTCGCCCTCGCCACCACGGCTGTCGCCTACAGCGTGCTCGGCCAGGGTGGTGGCGTCGCCGGCATAATCTTCCTCGGCATCCTGCTGATCGGCGCCTCGATCCGCGTCCTGCAGCCCCGCTAGCCGGCGCATAGCGGCGTCCTCGGTCGCTCGCGTGCGGAGCACGCCACGCTCCCTGCGTCCACCGATCTGCTTGCCTAGCGGGCCCGCTGGGCGATTACCTGCAGGTACTCGGGTTCGAGGACCAGGGCTCGGTCGCCAGCCGTGTTGTACTCCTCCAGGTAGGCCTTCATGTCCGCCGTGAGGGCAGCCTCGCCGTCCGGGCCAACCCGTTCATAGGCGACCTTTGTCGGCCCGAAGTAGGTCCGGAAGAACTCCAGGAAGTGGTCGGCGGAGCGGAAGGTCTGCCGTGATTTGCGCCGGTCGACGCGCAGGTCCGAGACCCCGTCTCCGAAGACCTCGCGAAGGTGGTCCTCGGTGCCCCAGAGCAGCGGCGAGGACACGCCGGGCGGAGGTGGAGCGTGCTTGGCGATCGTCATGAACATCTTGCCGACGCCGCCGTCCGGAACCCAGTTGGCCATGCCGATCCGTCCTCCCGGCTTGCTGACGCGAAGCAGCTCCGCGGCGGTCTTCTCGTGTTCCGGCGCGAACATGGCGCCGAAGATCGAGATCACCAGGTCGAACTCTCCGTCGGCGAAGGGCAGGTCGGCAGCGTCTCCCTCGACGAACTCGACGTCGAGGCGCTCGGCCGCGGCGCGCTCCCGACCACGCTCGAGCAGCGCCGGAACGAAGTCGACGCCGACGGTGTTCCCCCAGGCACGCCGAGCGGCCGCGAGCGCGCCGTTGCCGCTGCCACAGGCGACGTCCAGGACACGCTCGTCGGGCACGACGTCGAGCGCTTCCACCAGCTCCTCGGCCACCATCTCGACCATCCCGGCGACCATCGCGAAGTCGCCCTCCGACCAGGTCTTCTGCTGCGCTTGCCTAACCGCTCCAAGATCCACTGCGTCGCTCATAGTCGCGCTCCTTTCGCTGGGGCCTCGGTCGAACCTAGCGCTTGGTCGCGCGTTCGTCACGGCTAATCTGAGCCGATGCGGATTGGCGTGCTTACCGGTGGTGGGGATTGCCCGGGGCTGAACGCGGTGATTCGGGCCGTCGTGCGCAAGGGGGTCGAACACTGCGGCCACGAGTTCCTCGGCTACCGCGACGGTTGGCGCGGTCCGCTCGAGCGCGACAGCCGCCCGCTCGGCGTGCCCGAGGTGCGGGGCATCCTGCCCCGCGGCGGCACGATCCTGGGCGCCTCGCGCACCAACCCGTTCAAGGAGGAAGGTGGCCCGGAGCGCTTGGCCGAGAACCTGAAGGCCGATGGCGTCGATGGCTTGATCGTGATCGGCGGCGAGGACACGCTCGGCGCCGCGTCCCGTCTCTACACGGAGCACGGAGTGCACGTCGTTGGCGTACCGAAGACGATCGACAACGACCTCGGCGCCACCGATTACACCTTCGGCTTCGATACCGCCGTCAACATCGCGATGGAGGCGATCGACCGCCTGCACACCACGGCGGACAGTCACCACCGCGTGCTGATCGTCGAGGTGATGGGACGGCACGCCGGCTGGATCGCCTTCCACGCCGGCCTCGCCGGCGGCGCCAACGTGATCCTGATCCCGGAGCTGCCCTTCGACCTCGACCGCGTCTGCCAGTTCGTCGGCCGCCGCTTCGAGCACCAGTTCGCGCCGATCCTGGTCGTCGCCGAGGGGGCGCAGCCGGTCGGTGGCGTGCCGACGGCGAAAGACGAGAAGCTCGACCAGTTCGGTCACGTCAGCCTCGGCGGCATCGCCCACTGGCTCGAGGGGGAGATCGAGCAGCGGACTGGCAAGGAGGCCCGGGCGACGGTGCTCGGGCACGTGCAGCGGGGCGGCACGCCGACGGCGTTCGACCGGGTGCTCGCGACTCGATTCGGATTGCATGCGATTGATGCTGTCGATGCCGGGGACTGGGGCAAGATGACTGCGCTGCGCGGCACGGACATCGAGCTGGTCGATTTGAGTGAGGCGACGGCGGAGCTCAAGACCGTTCCCGAGTCGCTGTACTCGGAGGCCGAGGTCTTCTTTGGCTAGGGCGAGGCAGGGGAGAGGCGGGTGCCCCCTCCCAAAACGAGCGGCTTGCGATCGCTTCCGCTGGGCAGGGGAGAGGCGGGTGCCCCCTCCCAAAACGAGCGGCAGGAGCCGCTCTTGAGTGTTTTGGGAGGGGGCACCCGCCTCTCTTCCGTCTTGTGCAAGACCGTCGTTGCGCTGGCTTGCGGCTTGCCCATAGCCGCGGCTGGCTGCGGCGGAAGCGGTGTGGCCAAGGACGCCACTGTCACTGCTTACGTCGAAGCTCCGTTGTGCGCCGCGGCTAAGCAGGAGCTTGTGAGCCAAGGGGGCCGTGCCGGCGATCTACGCGTTCAGGCAGCTTGCCTTCCAAGCGCCTCCGAGCGCGGAAAGCTCAGCCTGGCAACCCTCGGCGCCAACGCTCGCAGGGCCACGGAGGATTCAACCAGCGTCGCTTATCTGGAAGCTCCGAATCCAAGGGCGGCGCGGTTCACCCATCGGATTCTGGAAACCGCCGAGATCCCCTGGATCTCCGCAAGCTCGGGCACCGTGGCGATGGAGCGCCTGCTGAAGCTCATCGAATCCGCCGGTTCCGGTTCGCTTCGGGAGTCGATCCGCCAAAGCTTGAGCGAGTCGTAGAGGATCTGAGCAAGCCGTAGGAGAGGGCCGGGTGCCCCCTCCCAAAACACTCAAGAGCGGCCTTCGGCCGCTCGTTTTGGGAGGGGGCACCCGGCCCTCTCCCCGCTAGAGCAAGTCTTCGAGAGCCTCTTCGAGCTCTGGATGCTGGAACTCGTATCCGAGGTCCAGTGCCCGTCGGGGCATCACCCGCTGCCCGCCCCTAAGCACCTTGCCGAACTCCCTGCCGTACATCAGATCCACCGTGAGCCCAGGCACCGGAACCACGGCCGGCCTTCCAAGCGCCTTGCCAAGCGCCTTAGAGAACACCTTGTTGGTCACCGGATTTGGCGCCGTCGCGTTGATGACGCCGCTCACCTTGTCGTTGTCCAGCGCCCAGAGCAGGATGCCTACCTCGTCCTGGATGTGGATCCAGGAGACGTATTGGTTGCCGCCCGCCAGTGGCCCGCCGACGCCGAGCTTGAACGGGGTCAGCTGTGGCTTGAGGAAGCCGGCGTGCGGGTCGAGCACGTGGCCGGTGCGGACGATGGCCAGACGTACACCGGTGCCCTCGGCCTCGTGGGCGGCCTTCTCCCACTCGCGCACTACCTCGGAGTCGAAGCCATCGCCCGGCTCTGTCGACTCGTCGACGATTGCCTCGCCGCGGTCGCCGTAGTAGCCAATCGCCGACTGGCTGATCAGGACTCCTGGCTTGCGCTCGAGGCCGGCGATCGTTCCCACCAGGTTGTGGGTGCCGGTGCGGCGGCTCTCCATGATCCGCTCTTTGGCCTCGTCGGTCCAGCGCTGGTTGATCTTCTCTCCGAGCAGGTGGACCACCCCGTCAACTCCCTCGAAGGCCGCCGCGGGAGGTCGTTCCAGGGTCGGCTCCCAGGCGTGCCAGCTGACGCCGGGATTGGTGCCCCGCGCCCGCTGGGGGTCGCGGGTCAGCCCGACCACCGTGTCACCGCGAACCAGTAGGGAGTCGCACAGCGCCGACCCGATGAAACCGCTGGCTCCGCTGACGAGGACCTTCACGAAGCTAGGTGACCTCCACCGTGGAGAAGGTGCCGGTTTCCTCGTTGAAGCGGGCGATCCCCTCGCGCTTGGCCTCCTCGACCACCGCGGCTGCGACCTTCGGCGCCACTTCGCGATCGAAGACGCTGGGGATGATGTAGTCCTCGGAGAGGTCGTCGTCGTCGACGACTTCGGCGATTCCCTTGGCCGCCGCCAGCTTCATCTCCTCTGTGATCCGCGGCGCGCCGGCGTCGAGGGCGCCGCGAAAGATGCCGGGGAAGCAGAGCACGTTGTTTATCTGATTCGGGTAGTCGCTCCTACCGGTAGCCATCACCGCGACTAATCCAGCGACCTGCTCCGGCATAATCTCAGGCGTCGGATTCGCCATAGCGAAAATGATAGGGTCTTTCGCCATCGTCTTCACGTCGGCAACGCTTATGACGCCGGGGGCCGAGAGGCCGAAGAAAACATCCGCGCCGCGTATCACGTCATGCACCGAGCCGCGCTCGCCGTCCGGGTTCGTCAGGCGCGCGTAGTGATCCTTCACCCAGTTCATGTGCTCTGTGCGCCCCTGATAAATCGCGCCCGTCTGGTCGCACCCGACGACGTTCCGCACGCCCGCGCTCAAAATTATCTTCGAGCAAGCCACGCCCGCCGCACCCACGCCGTTGACGACGACCTTCAAATCCTCCATGCGTTTGCCCGTGAGCTTCACCGCGTTGATGAGCGCGGCCAGAACGACGACGGCAGTGCCGTGCTGGTCGTCGTGAAAGACCGGGATGTCCAACTCTTCAATG
>JAWVFL010000002.1:0-135732 GCA_033856195.1 Solirubrobacterales bacterium | reverse complement strand
GCCCGGAGCCGATCAGGGCATCGCCGCAGCTCTGCAGGGCTCTTTCGGTCGAAGCGGGCTGGATCCGAGCAAGCGGGCAGGCGGGAAGTCCCTTCGACTGCAGCAAGCCGTGCTTGTTCACCTCCACCGTCATCTCCTGCAACTGGGAGGGGATGCCTCCGTGGGGGGCGGAGAGGTGGCCGCTGACGAAGACGGCGATCGGCGCCGTTCCGTGTCTGGGCAGCTTGTAGGGGAGGATCTGGCTGAGGACGGTGATCCGCAGGTTGCCCTCCTGGACCACGGTGCCGCTGGCGAGGCTCGCGCACGCCAAAAGGCCCACTGCGGTGGCGAGGAATGCCGCCCTTCTGCTCATCCTCTACCCCTTGCGCTTCTGCCTGGCGGCCTGGCGCTTGGCCTTCTGCCTCTTGGCTTTGTTGCACCCGGTCGCCTTCACAACCGGGTTGAAGTCCCACTGCTTGCCGTTGTGGCCGGTGAAGGAGGCGATCGCCTTGTGGGTGTTGGCGCAGAGGTTGGTGGAGTTTTCGAAGAGGCCCTTCTTGCCGCCCATGAGGGAGACCACGACTCGCTTGACTGGAGCATCGGGGGTGGCTTCGAAGGTATTTCTCAGCCTTCCTTTGACCGAGTCGACTCGTCCCACCAAGACGACGTCGATCTCGCCGTTGTGAAGCGAGGCGACCACGTCTGGGAGCTGGTGTTCTGAGGACCTGAGGAAGACCGGGCCGCTCAGCGGTTCATCGAGGATCGGGGTCTCCGCCGTTGCTTTGCCGTAGATCGATCCCGCCGGGCACTTTTCCCCTGGATGGGCTCCCTGCTTGAAGACGACCCTGGTGCAGATCGTGTTGAAGTGGGCGTTGGCGATGAACTCGCTCCTTGGAAGCGTTACCTGGGCTCTTCTGATCCCCGCTTCGCCGAAGCCGTTCATGTTGAGGACGGCCTTGAGGGCCGGGTAATCGCCGCGTCTCGTGCCGCCCTTCAGCTTCAGGGAGAGGCGGGGTTTGAAGGGAAGGGCGGCACAATCGGCGGCTTGGAAGGGAGTGGAGACCGTTACCGGGCGGTCGTCTGCTTCGGAGGAGAAGTCAAGGCCACTTCCCAAGAGGGTTGAGGCAGTTGACGTTCTCTTGCAGCTGCTCGGGTTCAAGACGAAGTTCGGCCGGTCGGTGTAGGCCCTGATGTCGCGGGCGTGCACCGTTACCCCCTTGATGATGTGGGGGATCGGGTCAGACCCTGTGGCGTCGATGAAGACTTCGCCGGTTTCGGGATCGACTTTGAAGGCCTGGCGGATGACCACGGTGCCGAGGTCGAAGGGACCTACCTTGGCGGCGGTGATCGCCACCAGCGATATGGCGCTGCCGTGGTAGGGCCCTGCGAGGTAGAGCTTGCCGGGGGCATAGGCGAGGGCCTGGCCCACTCCCGCTCCGGCCAGGGAATGACCTATTTCACTTGCGGCCGGGCAACTCGGCGATGCGATCTCTTCGGCTCCCCCGTGGATACCGGTCCTCGCCTTCGCCGCTGCGATGGCCGCCTCCGGGCAGAAGGGGACTCCCGCCAGCTTGCCGACCACTCCGGGGGGCAGCTTGATCGAGAAGCGGGTGAACTCCTGTTCTGCGTCTGTCCTGAAAAGGCGGACGTTGAAAGGAGAGAAGCGGCCCGCGGCGTTGTTGATGCTTCCTGCGATCAGGCCCGGTTTGAAGGGCGGCAGCCCGCCGGATGGGCAGGCCCCTCCGTCTGGGCCCTTTTCGATCTGGAAGGAACCAGTGGTTTCGATCGCTTCGGAGTCGGCTTTGGCCGAGAAGGGAGTGAACCTGGCGGTCGTCTGGTATTCCCCGCAGGCCGCGGGAGTCGCCAGGGGAGCCCTCGCCCCTTCTCTGAAGTGCAGCTTGAAGGAGGAGTACGGGATCGGCGGCAGGTCGTCGAAGGTGGAGGTGATCTGACCCGTGCTCGGGTTCAGGTCGACCCTGCCCGCCTGCTTGACGATGATCCCGCGTTCCGGGGCTCTTGCCACGAGGTAGAGCGCCGTCAATGTGCCGAAGGGGTTCTCGTAGGGTGCGGCGAGGTAGACCGAGCCTTCCACCGGTTCTTCCAAGAGTGGTGATTGGGCGATCACGCTGCCGAGCTTGGAGGCTTGCGGGCAGCCGGCTCCCGCGGGGCTGTCGATCTTCTCGGCTTTGTATTGCTCTTCAGAGCAGATGGAGATGCCTTCGGCCAGGGAGGGATTGACGGTGAAGCCCTCCGGGAGCGTCACCACCGTCTTCTTCGGCTCGGTTTCCGTGATCGCTCCCGGACCGAGCAGTCCCTGGTTGGGCAGCTTCAACTCGAAGTCGAGGCCGGAGGGATTCTCCGCCAGCTTGGTGGTCGGCTGAGAGGAGATCCTGGGAGAGAAGGGGACTCCGTCGCAACCAACCATCGGGGCGGGGTGCCCGGCGGCGTCGAGGGCTTTGACCGTCTCGCCGGTGAAGACGCCGGGGTTGTCCTTGGAGTCGACTTCGATCGTCGTTTCAGGCACTCCATCGCAGGAGGCGGGCATGGTCAGGTAGGGCAAGGGCTGGCCGTCGGAGGAGCAGCCTTGGATGATTCCGGCGCCGGTGGGAGACTGGCAATAGCGTTCCGGATCGTTGCCTTTGTCTGCCGGTACGCCCCAGATCGTCTCGGTCACCGAGGTGATCCCGATCGGCACGT
This sequence comes from Solirubrobacterales bacterium, assembly GCA_033856195.1. Taxonomy (GTDB): domain Bacteria; phylum Actinomycetota; class Thermoleophilia; order Solirubrobacterales; family 70-9; genus VRUE01. The sequence goes on along the minus strand of JAWVFL010000002.1, from coordinate 133,056 downwards.
TGGGAACCGAGACGCCGAGGCCGTAGCCTTCCTCGCTACGTACCGAGGCGTATTGCAGCGCGTTGAAGCTGACCGAGCTGAAGCCGAGCTGGGCGGCTACGCCCGGAGGTGGGATGAGGTTGTAGACGGGGCCGCTGATCTGGCCGATGCTGGGGATGACCGCGCGCAGGACCCCGACCTGGGTCGAGGCTGCGCACTGGGGCGAGGTGCCCTCGAACTTCTGGCGCGGGCAGCGCGGCATCGCCTGCGGGTTGCCGATGAAGCCCGGGGGCAGGTTGACGAGGGCGTCGCGCATGTCACCGCCTTCCGGTTTGCCGTCTTCGCCGACGTTGAGGTCGAAGTGGACCGTGAAGGAGTAGGGATGGGAGCCCGCCAGGGTGTCTACCGTGCCGTCTTTGTTCAGCGCCGTCACCGTTGTGGAGCCAGGGACGAGGCCGAAGTCGGCTTGGGCGGCCGCGGGCCCCATCAAGCAGCTGGCGGCGATCAAGAGGGCGACTGCCTTGTGGGCGGTCACTTCGCACCTCCGCGGTTGCTGCTGGCTCGCTTGTGCTTGGCGTGCTTCTTTGCCTTGTGCTTCTTCTTGGTGTGCTTCTTCTTGTGCTTCTTGGCCGCTTTCTGTTCATCGACGTTGCCAGCCCCTTCGAAGTTCGAGGAGGAGGGTGTCGGGTCGTTGGGCGCCGTGGTCTGCGGCTGGCAGGCTTCGCCCTGGCATTCGCCCCGCGAGGTTTCGGTTTCTGACGGAATGCCGCCGCCTTCGCGGGCTACGTAGACGTCGACCAGCTCGTCTTTGTCCTTCAGCACCAATTGATCGCGAGTGGTGAAGAAGACGTTCTTGCCCGAGGGATCCATCGTCAAGAAGTTGGAGTCGATCGCTTCGTGGCCGGCCGAGATCAGGGAGAGGCAGCCGCCTTCCCGCGTGCAGCTGCCCACCCCCGGGGGCTCGAACTCGTAGACGTCTTCGACCCCGTTGTTGGTGTCGAAAGAGCTCAGCGAGTTGGCGCTGTCGAAGAGCAGGCGCCCGGAGTCGCTCAGGTAGCGGGGCTGGGGCAGGGAACCCTGCGAGCCCATGATCAGCCTCAGCGTCGAGGGGCCCTGCGGGCGTTCGTTGCTGGGGTTGCAAGAGGCGCAGGTCAGCTTCCCCGAAGCCGAGTCATAGAGATAGACCTCCGGGCAGGGTGCTGAGGGGACGTATTTCAGCTGCGTCGGGCTATAGAGGCAGGCGCCGACGTTGTCATAGCCGGTCGGCTTGCCCCTGGAGAGGAAGGCAAGCCAGCGCCCGTTGGGGCTGGCCTCGGCCCGGCGCTGGACCGGAGAGGGCGCCCAAGTACCGATGCCGTCACCCGCGGGGCTGTCGCCTGCCAGCAACGTCGCCACGAAGCGGCTTTCGCCGTCCTGCCAGGCGTAGAGGTTGTTCTGATCGGCCTGTGCAATGGCTCCCTGTTCGTTTTCTTCCTCGCCTGTGAGCACAGCGGTGTCGACGAAGTAGATCGAGGAGAGATCATCGCTTTGGCCGGCGATCCCCTGGAATCCGCCCTGGCCTTGGGTCAGGTCGGTGAGGGCTTCCGTTTCGAGATCGAAGAGGTTGCCGTCGCTCAGCAGCAGCATTGAGCCATCAGCTGAGGCCGTGAGGAACTTGCCGGTGTGATCGGATATTTCGCGAGTCGTTTCACCGTTGTCGCGAACGTAGACCTGGCCGCTTTCAGAGCTCCAGAACACCCGTGCGCCGTCATCGGAGATCGCGTGGGAGAAGTTTGCGGCGCGGTTGCTTTTGCTGGCGAGGACGACCCCCGATCCAAATTCGGCACCCGGCGCAGTCGTTGCGTTGCCCGGTCCCACGTTGACCAGGCGCAGCTGCCCCTCTGCCCATTCGTAGAGGTTGTTCTTGCTCGCTCCGCGGTCGACCGCTTCGGGTGCAAACGGCGTTTCTTCGCTCAGCGCGTCGTTGGCTTCGAAGAAGACCCGCGAGAGGTCGGCCGAGGCGCCGGCGTAGGTGATCGTGAAACTTCCCGATCCGCTCGCCGGGCGACTGTGCAGTTCGGTGGTGAGCAGCACGCCGAGCGACGAGGGATCGGCGGCGCCTTGGCTGTAGAGGTTGGCGTATTCGGCCGGCGCTTCGGGGCTGAGCGTGGGCCTTCCCTGGTAAAGCAGGCCCTTGGTCAGAGCGGAGTCGAAGGCTTTATAGCCCTGTTCTCCGCCGCTTCCCCCCAGCTTGGGGCTGAGGGTCGTCGTCTGCCAGCCCGAGGCGGTGCGCCTGGAGAGGTACTCGTTGAAGCGCACCGCGCCTTCGCCGAAGGAGAAGGGGAAGCCCTCGTAGACGAGCGCCTCGCCGTCGGGGGAGCTCTGCATCGGATAGCGCTGGGCAACCACGCCGGGCTTGCATTCGGGGCCGCAGCTGGAGACGTTGGGCTCCGCAGGAAAGACCTCACCGCCGTTCTTCTGGGCCGGGGAGACGAGCTCATAGGCACGGTTGTCGGGCAGGGCAGGGGCTTCGCTCGCAGCGGTATGGAATGCCTGGGTGGCGCCAACCCCTTCGCAGACTTTGGCTTCGTCTACCGCGGAGCAGTGGCTGGTGGCGATCGCGCCGTAGTGATAGCCGGTGTCGGGCGAAAGCCCGGACACCGCGGTCGAGGCGCTGAGCGCTTCCTGGCCGCTGCCCAGATCGGCGCCGCCCACGGGCGCTTCGGTGGCGCCGGCGAAACCGCCGCCGCCCTCGTGCTCGGTTTGCACCGTGGCCGTGGCGGCACCGCCACTGAGGCCGGAGCCGTCGGCGTTCAGTTCGAGAACGTCGACGTTCTCGAACTTGCCGACGAAGGTGATCTCGTAGGGATTGGATCCTGCTTCATCGCCCGGGCCGCCGCTGACCTCGACGTTTTTGCCACCGATGGTGAGTAGGGCTTCCAGGGCCCGGCGCAGCTGCTCGGCCGATACGTCGGCGGGAAGTCCGGCGTGGAGGAGGACGCCAGTGCCCGAGGCGGTGGCGGCGTTTGAGAGAGTCGCTTCGCCGGCTTTGATCGAGGCTATCGTGGTGTTCGGCGCGATGCCGAGGCCTTCGATGCGCTCGCCCACCGCCAACGGGGCAGGGCCGGGGGAGGAGATCGCGACGCCGGTTCCGGATTTGCTCACCGGTTTGGAGAGGGTCAGTTCGCCCGCTTTGACGGCGCTGATTTCGGTGCCCGCCGGGATGCCTTCCCCTTCGATCGGCTGACCTACTTCGAAGCTGCCGATGCCGGCGCTCACCGAGGTAAGGGTCGGGAAGCCGGCGCGGATTTCCAGCACCAAGGCCGGCGGAACCGGGGCCGGTTTCGTGGCGGGTTTGGAGAGGACGAGTTCGCCTGCTTTGACGGCGGTGATCTTGGTGCCTTCCGGAATGCTTCCCCCCGAGATCGCCTGGCCGACTTCGAAGCTGCCTTCTTTGGTGCTCACTTCGGTGAGGGCGGCGGCACCGGAGCTGAGGTTGACGTGAGTGAGCGTTTTGCTCGCCGGCCTGGAGATCGTCAGTTCCTGCGTTCCCAGTCCTTCTTCGGCTTTGACCGCGAGGATCGTCGTGTCGAGGAGATTGTTTTTCGCATCGCGAGCAAGGATGCCTTCGCCCGCGATCCCTTGTCCAACTTCGAATTTGCCTTCTTTGGTGCTGACCGAGGTGATCACGCTGGAGCCCGCGACCAGGGTGCCTTTTCCGCCGGCGCCTTTCAGGGTCCCTGTCCCGACCGCGGCTTTGAGCGTCGTGGTGCCGGTGGCGGTGCGAAGCGAAGTGGCGGCTTTTGAGCCTGCCGTGAGGTTCGCTGTGGCCGGTCCGCCGAAGCGGCGGCCTTCGAAGCCGAGGCCGAAGACTCCCCCGGCGGCGCTCACCGTCAGCGACTGGCGCTCGTCGGGTTCGTTTGCCTCGTAGGCCGCGTCGTCGAGGTACTGGAAGGCGTAGCGGGTCGCAGCGCCCATGGGATTGATTTGGGCTCCGAGGGCCGCGGTGCTCGATGTCACGCTCGAGGCAGACTCCGATTCGACCAGCGGCGGGAATTCCTTTGGCGGCGAGAGGACGTAGCCGAGCGGTCCGGCGCCGGGTTCGCCGCCGCTGCCGGTCTTTGGGGTGGCTTCGTACGCCGCCGCATAGAGGACGCCAGCGGGCCGCGACGGTTCGTATTGGCGCACCGGGTCCACCGCCAGGGCTTCAAGATCGCCTCGCTGTGGGGTGGCGTTGAATGCTGCCTTCTCGACAAATTTGCCTTCGGCATTACAGCTCAGCTGATGGATTTTGTGGTTCTTGAGGCTGTAGTAGAAGACTTCCCCAGTCGCCGGACTAACCGTGTGTCCCGCTATGCCGCTGCTCGGCAAGCTGAAGGTGCAGATAGGAGTCGACGGTTGGGCCGGGTCGTACTCCGCGATGTAATCTTCACCGGACACGTAGATGTTGCCTGAGGCGTCCAGCACCGGCGACCGCGGACTGAATGGTGTTCCCTGCGGGCCGGAAGCAACGTCGCTGCTTTGTCCGGTGTAGACGTAGTGTTCGTAGTCGCCGGGAGATTCGGGGCGAAAGACCATCAGGCGCTGGTTGAAGTCCTTGTCCTGGTCAAAGAGGTAAACGCCTCCAGACTCGTCTACCGCGATCCCTCGTTCCGAGGTCCGTTCATGTATTTTCCCGGGACTTCCCGCAATTGTTCCTTCAGGATCTCCTTCGCCGAACTGTGAGATCAATTTGCCGTTCGGGCTGTAGACCCAAATATGGGCGGTGTTAAATGTTTGGTTTTCACCTATGGCTTGTTGAAGCCCAAGTACGTAGACGTTGCCAGTCGTCTGGTCGATTTCTATGTCGATAAAGCCGCCGCTGCCACTGAAAATTGCGGGACAGGTTGGATGAGCCGGTTCTTCGGCGGCGGGACCACATCTGTTTTGCCCATTCCAAGCCTCTTCAAAGGCTCCGTCATGGCTATATCTCGCTATGTGGAGCCCTGTCCCCAATCCTTCGCCGACTGTGTAAATAGTTCCCGGCGCTACCCCGCCTGCGCCGTTGATGTTGACCGCCATCGCCGTAGCCCCACCTAGCTGGACTTCTTCGGGGAACTGATTGGGTTCGCTCGGAGCTTGGAGCACCCCGCCGAAGTGGTCCACCGTTTCGTAGCTAGCCGAAGCAGGAGCAGCACTCAGTATGCCCAATGCCATCAGTACGGCGACGAGGACGCCCGTGGGTTCCAAAATTAGGCGGGGGACGGTGCGTTTTGTGCGGGTGTCCTTAGCTGCGGGCTTCATTGAGGCTCCCGGTAATTGAGCGATGCCCGTCCCGCTCCGACCGACCTGCTGAGCCGGAGCGGGATTGCGGCCATTGAATCACTCCTGAGTTTCGTGACTAATGGTTACTTTTACGGAGCGGTAACTGCCCAGCTACCCTCTGAGGAGAACACCGCTGGTTCAGCCGCGGTACCTTGATAGAACGGACCGATTACAAAGGCTCCGGATTCGCTATAACCGTTTGCTTCACCGCCCACCTGACGAATGGCGAGGCGACCTGAAACGTGTTCCGAAACTCCGGTCGAAGCTGGAGCCGTGTAGACGCATAGGACCCCGGCGGGAGCCGTCGGTTCTTCGAGCGTCCCTTCACAGCCGGTCGGTATGCATAGTGGTTCGCCGACTTCCACAACACAGCGTTCGCTTCCTTTTTTGCCGAATTTTTCCAGTTCGGTCTCTTCGGGCGTGAAATAGAAACTTTTTTGACCAGCTGCTGCTAGGGGAATCGGAAACGAGATACTTGCTATCGCTCCGGGAAAAGTTTCGACCGTCGAAGTGGTGAAGGCGCCCCATGCGCCCTTCTCGGTTTTGCCCGACGGAAGGGTTTCGGTGAAGCCGCTGAAGCCAGTAGCTCCAGGAGTTCCTTGCAATCCGGTCGCGCCTTTGTTGCCTTGCAGACCCGTCGGGCCGGTAGCCCCGTTCGAACCGTTGGCCCCGTTGGCCCCGGCGTCGCCCTTGGCGCCAGCAGGGCCTGCCGGCCCCTGCGGGCCTGCCGGGCCAGCAGGCCCGGTCGCGCCTTTAGGACCCCTGGGGCCCTTCTTGGCCTTGGCCGAGGCGGTCGCCTTGCCGCCGGAGCCTGAGTCAGAGGCGGCGTAGGCGCCGCCGAGCATTGCGAAGACTAGGGCTATCACCGAGATGACTCCCGGGATCCCGAATCGCGTGCGTAGCGTCGAGAACATTGAAATCTCTTCTCCTTGTCCCGTGAGCCCCTCTGCCCGCCGCTTCCCTTTGCGGCTTCCTCGAGGCTCGGTTATGTCCCTGTGGTGCTCGCTCTCGCGAGCGGGCGTTGGCGCAGTATAAAAGAAACGTTTTATGAATACAAGGGTTCGTTTCTAAAAAGAAAGAAGACGAGCCTGCGAATGAAGGCGGGGCGCGTTTCCGGCTACCCCTTGCGCCTTTGCTTCTCAGCCTTGCCCTTGCAGCCCGTCGCCTTGACCACCGGGTTGAAGTCCCACTGCTTGCCGTTGTGGCCGGTGAAGGACGCGATCGCCTTGTGGGTGTTGGCGCAGAGATCGGTGCTGTTTTCGAACAGGCCCTTCTTGCCGCCCATGAGGCTGACCACGACCCGCTTCACCGGGGCGTCGGGGGTGGCTTCGAAGGTGTTGCGGAGGCGCCCTTTGACCGAGTCGACCCTGCCTACGAGGACGACGTCGATCTCGCCGTTGTGAAGCGATGCCACCACGTCTGGCAGCTGGTGTTCTGAGGAGCGCAGGAAGACGGGACCCGTGAGCGGTTCGGAGAGCAGCGGCGTCTCGGCTGTGGCTTTGCCGTAGATCGATCCCGTCGGGCACTTTTCTCCTGGGTGCAGCCCCTGCTTGAAGACGACCCTGGTGCAGATCGTGTTGAAGTGGGCGTTGGCGATGAACTCCGAGCGAGGAAGCGTCACTTGTGTTCTTCTGATCCCCGCTTCGCCGATCCCGTTCATGTTGAGGACGGCCTTCAGCGCCGGGTAGTCGCCGCGCCTCGTGCCTCCGTTCAGCTTCAAGGCAAGCCTCGGCTTGAAGGGAAGGGCGGCGCAATCGGCCACCTGGAAGGGAGTGGAGATCGTTACGGGGCGGTCGTCTGCTTCGGAGGAGAAGTCGAGGCCCGAGCCCAAGAGCGTTGAAGCTGTTGAGGTGCGCTTGCAGCTGCTCGGGTTCAAGACGAAGTTCGGCCTGTCGGTATAGGCCCTGATGTCGCGCAGGTGCACCGGCACGCCCCTGATGATGTGGGGGATCGGGTCAGAGCCCGTGGCGTCGAGGAAGACTTCGCCTGTTTCAGGATCGATCCTGAAGGCGTTCCGTATCACCACGGTGCCGAGGTCGAAGGGACCCGCCTTGGCGGCTGTGATCGCGACAAGCGATATGGCGCTTCCGTGGTAGGGGCCTGCAAGGTAGAGCTTTCCCGGCACGTGGGCCAGGGCGGAGCCGACGCCCGAGCCGGCAAGGGAGTGGCCGATTTCAGAAGCGGCGGGGCACGATGGTGCTTTGATCTCTTCCTGGCCACCGTGCGGCCCGGTCCTCGCGATCGCTTGCGCGATCCCTGCCTCAGGGCAGAAGGGCACTCCCGCCAGCTTGCCGACGATTCCCGGCGGCAACTTGATCGAGAAGCGGTTGATCTCCTGTTCGGCGTCGGTCCTGAAGAGGCGTACGTTGAAGGGGGTGAAGCGACCGGCGATCGGGTTGATCGAGCCGGCGATCAATCCCGGTTTGAAGGGAGGCAGGCCTCCTGAGGGGCAGGCCCCTCCATCGGGTCCTCTTTCGATCTGAAAGGAGCCTGTTGTTTCAACCGCTTCGGAGTCGTCTTTGGCCGAGAATGGAGTGAAGCGCGCGACGGTCTGGTATTCGCCGCAGGCCGCCGGGGTCGCGAGCGGTGCTCTCGCTCCTTCCCTGAAGTGCAGCTTGAAGGAGGAGAACGGGACCGGCGGCAGGCCCTCGAAGGTGCTGGTGATCTGGCCGGTGTTCGGATCGAGGTCGATCCTGCCGGCCTGCTTTACGAAGACGCCTCTTTCCGGTGCCCTGCCGAGCATGTAGAGGGCGGCGAGAGTGCCGAAGGGGTTCTCATATGGCGCCGCCAGGTACAGGGAGCCTTCGACCGGTTCTTCCAAGAGCGGAGTGAGCACGTGGATCGAGCCGAGCTTGGATGCTTCGGGGCAGCCCTGCCCCGCCTTGGTATCGAGTTGCTCCGATTCGTATTGAGCTTGCGTGCAGACACTCGCTCCTTCGGCGAAGGAGGGGTTGACGGTAGTGCCCTCGGGAAGGGCGACGATGGCCTTTCTGGGCTCGGTTTCCGCGTTTGCGCCTTGGCCGAGCAGACCCTGGTTCGCCAGCTGCAGCTCGAAGTCGAGCCCCGATGGGCTCTCGGCCAGCTTGGTGGTCGGCTGGGAGGAGATCTGCGGCGCGAAGGGAACCGCGTCGCAGCCTGAGATAGGCGTCGGGGCGCCGGCGGCGTCGCGCAGGGGCACCACTTCTTCCACGTAGTGGTCTGGTTCCTGTTTTGAGGCGACCTTGATCGTCGTCTTGGTTTCTCCGCAGGAGGCCGGCATGGTCAGGAAGGGTGGACGCTGGCTCTCGGCCGAGCAGCCGGTGACTGAGCCTTGGGCTTCCAAATCAGCGCAGACCCGTTCGGGGTCGTGGCTTTTGTCCGATGGTGTACCCCAGATCGTCTCGCTCACCGAGCTGATCTCGAGCGGCAGGTTGGGTGCTGCCACGCCAACGCGATAGCCCTTCTCGGTCAAGGCCGAGAAGTTCTGAAAAGGCGACCAGTTGAAGACCGAGAAGCCGAACTGGACGGCCACGCCCGGCGGTGGGGTGAGGTTGTAAACCGGGTTGATTGCCTGGCCCAGGCCAACTACGTTGGCGCGCAGCACTCCTACCTGGCTTGAGCCCGGGCAGTGGGGCGTAGGGCCTTCGAACTGCCGCCGCGAGCAGCGCGGCATCGCCTGGGGGTTGCCGATGAAGCCGGGGGGCAATTCGACGATGACGTCGCGCATTTCCCCGCCGATCGTGTGGCCGTTTTCACCGGTTTTTAGGTCGAAGAAGACTGTGAAGGAATCGGGATGCGATCCCGCCTGGGTGTCGATCGTGCCGTTCGGGTTGAGCGCGGTGACCGTTGCCGAGCCGGGAACGAATTCAAGCTCGGCCCGGGCCGCCGCGGGCATGGCCAGGCAGGCGAGCAGGGCCAGCAGGCCGATGGTCCTCTTCGGGGTGATCACTTCACACCTCCACGGTTGTGCTTGGCCGCTCGCTTGTGCTTCTTCGCGTGCTTTCTCTTCTTCTTGGCGTGCTTCTTTTTGTGAGCTTTCTTCTTCCTTGCCTTGCCTTCGTCGACGTTGCCCGCGCCCTCGAGGCTCGAAGAGCCGGGGGTCGGGTCGTTGGGCGGGGAGTAGGTGGGCACGCAGGCTTCGCCCTGGCATTCGCCTCTCGCCAATTCGGTTTCGGCCGGGATGCCGCCGTCTTCCCTAGCGACGTAGAGATCGATCAGGTCGTCTTTGTCCTTCAAGGAGAGGCGGTCACGGGTGGTGAAGAAGACGTTCTCGCCGCTCGCATCGGCGGCGAGGAAATTGGAGTCGTTGGGTTCGTGCCCGGCGGAGATCAGCGATACACAGCCTCCGTTCTTCGTGCAGCTGCCCACTTCCTTTGGCTCGTACTGATAGACGTCTTCGACGTTGCCGTTGGTGTCGTTGACCGAAAGCGCATCGCTGCTGTCGAAGAAGAGGCGTCCCTCGTCGGTCAGGTAGCGGGGCTGCTCCTGGGAGCCTTCGGCGTGGCCGACGACGAGCAGGGCCGATCCGCCGTGGGGGTGTTCGCCGGTCGGGTTGCAAGAAGCGCAGGTCAGCTTGCCCGTTTGTGAGTCATAGAGGAAGGCCTCCACGCAGGGCACCGAGCCGACCCATTTGTTCTGGTTCGGGTCAAATTTGCAGGCGCCGACGCTGTCGATGCCGGTCAGCTCCGCCTGGGAGTCGAAGGCAAGCCAGCGCCCGTCGGGGCTGGCCTCGGCGGAGCGCAATACCGGGGAGGCGTTCCAGGTCGAGAGACTTCCCCCCCCGACAGGTGCGTTGTCGGTGGCAAGCAGGGTCGCCACGTAGGAAGGCGCGCCTTCGCTCCAAGCGTAGAGATTGGGCTTGCCCGCCTGGGCTTTTTCTCCCTCTTGGTTGGGCGCTTCGTCCAGCACCGCGGTATCGACGAAGTAGATGTGGGAGAAATCGCCGCTTTGGCCGGCGATGCCCTGAAAGCCCCCTTTGCCTTCGGTGAGGTCTGTGCTCGCTTCGCTTTCGAGGTCATAGACGACGCCGTCTGAGAGCATGACCTTGGAGCCGTCTTTGGAGGCGCTGAGAAACTTGCCCGTGTGGTCGGGGATTTCCAGCGTGGTTTCCCCGTTTTCCCTGACGTAGGCCTGGCCGCTTTCATCGCTCCAAAACACGCGCGAGCCATCGGGGGAGATCGCGTTGGCGAAGTCGCCCGGGGGGTTGAAGGAGACGCCGAGCTGCGTCCCAGAGCCGAAGACCGCACCGGGGATCGTTTCAGCGTTGCCGGGCTGCACGTTTACCAGGCGCAGCTCGCCTTCGCTCCATTCGTAGAGGTTGAATTTGGTCGCGCCGCCGTCTTTTGCTTCGGGGGCGAAGGGGCTTTCTTCGGTGAGCGCGTCGTTTGCGGCGAAGAAGACGCGCGAGAGGTCATCCGAGGCGCCGACGTATTCGCGCTCGAAGCTTTCGACCCCTTTTGGCGGGCGGTTGGGCGGTGTTGCCTTCAGCAGCGGCTCGAGGCCGAGGCGATCGTCGCTTCGCACGCCGAAGAGGTTCAGGTATTCCGCCGGCGCTTCGGCCGTGAGGGACGGATTAGTCGCGTAGAGGATCGCGTTGTCGAGCTCTGGGTCAAGCGCGAACGCTTCGAAGATCACCCCGCCCGAGTCGCCGGCGAGCGGCGGGCTGAGGTGAGTGGTCTGCCAGCCGGTTGGGGTTCTCCTCGAGATGTGCTCGTCGTATTCGGAGACGCCTTCGTTGAGCGTGAAGGGCGTGCCCTGATAGGCGATCGAGCGGCCGTCGGGGCTGATCTGGGTCGGGAAGCGATGGGCGGCCAAGCCGGGCTTGCATTCTGAGCCGCAGCTCGCCCTAAGGGGGACAGCGGGCAATACCTGGCCGCCGCCCTTCTGGGTCGGGGAGACGAGCTCCCAAGCGCGGTTGTCCAGCAGTCCCGTTGCTTCGACCGGGAAGCTGCGAAAGGCCTGGTCGGCTCCTGTGTCTTCGCAGACTTTGCTCGGGTCTTCGACTGAGCAGTGGCTGGTAGCGATCACGCGGTAGTGGTAAGAGGTACCTGGAACCAGGCTGGCGATTGCCGCCGCAGCGCTGAGCGCCACCTGGCCGCTGCCGAGGACCGCGCCGCCCACTGGCGCTTCGATCGCCCCCGCGAAGCGGTCTGAGGCTTCGTTTGCTTCCCAGGCTGCCTGGTCGATGTATTGGAAGGCGTAGGTGGTCTGGGTGCCCTTGGGGTTGATCTGGGCGCCGAGAGTGGCGCTCGTCTTCGTCACCTGGGTGACCGCCTCGGAGACCACTTCCGGTGGGAATTCTTTCGGTGGGGCGAGAACGTAGCCGAGGGCGCCGCGGCCTTCGGCTTCAGCCGGGCAGCTGCCGATTGGAGGACACGATTCCCCCGCCCCCGCGTAGAGCACCCCGACCGGGCGCGAGGGCTCATACTGGCGCAGCGGGTTGAAGGCCATCGCGTCGATGCTGCTTCGCTGCGGCACCGCGTTGAAGGTCCCCGTCTCGACGAACTTGCCTTCGCCGTTGCAGGCGGCGAGCTGGTGGATCTTGCGGTCCTTGACGCTGTAGTGGAAGGGTTCGCCGGTCGCCGGGTTGACCGTCATCGAGGTGATGCCGCCTTTTTTTTCTTCGAAGCTGCAGACCAGCGTCCCCGTCGGGTCGAACTCTCTAATCAGATTGTCGCTCGAGACGGTGTAGATGTTGCCCAATTCGTCCAGCACCGGCTTCGCCGTTCCGGGCGTCCCCGGCGAATCGCTGGCGATGTCATTGGCCTGCCCCGCGTAGACGTAGTGTTCGTAGTCGCCCGGCGTTTCGGGGCGGAACACCATCAGCCGGTGAAAGAAGTTTTTGTCTTCGTCTGAGAGGTAGACGACGCCTTCGTCGTTGACCGCGATGCCCCCCACTCCACCCGCCCCGTGGAATTTCGCCGGGCTCGCCGCGATCGTCCCGTTGGAGTCCCGTTCACCGAATTCCGCGATCAGTTTCGAAGCGTCGGGGTTGTAGATGCGGACGACATTTGCGATCGACGATGTTTCGAAGCGCACGTAGACGTCTCCCGTCGCCTGGTTGATTTCGACGTCTATTCCCGTTGATCCCGATGGCTCAACACCCTTACAGTTCGGGTTTGCGGGTGGATTTGGCGGTTCCCCCGATTTCGGCCCGCAGCGACTGAAGCTCGTCCACGCCAGTTCGAATTCCCCCTCCGGGCTGTAGCGGGCGGCGTGCCAGCCTAGGGAGCCGCTGTAGCCGGCGGTGTAGAGGGTGCCGGGGGCGACTCCGCCGGCACCGGTTCGGTTGATCGCCATCCCGCTCACTCCGCCCAGCTGCGCCTCTTCGGGCCAAATCGGGTTTCCATTTTTCGGATCTTTGGGCGGAACCGTCAGGCTGCCGCCGAAGAGATCGACCGTTTCGTAGCTCGCTGCGGCCGGAGCGGCGCTCAGCAGGACAAGGGCGATGATGAAGGCGGGGATCCCGCATCGCGTGCGCAGCGTCGAGAACATCTAGATCTCTCTCCTTGTCCCGTGAGCCCCTCCGCCCGCCGCTTCCCTTTGCGGCTTCCTCGAGGCTCGGTTATGTCCCTGTGCAGGCCAGCTTTCGCAAGCGAGCGTTGGCGCAGCATAAAAGAAACGTTTTACGAAAGCAAGTATTTGTTTTCAGAAAGAAAGAGCGAGGCTGCAAACCCGGCCGTAGGATTGACGAGGAGGAGGCGCTAAGCCTGGCTCTGAGCGATGCGGCGGGCCTCGTCGCGGCCCAGATAAGGCGCGAGGGCGAGCTCGACCAGGTCGGGAAGCAGCTCGCCGAGGCGGTCGGCTTCGCCGGCGTTGAGGCGGCGGGTGATCAGGGTGGCGATGCCACCCATCAGGACCTGGTCGCGGACTTCGACGTTCGTGTCCGACGGGGAGGATTGCGACCGGATCGTCTCGGCGAGCATCTGCATCGCGTCGCGGTAGCGGGCGGCGAGATCGCCGCCCGCGGCGAGGGGCTCGATCAGATAGAAGCGGGCGATCGCGAGGTCGCGCGATAGGACGTCGAGGAGAACGGCGAGGCCGGCGCGCACCCGCTCCGGCCACGGCTCCTCCGCCACGGCCGCGAGCATCGAGTCGCGCACATGCGCATCGATCATCTCGTAGGCAGCGAGGAAGCAATCCTCCTTGCGCTCGAAGTACTCGTAGAAGGTGCGGCGCGAGATCTTCGCCGCCTCGGTGATCTTGCCGATCGTGGTCGCGTTGTAGCCATACTCGGCGACCGCCTCGACGACGCCGTTGAGCAGCCGCTCGCGCTGGTTCTCGGCGACGAAGGTGCGCGGCAGGCCGTGTCGCCCGGGCGGCAGGCGGTCCTTGCCGGAGGCGAGTTGCTGGGCGGCTGCGCGGGCGCCGTCAGCCATCGGCGGGGTGGGGAGAGAGGACGACCTCGGTCATCCTCGGCAGCAGGTCCTGCACGCTCCCGCCCCCACCCAGCTCGAGCCGCTCCCGCAACAGCCAGGCGAGCCCACCGGCGATCCCCTGCGCGAGGGGATCGCCGAGCTCGGCCGCCGCCGCATCGAGCGCCTCGTCGTAGCGGACCCGCATCCGCGGTCCGCCCTTCTGCGCCTCGACGAAGCACAGCCGCGCCCGCCCCGAGTCGGCGTCGATCGCCGCCAGCAGCGAGGCCACTCCCGCCCGTACCCCGTCGGCCCGGGGCATCTCCTTCGGGACCGCCTTGCGCACCTCCGCCCGCAGCTCCTCCACCGCTTTCTCGAAGGCCGCGACGAAGCACTCGTCCTTGTTCTCGAAGCACTCGTAGAAGGTGACCGAGGAGACTCCGGCAGCCTTGACGATCGCTTCGATCGTCGTCCCCGCCGCCCCTTTCTCGGCGATCAGCTGCTGCGTCGCAGCGAGGATCCGCTCGCGCTGGCTCGCGCCGAGAAGGCCGCGGGGTTGGTCTTCTTCCCGCGTCCTTGCCGGCTCAGAAGCAAGTCGCTGCGAGAGGTACTGCATGTGGCCGAGGATAGCTCTTCCTAAAAAGTTTTCATATCCGGAAAAAAAGGAGTAGTTTCTATACGGATGAGCCCGGGAGACCGGGCGAAGCCCGACAAGGAGAGCACCGCAATGCGTCAAGAAGCTTGCGCGGCCGCCAGGGAGGCGCTCCCAGTCGAGACAACCACGCCGACCCCCGATGCGACGGTGCGCGACGGAGAGATGGAAGGCGTCCTGCACGTCGTCGGCGAGCTTGGCTACCGGGGCGCCTCGGTGCGGGCGGTCCTCGAGTACAGCGGCGGACACCGCAAGCAGTTCTACGATCACTTCGAGAGCCTCGAGGACTGCTTTCGTCAGGCCTATGCGACCTGGATCGAACGGCTGGGGGTCGAGCTGCTCGAAGCGGCGATCGCGGCCGACGGCTGGCAGGCGAGCGTCAGGGCCGGCCTCGTCAGCCTTTTCCGATTCGTCACCCAACGTCCCTCGATCGCCCGCTCGCTCTTCGTCGAGGTGCACGTCGCCGGCGGCGAGGCGCTCGCCGAGCACGACGCCGCGGTCGAGCGCCTCACCGGCGCGCTGGACAGCATCCGCGCCGACATCCCGCCCGATCGGGAGCCGCCGCAGGCGACGGGACAGTTCGTCGTCGGCGGCATCGAGGCCTGCCTCGGAGACGTGCTCGCGGCGGGTGAGACGAAGCGCATCTGGGACGCCCTGCCGGAGCTGATGCACCTCGCCGTCGGCTCTTACCTCGACAAGGAGGACGCGGATGAGGCCTTCGAGGATGCGAAGGCCTTCCTCGAGCGAGACCGGGCTGAGCTCGAAGGAGGGTCACGATGACCGAGCTGCGCCTCGTCCCCAGCGAAGCCGCCGGCGGCCCGTTCTCCGAGGGCACCCCCCTCCCCCGCCGCCTTCCCCCCGGCCGCCACGGCATCCCCGCCAACCTCGTCCTCGAGCACCAACGGCGGCGGTTGATCATGGCGATGGCCGAGGCGCTCGCCGAGCACGGCTACGCCAACGTCACCACCACCCAGGTCAGCGAGCGGGCCAGCGTCTCCACCAGCACCTTCTACAAGCACTTCGGCAACCTCTGGGACTGCGCCCTCGCCGCCTACGTGATGACGTCGGACCGCCTCTGCGAGGAGATCGAGGCGGCCTGCGCTTCCCGCGATCCTCGCTCGGCGCCGCTGACGGTCGGGATCGAAGCGGCGCTCGCCTTCTTCTCAGCGCAGCCGCAGCTCGCGCAGCTCCTCTGCGCCCAGGCGCCGCTGGAGGCCAGCGCGATCGCGGCCGCGCGGCGGATCCTGATCGCCCGCCTCGCCACGATGCTGCGCCGCGGCCGTGAGCCGGACGGCGGCGGCGCCCAGCCGCCCGGCCTCGACGAGCGCCTCATCGACGCCACCTTCGCCTTCGTCTTCACCCGGATCTCCGCCGGGGGATCGACCGGGCTCGCCGGCCTGGCGCCCGAGCTGACCGCGATCCTCGGCCGTCCCCGCCAGGCGGCCTAGGAGCCTCGCCTAGGGTTCGGCGCTGAGCGCCTCGACCCAGTCCCAGGCCTTGCCGCAGAGGCGCTGCGATTCCGCAACCGGCACCGAGACGAGTTCGCCCGCGGCCTCTCCCCCCGGAGAGAAGAGCAGCGGGCCGGTCGCCGGGCGGGGGAAGCCGCCGCTGCCGGGATGCAGGTCGGCGCCGCCGAAGCGCAGCTCCACTTCATGGGTTCCGGCGCTGAGGCGCGGTTCGCCGAGCTCGATGAAGCCGCCGTCGTTCTGCAACTGCTGGCGGGCTTCCGCCACCTCGCGCCTATCGATCCGCAGCTCGACGCTCCCTCGCACCGAGCCGAGCAGCCAAGCCGCATAACGGCCCGCCCGGGGCACCTTCAGGACGCCTTCGGTGGCGTCATAGACCGGCGCGTGCCGGGCGCCGACCAGCTGCACGTTCTGCATCTGGTGCAGGAGCGCGAGCTGGCCGAGGCCTCCGACTTCCCCGCACCCCGGCACGGCGGAGGGGTCGTTCCCATCGCCGAGGGCGAGATGCTCCGGCAGCGGCCCGGCGAAGCTCCCCGGCCGCTGCCAGACCTCGTAGTAGCGGCCCGACCAGACCAGGCGGTAGGGCAGCGGCGGCCGGCTGCGCACCGGCGAGCGGCGCAGGACGAGGGTCCGGTATTCGAAGAAGCCGCTCAGGTCGAGTTCGTCGATATCGACCGGCTGCCCCTTTTCGACGACGCCGCCGCCGGCCAGCGGGACTTCGCGGACGCGCAGCTCCGAGGCCCCCTCGGCATCGAGGTCGCGGAGGAAGTGGCGGGCGCCGTAGGGGTTGTATTCGGTCATCAGGGCCGGGCCCTGGCCGGCGAAGCGCTCGCCGATCTGCCCGAGCTCCGCCAGCTGGCCGTAGGGAGCGAGGCTGGCGCCGCCGTAGGCGAGGACGTTGGACCAGACCACCCCGCCGGCCACCACGGCGATCAGGACGGCGCCCGTCAGGCGGTCGAAGCGCAGGACCGAGGCGGCGCCCGCGATCGCCAGCGAGAGCACCACGGGCGAGGCGGTCGCCAACGCCTTGCCGCCGTTCCACGGCGAGCCGACGAGGAAGATGGCCGCGCAGGCGAGGAGGCTCGTGACGTAGAGCAGCAGGGCGACGCTGCGGCGGCGCCAGGCGAGCCAGAGTCCGATCGCGGCGGCGGCGATTCCGAGCGCGACCAGGACCGCCGTGGCCACCGTCGGCTCCGGATCAAAGCGGAAGTCCCCGGCCGGCCAGATGCCGAGCAGCTGCGCCGGGTTGAGTGGGGCGACGAGGTTGCCGAGCGAGTTGGGGTCGGTGAGGGGCTCCGCCGAGGGTGGCAGCAGCCCCTCGGCCACGGCCGGGATCGCGAAGGCGCCGAGCAGGACTGCGAACGGCAGGGCGAGTCCCAGGGCGCCGCGCCAGCCGAAGCGGTGCACGGCGATCGCGGCGAGGGCGAGCAGCGCCGGGCCGATCCAGACCAGACCGCCGACGCTGAGTTGGGCGGCGAGGCTCCCCGCGGCGATCGCCAGCGGGACCACGTCGCGCCAGCGCGCGCCGGCACGCACGGCCGGCGGCGCGAGGGCTGCGAAGAGCGCCACCCCGGCCGCCGCGGCGACCTCCTTGACGCCTCCCCAGAGCGAGTAGCCGAAGAGGAGCGCCGGCTGGGCGGCGACGAAGACGGCGAGGGCGCGCAGCCGCCTCGATGCCAGCAGCCCGGTGAGGATCTCCCAAAGCGGCAGCGCCAGCATCGCGGCGAGGAAGGCGACGTAGGGCTGAAAGACCCAGGCGAGGTCTCCCTTGACCAGCTTCTGCACGGCGCCGAAGGGGATGAAGGTGCCGACCGGATAGCCGCCCGCGAGGTTGAATTCAAGCGTCGCCCTGTAGGTCGAGGGTTCGAGGCCGGAGATGCTGTGGCCGTGTTCCATCACCCGATCGGTGAGGGCGAACCAGGTCGCCGTGTCGTCGAGCTTGATGTAGCCGGCGAAGGTCGGCGAGCCGGAGAGCACCACCGGGGCCGCGAAGACGCAGAAGACTGCGAGCGTCGCCGCGAGCAGCCAGGGGTCGGGACGGCCGAAGCGCCAGGGCAACGAGAGGCCGCCGCCGAGCACCGCAAGGAAGAGGAGGGCGGGGACGGTCAGCTTCGCCGTCGCCGCTGTGGCGGTCGTGAACTCGCCGACGACGATCAGGCCCGCCAGCCCCACGGGCAGGATCAGCCCTCCCGGCAGGCGCTTGCCAGCGAGTAGATCGACCAGCAGGCCGACCCCGGCGCAGAGCAGCGCCAGCACGACGGGAAAAACGACCCAGGCGGTGAACATGCTCATCCCAAGCCTCCGGCGCGCCGCTCAGCGGACGGGCCGAACCCTTCCCGAGAGGGCGAGGCGCATCGCCCGCTGGGACGAAGGATCGTAGACCTCGACCTGCACCGTCTTGTCGGCGCTGACGAAGTAGACGCTCGTCGGCAGTGCCTCGCTGCTGACGACCTCGCTGCCGTCCCTCG
The DNA here is from genome assembly GCA_033856195.1 of Solirubrobacterales bacterium. GTDB lineage: Bacteria > Actinomycetota > Thermoleophilia > Solirubrobacterales > 70-9 > VRUE01. The sequence continues at coordinate 114,875 of JAWVFL010000002.1, read as the reverse complement.
CGCGGCGCACGATCGATCCCGCACGTTCGGCAAAAGCCGTCAAAGCTGCTTCGGGGTCGGCCAGCGGGTAGCTGCCTATGGCGAGAGCCGCGGGTGAGCCCTCTCCCGCCTCCCCGCCGTCCGGCACATAGCGAACCCGAACGCCACCTTCGGCCAGCTCTTCGAGTTCGAGCTCGGTCCCGGGCACGGCGCCCGCCCAATAGACGGGCTGCCCGAGCGTTACCGCCGTTTCGGCAAGTTCGGCCCTGGAGACAATCCGCGAGCTGCTTTCGGTCGACGCCCCGCTCCCCTCGCCATTTTCGCCGTCTCCCCGCGTCGCCAGCCAGGCGACGAGCGCGACGACCGCAGCCAGGGTTACGACCCCTCCGCGCAGCAACAGGCGCAGTTTCGCTTGATCACCCGCCTCCATCTCCGTGGGGAATCTACCGCCGCCGCCCCGATGGTCTGCTCAGCCTTTCACCGTGCAGTTTCGGGTGAGTGTGCTGGAGAGCTCGCGGTCGTCGGCGAAGGTCATCGAAGCGCGGGCAAAGGGGAAGAGGGCGCGGGAGAAACCCAGCGGCGCGGCGCAGGCGGCGCTGAGGTAGCTGCGAGACTGGCCGCGGTAGACGAAACGGCGGTGCAGCCGCAGCGCGATCCTTTCGACGTAGCCGTAATGGTTCACCCGGGCCGGCAGCTGGCCGGTGATGACGGTCCCGTAGGTGCCGCCCGTCCTGTGGATGCGAAAGACAACGAGGCGGCTGATCGGAACCGGGTCGTTGCCGAAGATGTGAGCAAGGATGGCCGTGCTTCCGTGATGGATCGCGTTGAAGGCGAGGATGTGGCCTATCGCGGGGAACGTTCCCTGTTCGGGGAATGCAGTCTGGGCTTTGTAGTCGCCGTCTCCGACCAGGGCGTCGCGGCATGCTTTGAGCGCCTTGCGGGGAGAGGCGGCGACGAGCTGACCGTAGTGGCAGACGGGCAAGCCGTGGGAGTCGAGCTTGCCACCGCTGTTCAGCGCGATCCTGATCTTGCGCAGCGCCGGCGGGCGCTGCCCCGAGAGCGTCGTGACGGTGCCGGAGATGCTGACCGTGATCGGGGCCAGCTCCTGGCGCGGCAGGGCAATTGGATCGATGCCGCCCTCGAAGCGGACGAAGAGGTTGCCCTTCGCGGTCAGCTCAGCATTGGCGAGCGGGGCTGCAAGGAAGAGGGCGGCGGTGACGGTGGCAACCACAAACAGCAAGGTTTTCCTCATGGGTCGCCAGCCTACCCGCCGGGATTTGAGCTTTTACGCCCATCGACCATGCGTCTCGGCAATATCGACGTGCCCGTGGCGAGCCTCGATGACTTGATCCAGATGAAGCTCGCTCGAGGCCGGCCGATGGATCTCGCCGATGTGGCGGCGCTGACGGATCCGGACATCAACTCGAGCTAGTAGGCGTACTCACTCCTTATCGCACAAGCCTTTCAACCCGAAAGCCTCTATGCCTGAGGCCAATGGCAGACATCTACGTTTACAATAGGAGCACATGTGGGGACGAAGAGACTGGGGAACCGCGCTGATCGCCGCGCTGATCGCCTTCTCCGCGATGGCCGTTCCGGCCGCGGCCGAGTACGAGCCCAACGACACGCTGGAAAACCCCTTCGGCCCGCTCGCCAACCAGCAGAGCTACGCCGAAAAGCTCGAAACCGCGAACGACAAGGACTTCTTCTACTTCTACGCGACCGCACCCACTCAGGCGGCGGTGACCTTGAAGAACCTCGGCGGCGGCGTCGTCATCTCCTACATAGGCTTCACGCTCCTGGACGCCTCCGGGGTCGCCCTGGCCACCGCCACGAACATCGAGGAAGGTGAGCAAGCCACCCTCACCGCCGGCCTGAAGCCGCAGAAGTACTACGTCGAAGTGGTATCCAACCTCGACTACGGTGCCCAGTACGTCCTCGAAACGCAGGGCGGCGAGGGCGCCTTCGGCCCCTACGCCTCGATCTCCCACCGCTGCGCGAAAGCGCTCGCGGCAGCGAAGTCAGCGAGGACCGGCCTGACCAGGGCGGAATCCAAGCTGCAGCGGGCCACCGCTCGCCTGCGGCGCTCTCGCTTCGGCAACCGCGCATCGCAGCGGGCCGCCGAAGCCGCTCACCACAAGGCCAAGGCACGCACGCGGGGCAAACGCCAGGCGCTCTCGACGGCCCTGAAATCGCAGCGGCCGTGGTGCCAGATCGCGGCGTAGGGCCCGCCGCCTAAAGCGGCGGCAGGCCGCGCTCAGTCGCGCACCTTGCAGCTGCGCGTCAGCGTCGAGGCGAGCGTGTGGCCGTCGGAGAAGGCCATGGAGACCCTCGCGAAGGGGAAGACCGCGGCGGAGAATCCCGACGGGGCGGCGCAGCTGGCGCTGATGTAGGACATAGGGCGGCCCCGGAAGACATAGCGCCGCTGCAACTGCAGGAAGATCGAGGTGAGGTAGCCGTTGCGATTGAGCGACGGCGGCAGCTCGCCCGTGATGACCGTGCCGAAGCCACCGCTCGAGCGCTGGATGTGGAAGACGACGAGGCGAGTGATCAGCGCCGGTTTCCGCTGAAAGACATGAGCGAGGATCGCCGGGCGGCCGTCCGCCACCCCGTTGAAGAGGAGCACTTCCCCTCTGATCAGGGCGTTTTCCTGACCGGTGATGTCGGTTCTGGCCACGATGCCTCCGGCGCCAACCAGCGAGTCACCGCAGGCGGCCAGCGCCTCGGAGCCGGTGACGAATTCAATCTCGCTCGGCCGGCAGACCGGTAGGCCCCGGGTCTCGAGGCGACCGGCTCGGTTGAGGGCGATCCTGATGCGTCGCAGCGCAGGCGGACGCGCGCCGGAAAGCGTCTGGATCCTTCCTTCGATGCGAACCCCGATCGAAGCGGGCGTGCTGCGAGGCAACGCCGTCGGAGAAATGCCGCCGTCGAAGTGAACGAAGAGGTTGCCCTTCTGCGAAAGCTCGGCCCCCGCCGGCGCAGCAAGCACCACCGTCCAAATCAGCAAAGAAGAGAAAGCTCTCTTCACCGCTCCAACTCCTTAACCGCACAGGCCTTTTCAACCCGCGCGCTCAGGGAGGCCCCATCGGCGAAATCGAAGCTTGCCAGCGCCAGGGGGAAGACCGTGCGCTTTGAGCCCTCAGGGGCGGGGCAGCCGGCGTTGAAGTAGCTCAGTTCCCTCCCCCCGTAGCGGTATTTGCGCCTCAGGGTGAGCTTGATCCGATCGACGTAGCCCCAGTCGCCCAGCGCTTGGGGGAGCGATGCAGTGAGCTTGGTCCCGTACGCCCCGTGGTGGATCTTCGAGATCGCGAAGGGGATGACGAATGAGGAGAAGAAGGGGTTGGCGGTGAAGATGTGGGTGAAGATCACCGGCGCTCCCCCTTGCCTTCCGTTGAAGATCAACAGGCGTCCGTGGGTTCCGTAGGCGCCTTGGTCGGGCAAGACGATGTGGGCCCAGAACTGACCCGAGCCGATCACCGCATCTCCACAGCTCGACAGCGCTCTTTCGGTCGAGGCCGGCTGCAGCTTCGGCAGCGGGCAGGTGGGAAGGCCCTTTGACTGCAGCAGGCCGTGTTTGTTGACCTCGACCGTCATCTCCTGCAGCTGGGAGGGAATGCCTCCATGGGGTGCGGAGAGATGGCCGGCTACGAAGACGGCGATCGGCGCGGTGCCGTGCCTGGGCAGCTTGTAGGGGAGGATCTGGGAGAGAACGGTGATCCGCAGGTTGCCATCCTGGACCACACTGGCGCCGGCGAGGCTCGCGCACGCCAGCAGCGCCGTCGCGGCGGCCAGGGCCGCCGCCCTTCTGCTCATCCCTAGCCCTTGCGCTTGTGGCGCTTGGCCGCTTTGCCCTTGCAGCCCTGTGCCACCAATTCGGGCTTTTTGACCCACTCCTTGCCGTTGTGGCCGGTGAAGGCGGCTTCGGCCTTATGAGTGCCCTTGCAGAGGTTGGTGGAGTTGACGAAGAGGCCCTTCTTGCCGCCGAAGAGGCTGATCACCGCGGTGCCCACCGGGGCGTCGGGGGTGGCTTCGAAGGTGTTGCGCAGCCTGCCTTTGACCGAATCCACGCGTCCCACCAAGACGATGTCGATCTCGCCGTTGTGAAGGGCCGCGACCACGTCGGGCAGCTGGTGCTCGGAGGATCTGAGGAAGACGGGTCCGGTCAGCGGCTCGTCGAGGATCGGGGTGGTGACCACGGCCTTGCCGTAGATCGATCCGGCCGGGCACTTTTCGCCGGGCTTTGCGCCCTGCTTGAAGACGACCCTGGTGCAGATCGTGTTGAAGTGGGCGTTCTCGATGAACTCCGACTTCGGCAGGGTCACCTCGGTCCTTTTGATCCCCGCTTCGCCGATCCCCTTCATGCGCAGGACCGCCTTCAGGGCCGGATGGGCGCCTCGGTTGGTGCCGCCTTTCAGCTTCAGGGAGAGCCTCGGCTTGAAGGGCAGGGCGGCGCAGTCGGCCGCCTGGTAGGGGCTGGAGACGGTCACCGGGCGGTCATCTGCTTCAGAGACGAAGTCGATGCCGCTTCCCAAGAGGGTCGAAGCGGTCGAGGTCCGCTTGCAGCTGGTCGGGTTGAGGACGAATTCGTGCCGGTCGGTATAGGCCCTGATGTCCCTGAGGTGGACCGGCACGCCCCTGATGATGTGGGGGATCGGATCGGAGTTCGTCGCGTCGATGAAGACTTCGCCGGTTTCGGGGTCGACCCTGAAGGCGTAGCGGATCACCACGGTGCCGAGGTCGAAGGGACCGGCCTTGGCGGCTGTTACCGAGACCAGGCTGATCGCACTTCCGTGGTAGGGGCCCGCGAGGTAGAGCTTGCCCGGGACGTAGGCCAATACCTGGCCGACGCCCGCGCCCGCGATCGAGCGGCCTATTTCCGATGCCTTCGGGCAGGAGGGCGAGTTGATCTCTTCTTCGCCGCCGTGGGTGCCCGTACGAGAGATCGCTTGCGCTATCCCCGCCTCCGGGCAGAAGGGGATACCCGCCAGCTTGCCGACGAGGCCGGGAGGCAGCTTGATCGAGAAGCGCTCGATCTCCTGTTCGGCGTCGGTCCTGAACAGGCGCACGTTGAAGGGGCTGAAGCGCCCGGCGGCGTTGTTGATGGAGCCGGCGACGAGGCCCGGGCGGAAGGGAGGCAGCCCTGCGCTCGGGCAGGGGCCGCCGTCGGCGCCGTGTTCGATCTGAAAGGAGCCCGTCGTCGTGATCGCTTCGGAGTCGTCTTTGGCCGAGTGGGGGGTGAAGCGCGCCGTGGTCTGGTATTCCCCGCAGGCCGTGGGCGTCGCCAGCGGCGCCCTCGCTCCTTCGCGGAAGTGCAGCTTGAAGGAGCTGAACGGGATCGGCGGCAGATTGTCGAAGGTCGAGGTGATCTGCCCTGTGCTCGGGTCGAAGTCGATCCTCCCGGCCTGCTTCACCAGCACTCCCCGTTCGGGAGCTCTGGCGACCATGTACACGGCGGCCAGGGTGCCGAAGCGGTTGGCGTAGGGCTCGGCCAGATAGAGCGAGCCTTCGACCGGTTCTTCCAACAGCGGGGTGAGCACGTGGACCGAGCCCATCTTCGATGCCTCCGGACAGCCCGCTCCCGCCGGGGAGTCGATCTTCTCGGCTTTGTATTGGGCCTCCGAGCAGGTCGAGATGCCTTCCGCCAGAGAGGGGTTGACGGTCATTGCCTCGGGCAGGGTGACGACCGCCTTGCGCGGCTCGGTTTCGGCGACGTTGCCGGGACTGAGCAGGCCCTGGTTCGGCAGCTTCAGCTCGAAGTCGAGTCCTGAGGGGTTGGCGGTGAGCTTGGTCGTCGCCTGGCTTGAGATTTTCGGCTGGAAGGGAACCGCGTCACAGCCCGCAAGCGCGGTGGGCTGTCCGCCCGCGTCGAGCGATTTGACCGTTTCCCCCGTGAAGGCGCCGGGGTTGTCCTTGGAGTCGACTTCGATCCGCGTCTCAAGCGGCGCTGCGCAGTTCGCCGACATCGTCAGGAAGGGCAGCAGGGTCGCATCGGAGGAGCAGCCGAAGATGGCTCCGCCCCCGGTGGGGTTCTGGCAGATGCGTTCGGGGTCGTTGCCTTTTTCGGCGGGCACTCCCCAGATTTCCTCGGTCACCGACATGACTTCGATCGGCGCGTCGGGCACCGAGAAGTGCACGCCGTAGTCTTCCTCGCTTCTGACCGAGGCGTACTGCATCGAGTTGAAGCTGATCGTGCTGAAGCCGAGCTGGGTGGCGATGCCCGGCGGCGGCACCAGGTTGAAGACGGGGCCGTTGATTTCACCGACGCCGGTTATCGCCCGCAGGACCCCTACCTGGGTGTTGCCGGGGCAATGGGGCGTGGTGCCCTCGAACTTCTGGCGCGGGCAGCGCGGCACCGCTTGGGGGTTGCCGATGAAGCCCGCCGGCAGGTCGACGACGGTGTTGCGCATTTCCCCGCCTTCGGTTTTGCCGTCTTCGCCGACCTTGAGATCGAAGTGGACGGTGAAGCGGGCCGGGTGCGATCCCGCCTGGGTGACCACGGTGCCGTCGCGCTTCAGCGCCGTCACCGAGGCCGAGCCGGGGACGATGCCGAAGTCGGCTTGCGCGGCCGCCGCCGGAATCGCCAAGGAGAGAGCGAGGGCGGCGAGGGCGATCGGTGTCTTCAGGCGGTTCACTTGGCACCTCCGCGGTTGTGCTTGGCGGCTCGCTTGCCCTGCCGGCTCTTGTGCTTTTTCTTGGCGTGCCTCTTCTTGTGCTTCTTCGCCGCTTTCTTTTCATCGACGTTGCCCGCCCCTTCGAAGGTGCTCGAGCCGGGTGTCGGATCGTTCGGCGGAGTGAAGAGCGGCTGACAGGCTTCGCCCTGGCATTCGCCCCTGCCGGTTTCGGTTTCCGAGGCGATGCCACCGCCTTCGCGGGCGACGTAGAGGTCGAGCAGATCGTCGTGGTCTTTGAGTACGAGCTGGTCACGGCTGGTGAAGAAGACGTTCTTGCCCGTCGCGTCGATGTCGAACAGGTTGGAGTCGACCGCTTCGTGCCCGGCGGAGATCAATGAGACGCAGCCGCCTTCGCGTTTGCAAGTTCCCACTCCCTCGGGCTCGTACTGGTAGACGTCTTCGACCGAGTTGTTGGTGTCGAAGGCGCTCAGCGAGTCGCCGCTGTCGAAGTAGAGGCGCCCGGAGTCGGTCAGGTAGCGCGGCTGGGACAGGGAGCCGGCCACCCCTTCGATCATCGGCAGGCGCGTGAGGCCAAGCGGCGCCTCGCCGCTGGGGTTGCAGGAGGCGCAGATCAGCTTGTCGGCGGCGGAGTCGTAGAGGTATGCCTCCGGGCAGGGTGCCGAGGGGACGTATTTCAGCTCGACCGGGCTGTATTCGCAGACACCGACGTTGTCATAGCCGGTCGGTTTGCCACGGGAGGTGAAGGTCAGCCAGCGCCCATCGGGGCTGGCCTCGGCGGTGCGGGTGACCGGAGATTGTGCCCAGACCCCTCGGCCCCCGCCGGCCGGACCATCTTCGTCAAGCAGGGTGGCGATGAAGGTGCTCGCGCCTCCCTGCCGGGAGTAGAGGTTGTGTTTACCTTTTACGGCGACGTCGCCGTGTTCGTTGGCCGTTTCGTCGAGCACCTCGGTGTCGACGAAGTAGATCTTCGCGAGGTCTTCGTCCTGGCCGGCGAGGCCCTCGAAGCCTCCTTTGCCTTCGGTCAGGTCGGTTGTGGTTTCTGTTTCGAGGTCATAGAGGCTGCCGCTTGAGAGCAGGACCTTCGATCCGTCGGGCGAGGCGCCGAGGAATTTGCCCGGGGCGGGTATCGCGGTGGTCGTTTCGGCGTTCTCGCGCACGTAGGTCTGGCCGGCTTCATCGCTCCAGAAGGCGCGCGAGCCGTCGGCTGAGATCGCGTTGTGCAGAGCAGCCCTGACGTAGGGAGGAGTTTCTCTGGTGCCGAAGGCCGCGCCCGGGGCGGTCGTGGCGTTGCCGGGCGCGACGTTGACCAGCCGCAGCCCTTCTGCGGACCATTCGTAGAGGTTGTTTTTTGTCACACCCCCATCGATCGCTTCCGGTGCGAAAGGCGTTTCTTCGGTCAGTGCGTCGTTAGCTTCGAAGAAGACCCGCGAGAGGTCGGCCGAGGCGCCGGCGTAGGTGAGCACGTAGCTCTGCCCTTCGGGGCGGTTGGGGGGCGCGGCGCCGAGCAGGGCGCTGAGATTGGAGGGGGTGGCCGTCGGTTGGGCATAGAGGTTGGCGTACCCGCTCGGGGCATCGGGGGTGAGCTGAGTGGTTACCTGGTAGAGCAGCCCCTTGGTCAACCCGGCGTCGAAGGCCTTGTAGCCCTGCGGGTTGCCCCTGGCCTGCAGTTGGGGACTGAGGGTCGTCGTCTGCCAGCCGGCCGGCGTGCGCCTGGAGATGTACTGGTTGAAGATCAGGGCGTGGTCGCCGAAGGAGAAGGGAAAGCCCTCATAGACGACCGCTTCGCCGTCGGGTGAACTCTGCTGCGGGAAGCGGTCGGCGACCACGCCGGGCTTGCATTCAGGGCCGCAGCTGGCGAAGCCGGGGGACAAGGGGAAAACCTCCCCGCCGTTCTTTTGCACCGGCGAGACCAGCTCCCAGGCGCGGTCGTCCGCCAGTCCCGGCGCTTCGGCGGCGAAGGTGTGCAGCACCTGGGCCGCACCGGCCCCTTCGCAGACTTTCCCCGGTTCGCCGGGCGCGCAGTTGCTCGTTGCCACCGCCCGGTAGCGGTATGCGGTGTCGGGGGCGAGTCCCGAAACGGCGATCGCGGCGCTGATCGCGGCCTGCCCGCTGCCCAGCGCGGCCCCGCCCAGCGGCGCTTCACTCGCCCCGGCGAAGCGGTCTGCCGGGTCGTTGGCTTCATAGGCCGCCTCGGTGATGTATTGGAAGACGTAGTCGGTCGGCGAACCTTTCGGGTTGATCTGGGCCTGCAGCGTCGCCGTCGTCGTGGTCACGCTTGAGACTGACTCAGAAACTACTTCCGGCGGGTTTTCTTCGGCGGGGGCGAGGACGTAGCCGAGCGGGCCGGCGCCGGGTTCGCCGCCGGAACCGGTCGACGGAAAATCAAACGGCGTAGCCGCGTAAAGCACCCCGGCCGGCCGGCCGGGATCGTATTTGCGCAGCGGGTCCATCGTCATCGCTTCCGGGAACCCCCGCTGCGGCACCATGCCGAACGCCGAGGTCTCGACGAATTCGCCCTGCCCGTTGCAGGTCATCTGGTGGATCTGGCGGTTCTTATAGGAGTAGTAGAAGACCTCTTCGGTGACCGGGTTGACGGTGTATGTGGTTATGCCGCCCCCGGGTAGGTTGAGGGTGCAGATCGGGGTCGAGGGCTGGGCCGGGTCGTACTTGACGACGTAGAATTCCGAGCCTCCGTAGACGTTGCCCGCGTAATCGAGCACTGGTTGGGACGCAGCGAGCACCGTTGGATTGGTCCCTGCGGCGATGTCGCTGCCCTGCCCCGCGTAGACGTAGTGTTCGTAGTCTCCCGGCGTTTCAGGCCTGAACACCATCACCCGGTGGTAGAAGGTTTTGTCTGCGTCATAGACGTAGATTTCGCCGGCGTCGTTGACCGCGATTCCGCCCTTAGTGGATCCGTGCAGCTTGCCGGGGCTTTCCGCGACCGTCCCCCCTGTATCTGCTTCGCCGAATTCCGCGATCAGTTTGGTCCCGTCGGGGTTGTAGATACGCAGGCCGGGAACGAGAGTGCTTTGAACAACATGTTCAATCAGTACGTACACGTTCCCGGTCGCCTGGTCGACGTCGACGCCCAGTGCTCCGGAGCTATGATTGACAATGGCCTGGCAATGCACATAGACACTCGGATCAGCGGGGTCGGCGGTCGCCGGTCCGCACCGTTTTCCATTCTGGTCCCAGACCTCTTCGAAGCTGCCGTCGGGGGCGAACCGCGCGATGCGCTTTTCCTCTGGATTCGTACCGATGGCATAGATCGTGCCGGGGGCCACCCCACCCACTCCGGTGACGTTTACGGCTACGTCGCTGACCCCGTCGAGCTGCACTTCTTCGGGGAATTTGCCGGGTTCGCTTGGTTTCGTCAGCACGCCGCCGAAGTGGTCGACCGTTTCGAAGGTGGCGGCCGAGGCGGACCCGGCGCCGAGGAGGCCGAGCGCCGTCAGCGCCGCGATGAGAGCGCCCAGGCGAGCCGAGAAGGCTCGGGCCGCCGTGCGCTTGGTGTGAATGTCCTTGCCTGGGTGTCTCATCGGTGCTCCTGTTGTTCGAATTGGTTGAGCCTCCACTCCGGCCCAGTCAGGGGCCGGAGTGGGTCTGTTGCTCGGGAGTGCTAGGGAGCGGTGACCGCCCAGGTGCCGTATCCCCATTCGGGACTATTGATGGCCTGAAGCCTGGCGCCGCTGACTCCGGCGCCGGAACCCGGACCGCCAAGTTCCGTCAGGCATCCGAGGCCTTCGCATTCCACACTTGGATCCACAATGAGGTTCGAGCCGGCGTGATCTTTCATGCCCGGTTCTGACGCGGTGACATAGACACAAAGGTTGCCCGGTGCAGCTGCTGGATTTGCAGCGGTTCCGGTTGGCGTCAGCGCGCTGCCACAACCGGTCGGGGTGATTTCTTCACCCACCTGAGTCGATTCGTTCACGACTATCTCTTTGCTGCCGTCGGCGGTGATCAGGTGCACTTTGCCTGCCCCCAAGGGACTCGCCAGCGGAATCGAAAGAGAGATCGGCACATAGAGCGTCCTGCCCGGTACCAGTTCGGCCGCATAGGCGAAGGTGCCGGTCTCGGTTTTGCCTGACGGCAGTGTTGCGGTGAAACCGCTGAAGCCGGTCGGGCCAATTGCGCCTGCTGCGCCGGTCGCGCCTTTCGCGCCGGTCGGTCCCGTCGGTCCCGTAGCTCCGTTGGAGCCGTTGGCGCCGGCGTCGCCCTTGGCGCCCGGCGCTCCGGCCGGGCCCTGCGGGCCGGCCGGGCCGGTATCGCCCTTAGGTCCCTTGGGACCACGTGGGCCCTTCTTTGCCTTGGCAGAGACGGTCGCCTTGCCGCCGTTGTTTGAGCTCTGGGAGGCGTAGGCGCCGCCGAGCATGGCGAAGACCAGGGCCATCACCGAGATGACTCCGGGGATTCCGAAGCGCGTGCGTAGCGTCGAGAACATCTGAATCTCTCTCCTTGTCCCGTGAGCCCCTCTGCCCGCCGCTTCCCTTTGCGGCTTCCTCGAGGCTCGGTTATGTCCCTGTACTGCAATCCTGGAAACGCAGACATCTGCGTCTCTGGATCGTGAAGAGATTAAGACACACGGTTGTCTGATTGTCAAGACACGCGTGTCTTGCCTGCAAACGGCGCAAAAATGACCGGGTGGAGCTTCGCCCTGCCGTGGAGGAAGCGCGCCGTTGGTGTCCGCGACGCAGCAGCTGAGAGCTTGAGTTTGGCTAGCGCCTACTACGCGCTTTTTTGACCTTCACGCACTTCAGCTTGCCGCGGATCTTCTTCTTCTTGAAGCCCTTGCGGCACTTGAGCGGCTTGGTCGGGGCGGGAGGTGCGCTCGGAGGCGTCGTGGATGGCTCGGGCGAGGACGGCTGCGAACTTCCTCCGCCGGTGGGCGGCGGGCACATCGCCGGGTTTTCACTGCAGCTTTCAGCCGTCGTCGAGAAGGATTTGTCCCCGGCCGCTGTGGTGCCGGCGTTGTTGGTGGCTACGACCCGGAAGCGATAGGCGGTACCGGCAACGAGACCGGTCACTTTGGCCGTGACCGCGGTTGTCGTGGTGCCACTTGGAGTCACCGAGCAGACTTTCGTTTTGGCGCCCGCGAAGGCGGTGCTCTGGAACTGGGCCTCGGTCACGTAGTCGAAATGGCAGTTGGAGACTTTCCCACCCTTGGCGTTGACCGAGCCCGCCAGGGTCGCCCCGGTCAGGCTGATCGCGCCGGCCGCTTCGGTGGTTGCTTCGGGCGCAGCCGCGGGCAGGGTTTGAAGGGCCTGGTCACCGTCTTCGTCCGAGCCACCGTGGCTGGCTATGACGATGCGGTAGTCGTAGCTCGTGTTCGGCGAGAGACCGCTCACCGAGGCTGAAACGGTGATGCTTTCCGGGTTCCCCACCACCGCCGGGCACGAGGCGGTTTTTGCGTTCGCATAGCCGTTGGCGAGGAAGTCAGCGTGGTTGGTGTACTCGAAACGACAGGTGGTCAGCACGTGGGCTTTCGGATTGACCGTCGCCCGCAACGTCGCTTCGACCTGGCCCACGGGCGTCGGCGCCGCAACGGTCGCCGTCGGCGCCGGGATCGAGGCGGTGGGTTCGAAGACCCAGAGCTGTTTGCCGCCGGGGTTGCTGAGGTACAGCGCAGCGGTGGTCGAGTTCACGGCGAGCTGCCCGGTTGCTGCTTCCACCGGTGAGGCGCTGACGAGCCCGGCGCCGAAATCGTCAAAGGCGCCGCCGGACGAGTCGTATGCGATCACATGGTATTTGCCGCTGACGCGATTGCCGACGAAGACGACGTCGTTCGAGATGTCGGCCGCGACCGCGACCGGGAAGCCGCCGGTCTGCAGGGTCGAGTCATAGGCGTAGCTGCCGGACGAGGGGGCAAGGCGGATCACCCGCCCCCCGCTTGCCTGGTCTACCACGTAGAGCTTCCCGGCCGAGTCAAAGGCGACGGCGGTCGGTTCGCTGAAGCTGCCGCCTGGACAACCCGCGCAGGTGAGCGTTTCTTCCAGCGTTCCCGAGGAGCTGAAGATCTGCACGCTGCCGGCTTCACTGTTGGGAAGGTAGAGGCGACCTGAGGAGTCGGCGGCAATAGTTCCGGCCGCCGACTTTTCCGGGAAAAAGGACGTGCCGGGGACGCCGGATGAGGAAAAACTGCTCAGCGTAGATTTGCCTTTGTGGCCGGCCGGAGTCTCGCCTTCGATCTGGTAGGCGTAGATGCCGTGCGTCACCGGGTTGACGGCGACTGAGGCGAAGAGATCTTCGCCCCCGGTGGTGAACGGCGAGTCTTCCGTGGGGACCCCCGAAGGATCGAGCTGTTCGACCTGCCCGTGGGCAAAGCTCAACAGGCCCGTAGTCAGCTCAGCGACGTAGATCTCTTCGCTGCTCTGGTCGACGGCGACACCGATCGGCACTTCGGCGCCGAGTTCGATCGAGGCGGGCGAGCTGAGCTGGTAGCCCGGAGCGGCGCTTGCGGCCGGAAGCGGAAGAACCAGCATGGTGAGCGAGAGAAGCAGCGCTGCTCCCAGCCGAACACGAGCGCGCGGCGACAGTCTGGACATCGACCTCCTACCTCCCCTGCTTGCGAACCAGGTCGTTTACGTCCGGGACCGGGGACCACGGTAGCGGATCGCCGGCCGCCGTCAAGGACCCCGGCTTTAAGGGTTTGTGAGCCTGCTCAGTCGCCGAGCTCGGCGCGCAATGTTGAGAGCTCGTCTCGCAGCTCGGTGACTTCACGCTCCAAGCGGGTAAGGCGGTCCTCGGCAGGAGTGAGCTCTTCACTCGGAGGGACGACCTCGGCACGTTGCCCGCTCTCCGGCCGCTCCTCCCCGCTGCCGAGCAGCTGCTCGTAGCGATCCTCCTTCTGCCCTGGCTGTCGAGCGTGGCGAGTGACCAGGTCTCGCTCGACCAGGCGCTCGAGCGTCTCCTGCCGGCGCTGAGATCAGCGAAGTCGTGAAGGCGCTGGCCGCGTTGCTTCAACTCACCGGGCGTCTGGGGACCGCGCAGCATCAGCACGGCGAGCAGGCAGACCTCGGCGTCTTCGAGGCCGAAGGCTTGATCGAGCAGGTGACGGTACTTGCGCGCGCGACTGCCGGCACCGCTGGCAAGGCGAGTCCAGCCGCGTAAAGCAAGGCGGCGCAGCGCCTCGACCACGGTCTGCTCGTCGTAGTCGACGACCAGCTCGCGATTGGTCGACTGGTTGCAGGCGAGGCGCAGCGCGTTGAGCGAGAGCGGGTAAGCGTCCGGCGTGGTGTGCTGCTTCTCGATCAGGCAGCCGAGCACGCGGATCTCTACGGCGTCGGGCTCCATTGCAGCAATATCGATATGAGAGGGGAGAAAGTCAGAGATCGAGGGCTTGGGTTCCGGTGGACCCTATCGGGACGATCGCGGACATGGCCGGCGTCGGGGCGGTTGTCGGCGCAGCGATTTCGTTGGCTCGGCATGACGAGGAGCTTCCTGACTACATCGCCTGGGGCTTGGTTTCCGGAGGTGCACTGGGCATCTGCCGAGCCCTTGTCGAAGGGCTATGGTTGTTGAGATGAGTGATGGAACGCTCCGACACACGGCCTTGGGAATTGTCACTGCAATTGCGCTCCTTACCATGGGTCGATGGGCTGGACTAGGACACGAAGGGACTTCGTCAATCCTGACCTTGGTTCTTGGTGTGTTGCTGATCGCGCTCACTTTCCGCGGTAGGAGCGCACGACTTCAGTCCCGGTCGGGACGGTCGGGGTAGATCTCGTCGATCGTGATCAGGGCGCGGTAGGGGGCGTTCGCGGCGGCTTCGATCTTCTCGCCGCCGCCGGCGAGGCGATCGACCACCGCGACCACGCCGACCACGTCGAGCCCCTGCTCGCCGATCCGTTCGATCGCCCGCGCCGTCGAGCCCCCAGTCGTCACCGTGTCCTCGACCACAAGGCAGCGAGCGCCGGGCGCAGCCGCGCCCTCGACCCAGCGCTGCAGCCCGTGCTGCTTGCGCTCACCTCTCACGAAGTAGCCAAGGAGGTCCTTGCCCGCCGGCACCGCGAGCGCGGCGCAGGAGGGAGGAATCGCGGCGGTCGCGGGGCCCCCCACGGCGGTCGCCCCCAGCTCGGCGGCCATCGCCGCGATCAGCTCACCAGCGGCCAGAAACCCGGCAGGCCGCAGCAGCGCCCGCCTGGCGTCAACGTAGTACTGCGCGGTCGCACCGCTGGAAAGCGTCACCTCGCCGATCACCAGCGAGTGCTCGCGCAGCTCAGCGAGCAGGGTCTCCTTGGCGGCGTCCAGGTCGGCCACGCCGAGCATCCTATGGTCGGCGACGCGCTGCGGAGTAGAGCTATCCTCGCGCCACCGCGTCCCCGAAGCCCTCGCGCCAGCTCGGGTGGCGCGGCTGCCAGCCGAGCTGGCGCTTTGCCTTGGCATTGGAGGCGCCGCGCAACTGGGTTGCCGAGGCGACCGCGGCCGAGCCGGCAACCAGGCGCGCCAGCCAAACCGGGACCCGGCGCGGCTTCTTGGCGCCCACGGCCTGGCAGAAGACCGGCACCCACTCGCGCATCGGGGCCGGCTCGTCGTCGACGACGTTGTAGATGCCGGGCGCCCCACCCTCGACCGCCGCCACCGTCGCGGCGGCGGCATCCTCAACCTGGACGAAGCTGAAGGTGCCGGCGCCCTTCCCGACGATCGGCAGGCGGCGCTTCAGCGCGTCCTCGGTTTGCGAGCCGACCCGATCGAAGAAGGTGCCGGGGCCATAGAACCAGCCATAGCGCAGGACCACGCCCTCGATCCCCTCGGTGCCCCTCACCTGGCGCTCGAGGTCGGCGAGGGCCTCCGCGGCCGCTCCGAACACGCCGGGGGCGCCAAGGAACAGTGGCGCCTCCTCGTCCTTCACCCAAGTGCCTTCGGGCGCGTAGAAAAAAGCGACGCTCTCGGCGACAAGACGCCGCACCCCGGCCACCTTCGCCGCGGCGAGCAGCTTGCGCGTGCCCTCGCGGCGCACGCGATTGGTTGGCGCCAGGGGATCCTCCTTGGCCTTGTAGTCGAGTCGCGGCGGCAGCGCGGTCAGCTCATGGATGACCACTTCCGGCGTCGCCTCCCGAAGCGCCGCCTCGAGCGCCGCCGCGTCGAAGACGTCGCAGACGACGGCTGCCGCCCCCGCCGCACGGATATCGACTGCCCGGTCCTCGCTCCGCGTCATACCCGTCACCTCGTGTCCGGCCGCAACGAGCTGGCGCACAAGCGGCCGCCCGATCACGCCACTCGCGCCCGCAACGAAGACTTTCATCAGGTACCTCCTACGCCGGTTGCAGCACTCATCCGTTCCGATACCCGCGCCAGCCAGGCGGACGCCACGGCGCCGAAAGCGATAGCCAGCGTGTCGCTCCAACCGCGCGCCTCGCTCTTCGCCTCCCCCGTGTCGAATGCATGATTGATCGCATGGAAGCCGTACCAGAGCGCCCCCAGCCAAAGGATCGGCGCCCGCCACGACGGCCGGACCACCGAGATGCCCACGGCGACGCCAAAGGCGAGGATGAACGCCCCGACATCCCCCACGTAATGGGAGTTCTCGATCCCGTAGTGCCCGATCTGGTCGAAGAAGGTGTCGGGTGCGACCAGGGCCAGCATCCCCGTGACGACGTGGTAGGCGGCGATGACGACGAGCACCGCTTTCAGGGCTCTCTCGCTTATCACCGTCAGCCTCGGTTTAGAAGACGAAGATGCTCTCGCCGTAATTGATGCGCTCGTAGATCTCGGGCTGGTCGGCGATGAAGGTGCGGATGCAGCCGTGGCTGGCCGGATAGTCGGGCACCGATTCGTAGCCGTGCACCGCGTAGCCGCCGTAGAAGTAGAATGAGTAGTACATGCCGTGCGAGTTGTAGCCCGGTTCGGTGCGGATGAAGGTGAAGTGACCGGTCACGGTCGGGGTCGAGCCCTTACCCGAGGAGATCGGGTAGACGGCAAACGGCTTGTCGTCCTTGGCGAAGACGAGGACCTGCTTGGAGAGCGGGGCCTCGACGTGTTCGCCGGCCGCGGGATGGACCACGTGGTATTCGCCCTTGCCGGAGAAGGCTTGCTTGACCAGGCCGGCGCCAGCCCGATAGCTGCGCGCCATGCCGTTGACTTTGCGGTAGGCGAGCACCCCGCGCGCCGTCTTGGCGCCGAAGCAACGGCCGCTGTTGGCGATGTAGCCCATCCTCCGCATCGCCTTCTTGAAGCCGACGACGACGTCGCCGCACTGACCTTGATGCAGGGCGGGATAGCTGACCTTCCAGCTCTTCCGCACGGTGCCGTCGCCACCCAGCGCCGCGGTCGCCTCGTGCTGGGCGCTGACCGCGTACTTGCCGCCTTCCCGCAGCAGGATGCTGGCGCGGAAGCTGCCGGAGTCCCCCTTGCTCTTCTGCACCGCGACCTTGCGGCTGAGCAGCGGCTTTCCGTCCAGATAGAAGGAGACCTCGACCTTCTGCCCGGGTGCGAACGGCGCGATCGTCCCAATTACCGGCACCTTGCTGTAGATCTGCGCCTTCCCCCCGTGCAGGTGGCCGACGCGGATCTTCACCGTCGCCTCAGGCGGACCGGTTTCCCTGGGCGCTTTTGGCGCGGCACCCTGAGCCGTCGCCGGAACGGCGAAAGCGCAGAGAAGAGCGAGGAAAGGGAAGAGGCGGCGAATCACGGACCGGATTCTTACCGATCGAACGGTCGTGTGACGAAAGAGTCAACTCTTCGTCAAATAAGAGGCGCAACCCTTGATTTGTCAAATGCAGCTAATACGTTCCAGCGCAGCGGAGGGTGAAGCCGCGAGGTCGAGGCGAACGAATGACACTCACGAGTTCGGGCTCATGTCCGAATGGGGTTCGAGTCCCCCGCCCTCCGCTGTTAGGCTTCGTGGTCTCATGAGTGTCATTCGTTCGGGGGTTTAGAAGCCCCCTTCACCCGAAACGGCCCGCCCCGGCGGGCCGTTTTATTGCCCCTACTGCCCGAGCAAAGCCACCGAGTTGTTCAGCATGTGCAGGAGGACCCCGGGGACGATCGAGCCGGTCCTCTCGTAGAGCAGGGCGAGGATGAAGCCGAAGGCGATCAGCGGCGGCACGGCGCTGAGGCCGGTGAAGGCGTGCAGGCCGCCGAAGATCAGGGCACTGACCAGCGCAGCAGCGATGCGGGGGCAGCGCTCGCGCAGGCCGCCGAAGAGCATGCCGCGGAAGCAGACCTCCTCGCTGATCGGGGCGGCGATCACGATCAGCAGGATCTGCACCGGCACCGTGCCGAAGTCTTCGGCGATGTCTTTCTGCTCGGGCTGGCCGAAGATCGCCGTGTAGACGATCGCGAAGAGCAGGTAGGCGCCAATCGCCGCGAACATCCACTTGATGGCCGAGGGGCGGAAGCGCCGCAGCCCGAGCTGCGAGGCCGCCTGACGCACAGTCGCCCCCCGCCCCGCCGCGATCGCAAAGGGCACCAACAGGAAACCGAGCGCCGTCGCCAACTGCACCAGCGCATTCGCCACATCGCTTAGATCCTGCCCAGCCGCCGGCTTATCGACGATCGCCACCGGCACCGAAAGCACAATCCCGGTCCCGAGGGCCAGAAGCACCCCCAAAACTGCGGCCAACGGGCCCCAGTTGGAGTATGGAAAGGGCGTCGGGCAGCCCTCCCGGCAGCTTGTACTTTTTCGGCAATTCATGCTCGGACGGCGATCGGCGATCCACCGAAAAAGTTGAGCCGGGAGGGCTGCCCGACGCCCCCCACCTCTAAGTTGCAGGCCATGACGCCCGCAGTCTCACAGGTCTCGCGCTCGACCAAAACGCGGCTGCGCTTCCTCCGCCGCCTGCTGATCCTGATCGTCTTTCTCGTCCTCGTCGCGATCGCGCTCAGCCAGTTCACCGAGCTTAAGCGGCTGGCAACCGGCATCCTCGCCTCGACCGCGGTGCTGGCGGCGATCGTCGGCTTCGCCGCCCAGCACACGATCGGCAACATGGTCGCCGGCGTTCAGCTCGCCGTCTCGCAGCCGATCAAGATCGGCGACCGCATCTCCTTTGAGGATGTGGACGGCCGGGTCACCGACATCACCCTCTCCTACACCTACATCAGCCCCGGCGACGGGACCACCGTCGTGATCCCCAACCAGATGCTGGTCGAAGGGATCATCCACAACCTCTCGACCGAAGACACGCAGGCCTGAGCGAGGCCTGAGCGGAAGTACCCTCTGCCCATGGCGCAGCGCAATCGGCGACGTCAGCGGCGGCGTGGGGGAATCGGAGGCAAGCTCGCCCTGGTCGGCGGCGCCCTCTTCGTCGTGATCGTGCTCGGGGTGTTCGCGGTCGCCTCATGGGTGCTCGACGTCGCCGCCGACGCCCCCTCGCTGGCGGCCTGCAAGAAGGTCGACCGCACCGGCAACTCGGTGATCTACGCCGGCGATGGCAGCAAGCTTGGCCTGATCGAGTCCGAAGAGGCGCGCGCGCCGGTCTCGATCGAGCGCATCCCCAAGCGGCTGCAGCTCGCCACCGTCGCGATCGAGGATCAGCGCTTCTACGAGCACGGAGGCGTCGACCCCGAGGGCATTCTCCGCGCCGCGGTCAAGAACCTGGAAGCGGGCAAGACCGTAGAGGGCGGCTCGACGATCACCCAGCAGCTGGTTCGCAACCTCTGCCTGCGCAACCCCAAGCGCGACCTCGAACGCAAGATCATCGAGGCGAAGCTGGCGATCGAGTACTCCGAGCACCACTCGCGCAAGGAGATCCTCGACCAGTACCTCAACACCGCCTCATACGGGACGGTCGAAGGCTCGACCGCGATCGGCGTCGGCGCCGCGGCAAAGATCTACTTCTCCCGGCCGGTCTGGAAGCTGAACCTGGTGCAGGCCGCGCTGCTGGCCGGCCTGCCGCAGGCGCCGACCGACTACAACCCGATCCTCCATCCAAACGAAGCACTGCAGCGCCGCAACGCCGTGCTGGCCAAGATGGGCAAGCTCGGCTACCTGACGCCGGCGCGGACCCGACAGGCCCAAGCGCGTGGCCTCGGGCTGAACGTCTCGGGCTCCTACTTCGCCCAGCGCGAGCCTTTCTTCTTCGACTACGTCGAACACGAGCTGATCGAGCACTACGGCGCCGATGCGGTCCGCAACGGTGGCCTGGAGATCTACACGACTCTGGAGCCCCGCCTGCAGGAAATCGGCCTGGAAGCAATGCGCTCGGCGCTGCCCTACTCGACCGATCCTTCCTCGGCGCTGGTCTCGATAAACCCGAGCAATGGCGAGATCGAGTCGATGGTCTCCAGCACAAGCTATGACGCCAGCCAGTTCAACCTCGCTGCCCAGGGCCACCGCCAGCCGGGCTCGACCTTCAAGGCCTTCGTGCTGACGACTGCGATCAAGCAGGGAATCGACCCCTACAACACCTACTACACCTCGAAACCGCTCGATCTCGACCTGCCCAAGTGGGGCCACTGGGAGGTCCACACCGCCGACGAAGGCTACCTCGGCAACGTCAACCTGCAGCAGGCGACGGTGGCTTCCGACAACACCGTCTTCGCCCAGCTCGACCTCGACGTCGGGCCGCGCCAGGTTGCCGAAACGGCGCACTCGCTCGGCATCACCAGCCCACTCGACGGCATCCCGGCCGAGGGCATCGGCGGCCTGCGCATCGGCGTCTCGCCGCTGGAAATGGCCGATGCCTACGCCACCCTCGCCGCCGGCGGCATCCGCCACGACCCGGTCGCGGTCAAGCGCGTCGTCTTCCCAGGTGGGCGCACCGAGCGTCCTGAGCGCACGCCGCCGCGCCGCGTCGTCTCCGAAGCGGTCGCCTACGAGGTGACCCGCCTCCTGCACGACAACATCACCGAAGGGACCGGCACTGCCGCATACACCGGTTGCCCCGGCCAGGCCGGCAAGACCGGCACGACCGATCGCGAGACCGACGCCTGGTTCGCCGGCTACCAGCCCAACCTGTCCACGGTCGTCTGGGTCGGCTACCCCGAGTCCAACGCGATCGAAATGACCAGCGTGCACGGGATCACCGTCTTCGGTGGCACCTTCCCGGCCGAAATCTGGCACTCGCTCTACTCGGGCGCCGAAGTCCTCTGCGAGGAATTCGAGAAGCCGAAGACGCCGATCAGCTGGGCGCCGTTCTTCGGCCAGTTCACCGGCCCGACGCCCCGGAGCGACAAAAGCGGGCCAGGCGGAGTGGCCGCAGAGGAAGCCGATCGCGCCCGCGAAATCGGCGAAGAAGTGACCGGCGGCTACAACCCCGACGCCTACGCGCCCGGCGCGGGGCAGGAACCGACGCCGGTGCCTCCTACCCCACCGGCGGCGGGAGTCGACGGCGGCGCGGCGCCGGGCCCCGGGAGCGAATAACTGAGCCTCTCCCCGGGGGTCGCCTACGGCTTGATCTGGGCCGGCTTCGCCGCCTACCTCGGCGTGCTCGTCTGGGCGCCGCGGCTGGGCCGGCGGGCGGTCTGGGGATCGATCGTCGTCCTCCTCATCGTCTTCGCCTGCCTGCCACCACTGCTCTCCCACGACGTCTACAGCTACGTCGACTACGCCCGCCTCGAAGTCCTGCACGGCCTCGACCCCTACGTCCACGCCCCGGCGAGCGCCCCGGGGGACCCAGCCTTCTCCCAGGTCACTTGGACCGAAGCAACCAGCGCCTACGGTCCCCTCTTCACCCTCGCGACCTACCCGCTCGCCTGGCTGCCGGTCGAAGTCGCCGTATACGTCCTCAAGGCGATCTCCGCGTCCGCCGTCCTCGCCATCGCACTGCTCGTCGCCCGCCTGGCGCCGGCCCGCGGCGTCGACCCGCTGCGCGCCGGCGCGTTTGTCGCCCTCAACCCCTTGGTCCTCGTCCACGTCGTCGGCGGCCCTCACAACGACGGCATCGCCGTGCTGCTGATGACGCTCGGCATCGCCGGCATGCTCACCGTGCGCAGGGGCCTCGGCGCCGGCGCTTTTGTCGCGGCATGCGCGACAAAGACGACAGCCGCAATCGCCATCCCGTTCGCGCTGCTCGGGGCGCCGCGTCGCCCTCGGTTTCTCCTCGGCGCGATGGCAGCGACCGCGCTGGTGGTCCTGGTGTCCTACCTCGCCTTCGAGTGGAACTGGCTCCACGCCTTCGCCCTAGCCGGCGAGAACCAAAGCCGCACCAGCCACATGAGCATCCCGATCACCACAGCTCGCCTAACCGGCCTCGACCGGGATGCCGTCCGCATTGCCTTCGGAGCCCTCTTCGCGGCCCTGATCGTCTACCTCCTCATCTGGACCTACCGGGGCAACGACTGGCTCCGCGCCACCGCTTGGGCGACCACCGGTCTCCTCCTAGCCACCGCCTGGCTCCTCCCCTGGTACCTCCTGTGGCCATTGCCCGCCGCAGCTCTCACAAGGGACCGTGCTCTGCAGCTTCTGGTGCTTGCCCTAACGGCCTATCAACTCGGGGCCCGCATCCCGCTGTGACGCTGACATCGAGGAGGACGGACCCCCTGGCCAGACACTCAGAGCGGGCGAAGCCCGCGAGTCTGGCCAGGGGGTCCGTCCTCCTCGGCCGCCTCTTCCTCCTCGGCAGACGGATGAATCACCCCGGTATGTATGGACCACCCCTCCCGCCGCCCCATAGCAGTCACGATCCCGACATAAAAAATCTCGACCACGGTCAGCACACCGCGCACCACAATCGCGATCAGGGAGGCGACGGCGAAGCTGTTTCCGGGAGTCGCCACCTTGAAGGCCCAGGCAAACGCCGCGTCGCGAATGCCGAGGCCCGCCGGCGCGACCAGGGTCACCAGTGCCGCCACATAGCCAAAGGCCTGGGCTGCGCCGGCGACAGCGATGTCGCCCGCCGAGACGCCGCTCACCGAACGGGCCACGCACCAAATTCCCACCGCGATCACGCCCCAGTTGAGCACGTAGAAGGCCATCACCGCGATCACGCCCTGCAGCGACATCACCTCGGGCAGCGGTTCGCGCCCGAACGCCCGCAGCACGCGGTTGGCCAGCGGCCCGAAGACGCGCGGGTGCAGAAGCGCGACCAAGAGCGGAATCAACAGCAGCACCCCCCAGCGCAGCGGCTGCCCGTGCAGGTCGGGATGGTCGATCAGGAAGTAGGCGGCAACGACGATCGCCGAAGTCGCCTGCAGGGCCTGTTCGTAGACGATGCTGGCGATCGTCAGCCGGCGCGGCACGCCGGCCCGCTCGGAGAGCAGCACGCGGCCGAGCACGTAAAGCACGCTGCCGGGCACATAGCGGGCTAGCAGCGGCTGACCCCAGGCGACCTGCGCGCGCCGGGCGCCCAGCTTGTAGCCGAGGAAGCGCAGGATCAGGTCCCAGCCGAGCGCGTTGAGCGAGTAGAAGATCGGCAGGATGACGAAAGCCGGGATCAGCCAGAGGACGTGGAAATGAACGCCCTTGTCCTTGATCTCGGCCCACTGATCGACGAC
Organism: Solirubrobacterales bacterium; assembly: GCA_033856195.1. Lineage (GTDB taxonomy): Bacteria > Actinomycetota > Thermoleophilia > Solirubrobacterales > 70-9 > VRUE01. The sequence continues at coordinate 91,890 of JAWVFL010000002.1, read as the reverse complement.
GGTGAGGACGAGGAAGCCGAAGACGAGGACGGCGATGCCGAGCTGGATCGCCAATCGCACGCGTTTGCTGCGCGGCGGCTTGGTGCCGAATTTGGCGCCGGCCTCGCCGATGCGGTGCAGTAGGGGCTGCGGGCGCTTCACGTGGGTCGCCACCCTATTGACGAGGTCGGTGAGTTCGCCTTTTCTCGTCCATATGGCGAAAAAAGGCGAACTCAGTGGTTGGGCTCAGGGACAATGGGCGCATGGGTGAGTTCGAGCTCTTGGCGCGGATACGGGAGCGGCTACCCGCCCCGGGCTCCCGTATTCGCCTCGGCAGCGGCGACGACGCCGCGATCGCGGTCCCGGGGGGGGCGACGGCGACCTCGGTGGACGCCCTCGTCGACGGCGTCCACTTCCGCCGCGAGCTGGCCACTCCGGCGCAGATCGGCCACAAGGCGCTGGCAACGGCGCTATCGGACCTGGCGGCGATGGGAGCCGCGCCCGGCGAGGCCTATGTCGTAATCGGGATCCCCCTGGACCTCGGTGAGGAGGAGTGCATCGAGCTGCTCGACGGCATGCTGGCCCTCGCCGCCGCCGCCGGCACCGATCTCGCCGGTGGGGACCTCACCCGCGCCGCGGAGCTCTTCCTGGCGATCACCGTCGTCGGCCACGCGACCGATCCCGACGCGCTCGTGCATCGCGGCGGCGCTCAACCTGGCGATGCGCTCGTGCTGACCGGCGAGATCGGTGGCGCGGCTGCCGGGCTCGAGCTACTCGAGGATCGCCAGCTCGCCGCGACGCTGGATCGGGACTCGGCCGAGGCTCTGCGTGCCCGCCAGCTCGAACCCACTCCCAGACTTGGCGCCGGCCAGGCGCTCGCCGGCGCCGGCGCAAGGGCGATGATCGATCTCAGCGATGGCGTCGGCGCCGACGCCGGCCATCTAGCCGAGCAGAGCGGCCTCGGACTCCGAATCGAGGCCGAGGCGATCCCGCTCGCCGCCGGCGGCATCGAGCTGAGCGCCAGCACGAAGCGCGATCAGTGGCGGCTGCTCAATGGCGGTGAGGACTACGAGCTGCTGGCCAGCATCCCGCCCGAGCGCGTCGCGGAGGCGCGGCTGCGCGTGCAGGAGGCGGAAAACGGCACCGCGCTGACGGTGATCGGCGCGGTCGTCGCCGGATCGGGAGTCGAGATCAGGCTGCCCGGCGGCCGGCTTCTGGAGCCGGCGGGATTCGACCAGCTCGCATGAAGCTCTCGCTGGTGAGCAGTTCCCGCACGCCGCGCCGCTGCAGCATCGCGTCGGCGATCAGCGACGGCTCGGGCTTGTAATGACCCGTCTCGACAAGGCTCTTCAACTGTCGTGGTTGCATTCTGCGCTTCATATCGGCTTTCTACCCAGCAACCTTAGTACTTGGTACTCGCACATCTGTCCAAGCTGGCCAGAGATACGCTTTGTGCATGCCCAACGGTTCGACTCGCATTCTCCTCGTCGACGACGAGCAGTCGATCCAGACGCTGCTCTCCTACCCGCTGCGCAAGGACGGCTACCACGTCACTTCCGCCCAGGACGGGCGTGAAGCGCTGCAGCGCTTCGAAGAGGCGCGCTTCGACTTGGTCATCCTCGACCTGATGCTGCCCAAGCTCGACGGCGTGGAAGTCTGCCGCGAACTGCGCTCGCGCAGCCAGGTGCCGATCATCATGCTGACCGCGAAGGGCTCGGAGACCGACAAGGTCGCCGGCCTCGAGGTCGGCGCCGACGACTACATCACCAAGCCCTTCTCGATGCGCGAGTTCCGCAGCCGGGTCAAGGCCGCCCTGCGCCGCTCGCGGATGGGAGGCGAACCGCCCGACGAGGAGACGATCGATCAGGGCGAGCTGAAGATCGACTTCGGCCGGCGCATGGTCACCCTGCGCGAGGAGGAGATCCGCGTCACCTACGTCGAGTTCGAGATCCTCGGAGCCCTGGCGCGCTCCCCCGGCCGGGTGCTCAGTCGCGAGACCCTGCTCGAGCACGTCTGGGGGGATTCCGAGTACCGCGATCCACGCACCGTCGACGTCCACATCCGCCACCTGCGCGAGAAGCTCGAGAGCGACCCCAAGGATCCCGAGTTCCTCTTCACCGTGCGCGGGGTCGGCTACCGCTTCCGGGAGTAAGACCGTGCGCCGGCTCAGGCTGACCAGCGTCGGCAACCGGATCATCGTGATCTCGGTGGCCATCGCGGCCGGGACCACGCTGATGATCTACGGCTACACGGTCGCGATCGGGGGTGGCGCCAGCGGGTCCGGCGAAGTCAAGGCCGAGATCCTCGCGGGAGGCGCGCTGGCGGTAATCCTCGCCGGCGCCGGTGGCAGCTACTACGCGTACATCGCCAGCCGCAACATCCGCCGCCTCCAAGACGCCGCTCGCAAAGTGGCCGACGGCAACTTCGAAACTCCGATTCCGATCTCCTCCGTCGGCCAGTTCGGCCAGCTCGCCCGCACCTTCAACGAGATGCAGCGGCGACTCTCCGAGCTCGACAGCGCCCGCAAGCAGTTCATCGCCAACGCCTCGCACGAGCTGCGCACGCCGATCTTCAGCCTCGGCGGCTTCGTCGAACTGCTCGAGGACGAGGACCCGAGCCCTGAGGAGCGGGCCGAGTTCGTGCACACGATGCGCGAACAGATCGTCCGCCTGACCAAGCTCACCGCCGACCTGCTCGACCTCTCCCAGCTCGACGCCGGCGCCGTGGCGATGAAGAGCAGCAGCGTCGACCTCGGCACGCTGGCGCGCGAAGTGGCCCGCGAGTTCGGTCCGCGGGCCGATCGCCGCGGCTCCCGCCTCGAGCTGCGCACCCCCGAGGAGGCGGTGATCGCCAGCGCCGACCCCGACCGCGTGCGCCAGGTCATCCGTATCCTGCTCGACAACGCCCTCACCCACACCCCCGAGGGCACCAAGGTGACCGTGACCACCTACTCCGTCAACCGCCGTGCAGAGCTGACCGTGTCCGACGACGGGCCGGGCATCCCGCGCCGCGTCCACAGCCGCATCTTCGAGCGCTTCTACACCGCAGACTCGGCCGGTGGCTCCGGGCTGGGCCTGGCGATCGCTCGTGAGCTCTCCCAGCGCATGGAGGGCCGGGTCGCGATCGCCTCCAGCAAGCGCTTCACCGCCTTTACGCTCGACCTGCCGCGCTCACGCACGGGCGTGGCCGAGCCAACCGTGACAGCGGCGCCCAGGGCAACAGCGTGAGGGCGCGGACCCTCTGGGCCGCGGCGGCGCTGGCGATCACGCTGGCGGGATGCGGTGGGGGGAACGGCGACGGCGATTCCGCCACGCAGACGGCAACCGTCACCGAGACAACAGCGCCACAGGTCGTCGTGCAGACGGCGGAGCACGGCTTCGACGCGGCGAGGGTCTTCCGCGAAGCCTCGCCGGGGGTGGTCACGATCCGCTCGGTCTTCAAAGGCGGCGGCGGTGCCGCCGAGGGCTCGGGCTTCGTCCTCGATGCCGACGGTCGCATCGTCACCAACGCTCACGTCGTCACCGACGAATCGACCGGCGCCCGCAAGGCGGCCAAGGAAGTCTTCGTCGAGTTCCCCGACCGCAACGTCCTCCCAGCCACGATCGTCGGCTTCGACCCCTTCGCCGACGTCGCCCTGCTGGAGGTGAAGCCGGACGGCTTCAGGCTGCACCCGCTGCAGCTCGGCGACGACAACGAGCTGGTCGTCGGCCAGCCTGTCGCGGCGATAGGCAGCCCATTCGGCGAGCAGCAATCGCTCTCGGTCGGAGTCATCTCCGCCACCGATCGCTCGGTCGAATCGCTGACCCGCTTCCAGATCGAGGGAGCGATCCAGACCGACGCCTCGATCAACCCAGGCAACTCCGGCGGCCCGCTGCTCGACGCCGGCGCCCGCGTGCTCGGCATCAACGAGCAGATCGAGACCAATTCCGGCTCCAATTCCGGTGTCGGCTTCGCCGTACCGGTCTCGGCGATCAAGCGCTCGGTTGCCCAGCTGGAAGAGAAGGGGGAAGCCGAATACGCCTACATCGGGGTCGCCACCCAGGCGGTCTACCCCCAGCTCGCCGAGAAGCTGGGGCTCGACACCGACCACGGCGGCCTGCTCTCCGAAGTCGTCCCCGGCGGCCCGGCCGACAAGGCGGGCCTGCGCGGCGGCGACAGCGAAATCAAATTCCAGGCGAACGCCTACGAAACCGGTGGCGACGTGATCCTCTCGATCGACGGCCACCCGGTCGTGCGGCCCGAAGATCTTGCCCAGGACATCGCGCTCCGCAACCCGGGGCAGACGGTGACGCTGGAGATCCTGCGCGACAACGAACGCCAGCAGGTCGAGGTCACTCTGGGCAAGCGCCCGCAGGGCTAAAGAGCAAGCGACCGCCGGGCGATGTAGAAATCCCGGATGCTTCAGGAAGTCACCCTAGGTCAGAAGTCCCTCGCCGACTACACCCATATCGCCGGCAAGGAGACGATCGAACGGATTCGCGAGCTGGCGGAGCCGATGAAGGGGCACCGCGTCCTGCACGTCAGCGCCACGGCCTTCGGTGGCGGCGTCTCGGAGATCCTCTACACGATCGTGCCGCTGATGCGCGACATCGGCATCGACGCCCACTGGCACGTGATCTTCGGCAAAGAGGAGTTCTTCAACGCGACCAAGCTCCTCCACAACTCGCTGCAAGGGGCGGAGGAGACGCTGAGCGCCGAGCAGTGGCAGGTCTTCGACGAGATAAACAAGATCAACGCCGAGGGGCTCGAAGGCGAGTGGGACACGATCATCGTCCACGACCCGCAGCCGATCGGCCTGCGCCGCGGCGCCAGGGAGAAGAGCCGCAACTGGATCTGGCGCTGCCACATCGACCTCTCCGAGCCCAACCCGGAGCCGATCGCCCGCCTGCTGCCGATGATCGAGGAATACGACGCAACCGTCTGGCACCTGCCCACCTACGTGCCGAAAGGGGTCAACGGGCACAACGGGGTGAAGATCATCCCGCCGGCGATCGACCCGCTCTCGCCGAAGAACATGGCCTTCTCGCCCGACGACGCCGCCTTCGTCGCCCGCCAGTTCGGCATCGACGTCGACCGGCCGCTGCTGACCCAGGTCTCGCGCTTCGATCCCTGGAAGGACCCGATGGGCGTGATCGACGCCTACCGGATCGTCCACGAGCAGATGCCCGAGGTGCAGCTGGCCCTGGTCGGCTCGATGGCCACCGACGACCCGGAGGGCTGGGAGTTCTTCCAGCACACCTTCGAGTACGCCGAAGGCGACGAAGACATCAAGATCCTCAACAACCTCAACAACGTCGGCGCGATCGAGGTCAACGCCTTCCAGTCGCAGTCCGACGTCTGCCTGCAGAAGTCGATCCGCGAGGGCTTCGGCCTGACGGTCACCGAGGCGCTCTGGAAGGGGCGGCCGACGGTCGCCGGCAACGTCGGCGGCATCCCGCTGCAGATCACCGACGGCGAGACCGGCTTCCTGGTCGACTCATCCGAGCAGTGCGCGCAGCGCTGCCTGGAGATCCTCGCCGACCCCGAGCTGGGCAAGCGGCTCGGCCGCGCCGGCAAGGAACACGCCCGCCACCACTTTCTCTCGCCACGCCTGCTGCGCGACTGGGTCGAGCTGCTGGCCGAGCTCGACACCTGAGCGGGTCCCCCGCTAGGCGACTGCCTCGCGCAGCTCGGCGATGTCTTTCAGCTGATCGTCGACCCAGTCGCCGGGGTTGCGCGCGAAGACCAGCTCCTTGAGGTGCTGGGCGCGCAGGCGGCGCTCCTCGGGGTCCATGGTCAGGGCGCGGTAGATCGCGTCGGCCTGCTCCTGGATGTCGAAGGGGTTGACCGTGAGAGTGCAGTCGGAGAGCTCCTCGTGGGAGCCGGTGTTCTCGGAGAGCATCAGCACGCCGTCGCGGGTGTTGACCGCGGGCGCCTCCTTGGCGACCAGGTTCATGCCGTCGAAGAGCGAGTTGACCATCAGCAGGTCGAAGTGCTTGTAGCGGGCGACCGCGTCGTAGAAGTTCTCGTAGATCTTCAGGTCGATCGGCATCCAGTCGGTGGTGCCGTGGCTGTGGTTGACGACGGCGACGAGAGCCTCGATCCGCTCCAGGTACTCGGCGTACTCGGGCACGTCCTGGCGCGAGGGCTGCAGGTGGGCGATGAAGGTGACCTGTTCGCGGAACTCCGGGTGCTGGGTGAGGAAGACGTCGAAAGCGGTGAAGCCGCGCAGGACGTTCTTGGAGAGATCGGCGCGGTCGACGCGGATGATCAGGTGCTTGCGCCGGCGCTCCAGCACCTCGCGCTCGGCCGCCGCAACCTCCGGTGTTTCGGCCGCTCGGCGCAGCCGTTCGGCATCGATCGAGAGGGGGTAGGCGCGGGTGTGGGTCTCGCCGCCCGCATGCCGCACGATCCCCTGCTCGTAGTCGACGTCGACCTCGAGCAGTTCGTCGCAGCAGCGGATGAAGTTGATGCAGTAGGCGTGCGTGTGGAAGCCGATGATGTCGTTGGCGAGCATGCCGCGGAAGAGCGCCTCGCGGATCCGTCCCGGCAGGATGCGCCAGCTGTCGGGCTGGGACCAGGGGATGTGGACGAAGTGGTGCAGGAAGGCGTCGGGGCGGGCTTCCCGGATCATCCCTGGGGCCGTATAGAGGTGATAGTCGTGCAGCATCACCAGCGGCCGCTCGCGACCCTCGATCTGGCCCAGCACGGCGTTGGCGATGTCGCGGTTGACCGCCTGGTAGCCGAAGTCCCAGGCGTCGAGCTCCTCTTGGCGGATGTCGGGCGCGTTGGAGAGATCCCAGAGGTAGTGCTGGATGAACCAGAGGATCGGGTTGGCGATGATGTTGTAGAAGCGGTCGTAGGCTTCGGCGTCAGAGCCGACCAGCAGCACGCGGTAGTCGATGCCGTCGATCGAAAGCTCGACCGGGCCGCCCCGCTCCTCGCTGACGACGACGTCCTCGTCGGTCATCGCCGAGGCGATCCAGAGGGCGTCGCGGTGGGAGACCAGGCCCGAGAGGGCTGTCACCAGGCCGCCGCCGCCGCGCTGGACGGTCCGCTCGCCGGACTCGTCTAGTTCGAACTGGGCGGGGCCCCTGTTCGAGACGATGATCAGTGGGTCGGATTCGGGCACGGGCTCAGACTACCCAGACCCCTCGTTTGCTCACGCAAAAGGTTGGTGGTGAGACGGGTTGGGCACCCCTCCTCTCTCAACATTTTCGGTGGGGCGGCTGGGGCCGTCCGAGGTTGGATTGCCGAAAAAGTACAAGCCGTTCGGAGGGGTGCCCAACCCGTCCAGCCATCGTTTCGGGGGAGACATCCCAGGGTTGAGGGCTTGTGCTGGGATGCGTGTCCGAATTCGGTGGTCTCAAGCTGGGGTGGTGCTCCTTGCCGCAGCTGGAATCCTCCTGGCGCTGCGGGTTGCCCCAAGCTTGCTGACACCGCCGGCGCCACCTCCTCTACCTGCCGACGTTGGTCTGCCACGAGTGGAAGCTTCTGCTGTCCCGAAGCCGGCTCCGAGGAAGCGGGCTGTGCGGAATCTCGGGCGGGTGGTGTCGGGTTGGGGTGGTCGGCGCCGCGCGGAGGCTTCTGAGGGCAAAGCTTCGTCCCGAAGGGCGCGAGGTCCCGGCGCCCGAAGAAGCGCGCAGCGCAAGCCGAGTACCCCAACCCGACGGCAGGACCCGCCCGCCTATCCGCCCGTCCCTTCACCGGAACCCGTTCCGGTCCCCTCCCCAGAACCAGTCCCCGCCCCAGTTCCGCCCGACGACGGGTCCATGGAGTTTGCGCCGCACTAGCTATAGTCCCTCGCCGCTTTGGCAGTCCCACGCGAATACGAGTTGGTCCTCATGCTTGACCCAGGTCCCGACGAGGCCGGTCGCGACGTGCTTGCCCAAGACGTGAAATCACGGATCGAGGGCAAAGGGACGCTCAAGCATGAGAACAAATGGGGTCTGCGCAAGATGGCCTACGAGATCGAGCTGCGCAACGAGGCCGATTACCGCTGGTTCCGCTTCGAGGCCCCCACGGAGCTGCTCGACGAGCTCAACCACAACTTGAAGATCGCCGACGGCGTGCTGCGCTTCCGCATCTTCAAAGTCGACGTGGACTCACCTGTATTGGTGCCGCCCGCAGTCGCTGCCCCGGCCGCCGGCGCCTCACGCGATCGCGGCGATCGCGGCGACCGCGGCCCTCAGGGCGATCCCCGCGCTGCTGTCGCCGCCGAGTCAGCTGAGCCGGCCGCCGCTGAGCCGGCCGAATCGGCCGCCGAGCCGGCTGAGAGCGCTCCCGAGAGCGCCGACGTTCCCGTCGCCGCCGACGAGTAGTCGGTTTCCTGCGCAGATTGCGGGGGCGAAGGGGTGAGTCGCGCCGCCGACGCTCTTAGACTGGACTCCAGACAACGATCCAGAGGAGTTGAGAGCCGTGGCAGCGTCGAACGTGAACGTGGTGGTCATCACCGGAAACCTGACCCGCGATCCGGAGCTGCGCAGCACGCCGGGCGGAACCTCGGTCTGCAAGCTGCGCGTGGCGGTCAACAGCCGTCGCAAGGACGGTCAGACGGGCGAATGGGTGGACAAGCCCAACTACTTCGACGTCACCGTCTGGGGCGCCCAGGGCGAGAACTGCGCCAACTACCTCGCCAAGGGTCGGCCGGTCGCGGTCGAAGGTCGCCTCGACTGGCGCGAGTGGGAGGCAAAAGACGGGGGCGGCAAACGCCAGAGCGTCGAGATCATCGCCAACTCGGTGCAGTTCCTCGGCTCCCGCGATGGCTCGGGCAACGGGGGTGGCGGTGGCGAAGGCGGTGGCTTCAGTCCCAGCAGCGACGTACCGGCCGACTCCTCCGACTTCGCCGGCGCGGCAGCTGGCGGTGGCGGTGGCGGGGACGACGACATCCCCTTTTAGCCTGCCCGCCGGCGACGGACCAAGCGGGGCAAGGACGCAGGGAGCGATGCGTGCTCTGCACGTGAGCGACTGAGGACGCCGCACCGCGCAGTGTTCGCCGTCGGCAGGTCTGTAGGATTCCGAACCCGCATGGCTAGGACTAAAGACGCAACCTCATCAACGCCCAGGCGCGGTCGTCGCGACGACCGCGCTCGGCCGCGCAAATACACCCGGATCAACTCCGAGGCGGTCGACTACAAGGACCTCAACCTGCTGCGCCGCTTCCTCTCCGACAAGGGGAAGACGCGGGGACGCCGGGTCACCGGCCTCTCGCGCAAGCACCAGCGCCAGCTCTCGGTGGCGGTGAAGCGCGCCCGTGAGATCGCTCTCCTGCCTTACGTCGGAGAGCGCTGATGACGCAGGCGATCCTGCTCGAGGACGTCGAGCAGCTCGGCCAGCGCGGCGATCCGGTTGACGTATCCCCCGGCTACCTGCGCAACTACCTGATCCCGCGCAAACTGGCGGCGGCAGCCACCGCGGGGGCGCTGGAGGAGGCCCAGCGGCGGCGTGCCGCGGCTGAGAAAGCCGAGAAAGCCCGCTCCGAGCGGGAAGAGCAGGCGGCCTCGCTGCTCTCCAAGACCGTTCTGACGATCTACCAGCGTGCTGGCGAGGACGGCAAGCTCTTCGGCTCCGTGGGCGCGAAGGAGATCGCCGACGCGATCCAGGACGCTCGCGACCTGCGCATCGACCGGCGCAAGGTCCGCCTCGAGCAGCCGATCCGTGAGATCGGCACCCACATGGTCGAGATCGAGCTCGCCGACGGCGCCGTCGCCACGGTGAAGACGATCGTCACCGAGGAACGCTGAACCCGACGCTAGGCTGCGGGGCATGGGTTCGCCGCGCTTGCCGACTCGCCTGACCCGGCGCGCCAAGGCCAGGACCAGGCTCGGCTGGGGCCATTCCGAGCGCGCCACCGTCGGGCTCGCCGCTGTCGCGCTGGGCGGTGCGGGCGTCGTCCTGGCCGGACAGTTCGGCCGCATGCTGCAGCGCCGCTCCCACCAGGAGGCCGACGGCGAGGGGCTGGTCGAGGCGGCGCCGGCCGCCGCACTCGACACGGTCAGCGTCGCGGTGGGCGGCTACGACGAGGCGCCGCGCTCCGAAACCGTCCTCTTCAACTTGCTTGCCGGCTTCCTCGGCTCCTTCGCGCTGGTGCGCCTCTCGACCCTGGGCATCCGCGACGAGTGGTGGCCGTTCCGCAACGTCAGCGTCGGCGGCCGCCACATCCACCACTTCGTGCCCGGCATCGTGCTCGCCTTCGCCTCTGGGACGACGGCGCTGCTGACCGACGACGCGGCGCTCGAAGAGCGGCTCGCGGTCACGACCGGCATCGGCATGGGGCTGACCTTCGACGAGGCGGCGCTCCTGCTCGATCTGCGCGACGTCTACTGGACTCGCCAGGGCCTGCTCAGCGTTCAGTTGAGTCTCGGCGCCACCGCGATCCTCAGCATCGCGATCCTCACCCAGAGAATGCTCAGGCGCGGCGAGCGGCGGCGCGAAGCGGAGGGCTTGATCCCACCCGCCCCGGCCGACCTGATCGATCCGCGGGACTAGGGCAAAGAAAGGGCGGCCCATGGCCGCCCTTTCTTCCCCTTTTTCGTCCTGATTAAAGCGTGATGCGCTTCTTAGCCCTTCGGGGTGCAGGAGCGGACGAAGGTGCCCGTCAGGCGCGTGCCGTCGGCGAAGACGGACGTGGCCTTGGCGTTGAGGTGACCGTCGGGGCACTTGGCAAACAGGAACGGTGTGTTTTTGTAGCCGCGGTCGAAGGTCAGTGCAAATTCCTTTACCGAGCCGTACCCACCAGCGATCTTCGGCACCGAAGCAACCGATTTCGTGCCGTAGCGACCGTTGTGGATTTTCGAGATTTTGACCGTGGTGACAACCGCCGCCGAGACCGGAGAGGTCAGGTAAGCGTGGATGAAGATCGTCGTCTTACCACCGCTGGTCCCACCGTTGAAGGCGAGCAATTTACTTTTCGCGATGAACGGATTCGATTCGGGGAATTCGACCTCGACGTTGGTGATGCCGCTGCCGATGATCGCCTTCCTGCAGATCGCTTCCGCATGGCTGGTGTCCTGAGCCTGCAGTTTCCCCGAGGTGCAGGTCGGCAAGCCCTTGACATCGATCGAGCCGTTCTTGTCGGTTTCGACGACGACTTCTTTCAGGGCCGGCGCGTGCGTGCCGTCGGTCGTCTCGATCTTGCCGCTGACGTTCAGCGTGATCGGGGCGGCCTTCCCACTCTTCGGCAGCTTCTTTGGGCTGAAGCTCCCGTTCAGGGTCAACTTCAGGTTCCCAGCCTGGACGATGGTGGGCTTCTCTGCTGTAGCTATTCCGGCCGCCGCGAGGGCAAGTACCGCCCCCAGGGCCAGTGTCGTAATCAAGCGCTTGCGCATGTGCTCGTTCTCTCTCCTTTGCGGCCTGGCCGTTCAGAGCCCCGGCCATAGATAAGCCTTGGACATTCCCTCCATTGCCCAAATTATCAGTATCCCAATCTAGATAAACCCGGCCATTCACAGAAAGGAGCGCCTTAACAGGTGCGCTGCCTAACTCTCCAGCATCGAGAGCCTGGTCCGCTCGCGCTCCTCAGCGGCTCCCTCGGGCCCGAGGAAGGGCAGGGTGATCCAGAACATCAGGTCGGGCAGGCGGCTCGGCAGCTGCGTTGCGGCTCCATGCAGGATCTCGCTGTAGAGCAGCTCGTTGATGCCGCCGGCGAGCGAGAGCGAGGTGATTCCCGGCAGCTCGACCGAGGTCTCCGCCCGGCCGGCGTCGAGGAAGCCGGTGAACTGGCGCAGCGCCGCGTCGCGGCGGGCCAGCGCCTTCGGGCCGGCCGCGAGGACCTCGACGATCGCGAAGCGCGCCTCGTCGGGGTGCTCTGCCAGGTGTTTGAGCAGCTCGCCGAGCCCGCCGGCCACGCGCTCAGCCCAGGGCGAGCCGGGCTTGGACTCGAAGCCACGAGCGGTGTCGCCGAGCAGGTTTCCCAGCAGCACGTCGTAGGTGGCGAGGAAGCAGTCCTCCTTGCTGGAGAAGAGTTCGTAGAACGTCTTGCGTGAGACGCCAGCGACGCCGATCACATCGACGACCCGGGTATCGGGGTAGCCGCGCTCGGAGACGACCTCGATCATCGCCTGCAGGATGCGGTTGCGCTGGGATTCCGTCACGGCCTCCCGCGGCAACCCGTGCCGGCCCCTTGGCAGCCGCTCGCTCAACCTAGCCGTGCGTCTACCTGAAGCCACGCTCAGACTGTAGACCAGAAGACCGGGCCGCGCGACTTCTGTACCTGCGTGTCTCTATTGGAAGACGGCCACTACAATCGCCGCCGTGATCGGGCAGGACGCAACGCGACCGCTTCTCATGCTCGTCTCGGCAGCGCTGGCGGCGGCCGTCCTCGGCGCGTGTGGAAGCTCCGGATCGGACGGCGGCTCCGACCAGTTCCGCGACCAGACCAAAAGCGCCCTCCTCGATTTCGGCGAAGAGGGCAGCAAATCGGCGCTCGAAGAAGGTGCGGAGGTGGTCCAGGGCTTCTTCGCGGCGCGCGCCGAGGGAGACTGGGCGGGCACCTGTGCTCAGCTCTCGCGCTCGGTGCTGGACAAAATCAAGCACCTGGCGACGACGGCGACGGGTCTCGTGGACACGTCGTGCCCATCCTTCCTCGGAGCCTTCATGCGTCTCTCGGCCGAGGAACGAAAGGAAAGCACGATCGTCGACGCCGGCAGCCTGCGCGAACAGGGCCCACGGGCGTTTCTGATCTATTACGGAGGCAGCGAAGCCGTCTACACGATGCCGCTGAACCGCGAAGGCAGCGAGTGGAAGATCGCTTCCCTCTCTCCCAAACAGTTGAACTGAACGCTCAGGCCGATCGAATACAATCGTTGACGGTGAATAGGGAGGGGAAACAGCCGTTCGCGGCTTTCATCGCCGCCGTGCTGGTCGCGGTGCTGCTCGCGGCCTGCGGCGGCTCCGATTCGGATTCGAGCGGCTCGACCGAGGCGCCAACGACGAGTAGCGCGACGACGACCGGGACCACGGCAAGCGACGGCGGTGGCACTCAAGGCAGCTCGCAGGCCCAGCGCGATGGCCAAGGCCAAAATGGTGGCCAGAGTCAGGGCGGCGCCAAAGACGGCCAGTCGCATGGCAAGCAGGGCGGCGGCGGGTCAAGCTCCCAGGGCGGCGAGGCGCCGCTTAAGGTGTCGGGCGGTGGCTCCGAGCAATTCCGCAGCAACGGCGGCGACAACAGCGTCCAGGAATTCGGCGACGAGGGCGACGAATCTGAACTGCAGGAAGTGGCGGAAATCGTCCACGGCTTCTACGTTGCCCGCACCGAAGGAAAGTGGGACACGGCCTGCTCCTACCTCGCGAAGTCGAACATCGAACAGCTCGAACAGCTCGCTTCGCAGGCGCCCGAATACAGGAACGCCGACTGCGGCACGGCTCTCCAGGTCTTCACCCGCACCTTGCCCGCCGCCATTGAGCGCGAGATCACCACCGTCGACGCCGGCAGCTTCCGCCACGACGGCGAGCAGGGCTTCCTGATCTATTACGGTGCCGGCCACCAGACCTACGCGATGCCGCTGAAGGCAGAAGGTGGCGCCTGGAAGGTCGCCGCCCTCCTAGGCGCGACCCTAGGCTGAGCCGAGCCAGACCACCTGATCGCGGCCCGGCCCAACGCCGACCAGGCGGATCGGCACGCCGGCGGCGTCGGCGATGTAGTCGAGGTAGGCGCGGGCCTCGGCTGGCAGGTCGTCCTCGCTGCGGCACTGCTCGAGGTCGGCATCGAATCCGGGTAGCTCTTCGTACTCCGGCACGGCGCCGTGCAGGATCGACTGGTGGTAGGGGAAGCTGTCGAGCAGCGCGCCCTCGCGTGAGCGATAGCGGACCGCCACGCGCAGGGTCTCGAGCCCGCTGAGCACGTCGAGCTTGGTGATAGCCAGCGACGTCATCCGGTTGAGCCGCACCGCGTAGCGCAGCGCCACCAGGTCCATCCAGCCGCAGCGCCGCTCGCGACCGGTCGTCGTGCCGTACTCGTGGCCCTTCTCGACCATGTGGCGGCCAGTGGCGTCCTCCAGCTCAGTCGGGAACGGCCCGGCGCCGACGCGGGTCGCGTAGGCCTTGGCGACACCCCAGACCTCGCTGATGTCGGTGGGACCGATGCCGGCCCCGACCGTCGCCGCGCCGGCGATCGGGTTGGAGGAGGTGACGAAGGGATAGGTGCCGTGATCGAGGTCGAGCAAGGTCGCCTGGGCGCCCTCGAAGATCACCGTGTTGCCGGCGTCGAGCTCGTCCCAGCAAAGCCGCGAGGTGTCGGCGATGTGGGGCTCGAGGCGGTGGCCGTAGTTGACGTGCTCCTCGGTCATCGTGTGCAGGTCGAGACGGGGGTCCGGCGCGTCCTCGATCCCGCCCTCGGCGACGCTGCCCTCGCCCGCCTCCTTGCGCAGCTTGCGCCGCTGCACCGAGAGTTCGCGCAGGGCCTGCTGCTTGGGCTCCAGCGCGGTGCGGATCTTGGCGCGGAGGATCTTCTCGTCGAGCAGGTCCTGGACGCGGATGCCGAGGCGCAGCGCCTTGTCGGCGTAACAGGGGCCGATGCCGCGGCGGGTGGTGCCAAGCGAGAGCTTGCCCAGCTTCACCTCTCCGGCCGTGTCGAGCAGCACGTGGTAGGGCATGATCAGGTGCGCGTTGGCGGAGATCTTCAGGTTGTTCATGCCGACGCCGCGGCGCCGCAGGCCGTCGATCTCACCGAGCAGGACGCTCGGGTCGAGCACGACGCCGTTGCCGATCACGCAGGCCTTGTCCGGATAGAGGATCCCCGAGGGGATCAGGTGGAACTTGAACTCCTCGCCGTCGCGCACGATCGTGTGGCCGGCGTTGTTGCCGCCCTGGAAGCGCACGATCGCGCTGGCGCGCTCGGCAAGCAGGTCGGTGACCTTGCCCTTGCCCTCGTCGCCCCACTGAGCGCCGACTATCACTAGCCCTGGCATCGCCGGAGCATTGTGCCTTGTCGGTCGGCTAGGCGACCTTGCCGTAGCGGCGATCGGAGCCGAAGAGCGGCACCTCGTCGCAGATCTGGCTGAGACGCGAGACGGTGCGGCTGCCGATCTGCTCCTCGAGTTCCTCGTGCGGAAGGTTGGTGGTGACGAGTACGGAGCGCTGCGCCTCATAGCGCTCGTTGATCAGCGCGTAGAGCTGCTCGAGCACCCAGTCGCTTCGTTTCTCGGCTCCGAGATCATCAATGTGGAGCAGGTCGACCGAGGTGAGCCGCTCGAAGAAGGCGAGGTAGGAATCGCCCCCGGGCTCGGAGTCATAGGTGCGGCGGATGTGGGCGAGCAGCTTGGGCAGCGAGTAGATCGCGACGGAATGGCCCGACTCCAGGGCCACCTTGGAGACGAGCATCGCCAGAGTCGTCTTGCCGGTGCCGGTGTCGCCAAACAGCCAGAGCCCCCGCCCCGCCCCGAGCCGCTCCTCGAGCGCGTCGATGAAACCTCGCACCTCGCCGACCGCGGCCTTGGTCTGCAGGTCCCGCGCCATGTCGGAGACCGGCGGGCGGTCGAAGGAGACGCCGCGGTAGCGGGGCGGGATCACCGAGGCGACGCCGCGCACGCGGCCGCGTTTGAGGCGCTGGCCGCGACACTCGCATTCGCGTGCCACGTCTTCGGGGCCGAGGATCCAGCCGGAGCCGTCGCAGACGCCGAGCGGGCAGGAGACTTCGCGGAAGGGTTCGCTGCGCGCGATCGCCATCTAGAACTCCGGCCCCGCGGCCGCCACGTCGTCGATCGGCGAGCCCTCGCCGGCGGGCTGCTCGATCGGCTGGTCCTGGCCGGCGAAGTCGGCGAACTTGGGGAAGCGGTCGAGGAAGACCAGCTTCGGCGAGGCGATCGGCCCGTTCCTATGCTTGGCGATGATCAGGTCGGCGAGGCCGTCGGGCTCGTCTTCGGGGTCGCGATAGTAGTCCTCGCGGAAGAGGAAGGCGACGACGTCGGCGTCCTGCTCGAGGTTCCCGGATTCGCGCAGATCGGAGAGCATCGGCTTGGGCGGGTGGCGCTGCTCGGGCGCGCGTGAGAGCTGGGAGATAGCCAGCACCGGCACCTCCAGCTCGCGGGCGAGGATCTTCAGCCCGCGGCTGATCTGCCCCACCTGCTCGACCCGGTTGGCGCGGGGATCGTCGGTGCGCATCAGCTGCAGGTAGTCGACGATGATCAGCCCGAGCCCGCCCTTGTCTTGTTCCTGGGCGTGCAGGCGACGCGCCTTGGCCCGCAGGTCGAGCACGCCGAGGTCAGAGGAGTCGTCAAACCAGAGTGGCGCTTCCTCCAGCTCGTTGCAGGCCCGCACCACCTTCGGCCAGTCCTTCTGGGAGACCTGGCCCTTGCGCAGCTTGTCGCCGGAGATCCGCGCCCGGCAGGCGATGAAGCGCTGGGCCAGCTCGACCTCGGACATCTCGAGCGAGAAGAAGGCAACCGGCCGCTGCCGCTTGACCGCCACGTTTTCGGCGATGTTGGCGACCAGGGCGCTGTTGTGGACGATGATGTCGTCGGCGACGAAATTGCGCAGCCCGGGGACGTCGAGGTCGTAAGTCTCTTCTTCGCCCACGTACTCGACCGACTCGACTTCGTCCCACCAGATGTCCGAGTCGCAGAGCTCCTCGAGGGCCGGCGATGCAGTCGCCGTTGCGAGCTCCGCCACCAACCCCGGTGAGGGACAGCGCCCGCCGATGTGCCAGTTGTGGTTGCGCGGCCGACCGGTCGACTCGCTGACGTCGGCCCAAGGACGGTCGCCCTTGGCAAGCAAAATATCGTCCCAGATCTCGGCTGGCAACGTGTCTGTATTCGTCGACCGTGGTGAGACAGCAATCCGCCCCAAGACCTCGGCTTGTTTCTCCTCCTTGCCGGGGACGGCAATCAGCTCGCAGAACCGCCGCATGCCGGCCTGCCCGGTGATCCTGACCTCCCGGGCAACTTTTCCCGTCCCGTCATAGGCAGGGCGCTTCAACGTTCTGATCGTCGCCACGATGCCCAAGCGCAGCAGCAGATGCTGAACGTCTCGGGCCAAGCGCTCGCTGATCGTCGTGTAGCCGATCTGCGCCAGGCGGTCGCTGCAGTAGACGTGCCCGTCGCAGGCGTACATGACGCCGAGAAAGCGGGCAATCTGATCGTCGCCAAGTCCGAAGACTGCGTCCGGGACAAACTTCTCCGCGGAGCGAAGACCCATGAGCCCATGGCCACACAGCATTTGACTGACCGGATTTCCGCCTCGTCGATTGCCCGAGGTCAGATACGAACTCCCCTTGGCATCTCGCCGCGCCGGCTTGAACCGAACGCCATATTCCTGAGCGGCCTCCTCCACTACCGAGACGACACCGGAATCTGAGCCGTAGCAGTAGGCCGGAGTTCCACCTCCGATCGATCCGTCGGCGATGAGGGCGGCGAGCAAAACAACCTCCGCGTCTGGAAGCTCGGCACTCCTGTTGGGTCCAGGAAGGCGACGCGGGACGGCGACCCTCATGGCCGGTTCGACATCGCCCAACTCCCGCCAACCGGAGCTGGTCAGCACGGGGTGGTTCGCGGTGGCCTCGGTCCACCTGCCCAGGCGCGTGGTCAGCCGGTACACCTTCTTACGACCATTGCTCTCTATCGCAGCGACCTTTGCAGGCTTCATCTGCAGGTCGGGACCCAGAGAAGCAACCCACACCTCCTCACCTCGAGTGTGCGCCGCGAAGAGCTCTGCCACCCGCCGGCGAGCGCCCGTACTAGGGTCATACACCAGACTTTGTGCGGATTGGCACTTCCCCATCGCCGGCCGTGCAGCCACGATGATCAAGTTCCCCGGCTGGAATCCCCCGGTGATCGAGTCGATGTCGCGGAAGCCGGACGGGGTGCCGGTCAGCTCGAGCTCGCCAGTGGAGAGCTTCTCGAGGCGGTCGACCTCGAGGTGGAGGATCTCCGAGAGCAGTTTGAAGTCGCTCGCCTGCTCTTTGTGGGCGACGTCGAAAAGCAGCTTCTCGGCCCGCTCGGAGAGCTCGCGTGGTTCGCCGTCGCGCTCGTGCACCCAGCCTTGGATCTGCTGGCCGGCGCCGAGCAGGCGGCGGAGCAGCGAGTTCTGCTGGACGATCTCGGCGTAGTGCTTGGCGTTGCCGGCGGCTGGGACCTTGGCGGCCAGCTCGGAGACGTAGTGCTTGCCACCGGCCCCCTCGATCTGGTTGCGCTGCACCAGCGCCTCGGTGACGCTGAGCTCGTCTACCGGCTTGGAGGCCGCGTAGAGATCGTGAGCACAGGTGAAGATCGCCGCGTGCTTCTCCAGATAGAAGTCGCCCGCGTTGAGCTTGACCTCGTCGATCACCCGCGTCAGCGTCGGCTCGGAGACCAGCATCGCGCCCAGCACCGATTCCTCCGCCTCAATGTTCTGCGGCGGAACGTGGGCTGTGGGAGCGGAAGCCATGTATCTCAGTGTGGAACCTGGGCCGGCGGTAGACCGGGTCAGCGCAAGGTAGTCAAGCGGCCGCTCTGTGGCGAATCGTGAATCCGCCCTTTGCGGACGAAACAGAGGCGACGATCACCGCAAGTTGAGGACTAGGCCAAGCCGTCATCTACCGATGCCAACTCGGCGATGCCGGGTGAGCCGACTACCTCGGCATGCACTCTCCTTCGAACGAACTCCTAGCGCCAAAAACGTGCTCAGCCGCGCTTGCGGGCTGAAGCTCTCCTGCCGTCATCGGAGCCGCGGGCCGATCCGAAAACCAGTATCGCCGCGGAGGTGGGGATTGCCTCGCCGGGCTCCTCTGCGAGTCGTTTTGAAGATTCGGCTTGGACCTCTAGGAGCTCTTCCATAAAGCGATCGGTCTTGGCTGCCAGCTCTTTGCAGCCCTTGTCGTCGAGCTGCATCGGTGTCCAGCTCACATGAAAGTCCTCGCGGCCGTCAAAGGTTCCGGCCTTGACGGACGCGGTCACGTCATTATCGATGTCCTTCAGCACGTCCCCCACGATTTTCATCCGCGCACCCTTGGGGAGCTTCGACCAAAGACCCTCAGGAATGACGAGCGGGTGAACGGAGCGATAGAAGTGCTCGGTGGCTCCGCGAGCCGGGCGCGTACCTGCCGGCTCGATCAAGCCTGTTTCCCGAAGCACTTTGATGTGGTAGGAGACTTGGCTTAGCCCCTCACAGAGCTCATCCGAGAGTTGGCGAGGACTCCACGTTTTGTCGCATAGAAGGGCGAGGCAGCGCACTCTCAGTGGGTGCCCAAGACCGGCGATGAGCTTCTGATCGACTAGTTCATCGCTCTTCTTGCGGTCTGCCTTCTTCTTCTGCTGCTTTGCCATGGGCCCCGGTAGCTCCTCTCGCTTTGAGGCGGTACCGGTAGTTCGCCAATTCGGTACAGCCCCGCTGTTTAGACCGGAAAGTACATGCAAAGCGAGCGCTACGCATCAATCCTTATTGATTGCTTTAATCTTCTTATTTTAATCAAGAATTCTTGAATCAGATAACTAGAAGGGGGTGCCCATGACAATCAAGTCGGTATCGCCAGTGATTCCTGCAGTTTCGACCGTCAAGCCGCGATGAGATAGGCAGGGGCTTGGCGGTGGCCGGCTGATGAAGTTGCCAACGCCAAGCCCTTTTGCGGATCCACCGCCGCCGAATGGCATCCTGACTCACACCGAAGACCGGAAAAATACTCTTTTTCATTGTCGCCCATCAACTTGTTACAGTGCCGCGTCGGCATGAGAACAGAGTCCTATTTTGGACTGATTGAGTTGTCCGAGCAGGCGATGTAGCGGAGGGTGCGCGTGGGCTTACACTCGTTACGGCAGGACCGCCAGGCAATCTGCGCTCGGCTCGAAGCCCGGCGAGATGAAATCGAGCGCGATCTTCTCAATCGGATCAAATCGGTCGCCGACAGCGCTGGCATTACCGATCCCGAATATGTGGATGGCCTACCAAGGGCCGTAACTGCAGGCCTCACCTATGGGCTTGATGCGATCAAGTGCAGCGAACTGCATATGCGGCCGATCCCGGCGGTGCTGCTCAGCCAGGCAAGGCTCGCTGCTCGCAACGGTTTGCCCGTCGATGCCGTTGTGCGGCGCTACGCAGCGTGCGACACACTCGTTAAAGACCTCTTGACAAAAGAGGCGGAAGAAGCCGGCCTTGTAGAGCGGGTGAAGCTCTCTGATCTGCTGCGCATCCAAGGCGTCCTTTTCGACCGACTAGTTGCTGCCGTCAGTGAAGAGCACAGGCTGGAAAGCGAAAGAGTTGTGTCTCCTACACTGAGACGGCTCGCGATTGTAAAGGGATTGCTCGCAGGTGAAGCTCTCGACACCAGCGAGCTGCGGTATGACTTTGATGTCTGTCACATTGCGGCGATCGCGGGTGGTCCCGGCGCTTTGAGTGTGGTCACGGGGCTGGCCAATGCCCTCGACTGCGTTGCGTTCCTTGTCCGTAATGGCAACCACACGGTCTGGGCGTGGCTCGGGCGCAGAGAGCAACCTGATATCGGCCAGATCGAAGAGCTCGTAGCCTCTCACTGGCCGGAACGAGTTACTCTGGCTATTGGCGAGGCTGCTTGCGGCTTAGCTGGCTGGCGTCGTACCTATCACCAAGCCGAAGCGGCATTCGCTATCGCCGCGCGTCGTCCCGGCAGCCTCATCCGCTATGCGAACGTTGCCACCCTCGCCTCAATAGCGCGAGATGAGCTGCTGTCAGCGTCGCTTCGTGACCTCTACCTTGCGCCGCTATCCGGTGCATCCGATGGCGGCGTAACCCTTCGACTCACTCTCCGTGCTTATTTTGCCGCGAATCGCAATGGTGCCTCGACGGCAGCTGCGCTGAAAGTCAGCCGTCAAACCGTTTTGAACAGGCTGAAGTCAGTAGAAGACCGGGTCGGGCGGCCGCTTTCTGCCTGCGCCTCCGAGATCGAAACAGCGCTCGCCCTAGACGACTTGGCAAGTCCAGCCAAAACTGAAGTCTTGTTCAACCCTGCGACTTGACATCGTCAAGTTTCAACGGCGGAGAATTGCCAGATCGCAATGCGTTTCAGTAACTCATATCAGAGAGGGTCAAAGCTCCCTCTACTGAAAGGAATTCAGTTGAATCAACTTACCGACGTTTCGGGTCACGTTCCTAGCCACTTTCGGAGGTATAGGCTGATCGCTTCGGCAATTCTGGCGCTTCTCGCCACCGTCTGGCTTTCGACCGGGCCTTTGACTAGGGCCCAGGCAGACGTCCAAGGCAACATGTCAATTTGCAGCTACTCGTGGGTGGCGCCGTACGGTCAAGCTGGGGATAAGTGTGCAGCTAATCTCGGGGGCTATCTTTGGGCCGTATCGGGGCAGAGCTACGAGCACAGTGCTTGTGTCAGTGTCCTGAACAATAAAGGCGACGTGAGCTCTAGCTGGCTATGTACCCCCGGTTCGAATAACTACACCGGAGTAAAGTGGTTCGCCGAGGATGGGGTTTGGCGACGGGGCGTCCTTCGGAACAACACAACTGGATCAGGGGCTCATGTAAGTGGGACGCAGACCTGCATCACCTGTGGATAGCGCTACCCCTCTTTTACATTAAGGGCAAGGTGGACTCCCCTCAAAAGTCACCGGGCTGGCGCATTAGCGTCGGCCTGGTGACTTTTGCGATTTTCGCAGGTTGCGGATCCTCCCAGGAATGGCCGGTCCTAACTGAACACCCTCCCTCTGGTAGGGATGCTATTTCTATGCATCTCCCAATCGTGCAGCATGTCGAAACAAAGCTTCGTCGTAGCTTTTCGCTTCTCGATACCGCGCCGGAGGGGCTGCCCGCAGATGTTAGAGCGGTGATACCCGCCTCAACCTATGGTATAAATTTTGCCTTTGCCCAGCGCATACCAATTCGATCTCAGCGGGGATTTTGGGTCATTCCAGGAGACGGCTTTTTGTGCATCGTGAGCAAAGAAGCAGACGGGAGCATCGGTCAGGTATGCGCTCCAACGTCAGTCGTGATTAAGCATGGACTTGCGAGCGTAGTGATTGATGGGCAGATGCACCAAGATCCCCCGACTAGGATCATCGTCGGAATCGCAGATGATCGTAGCCAGAGAGTACGAATCCTCACGGGCCATTTAACCCGATCAGCGATCGTTGATGACAACGTTTTCTTACTGCGGGATAAAAACCGGCAGCCTCCGGACAGGCTCCAACCACTTCTGCGATCTCGCAAACCGAGAGTTAGCGCCGCGAGAGCTATTCGCTCTGTTCGAACGTGTGCTGGTAGGTCGTCGACGGGCCGCTTCTGCCGATCGGGTTGAAGGGCGCCTGTTGATAGCAGCCAGGCGCCGGGACCAACGCCGAGTCGGTTTGTTCGGCGAAGGCGTACTTTTTCAGCGCATCGAAGAAGGACTTAGAGAATTTTTCGTTCTCTTCGGGTGTCTTGTTCGCCTGTTTGGAGCGTTCCGCGAACACCGGATTTTTGTAGGTTTCGGGATCGAGAGTTGCTGTCACGCCCGATGTGCAGCCGCGAGTGTCGAAGCTCGGGAATCCGGTGGCGAGACTTTTCGTCGCCAAAGGCTGCGGATAGGCGTTTGATCGCCCGATGGTCGTGCGGCTGGGATAGGTGGCCAGTGATTCCGGGGTGAAGGGACCCATAGCGCGCAGGTAGTGGAGCTTCTCACCCGCAGCATTTTCGTCTACCAATTCGGCATTGGTCATCGAGGCGATATTGCCCATCGTCGCGGTCAGCTCATGCTTGTAGAGGCCGAGACCGGTGAGGACAGGGTTGAGGTTGCGCAGGAACGGATCGATGGCGCGCAGCAGCGGCGGAAACTCGTCCCGGAAGAGCTTGCGCACGGCGGGGAAGCCGGTAGGGGCGCGGTCGATGACGGGTTCGAGCCCTTCGAAGAAGCCCTTCGCTTCCGGCGCAAACCTGGAGAAGGCGATCAGGGTCGGCGAGAGCTGTTCGGCGACCGGAACGAGCTGCTTCATCACCGGGTCGGCGTTGACCGAGAAGCTCTTCAGGCGCTCGAGCGTCAGCCTTGACTCGTCCTGGAAGGTGGGGAAGGCGCGGAAGAGCGCTTCGATCTCGCGGTCGCGAGCGGCGGTGGTGCTGAAAACCGCGTTCGAGCTCTGGATCAGGGCGGCGAGCTCTCCCTGGCGGCCGCGCAGAGCGCGCAGCGAGGTGGCGCCGTTGCGGAAGAGCGTCTTGACCGCGAGGCGCTGGCTGTCGAGGACGCGAAAGAGGCGATCGAACTGGGTGAACGTGGGTTCGAGCTCGCCGAAGGCGTAGGAGAGGCTTGCCCCCTGCCCCTCGATCGACAGGGCAGCTTCCTGCTGCCAGCTCTGGAAGGCGGCACGGGTTTTTGCGTTGAAGGTGCGGAAGATCTCGTCGAGCTGCACCGATTCGGCGATCTGGGCACGGGGAAGGATGCCGCCGTCGGCAAGCTTAGGGCCGTCGCGGTCGCCCGGGGTGAGCTCGATGTAGGTCTCGCCGAGCAGCGTCTTCGTGCGCAACACGGCGCGGGTGTTTGCCGGCAGTGGCCCGTACTTGTCGTCGATGTCGACCTTGGCCATCGCCTGTTCGCCGTCGGGCGCCAGGACGATGTCCTGCACCTTGCCGACCGAGACGCCGGAGATCCGCACGTCGGACTGCTGGGCGAGCTGGGTCGCCTCCTTGAAGGGCACGTTGATCTCGTAGGGCTTCGCCTTGAATGGGGTCGGCCCGCCGAAGGTGATCCAGAGGAAGAGCAGGATGCCGAAGCAGGACAGCGCGAAGCCGGCGATCACGAGGAGCTGGGTTGTGCTGGGGGCGCGCTTACTCATTCTGCTCCGGGTCCGCACCCGTGGCCGGGGAATGAGGGATCCTCCGGAACAACCGGCAGTTGGTCGGCGCGCGGAATGTTTCCGCCTCTTAGCAGCGCCTGGACATAGGGCCTGGCGCTGGCGAACGGATAGGCGAGCGAGGTGCCGTTGCAGGAGATAAGTGTCAGTCCCCTACCAATCGGACCGGCAGGGTCATCGAGGTTGAAGCTGGCGTTTACGTCATGGTTGAGCCACGGCAGGTAGAAGAGGTAGCTCTGTCGTGAGCCCTTTGGCTTGTAGGCGAGCTCGTTGAGGAAGCTGTTGAAGGCGGCGAGCGAGTTGCCGAAGCCGCGCACCGTCTTGCTGAACTGGGCGGAGCCCTGCTTGGCGTGGGTGAGGACAGGGCGAATTTGACGCGTGAAGGGCCGGATCTGATCGCGGATCGGCACGGTGGTCTGCTCGAAGAGCCGCTCGTTGGCCTTCAGCGCCGGCTTCAGCGCCTGCGCCTGCGGGATCAGGCCGAGCAGCGCCGGGCGCGCCGCTTGCGAGAAGCGGTTGGCGCTGGCGAAGGCCGATTCCGCCGTGGTCAGCGTCGAGGGGAATTCGGTGAGGATTTCCTGGATCGAGCTCTGCTGGTTGGCGAAGTTGCCGAGCGCCCCCTTGGAGGCCGTGACCCAGCGTTCGATCTCGGCGTCGTGACGGCCCAGTTCGGTGGTCAGCAGCCCGAAGTCGTGGATCACCCGGGCGAGCGCGACGCGGCGCGTGGCCACGGCTTTGTTGAGGTCGGCAATGTAATGGGCGAAGGGCTGCAGGCGACGGAGGGCGTTGCCGAGCTGGCGGCCGCGGCCGCCGATTCCCTGGGCGCCGCCGGCGACGAGCAGCTGGATGTACTGGCGCGTGTCGGCGTCGAGGGTGGCGAGGAAAGCGTCGAGGTTGACGTTCGGTTCCGTGCGCGAGAGCGGGAAGTTGTAGCCATCCTCGATATGGCCCTTGGCATTGCCGGGATCTACCTCGACGACCATGTCGTTGAGGTTCGTTTTCGGCCGCAGCAGCAGGCTCGCGTCGGGATGGATCAGGTCCATGTACTTCGGTTCGATGTCCATCCCAACGACCGCGTGGCCATCTTCGAGGTCGACCGAGGTGACCTTGCCGACCTGGATGCCGGCGATGTCGACGGCCTGGCCCTGGCCCGGGGTCACCGCTTGAGCGGTAGTGAACTCCCCCGTGACGTGGGCGAACTCTTCGCCGACGGCCGGGACCCAGGCCGGCAGCGAGGCTTTCTGCTGGGTGAAGATCCAGAGCGTCATCACGACCCCTGCGGCAGCGAGGATGACGATCGCGATCGTGTCCTTGCTGCGCCCCCGGGACTGGCGGGAAAGGGAAGAGCGGAAATGCGACCAACGACTCATGGGCTCACCGCCGCCGGAGTTGGGGCGCCGACCTGGCCAAGATGGCCATTTACGTTCGGCACTGGATTGCTATCGCAGCGCACGTCGGGCTTCTTTGGCGGGCGGCCACCGAGCCGTGGCTGTGTGCCGATCGGGGGAGCGATCGTGTGGGCGAAGGTTCGTTGGTCCGTAGTCAGGTTCCCTTCCGGGTTCTTCAGTTCGACCAATTGATCACCACCGCCGGGCTGCACCCGCACGAAGGGTCCATTGCCGTCGAAGTTCTGCCCCCAGCCGGCGAAGTCGGTGAGGGCGTAGAGGAACTCACGATAGTTGGGGCCGCCGGTGCTGAACTGGTCTTCGATCGTCTGATTGCCGGTCGGGACGATGACCTTGGTCGTGCAAAGGCTGATTCGGTTGAGCTGGGGCAAGGCGATCGCCTTGCCCGCCTGAGCGGCGCCGGCGAGCCCCGGGGTCGCTTCGCGCAGCAGCTTCGCGGTCCCGCCGGCCTCCTTGCCGGAGAGCAGCGGCCGGGCCTGCTTGATCCAGGGGCGGCCGGCGCTGATCAAGTCGGGCAGCTCGGCGACTGCCGGGTTCAGCTCGATCGCCCAGGCCCGCAGCGGCGGCAGCGCCTGGTTGAGACTGACCAGCGAACCGTGGAATTCCTTCAGCGTCGGCGCCAGACGATGGATCGTGGTCGAGAGATTGGCCGACTGGGAAGCGAGCGCGCCGGTGAAGACGTCGAAGTTGACGATCAGCCCCTTCAGGTCTTCCTCGTTCTGGGCGAGCGCCGCAAAGGTGCGACCGGTGCCGGCGATCAGCCGCGAAAGGTCGTGCGGCTGAGTGCCGAGCAGCGCGTTGGTGACCTGGGCGCTGTAGCGACCGGCGTCGCCGCCGTAGCGGAAGCCTCCGTTGAGCCCCTCGGCGCCGCTCTTGCCGTGCACCTCGGGCAGCTGGCCGGCGTCTTCGGCTGCGGTCGGCTTATGGGTCAGCGCCGTGCCGTAGCTCTCCAGCAGGTGACTGAGGTCGGCTCGTACCGGCGCCTGCAGCGCGGTGAGGACCTCATCGATCTGCACCCAGGTGGACGTGCGGCTGACCGGGATCGTCGCGTCGCTGTCCAGCTCGGCTGCGCTGGGGCTGCCGGGCGAGAGATCGATGAAGAAGTTGCCCTCGAGGAAGATCCGCGGCCGGATCGCGGCGAAGGCATCCTCGTGGATCGGCCGGCCTTTGCCTTCGACCGTGAAGGTAACGGTCGTCGCGTCGCCATCGCGTTCGGTGGCGATCACGCGGCCGACGTCGACGCCGGCGATCCGAACCGGCGAGTTGGTGGAGATGTTGGCTCCGTTGCCGAAGGTCGCCTTGAGCTCGTAGCCGTAGCTGGTGAAGGGCACGTGGCCGGTGAAGGCAAGGTAGGGCCCGACCGTGAAGATGAGCAGGAAGATCACCGCAATCAGGGCGTTGCTCGGCCGCCACTTGAAGCGACTGTCGGTCGCCCCCGCCCGCATGTCTCTCTCCGGCAGCCGACCCATTACTTTTCCTCTTCCCCGCGCTGCTTCTTGGTCTGGCCGGATGTGACGATGCCGTCGTTGCGCGGCGTGTTGCCGATTCGGGTGATGCCGGTTTCGTAACGCTCGTTGCCAGCTTCACACTCTTTTGGCTGACCCGGAGACGCTGTATTGGGGTAGGGATTTGAGTGGAGGTGGTTGAACCGGTTGGTCGAGCCGCCGTTGGCCGGTGCCGAGGCTTGGCCGCCCTCGCTGTTCGGCCCTTCAGGAGACTGGAAGGAGATCGCATTGAACCAACCGCCCAGTCCGTTGTCTTCGCTGGATGAGTTGGAAAGATTGCGGAAGGCGATGGTGAGGTAGTTGCAAGTGGTCTGTGCGGGGGCGATGAAGCGGATCGCCGGACCGAGCACGTTGTTGGTGTCGATCAGCAGGTCGAGGCCATTGAAAACGCCTGTCGACTGCTGGAAGGCAAGCAGCGCATCGGCCGTGGGCGGCAGCTGGGCGTTGAGGCTGGGTGAGCGGTTCAGCGCCGGGATGCCGGCGCGAAGCGCGGCCGCGATCGTCGGCGAGGTTTCTCCCAGCACCTTCGCCCCCGGCCGCAGCGCGGCGAAGAAGCGTTCCGAATCATGGAGGAAGGGGCGCAGGGCGGGCAGGTCCGCGGTGACCGTGTCGAGCGTCTCGGGTCCCTTGGAGATCGTTTCCTGGATGTAGGGGCGCGATACGCGCGCGAAGGCGGCGAAGGTGCGGTCGAGGGCGGCGAACATGCTCGCCTGTTCCTCGGCCACCGGCGCCACGGTCGCCGAGAGCGCCTCGAGGGCGCGCCAGAATTCGCCGAAGCCGGTGCTCGGCGCAACCAGGTTAGCCAGCGTCGGCTGGCTGTCTTCGGCCAGCATGCGGAGGGCGATGAAGGCGTTGTTGATCTGCGGCCCGCGGCCCGCCAGCGCGTTGCCGAAGCCCGCCAGGTTGCGCTGGATCGCCTGCCGCGTGCGCTCGTCGAACATGTCGAAGAACTGGTCGATGTCGACCGGTTCCGGCCGCGCCGCCCTGACTGGGATCGTTTCGCCGGCTGCGTAGCCTTCCCTTGAGTCGCCGGGAACGATCTGCAGGTACTTGAGGCCGAGTGGGGATTTGGGCCGGATGATCATCAGCGAGTTGTCCGGCAGCGGTTCGACGTTCTTGTCGAGGCTGAGGCTGAGTTCGGCCGCGACCTGGCCATTGCCGGTCTGCACCGGGACCACGGACTTGACGACACCGACGCGGGCGCCGCCGATCCGCACCTCGTTGCCCTTGACCAGCGCGTTTGCGTTGGGCACCCGGGCCTTCAAGTTGTAGGTGGAGACGAAGGGCAGGCCGTTGTTGGCGTTGTAGGCGAGGAAGACGGCGACGATGATGACCAGCACGGTCACCGCCCCGACGATCACCGGGCTGCTCGCGACTCCCTGTATGCCGCTGCGATTTCTCATGGGCCGAGGAGGTAGTCGAGAAGGGCACGTTGTCGTGGCCCCGCCAGAGCGCTCTTCCCTTCGAGCTGTCGGCCCTGTGCGATTTCAGGAGCTTCGCGCGTAAGTGGCGTGGATGGGGCAAGGCCGGCACCCGGAGCCTTCGGCAGCGCCAGTGTGCCGCCCGCCTCACCTGCTTCCCGCGCCTGCTCCTCTTGGAGCAGGCGGTACAGCTGCGCCGTGGAGACTGACGAGTCACCCGCGTTTGTCCCGGTGAACTGCGCCGAGCAACCGCTTTCTTCGAGCCCATATTCGAGGCAGTTAGTGAGGGTGACCAGGATGCGCGTGAAGTGGCCGTATTGATCAAAGCCGTTCGTGGCCGCCGTTGTGTTGTAAATCAGGTCAACAAGCCCGTCGAAGCCCTTCGTTTCCTCGGTGCTGGCGAGGAACTTCGCCAGGTTCGTCGTCGGGCTGACCCCGGTGCGGGCCAGCGCCGTCGTCTTGCGCACGATCGGGTCGGCCGCACGCAGCGTCGGGCCCGCTTCTTCACCGGTCGTCCCAAGTGACTTCAGCGCCACCGTCGAGGCGGCCGAGAACGGCGTCAGCAGGCGGGTCGCTTCGGTGAACCCGGGCGCCGCTTTGCCGAGGGCCGCGAAGGTCGGGGTGGCCGCATCGGAGAAGCCCTGCAGGCTGCGCATCGTGAGGCGGAACTCGCGCAGGAAGGCGGGGAACTTCTGCAGCGAGGCTTCAAGGTCTTCGCCCCGCTCGGTGGTGGCCTGTGCCGCTGCGCCGGAGTTGGTGAAGAAGCCGGCGACGTGGGCGCGTTCGCGCGAGAGCGGCTCGAGGATCTGCTCGGAGTCGGCCGCGAGTCGGGTCAACTGATCGCGCTGTGCGTCGAGGATGCCGAGCAGGCGATCGACGTCGCGCAGCGCCGGGTTGGCGCGCTTGACCACCGCCTCGATGTCCTCCCCGCGGCCGGCCAGGCCGGCGCCGAGTTCGTTGAAGATCAGGCGGAAGCGCTGCGCGTAGGGCAGTTTGTTGATGTCGTTGATCAGGTCCGGGTCGACGCTGGTGCTGTTGTTCTCCAGCGGCAACAGCAGCTGCCCGGCGCCGGGCTGGTCTTCGGGAATCTCCTTCAGCGGCGGCGCCGGCTGCGACCCCGGCGCCCGTGGCAGGGTCGGACGGCAGTCGACGAACTTCTCTCCGATCAGCGACTGCGGGCGGATCTGGCAGCTGGCGTCGCTGCGGAAGTCCTGGAAGCCGGCGTCGGTGATGTTCATCACGATCACGGCCTTGCCGTCGAGCGCCTGTTCCTTGCCGTTTTCGTAGCTGTCGATCTCGCCCGGCAAGGTGACCCCGACCGATTCGATCTCGCCGACGTTGGCGCCGGCGACCCGAACCTGCTCGCCTTTGACCATGAATCCACCGCTGTCGAAGATCGCCCGCACGACGTAGTCGTTGCCGCCGCTGCCGCCGGAGGAGATCAGCACGATCGCGACGATGACCGCCGCGACCAGCGCGCCTATGACGAGTGCCCTTCTCATGGGCCGGGTGGCGCGTCGGCCGGATTGCAGTCGTCGGTGGTCACGCCGGAGCCGCTGAACGGCGGTTCGACGAAGGGGCTGGAGCCATCGGCGGCCGGTTGGCTGGCGCCGCCGGGGCAGGGACGCTTGACGCCCGCGGAGGCGCCGAACGCGTCGTACTGTTCGGAGGGTTTGATCGGTTCCAGAACGCGGCTGCCGCTGTTGTAGTTGAAGATGTTGAGGTCGCTGAAGCTGCTGCGCACGTAATGGCCGTTGCCGTCGTAGGGCGCGCTGACCTGACCCAGCCGGGCAAAGCCGTTGAAGAGGTCCGGCGTGTAGGCGCGAATGAAGTTGAGGTTGGGCTGGAAGGCCGCGATCGCTTCTTCGGAGTGCGGGAACGCCTTCGAGGCGCGCTGCTGCACCGCCGGCAGCACACCCAGCAGTTCGGCCGTGTCGTTGGCAGAGCCCTTGCGCCGCACGGTGAGGCGCAGGTTCTTGAAGACGGGGACCGCCTTGGAGAGCACCGGGCGCAGTTCGGCGAGGAAGGGAGCCAGGTCTTTGGTCGCCGTCCGCGAGGTGTTGATCAGCGGTTCGACGTCGTCGAGGGCCGCGCGCAGGTTGACGAAGGTCGTGTTGGCCTGCCTGAAGGTCGGAGGCAGCAGGCTCAGGCTGGTGCTGAGGGCGGCGTTCTGGCTCGCGATCGCGTTGAAAGCTGCGTTGGCATTGCCGATCGCGCTGGAGAGCTCCCCGCCGCGTTCGGCGACCGCCGTGCCGAGTTTGCTCGAGCTGACCAGGAAACGAGCGAAGAGCTTTTCGTCGGCGTTGAGGTCATGGGCGAAGGCGCCGGCCCGGTTGAAGCCGACCCCGATGTATTTGAAGGTGTCGTTGGCGGTGCCGTCCTTGCCGCGACCCGCGTACCACTGCGCGTTGCCTTCGATGAACTGGGCGAGCCCGCGCCGCACCGGCGCCGGGAAGGTGTTGAAGAGCTGGTCGATGTCGACTGGGGTCGTGGTTGAGGCCAGGCCCAGGGTGCCGTCGTTTCCAAGCGACGGGTTGCTGTTCGGGCCGGGGCTGATCGAGACGTAGTGGTTGGCGACGCCGGAGAGCGAGGTCGCGCGGATCGTCGCCGTCGTGCCCTCGTGCAGCTCCTGGCTGACGCTGACCACGACCTTGGCCAGGTTGTCGTCGGTCAGCTCGATGCTTTCAACCGAGCCAACCGGTTGGCCGCCGATCAGCACCTGGTTGTCGGGGACCAGCTGGCTGGCGTTCTGGAAGAGAAGGTTGTACTTGTGTTCGCCACTGCCGCTGAAGATCACGTAGCCGAGCGCGACCACGGCAATTCCGAGTACGGCGATGACCGCAATCCGGGCGGGGGTGACCCCCCGGCTTTGCGCCGAGCTTTTGTCCTCGCCTGAAGAGTTGGCAGCCACGGATCGTCGCTTGCGGTTCCCCGGCCTCCGATCCGGTGGAACGGCTGCAGAATCGTATCCGAGCGACCCGCCGCCACCGTCGTGCCAAGCAGGGACTTAACTGGAATTCAACGCGCTACTTTGGGCTTGCAACTCAGACGTTGAGCCGCGGCAGCACCCGCTCCAGCGGGCGTGGCAGCCACCAGACCTTGTCGCCGACCAGCAGCATCAGGGCTGGCAGCAGGACGATGCGCACGACGGTGGCGTCGAGGATGACCGCGACGGTGAGGCCAACCCCGAGCTGGCTGACCGTCGCGATCGGCGCGCCGGCGAAGGCGATGAAGACGGCCATCATGATCACGGCGGCGCCGGTGATCACCCGCGCGGTCTTCTCCAGCCCGAACTCGATCGCGGCGGCGTTGTCGCCGTGTTTGTCGTAATGCTCGCGCATGCGCACGAGCAGGAAGACCGCGTAGTCGATCGAGAGCCCAAAGACGACGCCGAAGATCATCACCGTCCCGACCGCGTCCACGTAGGTGCGGCCGCCAAGCGGCCAGCCGTCGGGGACGTTGGTCAACAGCATCAAGACACCGAAGGCGACGCCGACCGACGCCATGTTGAGCCCGATCGCGATCGCGGCCAGCGGCAGCGATCGCAGGACGAGGACAAGGACGAGGAAGGTCGCCAGGGTGATCGCCGCAATCACCATCGGGATGCGGTCCCTGGTGACGCGACTGAAGGTGTTGAGGGTCGCCGGGCTGCCGGCGACGCCGGTCTTCAGGTTCGCTTCCTTGCCCAAGGCGGCCGCGTCGTCGTCCAGGCGCTTGTTGAGGGCGATCGAGCCTGGCGTGTTGAGCGGATCATCGGGAATCACCAACAGGGTGGCGGCCTGGCCGCCGTGCTCCAGGTCGACCGCTTCGGAAGCGCGTTCGTGCAGGCGGCCCTGGGTGCCGTCGAGGGCGGAGAGGACGAAGTAGCCGGAGTCGAAGATCCCTGGCGTGACGTTGCGGATGTTGTCGACGCGGCGGTTGATGGTCTCGCTCTGGGATTGCACCCGCACCGCGATCCGCCGGGCGCCGCTCTGAACCGGGTAAGAGCGGGAATAGAATTCGCCAAGCCGCTGTTCGAGCTGAGTCGTGCCGCCGGTGAGGCGAGCCAGGCCGGAGACCAGTTCGTTGGCGCCTGCCTCGAAGGAGCCGAGCTGACCGAATTCCTTCGTCACTTCGCGGTCGAGTTCGGCTGTGCCGGTCGCGAGTTTCTTGCTGCCCGTTTTGATTGTGTTCAGTCCGTCGTAGAGCCGTTTCGAAGCGGCGGCCAGCTGCTTCATCTGGACGAGCGTGCTTTCGATCCAGAACTTGATTTCCTGGGCTTCGTGGGCGTCGTCGACGAGACTTTCCTGCAGTGGGGCGAGTTCGGCCGGCAGTGTTGCGGCCGTGCTGGAAGCCTGGCGGAGAGCGTCCAGGGCCGCCGCATAGTTCGGGTCGGACTTGCCGACGGTCATGCCTTCGACCTGCTGCAGCGCGGCTTTCGTCTTTTCGTCGCTGGCCTGAGCGGTGGCCTGGATCTGCGGGACGGTCGCGGTCGAGGCTTTGTCGAGCGAGCGCTTCAGCCTGTTCGCCCGCGGCAGGCCGTTGACATTGAAGTTGGGGACCAGGTCGTGGCTGCCGAACTTGATCTGCAGGCCGCCGAGTGCCGCCCTTTCGTTTGCCTTGGCCAGTTCCTTGTTCCCTTTCGCCACTTCGTCGATTGCGTCGATCGCTTCCTGGCTGCCGGCGGCTGCCTGGCCGATGCCACTGGCGATCTGGATCGCACCTTCTTCGGCCCTGCCGGAGCCGTCAGCCAAGATCGCGGCGCCGAAGGTCGCCCGCGAGAGGCCACCGCGGATCGCCGCGACGCCGTCCGCGATGCGTTCCATGCCATCGCCCACCCTGGTCAGGTTCGACAGCGGCCCCACTTTGTCGTTTGAGGCAAGGAGGCCCGCGAGGCCTTTCTGCAGCGGTTTCACCGATCGCGACACCTGGGACGGGCCGACCACGCTCTGCACGCCCGGCGTGCGGGCGATGCGGCGCTGCCAGCGACTCAGAGCCGCGAGGTTGTCGTCGTCGGTGATGGTTCCCGTCCGCGTTGCGGCGACGACCACAAAGGGGGCTTCGAAGCCCCCTCCGGCAGAGCTTTGGATCAGTTCTGCGTCCTTGCGTGCCGAGTTGTCTTTTGGCAGCTGCCCGATGCTGAAGGGGCCGGTCTTCAGCGCAAGTGCGGGTGCGGCGAGCAGGAGCACGACGGCGCCGATCGCTATCGACACCGGCACGGGCCGCTTCAGAGCCGCGGAGACGATCGTCATCAGCCGCGAGCGTTCGCCGTTCGGGGCTGAACCGATCCGCCAACGGTCGATGTTGGCGCCGGCCAGGACCAGGACCGGCGGCCCCAGCAGGGTGGCGACGAGGACAGTCAGGAGGACGACCAGGGCGAGGGTCCCGGCGAGGGAGGCGAGCAGTGCGCCTGGCACGACGAAGAGCGCCACGACCATCGAGAGGACCAGGGTGCTGCCGGCGAAGACCGTCGTTCGCCCGGCGGTGCGGCGGGTCTCCCAGGCAGCGTCCACGGGGTCGGCGCCTTTCGCCAGCTCCTCGCGAAAGCGGGAGACCAGCAGAAGGGCGTAATCGACTCCGAGCGCAAGGCCCATCATCGAGCAGACCACCAGGGCGAGGGCGCTGACTTCGAAGAAGTTGGTGAGGATCGAAAGCAGGCCACGGGACGTGAGCACCGCGATCGCGCCAAATCCGAGCGGGATCGCGGCGGCGATCGGAGAGCGGAAGACGAGCAAGAGGACGATCAGGAGAATCGGCAGGGCGATCAGCTCGGCGCGCTCGGTGCTGGAGATCGATTCGTCCTCGATCGACCTCGAAAGCGTGGCGAAGCCGGTCTGCGTACCGCGCACCGGGGCATGGAGCTTGTCTTCGAGGATGCGGTTGAGCAGCGGCACCTTGTCGTCGACCGCCGCGTTGGAGTCGACGTGGAAGTCGACGAGGATGAAGGCGCGGCGCGGCTTCGGGCGCAGCTGTCCCACACTGCCGCGATCCCAGGGTGAGAGCGTCGTCACCTTCGGGTCCTCGCGGAGCACGCGGACCAGCTCGGGCCCCTGCCGGTCGATCGCGGCCGGCGGGCCCTGCAGGAAGACCACGAAGGGAGCCGAGTCGCCGAAGTACCTGCTCAGCATCCCGTTCGCCTCGTGGACCGAGGTGCCGCCGATGTCGATCGTGCTCGGGCTGAGCCGGTCCTCGAGGCTGAAGCCGAAGGACGCGAGCAGCGCGATCAGGAGGGCGGCGACCGCCAACGCGCGGCGTGGATGGCGCAGCATCAGCGGCGGGCGCTTCTCATCCCCCCGCTCAGCGCGCGCGTCATCGCTCCGCCCCCTGCTCCTCCTCACAGGCACACCCGTAGTTTGGCGGTCCCGGCGGCCGGGGGGGGGCGAATGTTGCAGAAGACTGTGTTAAGGATCGTTTCAACGGCCGGCTTGAACGGCGCGCTAGCCTGGTTCTGGAGGAGAACTTGAAGCGGCTTTTGGCAGCTGGGGCCTTGCTCTGCTGCGTCCTCTTCGCGGGCGCGGCCAACGCCGCGCTGGTCAAGGTCGGCAACCTCGTGCTCACCGCGGACGGGGGCTTCACGCCGCACAGCCTGCCCCGCAGCACCTACGCGCCGATCGAGTTCAAAGGGCGCGCCGACCTGAAGGCGGTCGACGGCAGCGTTCCCGCCGCCTTGCAGCAGCTGATTCTCGACTTCGATCGCGACGGCAGGCTGACGACCGCGGGGCTCCCCGTCTGCCGACCCGCAGCGCTGGAGGAAGCTACTCCCGTGGAGGCTCGTAACCGCTGTCCCAACGCCATCGTCGGCGCCGGGCACGCCAGCGCGATGATCGCTCGCGAAGGCCAGCCCCCGGTCCTCGCCAGCTCACTGCTGACCTTCTTCAACGGCCCGCGGCTGGCGGGCAAGCCAACCGTGATCATGCATGCGCGCATCTCCGTTCCCGCGGTGCAGAACTTCGTGATCACGATCCCAATCGAAAAACGGCCCGGCCGCTACCGCTACCGCGCCACCGTCGATCTGCCGCCGATCGCCGGCGGCCATGGATCGCTGATCCACATCGACGCCTCGATCGGCAAGCGCTACCGCTTCGGCGGCAAGGAGCGCAGCTACGTCACCGCTCGCTGCGGCGACGGCATCTTCCGCACTCACGGCCGCTTCACCTTCGCCGAGGGCACGATCATCGACGGCAGCGTCGAAAAGGCCTGCACCGTCCGCTAACGGCTCAATCTTCTTATAATTGCCAGCCCCCCGGGCCGCTAGCTCAACTGGTTAGAGCAGGAGCCTCTTAAGCTCAAGGTTGAAGGTTCGAGTCCTTCGCGGCCCATGAACTCGGGATTGCCGGGGGACCCTATTCACCAAGGGAGCCCGTGCCGCCGGAGAGGCCGCCGAGGGGGTTCTGCAGGCGTTCTTTGCCCAGTTTCTTTTCTTCTTTGGCGACTTCTTTCTTCTGGGCTTCGAAGGCTTTGCCGCGCTGGCGGAATTCCGCCATCTGTTTGCCGATTTCCTTGGCTTCGGCCTTGCTCGGGGCTTTGCTTTCGGCTTCCTTGACGGCCTTGTCGCCGGCGGTGAAGTTGCCCGAGTAATACTCGTAGATGGCAAGGGTGGTCAGCGAGTTGACCGTCGGCTGCGCTTCGGCCGCGATGCGTTGCGTTTTGGCGGCGCCGTCGACGTTCTCGACCGCTTCTTCGAAGCTCGGCGCCGATTCGGCTAGGCCGAAGTAGCTGCTCGATACCAGCAGGGCAGTGGAAGCCTTCGGTTCCTTGGCCTGCTTCAGGTAGCTATCCCAGGATTCGATTCCACGTTCGAGTTCCTGCCGCCCTTCCGGGGTGAAGCTGGTCAACCCGGTTTCCGAGTTCACTTCGGTCAGGGCGTTGCCGGCCCCGATGCGAGCGCGGGTCAGGGCGAGCAGCAGAGCTTCGTCTTCGGGATTCCGCCGCAGTTTCTCTTCGGTCCGTTCGGCCTGTTCCTGGAGGACCTTGCCGGCGCTGGTGGAGCTGCCGCTGCCTCCCAGGCTGCCGAGGCTGAAGGGGCCGACGACGAGGAAGAGGCTGGCGCCCATCAGCAGCGCGAGGATCGCGTAGACGACCCGGACGACGTGCTTCCGTCGCCCACGGATGTCGAACAGCATCCGTCGCTCGCCGTTTTCCGCCAACTCGAATCAGCGCTCCTGGGTTGAGGGCTTTGCCATTCCTCCCGCCGCCTTCGGCGTACCGAAAGCACGAGCAATCAAGATACTCAACTCGAACAGCACAAGCAGAGGAACCATCTCGATCAGCATCGAGATCGGGTCGATCCCGGGCAATGCGGCGGCGATCACGGCGATGATCAGGTAGGCGTAGCGGCGGTTGCGCGAGAGCTGCTGGACGCTGACGATGCCGAGCCGGGTGACTGCGAGGATCGCCAGTGGCAGCTGGAAGACGATGCCACCCGCCAGCAGCGTGGTCGAGAAGAAGCTGTAGTAGTCGCGGGCGCGGACTTGGACGTTGAACTGGGTGTCGTTGAAGCCAAGCAGGAACTTCACCGCCGGCGGCATCACGACGAAATAGGCAAAGGCGACGCCGGCGAGGAAGAGGACCGGGACGAAGAGCAGGATCGGCAGGATCGTGCGCCGCTCGTGGTCACT
Source organism: Solirubrobacterales bacterium (assembly GCA_033856195.1). GTDB lineage: Bacteria > Actinomycetota > Thermoleophilia > Solirubrobacterales > 70-9 > VRUE01. The sequence continues at coordinate 55,292 of JAWVFL010000002.1, read as the reverse complement.
GAAGGCAGGCAGGAGGTACGCGTAGAGCTGGTAGAGCAGGATCGGCATCGCGAGGATCAGCGCCCCGTAGGTGGCAACGGTGAGCGTCGTCGTGAAGGCCTCGGTGACGCCGAAGGTGAGCAGCTTGTCGTGGTTGCTCGGCAGCGGCCCCGAGGCAATTTCCAGCAGCAGATGGTTCTGCCAGAAGCAAAGCGCCAGGGCGACGGCGAGGACGACGAGGCAGACGACGATGCGGGTGCGCAGCTCGTCGAGGTGCTCGACCAAGGTGAGCTGGTCCTCGTGGGAGACCGGCCTCATCCGGGCCATGGCGGCGTCCTAGCGGCGGTCGTGAGCGACGGTCTCGGCCTCGGCGCTCTTCTTGGCCTCGGCGCTCTGCTCAGCTTCGGACTTCGGCGGCTCGATTGCCTCGGCGCGCTCCGGCTCATGGTTGTCGCCGCCGACCGAGCCGCGGAACTCGCGAATCCCCCGGCCCAGCGAGCGGCCCAGCTCCGGCAGCCGTTTCGGCCCGAAGACGACGAGGGCGATGATCAGGACGATCGCAAGCTCGAGAGGTCCGACGTTTGGCATCGACCCATGGTAACGGCCCCGATGCTCGATCGGATCACATCTGGCGTCGCATCTAATTGGGGGGGTGGCCTACCTGGTAATCGGCTTTTCTGGCCTCTCTACGGGAAAGTGAGGATGGAGTGATCGTTTCGCGGGTTCGATAGTGCAGGTATGCGAGACGCGAGCACCAGCCAGATCCAGACCGCCGCCGGGCTGCACGTCTGCCCGCAATGCAAATCGGCGCTGGTGCAGCCGACCTGCTGGGAGCAGGCCGGCGACCGCGGCCACTGGCGACTCTGGCGGCGCTGCCCGGAGTGTGAATGGCGCAACAACGAGATCCACGCCGAAGCCGAGATCGACGCCTTCGACGAGGAGCTCGACCTGGGAACCCGCGCTTTGAGCGACGTGCTGAAGGCGCTCGAGCACGAGAACATGCAGTTCGTCGTCGACACGTTCAGCGCCGCGCTCGACGCCGACCTGATCACCGCCGACGACTTCCGCTAGCTGTAGCGCTGCACGACGCCGTCGGCGACGAGGCCAAGGAGCTGGCGCTGCTCGGCGTCAAAGGAGTCCGAGTCGAGCTGGGCCTTTGCCGCGCTGACCATCTCCAGCGCACGCGATCGCACCTGCTCCAGAGCGCCGGTCGCCGCGATGCGATCGCAGAGCTGATCGGCGGTTGCCGGGTCGAGGCTGTGCAGGTCGACGTCTCGTAGAGACGGATCGACCGCCGCGGCCGCGATCAGCGGCAGCGTGACGGTGCCGTCGAGCAGGTCGGTACCACGCGCCTTGCCGGTGCGCTCAGCTGGGCCGGAGACGTCCAGCACGTCATCGAGCAGCTGGAAAGCCAACCCAACCGGAGCCCCAAAGGAACCGAGGGCCTCGACATCCCGGCCCATCAAGCAGGCGCATTCGAACAGGGTCGCCGTCTTCAATCGACAGCGCTCCAGATAGCGCTCTTCGGAGATGCCCGTGTCATAGGCGTCATGACGCTGGGCGAGCTCGCCTTCCGCCAGCGCCACCGAGGCCGCGGCGAGGAGTGAGACAGCCCGTCCGTCGCGATGCTCGGCGAGCAGGGCGAAGGCACGGGAGAAGAGGAGGTCGCCGACCGCTACAGCTCGCTCGCGCCCCGAGCTTGCGGCCACCGTGGGAACGCCACGGCGCAGGGGCGCGTCGTCGAGCACGTCGTCGTGGACCAGCGTCGCCATGTGGACCAGCTCGATTGCGGCGGCGGCTCGCACCGCCTCCTCCCCACCCTCGGCGCCGGCGCAGAGCAACACCAGCAGCGGTCGCAGGCGCTTGCCTCCAGCGGCCAGAGTGGCGGCCGCATCGGCGCCGAGCAGCTCGCCGTGCCCGCCGCTCTGCTCGCGCAGGAGGTCCTCGGCCTCGCCCAGCCGCGCCGGCAACCAGCGACTCGAGGCGTCAAGCACCGCCGTCACCGGCGGCGGCACGGCGGAAGGTCGGGTCACCCGCCGATGCCGCTGTGGATCGCGATTATCCCGCCGGCGAGGACCGTCCAGCGGATTCGCTCGAGTCCGGCGCCGTCCATCAGCTCGCCCAGGCGCTGGGGCCCGGGGAAGCTCCGAACCGACTCAGGCAGGTAGGAGTAGGCCTCGGACTCCTCCGAGAGGGTGCCCAGCAGCGGCACGATCCGGTCGAACCAAAGCGAGAAGAAGGTCGAGAGCGGCGGCCGAGTGGGCTGGGTTATCTCGAGCACCACCAGCCGGCCCCCGGGTCTCAGCACCCGGGTCATCTCTCCAAGGCCACGCTCGAGATTGGCAAGGTTGCGAACGCCGAAGCCAACCGTGACCGCGTCGAAGCGAGCCGCGTCGTAGGGCAAGCTGAGGGCGTCGGCCCACTCGAAGCGAACGCCGGGCGCATCCCGCTCACGCGCCTTGTCGCGAGCCAAGTCGAGCATCGGCTCGGAGAAATCGCAGCCGACGACGCGGCCGCCGGGCGCCACCCGACCGGCCAGCTCGAGCGCGAGATCGCCGGTGCCGCAGCAGACGTCGAGCGCCGAGTCGCCTGGCTGCAGCTCGGCGCGATCGGCGGCACGCTCGCGCCAGCGGTGGTGCAGCCCCGCCGTCATCACCGAGTTGAGCGCGTCATAGCGGCTCGCGACGCGATCGAACATACGGTTGACCTGCCCCGCGAACTGGGCGGAGTCCCGTGCGGGCTTAGTCGAGCGAGGAGAGGAAATCAGCGAGCTCGTTGAGCTTCTTCGGCGACAAGTCGCGGAAAGAGGGCATGATACCGGGGCCGATCTCGATCGAACGGATGATCGCGGCCCGCGGAATGCGCTGGGCGATGTGCGTCAGTTCCGGCCCCTGGCCGTTGTTGCCGTTCTCGCCGAGCTTGTGGCAGGCCAGGCAGCCCGAGGCGGCGACGATCTCCTTGCCCGCTTCGTATTGGGGCGCGACCTTCATGTCGATCTCGGTCGGCGAGCCGCCGGTTGCGCCGAGGAAGCTGAGGTAGGCCATCGCGATGATCGTCAGGATGCCGGCGGTCGTCGCGATCGGGCGGCGAATCGGGTTGCGCTCCGGGCCACGGTCGTAGAACGGCAGCAGCAGGAGCAGCACCATGCAGATCGTCGGGATGCCGATTGTCGCGATCGGGACCAGCTCCGGCGGTTTGATCACGCGCAGGACCTCGAAGAGGAAGAAGAAGTACCACTCCGGCCGCGGCACGTAGGTGGTCGAGGTCGGGTCCGCCTTGGGGCCCTGCTCAGCGCCGAAAAGGACGGCCATCAGGATGATCACGCCGACGACCAGCACCATCATCGCCGAGTCCTTCAGCACCGCGTAGGGGAAGAAGGGCTTGCCCTTCTTCTTCAGCAGCTCGTACTCCTCCAGATATGCCTGCTTGTCAGCTGGCTTCACGTCTGATCCCCATGGATCATCTGGGGGCCGTGCCGTTGCCGCCGGCGTCGAGCTGGGAGACCGGGGCGGCGACCTTGGGCTTATCCGCTTTCAGCCAGGGCGGCGCGGTCGTGCCGAGCTTGACGACCAGGTAGAGATGGGCGCCGATCAGGGCGATGATCGCGCCGGGGACGAGCAGCATGTGGATCGCGTAGAAGCGTGAGAGGGTCGTCGCCCCCAGCTCGGGGCCGGCGCGCAGGAAGTCGCTCAGGTAAGGGCCGATCACCGGGCCGGTGCCGTTGATGTTGATGCCGACCACCGAAGCCCAGAAGGAACGCTGGTCGAAGGGCAGCAGGTAGCCGGTGAAGGCCATCGTCATCGTCAGGATCAAGAGCACCACGCCGATCACCCAGTTGAGCTCGCGCGGGTACTTGTAGGCGCCGAAGAAGAAGGTGCGCCCCATGTGGAGGAAGACCAGGATCACCATCACGCTCGAGCCCCACTTGTGCATGCCGTGGACCAGCTGGCCGAGGAAGACGTCGTTGTTGATGTGGGCGATCGAGGCGTAGGCCTGGGTGGTCGACGGCGTGTAGAACATCGCCAGGAAGACCCCCGTGATCGCCTGCGAGACGAAGGCGATCAGGGTCGCCGAGCCAAGCGTGTAGAACCAGTTGGTCCCCTTCGGCACCTTGCGATAGAGCATCCCAGTGAGAAAGCCGGTGGCGGCGGTGCGCTGGTCGACCCAGGCGAGCACGTCGGCCGGCGCTTCCTTGGCGCGGTCGCCGAGGCGCTGCGCGTCGGAGGGTCGCTCCGGCGGCGCCGACTTGAGGTCGCCCGGGGCCGCGCCCTTGGCGCCATTGCCCGTGCCCGGTTTGGCCGGTTTGCGGAGCGGGGCGGGAATCAGGGAGTCGAGCTTCATCTGCGCCTAGCCGATCAGGGGGGTGGGAAGGTGGACGGACGCGGCGGGTACAGATATTCCCAGACTCCGCCGGTGAACTCGCCGGGGTCGCGAGCGCGTACCGGCTCCAGCTGCGAGGTGACGCTGTAGCGCGGGCCGACCTCGACCTGACCGTCGCGGACGCGAGTCTGGAACTGATCGAGCGGCCGTACCGGCGGACCGCCGATGCGCTTGCCCTGGAAGTCGTAGACGCCGCCGTGACAGGGGCAGATGAAGTTGCCGGCGGCCTCGACGAAGCGGACCGGGCAGCCGAGATGGACACAGCGGTTGGAGACGGCGACGAACTTGCCGGCTTCCTCGCCGAGCTGCTTGGAGCTCTTGCGAACGTAGGCAGTCGTCTTGCCGGCGTCGCCGATCCCCTCGGTTTCGGTGAAGACGACCTGGCGATAGGTGTCCTCGACGAAATCGTTGACCGGGCCGACGGCCTCCCAGCGCTCCTCGCCGCGGTGGAAGATCGGCGCTACGGCGAAGCCGACGGCGGGCAGGACGATCGCCGCGCCGGCCACGCCACCCAGGCCCTGCACCGCGACCGTGAAGGCGCGCCGCCGAGTCATCGACTCGCCCTCGAAATAGCCGGGTGGGTCGGGCTTCAGGCGCTCCGGCCGTCCGGCCTTCTCGGCCCCGTTCTGCTTGTCCGCGTCGTCGCTCAACAGCTCAACCTCAGAAGTTCAGAGTCTATTGACTCACGCCGCGTCGCGGTCGTCATGGTCCCTGCCGCCGACGGCGAAAGCCGACGCGCGCCAGAGCGCTGGCACCTCGGGCTCGCGTCCCTCGCTGTGCAGCTGGGCACAGCGGCCGATCAACTCCGCCAGCACGGCGACCGCCTCGGCGTCGCCGAGGGCGGCGAGGCGCTCGATGCCGAGGGCGTAGAGGTAGTCGCCGGCGAGCAGGGCCAGGTCGTCGTCGTGGCCGCGCAGCAGGCGCGGCTCGCCGTAGTGCAGGAGGTAGCCCTCGCGCACAGCCTCGACCACCAGGGCGTACTCCCCCGGCGACGCGGCCGAGCGAGGTCCGAGGGCGGCGAGCAGGCCAAAGACGGGCCGCTCGACCGAGTCGACCACGTGGGCCGAGATCGGCGCCTCCGCCTCACGCAGGCGTGCAGCGAGGAGGCCCAGGGCATCTTTAGGGCTGGAACCCATCGCCTTCAAATGGTGCAACGTTTTATGGCTCTGTGAGCGCCGAAAAGCGTTGCACCTTTCATTGAAGAGCCCCGTCGAGCGACTCGGCCGCCGCTTCGAGCGTGCGGTCGATCGTCGCCTCGTCGTGGGCGAGGGAGACAAACCAGGCCTCGAACTGGGATGGGGGCGGGTAGACGCCACGGTCCAGCATCGCCCGGCAGAAGCGGGCGTGGGCCCCGAGGTCGCAGGCGGCGGCCGCGGCGAAGTCGGCAACCGGCTCGGCGCTGAAGAAGAGGGTGAGCAGACCCGGCGCGGAAGCGACCTGCAGGGGCCTGCCTTCGGCAAGGCTGACGAGGCCGGCACGGAAGCGCTCGGTCAGTTGCTCCAGGCGCTCGTAGGCGGCGGCGTCGAGCTGGCGCAGCGTGGCCAGGCCGGCGGCGGTCGCGAGCGGGTTGCCGGAGAGCGTCCCCGCTTGGTAGACGTCGCCGGCCGGGGCGATGCGCTCCATCAGCTGCCGCGAGCCGGCGAAAGCCGCGGCAGGCAGGCCGCCGCCGAGGATCTTGCCGAGCACGGTCAGGTCGGGTTCGACGCCGTAGAGCTGCTGGGCACCGCCGCGGGCGACGCGGAAGCCGGTGATCACCTCATCGAAGATCAGCAGGGCGCCGGCGTCGCGGGTGGCCGCGGCGGCGTGCTCGAGAAAGCCCTCGGCGGGCGGGACCACGCCCATGTTGGCGGCGATCGGCTCCAGGATCACAGCGGCGACCGGATGGTCGGCGAGGGCCCCGATCAGCGCCGCTCGATCGTTCCACGGGACCACGACCGTGCCGGCGGTCTGGGCCGCGGTGACGCCGGGGCTCGCCGGCAGCGCCAGTGTCGCGATCCCCGAGCCCGCCTCGGCGAGCAGGCCGTCGGAGTGGCCGTGGTATGCCCCGGCGAACTTGACCGCGACCCCGCGGCCGGTGGCGGCGCGGGCGAGCCGGATCGCGCTCATCGCCGCCTCGGTGCCGGAGCTGGTCATGCGGACCATCTCGGCGGAGGGGACCCGGGCGACGACCTCCTCGGCCAGCTCGACCTCGGCCGCGGTGGCGGCGCCGAAGCTGGTGCCGCGCACCGCGGCGGACTCGACCGCCGCCAGCACGGCGGGGTTGGCGTGACCGAGGATCAGCGGGCCCCAGGAGCCGACCCAGTCGACGTAGCGGTTGCCGTCGACGTCGACCAGCTCGCAGCCCTCGCCGCGCTCGATGAAGATCGGCTCGCGCCCGATCTGCCGCATCGCCCGCACGGGGCTGTTAACTCCCCCCGGAAGAACCTTCAGCGCCCGCTCGTACAGCTCGTGGGAACCCACGGGGCCGCTAGATGCCAGGCCCGGCAGGAGTGGAGCGTCTTGTACTTTTTCGGCACGCGCTGCGGGCGCCAGCAGACGCGGACCCACCGAAAAAGTTAAGCGGAATCCCTGCCGGGCCTGGCATCTACGAGTGCTCCGCTTCCCACCTGGCGTAATCGTCGGTGAAGTAATGGAGGCGGATCTTCTTGTACTCGGTCGAGGAGTAGAGGGTGGCACGGTCGTCGGGCCCCATCCCGCAGTCCTCGGCGATCGAGTCGAGGACTGCGTCGCACTCCTCCTTGGAGCGGCCGTGCGCCATCGTGAAGACGCTGTAGGGCCAGTCCTCATACGTGGGGCGCTGGTAGCAGTGGGAGATGCCACGGAAGGAGGCCATGCGGCTGCCCGCCGCCATGATCTCCGCCTCGGGTACCTTCCAGACGCCCATGCCGTTGGCGGAGAAACCGGCGCGGCGGTGGAAGAGGATCGCCGCGACGCGGCGCAGCAGCTTGCGGTCGACCATGCCGCCGAGGTGCGCAAGCAGCTCCTCCGTCGTCATCCCCACCTCAGCCGCGGCGTCGTCGTAGGGCCGCTCGACCGCCTCCATCGGTCCCTGCAGGGCGCGGATCACGGCGACGTCGCGCTCGTCGTAGGGCTGGGCCTCGAGCTCGCGCGGCGGCGAGGCGTCGATCGGCGCGGAGAGGGCGTCGGTGCCCTTCTCCATCTCCAGGTTCATGTTGATCTTGAACAGGGTCAGGGTGGGCAGCTCCCGCATCGACTCGGCGCCGGTCTCGCGCATCAGCGTCTCGAGAGTGCCGGCGAGGCCGAGCTCGGAGTCGGGCGGCGTGGCGATCGTGAACCAGAGGTTGAAGTCGTGGGTGCGCAGATAGTTGTGCGAGACGCCGGGGTGAGAGTTGACGATCTGGGCGGCCCGGTGGGGGTGATCGCTGTCGACCTTGGCGGCGACCAGCATCGACTCGTAGCCGAGCGCGCGGGTGTCGAAGATCGGCGTGATCTCCCGGATGATCCGCTCGTCGAGCAGGCGCTTCGTGCGGGCGAGGACGTCGTCCAGCTCCAGGTCCGCCTCCGAGGCGACGAGCGCGAAGGGCTCCGGGTCGAGCGGGAAGCTCGACTGCAGCAGGTTCATCAGCCGCTTGTCGGTCTCGTCGAGCGGGATCGCGGCGCCGTCCTTGCGCGAGCGCGCCTTCGACTGCGGGACCTTTACCGAAGCCATCCAGCCGCCTCCTTGGCGTAGTAGGTGACGATCGCGTCGGCGCCGGCGCGGCGGATCGAGGTCAGCGTCTCCAGCACGGCGGCGCGCTCGTCGATCCAGCCCTGCTCGGCGGCGGCCTTCAGCATCGAGTACTCGCCGGAGACGTGGTAGGCCGCCAGCGGAGCGCCTGTCGCGTCCTTCACCTGGCGGACCACGTCGAGGTAGGGGGTGGCGGGCTTGACCATCAGCATGTCGGCGCCCTCCTCGAGGTCCAGCTCGGCCTCGCGCACCGCTTCGGCGGCGTTGGCGGGATCCATCTGGTAGCCGCGGCGGTCACCGAATTCAGGAGCGGACTCGGCGGCGTCGCGGAAGGGACCGTAGAAAGCGGAGACGTACTTGGCGCTGTAGGCGACGATCGGCACCCCGGCGTGGCCCTCTTCGTCGAGCTGGTGGCGGATGGTCCCGACCCGGCCGTCCATCATGTCGCTGGGAGCGACCGCGTCAGCGCCGGCCTCTGCGTGGGAGATCGCGACTTTGGCCAGCAGCTCGACCGTGATGTCGTTGTCGACCTCGCCGTCGCGGACGAAGCCACAGTGGCCGTGCGAGGTGTACTCGCAGAGACAGACGTCGGTGATCACAGTGAGATCGGGATGAGCCTCCTTCAGCGCCCGCACCGCCATCTGCACGACGCCCTCGTCGTCGTAGGCGCCCGAGCCGGACTCGTCCTTGGCTGCGGGGACGCCGAAGAGGAGGACGGCGCCGACGCCGGCGGTGGCGATCTCGGTTGCCTCGGCGACCAGCTCGGAGATCGAGAAGCGCTCGATGCCGGGCATCGAGTCGACCTCCTCGCGGACGTTCTCGCCGGCTACTACGAAGAGGGGCTGGATCAGGTGGCGCGGGGAGAGCTCAGTCTCTCGGACCAGCGCTCGGAGCGCCTCCGTGCGGCGGAGGCGACGCATGCGGGTGGCAGGAAACGGCATTCAAAGCCGAGTTTAAGGGAGGGACGCGGGTGCCCCTATCCCAGCCGCCCGGCTTCGCCGGGCTTGTGTGTCTGGGATTGGGGCACCCGCGTCCCTTGCTCAAGCGGTGGCTAACACAAGCGGCTTCCCTCGATGGGTAGCTTTCGGCGGCATGGGAGCAGGGAGCGGGACTCGAGAGGCCGTGTTGGAGGCGCGCAAGCTGGTCAAACGCTTCGGGGAGCGGGAAGCTCTGCGGGGTATCGACTTCGAAGCGTCGGCTGGTGAGCTTGTGGCTGTCATCGGGCCCAACGGCGCCGGTAAGACGACGCTTCTCTCGATCCTTGCCGGCATCTCCAAGCCCGACAGCGGTGAGGTACACGTGCCGCAAGGGGAGGTGGGTTGGGTGCCTCAGCAGGCGGCGCTCTACCGGCGGCTGACGGTAGAGGAGAACCTGCTGCTCTTTGCGCGGCTCGAGAGGCGCGAGGATCCGCGTAGCTCGGTCGAGGAGATGCTTGAGTTGACCGGGCTGGGCGATCGGCGGGGAGAGATCGTGGCTCGGTTGTCGGGGGGGAACCAGCAGCGGATCAATATCGCGATCGGGCTGCTGGCGCGGCCGTCGGTGCTGCTGCTCGACGAGCCCAGTGTCGGGCTCGATCCGCGGCAGCGGGCGCGGTTGTGGGAGTTCGTCTCGGCGCTGGCGACTGGCGGGACGACGGTGATCTTTTCCACGCACGACATTCAGGAGGCCGAGCGCTACGGCAAGCGGGTGCTGGTGCTCGCCGACGGCGAGGCGCTCTTCGACGGCTCTGCCGAGGGCCTGCGCGAAGCGGTGCGCCGGGAGGCGGCCGGGGCCGCTGATCAGGACTTCGAGACCGCCTTCGTCGCCTTCCTCCATCACCGGGGGCACTGATGCGCTGGCTGCTGCTCAAGGACCTGCAGATCCTCCGCCGCTCTCCTCTCCAGGCGTTTCTGCTGGTCGCCTATCCCGTGCTGATCGCCGTTCTCGTCGGCTTCGCGATCTCGCGCTCGCCGGACAAGCCCCGCGTCGCCTTCCTCAACGAGGTTCCCGCGGACGCCCGGGTCAGCGTCGGCACCAGCGAGCTGCCGAATATCGGCGTCGGCGGGCGCATCTGCGCACGGGTCGAGTGCGTGCACGTGAGGAGCCGTGCCGAAGCGGTCGACGAGGTGAGCTCCGGCGACGTCCTGGCGGCGCTGATCCTGCCGGCCGACCTGGTCGATCGCATCAACTCGCTCTCGACGCCGGCGCCGAGCACGCCGGAAGTCGAGGTGATCGTCAACGAGGAGGACCCGGTCAAGGCCCGTCTCGTCAACGACCGGATCAACTCGCTGCTGACCCAGGCCAACCTGGTGATCGCGCGGCGGATTGCCGGCGAAGGCGGCAAATTCCTCGGCCTCGTCCTCAACGGCGGAGAGTTCCGCGTGCTCGGCCAGGCAATTCAGATCCTCGGCCTGCGCAACAGCGCCCGCATCCTCGAATCGGTTCGGCCGGCCCTGCCGCGAGGGCCGCTGCGCGCCTCGGTCGACCAGGTCATCCGGTTCACCATCCTCGCCCGCAACAACCTCGACACCGCGGCGCCGCTGCTGGCCCGGCTGACCCAGCCGATCGCGGTCGACAAGCAGGTCGTCAACGCGTCCACCCCACCGCTCGAAGTCTTCGCGATTGCCGTTGCCGCCACCTTCACCCTCGCCTTTGTCACCGTGCTGCTGGTCGCCGGCTCGCTGGCGCTCGAGCGGGAGGAGAATGCCTTCCCGCGGCTGACCCGCGGGTTGGTCTCGCGCTGGGCCCTGCTGACCGAGAAGGTCGCGCTCGGCGTCGTCGCCGGCCTGGTGGTGACCCTGCTGATGCTGGCCGGGCTGGCGCTCTTCGTTCCCTTGCATTGGAGTCGGTTCGGGCTGTGGCTGCTGGCGATCGTCGCCGGGGGCGCCGCGCTCGGCGCTGCCGGGGCGGCGCTCGGGGCCGCGGCGCGTGAGGTGCGGGCGGTCGCGCTGCTGGCGTTCATGGTCACGCTGCCCGTCGCCTTCCTCTCGCTGATCCCCTCCGGCACGGTTGGGCCGGCGCTCTACAACGCGATCAGGGTGATCACTGCGCTCTTCCCCTTCAAGCCCGCCTTGCAAGCGATGACGGCGGCGCTCGATCCCGCCGGACCCAGCATCGGCGCCGCGCTTCTTCACCTCGCGATCTTGATCGTCGCCTACGGGCTGCTCGCCCGCCTGGCGCTGCGCCGCTTCAGCGCAGTCTGAGCGCTACCGCGCTAGGAGGGGCCGGCCCGGAAGCTGCGCCGAACGGGCCTGGGACAGGTCGGGATCTGTGACGTTGGCGAGGACGAAGGACTCAAGGCTGTCGTCGGGGCAGAGCGAGGACCTGACCCACTCGATCGCCTCGGGCTCGCTGAGCGCGGTCAGCGTCCTGCCACTCGCCGCGACTGCCGCGAGCGCGACCTCGGAGCCGTCGACGAGGAGGCAGCCATGGCGACTGAGGTAGGCCGAGACCTCGTTCAGCTCCTCGCCGTCTTCGAGCCGACACTCGATTCCCTCGAGCAGCTGCGGTTCGTAGTTCGGCTCGGTAGCCGAGATGACGCCGATCTGAGCGCTGGTCATGTAGATGACGTGGACCCGGACCTCGGTCCCGGGGCTGCGCTGAAGGGTCGCGGGCAAGGCTCCGTAGGGAGAGATGTGAGAGGAGTAGACGACGTCGAGCTCGCTGAGCCGGGCGGGGACTACGAGCACCGGCTGATCGCTGAGCGCGAGCTTTCGCGAGAGCACCCGGGGGGCCGCGTTCGAGCCATAGGCGAGTACCGGCGTGCGCGCGTCGCGGTCGATCTTGAGCTCGGCCGGGTCGAGGGTTTTGTGCCCAAGCTGGACGAAGGGCTCTGACGGCGCGCCGTAGGGATAGCCCAGGGCGCGCTCGACCACGTCGTTTCGCTCGTTCACCCTGCACACCCTTTCGCAATTGCGCGGATAGGGTCAGGCTCATGAAGGTCCTCTTCATCGGCGACGTGGTCGGTGGTCCAGGGCGCCGCGGTCTCGCCGCCGCGATGCCCGGACTGCGCGAGCGCTACGCCCCCGAGATGGTCATCGTCAACGGCGAGAACTCCGCTGGGGGGATGGGGATCACCGAGAAGACCGCCACGGCGATCTTCGATGCCGGCGTCGACGTGATCACCACCGGCAACCACGTCTATCGCCACCGCGAGGTCTACGGCTTCCTCAACCGCAGCGATCGGGTGATCCGTCCCGCCAACTATCCCTACGCCAATCCCGGCCGCGGCTACACGGTTGTCGAGATCGGTGGACGGCGTGCGGGGATAATCAACCTCAGCGGCGCCGTCGGGCTGCGCGTCGCCCGCTCACCCTTCCACGAGGCCGACAACGTCCTCGAGAAAATCGAGTGCGACTTCGTCCTCGTCGACTTCCACGCAGAGGTGACGAGCGAGAAGGTGGCGATGGGCTGGCACCTCGACGGTCGAGTGGCCGGCGTGCTCGGCACCCATACGCACGTGCCGACGGCGGATGCGCGGGTGCTGCCGCAGGGCACCGCTTTCATCTCCGATGTGGGGATGACCGGGTCGCGGACCAGTGTGCTTGGGGTGAAACCGGAGCTGATCCTGGAGTCGATGATCACTCAGATGCCGGTTAAGTTTGAGACGGCTGAGGAGGATGTTTGGGTGATGGGGGCGGTGGTGGACGTCAACGACCAAGGGTTGGCTGACTCGATCGAGCCGGTGATGGTTCCGGCTCCTGCTTCGTAGCGGGGAGCGGCCGGGGGCTGTCTCGCCGGATCCCACGCCCCACCTTTGGTGGGGCGAATTCAGTGGTCCCCTGCGGGGACCCTCGCGTAACTCTGCGGAGCCGCTTCGCGAGGATCCGGCGAGACAGCCCCCGGCCGCTTCTCAGGCTCCAAAACAGACAGCGCGACAAGGAAGAGTGGGTAGAACCAGACTATGTAGAGGTAGAACCAGTGGTGCATCGTCAGCTGCACGCTGATCAGGAGAGCCGCCCCCAACGCTGCCACTTGGAAGAGCTTCTTTTCCTTGGGGCGAAAGGCGAAGAGCAGGGAGAGGGCGGCAACTGCGATCAGGATGGCTACGCGGAGGGGCTCCAGCGACGGGGCCTGGCCCCAGATGCTGAAGGGGGAGTTGCGGCCGGATTGGTAGGCGATGGTGCGGTCGTAGAGGGTGTGGAGGCCGGGGTCGATTGCCGGCCATAGGAGCAGGGCGACGGCGGTCGCGGCGAAGGCAAGGACGAAGCGCCAACGTCTCTCGCCGTGGGTGGCGAGCATCGGTAGGAGGATGGCGGGAGCGAACTTCGCCAGGGTTGCCAGCGCGGCCATGACTCCGCGAGCAGCGGGCCGGGCCAGGGCGAGGAGGGTGGCGACCAGGAGCATTGCTACGAGGGTGTCGTTGGAGTTGGAGAGCAGGGCGAAGGCTGTGTAGGGGTAGGCGGCCCAGCCGAAGGCGAGGGTCGCGGCGAGCTTGTTGCCGGCGGGGCCTGGGCGGATGCGGCGGCCGAGCAGGATCAGCAGGGCGAAGGTGGCGAGGTCGAAGAAGACCGCCGCGCCGTGGGCCGCCGGCAGGTCGTCCCAGGTTCCCGACCAGGGCCAGATCCGCTCGAAGGGCACGTAGGCGAGGTAGTTGACCGGCCCGTAGGTGTCGCCCTGTGAGACGTCTTCGGGGAAGTTGTCGTAGATCGGTTCGCCGTGGGCGATGCGGTCAGCGCCGACCACGCCGGCGTAGCCGACGTCGATCGCGCCCGAGTCGGCCATGTTGAGTCCCACTCGGAAGCCGATCAAGAAGAGTGCGGCTATGAGGAGCCAGGCTGCCGGCCAGCGTGGGTTGACCCCCCCTCCTCCGCCCCGCAGTCCGATCCACAGCGCTCGGCCGAAGAGATAGACGAGCGGCAAGTACTGGAGCGGCACCGAAACGCCGATATCCGCCCGGTTGAAGAAGAAGTGGGAGACGCCGAAGCCGAGCAGGACGAGGAGGTCGAGGTTGGCCACCCGGCGGAGGCGGCGCCAGTCGAGCAGCCCGAGCAGGAAGATCGCGCAGAGCGGCAGGAAGACGTAGGGCGCGTTGAGCTTGTGGCCGAAGGCGCCGGAATAGCCGCGCGCCATCCTCCAGGCGACCTGGTAGCCGGTCCAGGACTCGCGCACGAGGCCGGTGGACGGGTCGACGATGACAAGCGCGACCTCCTTGTCGCCAGCGAAGTAGCCGACCTCCCAGTTGCCGTCGACCTTGTTGGCGACGTGGGTGAGCCCTCCGTTCGCCTGCCGCTCGTCGACCACCTTCGGGTTCTTGGCGGCGATGCGGGCGGCCTCTGCCGCGCTGACTTCCGCCGGCGCCGCGGTGGCGACGGCAGGAAGGCACAGCAGCGCGGCGAGCAGGCCCGCCGCGAGCCACCTCATAGTCCGAAGTGGTCCCGCGCCGCCGGGGCCACGTCGGAGAGCGTCCACTGCGCTCGCTCGCTCGCGTCTGCCGGGCCGCAGCCGACGAAGAGCAGCGGGCCGAGCGAGTCGCCGGCGTGCAGCGAGCCGTGGCTGCCACCGCCGGCGTGGGTGACGCCGCCCCAGTCGACGGCCTCGAAGCCCGGCGCGAGGGAGAGGATGAAGTCTCCCGCGTGAGGGCTGCTGAGCGCTGCCCAGACGCGGGCCAGTGGATCCGGATAGTTCTCACTGCTCAGCAGGCCGTCCTCGACGTTCGCTTCCAACGCCTTGAGGTCCCCTTCGACCTGCCAGCGAGCGCCGCGGAGGTCGGCGACCCGGTCGCCGGGACGGAAGCGCAACCGCGTCTCGCCGCGTTCGACCACCGCGGTCGCGCCGGCGGAGGGTTGCCCCGGCTCGCGCCGGGGCAAGGGCGCGCCGGCGGAGTCCTCCAGGCGGCAGACCAGGTCGACGCCCTCGATGATGCCAAGGGCCGCGCGCACCGCTTCCGGGTCGGGCCGCTCGGCGGCGCCGGGCAAGAGGTAGACGTGCGCTGCCCGTCCTGTCGGGCTGACCGCGAGCTGGGCGGGCTCCGGCCGCGACTCCGAGGGCTGCAGGACCGTCCACTCGCGTCCCAGCAACTCAGCCAACGGCAGTCCGCGATGCACGGGGGTCTGGGCGTGATCGGCGACCAAGATCAACGCGTAGGCGTCAAAGAAAGCGTCAAGCCCGCCCGCCGCCTCGACCAGTTTGCCGAAGCAGTGGTCCGCCTTGGCGATCGACTCGACGCTCGCCTCGGGACCGAAACGGTGCGAGTAGTTGTCGTTGTCGGGAAGCGAGAAGAGCAGGAAGTCGAACCCGTCGGCCTTTGCCAGCTCGGCCGCGCAACAGGCCGAGTAGCCATCGCGGCTGCCGGGGATCGAGGTCGATTTGCAGGGCACCTCGCGGCTGGCATAGAGGTCGCCGTAGAAGAGCTCGGCCGGGCCCCAGGTGTGGTGGCGGAACTTGAGGCGGGTCGCATCGACCGCGCGGCGCAGGAGGCCGTCGAGTGAGACCTGGTGGCGGTGGCGGCCGCGATAGATCAGGAACGGCGTGCAGGCCGTGCGCAACCCGGCATCGTCGAGCTGCTCGAAGAGGGTCTCGACGTCGGGGTTGAGATGGGCCAGGTTCATGTTGTAGACGAGGTCATAGAGGGAGCGAAAGATGCCGAACGAGCGGCTGGCCTCGAGCGAGGAGCCGTACTCGACGTAGCGCCGCTCGAGCCGGTGGTACCAGTTCATGCCACTGATCCAGTGGCCGTCGGCGCCGCGGCCGGTGACCATCTCGGCGCTGGCGACGGGCGTCACGGAGGGGAAGCTGGAAACGCAGTCGGGTACGAGGACGCCACGCTCTATCAGCGCGCCAAAAGTGGGCGCGCGGCCGTCGGCGACGGTGCGTTGCAGCATGTCGGTGCGCAGCGAGTCGACGTAGGTGAGGATCAGCTTCTTGGCGGGCATCAGCGCATCATCCTCGACCGTTCGAGTGGGCCGAAGACCTATCCCGGCAGGGGTTCCACTTAACTTTTTCGAGCGGCGTCTCTGGCTGCCGACAAGGGTCGCGGCGAAAAAGCACAAGACGTTCCACCCCTGCCGGGATAGGTCTTAGCGGAGGACGCGGAGGCCGGCGTGTTTGCGTTGGGCGCGCCTGCGTCTTGAGATTCCGAGCCAGAGAAGGGCCGCGATTACCAGCAAGGTGGCGGGGGAGACCAGGATCGCGATTGCGACGACGATCAGTGCCGCCAAAGAGACGAGGAAGCCGAGTGCGCCTGCGCCGCTGCCCTCGCGGCGGCCAGCTGAGCTGACCACGTCGCTGACGATCAGGCAGGCGAAGATCGCGCCGAGGAGGCAGAAGAAAGCGCCGACGGGCGAGCTGACGTCGGCGGTTCCGGCCAACAGGAAGCCTGCGAGGATCGCGATCACGCCAGCGAGGATCGTCATCCGGCCGCGGGCCGAGCCGTGGGTGCCGGTGGTGCCGGCGAGCATCCCGATCGCGATGCCGATGCCGAGCTCGAGGCAGATGCCGGAGAGAGATCCCATGCCCGAAAACCTAACTCCCCTGGTGCCGCGACGCCGATTCGCCACACTGTCCCCCATGCCCGAACCGCCTCACCGGCGTCGCGCCCACGCCAGCAGCAGCGATCTGGAGCGCTACGCCGGCCTCTTCGCGGAGCGGACGCGGGTGATGCGCTCCTCGGCGATGCGCGACCTGATGGCGATAACCGCGCGGCCCGAGGTGATCTCGCTCGCCGGCGGCCTGCCCGACACCTCGACCTTCCCGCCGCAGACCTTCGCCGCGCAGATGACCCGGATCGCCCAGGAGTCGGCGGCGGAGGCGCTTCAGTACGGGCCCACGGAGGGCTTCCGCGAGACGGTCGACTGCATCGTCGAGGTGATGGGCGCCGAGGGCATGCTCCCCGACCCCGACGACGTGATCGTCACCACCGGCGGCCAGCAGGCGATCGACCTGCTCTGCAAGACGCTCGTCGATCCCGGCGACGCGGTGATCTGCGAGGCGCCGACCTACCCTGGCGCGATCCCGGTCTTCTGCAGCTACCAGGCCGACACGATCCAGATCGAGTGCGATAGCGAGGGAATGAAGATCGAGGAACTCGAGGACACGCTGGAGCGCCTCGACGTCGAAGGGCGCCGGCCGAAGTTCATCTACTCGGTGCCGACCTTCCAGAACCCGGCCGGAGTGACGATGTCGCTGGAGCGCAGGCGGCGATTGGTCGAGCTCGCCCGCTCCCGTGAACTGCTCGTCGTCGAGGACAACCCCTACGGGCTGCTCCGCTTCGACGGTGAGTCGCTGCCGCCCCTCTACCAGCTCGACGGTGGCGACTTCGTCATCTACATCGGCACCTTCTCGAAGATTCTCTCTCCGGGCATCCGCCTCGGCTGGGCGGTCGCGCCGCCGCCGGTGATGGAGAAGGTGGTGCTGGGCAAGCAGGCCGCCGACCTCTGCACCTCGACCCTGACCCAGTTCTTCCTCCGCGAGTATTTCGCCGCCGGAAACTGGCGGGAGTACGTCGAGAGCCTGGTCGGCATCTACCGCGGGCGTCGCGACGCAATGCTGGAGGCGCTGGAGCGCTACTTCCCACCGCAGGCGAGCTGGACCGAGCCGGACGGCGGGCTCTTCGTCTGGGCCACCCTCCCCCCTTTCATCGACACCAGCGACCTGCTGGCGAAGGCTTTGCGTGAGGACGTCGCCTTCGTGCCCGGGCAGGCCGCATACGTCGACGGGCGCGGCCGCAGCTCGATGCGACTCAACTTCTCCGCCGGCAACGAGGATGAGATCCGCGAGGGGGTCCGCCGCATCGGCAAGACGGTCGAGGAGCAGATGGAGCTCTACGGAGCACTGACGCGAGACGCGACGAGCCCGCATATGCCCGCAGGCGCAGCCGAGGGCATGGGCGGAATTGATTCCCGGTCGAATCCGTCTCCGTCCATATCTGATTCCTCGGAGGCGGATTCGACCGTTGTTCCGTTTCGCAAGGCCGGCGAGGGCGGCGCTTGAAGGTCGCGGTCCTCAAAGGCGGTCGCTCGCTGGAGCGCGGGGTCTCGCTGCGTTCGGGGGCGCGGGTCGAGGATGCTCTGGAGCGCCTCGGCCATGAGGTTCTGCCGCTCGAGGCCGACGGCGAGCTGGTCAAGAAGCTGGCGGCGAACCGGCCCGACGTCGCCTTCGTCGCGATGCACGGGCCTGGCGGCGAGGACGGCACCGCACAGGAGCTGCTCGAGATCCTCGGCATCCCCTTCACCGGCCCCGGCATCGCCGCCTGCGTGCGCTGCATCGACAAGGTCCTGACCAAGCACGAGCTGCGCTCCGCCGGCATCCCCACCCCGGACTGGTTCGCCTTCAACGAGACGGCCTTTCGCGAGCTGGGAGCCGCCGACGCGCTCGGCGGCCTCGAGGAACGGCTCGGCTTCCCGCTCGTCGTCAAGCCCAGCCGCGGCGGCTCGGCGCTGGGGATCAAATTCGCCGAGAACTGGTTCGACGTCCCCGAGGCTCTCGTCTCGGCCTTCAGCTACGACGACCGGGTCGTCCTGGAACGCTTCGTCGACGGGCGCGAGCTTGCGGTCAGCGTGCTCGGCGACGAGCCGCTGCCGGTGGTCGAGGCGATCCCGCAGTCCGGCGACAGCTACGACTTCGAAGCGCGTTACGAGATCGGCCGCACCTCCTTCGTCTGCCCCGCCGAGCTCAGCGTCGCTGAGGCGGCCGCGGTCACGGAGGCCGCGCTGGGCGCATACGAGGCGCTCGGCTGCTCGGGCTTCTCGCGCGTCGACCTGATCCTCGCCGCCGACGGGCCGCAGGTGCTCGAGGTCAACGCGATCCCGGGCCTCACCGATACCAGCCTCCTCCCCCAAGCCGCCGAGGCGGCCGGGATGAACTTCGAGCAGCTGGTCGAGAAGATCCTCGACCTTGCCCTGGCGCCCGCCGGTGCTTAGCTAGGAGTCGCCGCCCTGGGCGAAGTCGTCGGGCGTGACCTCGTCGAGGAACTCTTTGAATTTGTCGACGACCTCCTCGGTGTCCTCGACGTCGTGCTCGAACTCGATCGCCGACTCCTCGATCACGTCCTCGTCGGCGAAGATCGGCGCCGAGACGCGCACCGCGAGGGCGAGGGCGTCGGATGGCCGCGAATCGATCTCCATCTCCGTGCCGTTGATAGAGACCGTGATCGAGGCGTAGAAGGTGTTGTCGCGCAGCTCCGTGACCGAGACCCGCTCGCATTTGGCGTCGAGCTGCTCGAGCACGTCGGAGAGCAGGTCGTGAGTCATCGGCCGCGGCGTCGAGGCGCCCTGCAGCTTCATCAAGATCGCCGCCGCCTCCGGATGCCCGATCCAGATCGGCAGGAACTTGTTGCTGTCGACAGTCTTCAACAAGACGATCGGCTGCTTGCCGACCATGTCAAAGCTGACGCCGTAGATCTGCATCTGTTGCACGAGTGGGCGATCCTGGATTCGAACCAGGGACCTCGTCCTTATCAGAGACGCGCTCTAACCAACTGAGCTAATCGCCCGGAGCCAAGCGAAGGATAGCGGGGGAATCGTGCCCGGCGACCGAGGCGTTCAGGGCCCTCGGCGGCTGAGGCTGCGGGCCAGGCCGAGCGCCTCGTCGAGGTCGTCGAGGCGGATCTCGAGTGCGATCTCCCCCCCCTTGGGGCGCAGCTTGACCTCGTGGCCGATCGCGGCCTCGAGTTTGTCGGCTGCTTCCCGCAGCGCCTCCGCCTCCTCGGGTGCGAGCGCCGACCTCGCTTTCCTCCCCTTCTTTGGCTGGCTAGCCAGCTTGGCCCTGTTCTCGGTCTCGCGGACCGACCAGCCGGCGCGGACCGCGTCCCGGGCGAGGCGACGCCGCACGTCGTTGCCGTCGGCGGCGAGGAGGGCGCGGCCGTGGCCTTCGCTCAGCTCACCCGACTCGAGCAGCTCCAGCGCCTCGTCGGGGAGATCGAGCAAGCGAATCAGGTTGGAGACGGCCGGGCGGCTGCGGCCCACCCGGCGCCCCAGCTCCTCCTTGGAAAGTCCCAGTTCGTCGACCAGCGCGGCGCAGGCGCGCGCCTCGTCGACGGGATTGAGGTCCTCGCGGACCATGTTCTCGATCAGCGCCACCTGCAGGCGCTCGGCCAGCTCCTGGTCACGGACCACGGCGGGCACCTTGGCCAGCCCGGTCGCCTGAGCGGCGCGCCAGCGCCGCTCGCCGGCGATCAGCTCATAACTGCCGTCGGGGAGGGGGCGGACCAGCAGCGGCTGCACGACGCCGTTGGCCTCGATCGAGGAGGCGAGGCCGGCGAGCGACTCCGGGTCGATCTTGGTGCGGGGCTGGTTGGGGTTCGGCTTGATCAACTCGGTCGGCAGCTCGCGCAGCTCCCCGGCCTGCTCGGGACTGGCCTCGGGCAGGATCGCCGAGAGGCCGCTGCCGAGGCCTCGCTTGCCGCCCTTGGTGGCGTTAGAGGCCATCGGGCCTCTCAGCCACGCTCGGCCAGCTCCTTGGCGAGGGCGCGGTAAGCGTCGGAACCACGGGAGTGGGGCGAGTGGTCGATCACGGGCAGGCCGTAGCTTGGTGCCTCGGCGACCCGGACGCTGCGCGGTATGACCGTCTCGAAGACCATCTCGGGGAAATGCTGGCGCAGTTCCCGCTCGACGTCCTGCGCCAGGCGGGTGCGCTCGTCATGCATGGTGACCAAGAGACCCGACACCTCCAGGGCAGGATTGAGCTCGCGCCGGATCATCGCCAGCGTGTCTAGGAACTGAACCAGCCCCTCGAGCGCCAGATACTCGGCCTGCACCGGCACGACGACGCGATCGGCGGCGGTGAGGGCGTTGACGCTGACCGGACCCAGGGTGGGTGGGCAATCGAGCAGCGTGTAAACGAAGCGCTCGCGAACCGGCCCGAGGCGCTCCCGCAAGCGGGTCTCGGAGCCCTCGAGGCGCGGCAGCTCGACCGCGGCGCCGGCGAGGTCGCGGTTTGCGGGCACGAGCCAGAGGTTGTCGGGGCCGGCTGGGCGCGCCGCCTCGGCAACCGAGACGTCGCCGATCAGGCAGTCGTAGGAGGAGGGATGCATGTCGCGCTCGCCGCCCAGGGCGACGGTGGCGTTGCACTGGGGGTCGAGGTCGACGAGGAGCGTCTGCGAGCCAGAGGCGGCGACGCAGGCGGCGACGTTGACCGCGGTCGTTGTCTTGCCGACGCCGCCCTTCTGGTTGGAGATTGCGTAGACGACGCCCATGGGTCGCAGACTAGTTCGGCAGGGGTGCGGGGGTTGCTTTGATGGGGCCGCAGGCTAGGAACGGGGGCTGGTCTGCTGGAGCCTATGTTCGCTTCGCTCACCAATTTGGTGCCGCTGCGCGGCAAAAGTTCACTCTGCGGAGCCGCTTCGCGAGGCTCCCTCAGACCAGCCCCCGTTCCTAGCCACGTGGTCGCTTCTTGGCCATGCCCGCGCGGCGAGGGAGATCCGAAGGGGTGGAACCGCTCTTGCGTATTAGATGCAGGTGGCGGTGCTCGCTGCCGGCGTAGGGGCCTACGTGGAGGGTCTGTTTGGGTTGCATAGCGAGTCGCTCGCTGGCGCGTGCTAGCTGGGCCTCCTCATCCGGATCCCGCTTGCCCTTCCAGGCGATCAAGACACCGCCGTCTTCAAGCAGAGGTGAGGCGAGCTCGGCGAGGGTCGAGAGGCGGCCGACGGCACGGGCGGTCACTGCTGCGTAGGTCTCGCGTCCCTCTTCGGCGGCGAGCTGCTCGGAGCGGGTGTTGATCACCCTTGCATTGGTTATGCCGGCCGCTGCGATAGCACGCTCGATGAAGTCGCACTTGCGGCCCACTGACTCGATCAGGTCGATCTGCGAGTGAGGCAGTGCAACGGCCAGAACAAGTCCCGGAAACCCAGCCCCGGAGCCAATATCCGCGATTCGAGAGGCTTCCCTCAGCTGCTCGAACTCAAGCCCGGTGAGACTGTCCGCAACATGAACCCGCCAGGCCCGATCCGGCTTCGTAACGGAGCTGACCGACGACCGCTCCATCTCCAGAAGCTCAAGGACCCGCGTGATCGTCCCTCGCTGCGCCTCGTCGAGCAGGCGGCCCGGTAGGGGTGAAGCGTCTTGTACTTTTTCGCCTCGCGCCATCGTCCACAGCCGCAAACGCGGCTCGAAAAAGTTAAGCGGAACCCCTACCGGGCCGCCTGCTCTACTCAGACACCAACGGCGCGACGACCACGCACCGCCGCGGCTCGTCCCCTTCGCTGTAAGTCTCGACGCCCGAGCGCTCCTTGAGGTGCTCGTGCACGACCCGGCGCTCCTGGGCGCTCATCGGATCCATCTCGACCGTGTGGTTGTCGCTCAAAGCCTGCTCCGCCGCCCGGTCAGCCCGCGCGGTAAGCGTCTCCCGCCGCCGATCCCGATACCCGGCAGCATCGACCACAACCCGCTTGCGCTCCCGCATCCCCCGGAACGCCGCCTGATACGCAATCAACTGCAGCGCATCGATCGTCTGCCCCCGCTTGCCGATCAGCAGCCCATAGTCCTCATCGCCCGCAACCGAGGCAGTAATCCGATCGTCGTCCTCAACGATCTCGACCTCCCCCTCCAAATCAAGCTCGTCAAGCACCTCCTCAACAAGCTCCCGAACCCGCTCAGCAGGCTCCTGCGGCCAATCAGCGATCTCACCCATAGCGCGGCCAGTCTATGCGAAGCCCACCAGATGAAAGCTTCTGTCTTTCAGAGTCCTGGCATCTCTCCGTGAAGCCGAAGCGAGCGCGGCGGGTGGAGCGGCGGGAGAGGTTCCGGCGGATCCTCGCGAAGCGGCTCCGCAAGAGTGTTTCTAGGCCGCGAAGCGGCACTTGATTGCACCGCCGTCAGGCGGTGCATGGGATCCGGCGGCTCCTCTCCCGCCGCTCCCTACCCACGGCCTAGCGCCGCTTCTTCTTCTTCCGAGGTGGCGGAGGGGGGGGCTTCGCTTCCACAGCCGCTGCGGCCGTAGCCGCTACCGGCGGCGGAATCACCCGCTGGATCACGTACTGCTGCCCGATTGTCCAGAAGTTCGTCGTGATCCAGTAGAGCACCAGGCCGGCCGGGAAACTGATCACGAAGGGAACGAAGATGAAGGGGAGGACCATCATCATTATCCGCTGGCTTTTATCGGCGGTGACCGCCATCACCATGCCCGAGACCAGCTGCGTGCCGACATAGAGGACGAGCAGAGCGATCAGTTCGCCCCCGGCGGCCTTCGCGGTCAGGTCGTTGATGAAGAGAAACGACGCTTCCGAGCCACAGTGCCCAGCTTCGCAGCCGATGTCGGCCGGGAGCTCGTGGCGCAGGACGTAGAAGAGCGTGATGAAGACCGGGAGCTGGGCTATCAGCGGGATGCAGGAGGCAAAGGGGTTGACTTTGTTCTCCTGGTAGAAGCGCATCATTTCCTGCTGCATCCGCTGGCGATCGTTTTTGAATTTCGCCTGGATCTCTTTGATCTGTGGTTGCAGTGCCTGCAGCGCTCGCATGCCCTTCAACTGCCGGTAGGTGAGCGGGATTAGAAGCGTCCGGGTGACGATCGTCAGGGCGATGATCGACATCCCCCAGCTCAGTCCGGCGCTGTCGTGGAAGAACTGCAGCACCGAGTTGGCGATGTCGATCAAGGGCTGGAGGATGTTCGCCGCGGGGATCACGGGTGCACCTCACCGTGGTGAGTGGCTGGATCCACGGGCCCTACCTTGAGCGTGAATCGCTCTGGAACGGGGTCGAAGCCCCCATGGCTAAAGGGATTGCAGCGCAGGATCCGCCAGACGGCGAGGAACGTGCCGCGGGCGGCGCCAAAGCGCCGTATGGACTCCACCGCGTAGGCCGAACAGGTCGGCTCGTAGCGGCAGCGGCGCGGGAAGGCCGGCGAAATCCAGCGCTGGTAGGCGCCGATGAGAGCCAGTGGGACGCGTTTCACGTGGAACGCTTCTTCCCCGAAGAGCCGGCGAGGGCCTCCTCGATGCTGGACCGGACCCCCGCTGAGCCGTCCCGCTCGATCAGATCGCCGATCTCCGGCCGGGCGACGAGGACGAAGTCGTGCTGAGCGGGCAGTCGATCCGAAAGGCCCCAAAAAGTCTCCCGCAGAACCCGCTTGACGCGGTTGCGGTCGACGGCGCCGCCGACCTTGCGACTGACGGAAACACCGAGCCTCACCTCTTCGTCCTCTTCGTCCTTGCGGGGGAAGCTGTAGAGGACGAGGTAGCGGGTTGCATGTGATGTTCCGTCTCGATAGACGCGGTCGAACTCGCCGCTGCGCGAAAGGCGGCGTCGTTTCGCCGCCATCTAGGGAGTGAGGCGCTTCCGGCCTTTGCGGCGACGGCGCTTGAGGATCGCCCGACCTCCGCGCGTGCTCATCCGCGCCCGGAACCCGTGCGTCTTCGCCCGCTTCCGCTTCTTCGGCTGATAAGTCCGCTTCATCGGGCGTCGCAGTATACGGACGCGCCGCGAGCTGGGTGAATTCGGTGCGGAAATGATTTCAGCGGCATTTGCGGAGGGACCGATTTCAGCCCATCCGAGCGCCGCTATGGTCGGCCGCCGGTGCACGATGGCACGGAAAGACAAGATCTCGATTCCCTATGGAGGGACGTTCAGGACCGATTGCGGGCCTCTGTTCCGCAATCCACTTTTCAGCTCTGGCTGGAGCCGCTGAAGGTCGCCGGCAGCCAAGCCGAGGCGCTCCTCCTCGCTGCTCCGGACAGCATCCGCGCCTGGACCGAGCGCCGTTACTCGGGATTGATCCAGGAGGCTCTCGCCGGTGCGGGCTCACAGCTCCGCAGCGTGCGCTTCTTGGCAGAGGGTGAGGCGACAGGGACCGATCCCGGCTGCGCCCCGGGCCTCGACCTCAACGCCAACTACACCTTCGATCGCTTCGTGATCGGTCCCGGAAACCGCGCTGCCCACGCTGCCGCGCTCGCCGTTGCCGAGGCGCCGTCAGAGGCCTACAACCCACTCTTTCTCCACGGTCCGCCGGGGCTCGGCAAGACCCACCTGCTGGTCGCGATCGCCAACTACCTGAACGCCTCGGCGCCCGGCCTGAACGTGCGCTACACCACCGCCGAGGGATTCACCAACGAGTTCGTCACCGCCCTGCGCAGCGCCGGCGCTGAGGGATTCAAGAGTCGTTACCGCGACCTCGACGTGCTGCTCGTCGACGACGTCCAGTTCCTCGAGGGTAAGCGCCATACCGAGGATGAGTTCTTCCACACCTTCAACGCGCTCTACGAAGGCGGCAGCCAGCTCGTCCTCTCCGCCGATCGCATCCCCAGCGAGCTCTCGACGCTGGAGTCGCGGCTCCGCGATCGCTTCGAGTGGGGCCTGACAATCGCCGTCGAACCACCCAATCTGGCAACTCGCCTTGCCGTCTTGCGCCGCTTGGTGCGGGAGGCGGGCGTCGATATGGAAGGCGATGTGCTCGCCGTGCTCGCCCGCCGCATCGACGTCAACGTGCGCCAGCTGCACGGGGCGCTGACCCGCGTCATCGCTCATGCCTCGCTCACCGCCAAGCCGCTTAGCCCCGAGCTGATCGATGCGGTGATCCCCAAAGTCGTGCGAGCGCCGGAGCGAGCGCCGGTCGAGGAGATCCAGCAGCAAGTTTCCGCCGCCTTCGGCATCTCCCGCGCAGAGCTGGTCGGCTCGACTCGGGCAGCCACCCCCCTCAGCGCCCGCCAGGTGGCGATCTACCTCACCCGCGAGCTGACCGACCTTTCCCTGCCGCAGATCGGTCGCCTCTTCGGCGGGCGCGATCACTCCACCGTTCTCAACTCGATCCGCCGGGCCGAGGCCCGCTTCAGCGAGGACGCGACCCTTGCCGCCCAGGTCAAGGAGCTGCGCATCGCAATCCACAACAGCTCCACAGGTCGGTCCTGACGGCCGACGGCACTGTAAGAATCAATGCTTTCCCACAGATTCCTCCACAGCCCGCTAACGGCTAGCCAATGCGGAGTTCGTGGCGATCTCGCGCTTTTCCCCAAGTCCTAATCCAACTCAAGAAGGCATCAATCACTTGAAGCTGACAACCAAACGTGACGAGCTTGTCGCAAAGCTCTCGGTGGTCTCCCGAGCTGTATCGACGCGCGCCGCGACCCAGTCGCTCTCCGGGATCCTGCTCAGCGCGGACGACGATGGCGTCAGCCTCTGCGCAACCGACCTCGAGATGGGCCTGAAGACGAAACTCGCCGCCGAGGTCGACGGGGGCGGCTCTGTCCTCCTCCCCGGGCGCCTTCTCGCCGAGGTCTCCCGTTCGCTGGGTGACCCGTCGGTTGAGATCGAGCTGCGCGAGTCCGAGCGGGACGTCGAGATTCGCAGCGGTGGCTCGAGCTTCCACCTGCGGGTTCTGCCGAGCGAGGACTTCCCCACCTTTCCCGAGGAAGAGGGTGAGCCGCTCTCGATTCCGGCTCCGGCACTTGCCGCGACCGTGGATCTTGTCGCCCGCGCCGCTTCGCGCGACGACATGCGCCCGGTGCTCACCGGGGTGCTGGTCAGCGCCAGCGGCTCGGAGATGACGATGGTCGCCACCGACTCCTACCGCCTCGCGGTCAAGCGGACCGAGCTGGATGCCGCGATTGGCGGTGAGCTCGAGGCAAACATCCCGGCCAAGGCGCTGCGCGAGCTGGGCAGGATCGTCTCCGCTGACGGTGTCGAGACGGTTTCGGTTGCGCTGCAGCGCAACCAGGCCATTTTCAAGGCAGGGGAGATCGTCCTCAACACGAGGCTGATCGAGGGTCAGTTCCCCAACTTTCGACAACTCCTGCCGGAGTCCTACGAGCACGACGTGCGGCTGCCGCGTCCCGAGCTGCTCGACGTCACGCGCCGGATCAGCCAGCTCGCTCAGCGCAATGCGCCGCTGCGGCTCTCCTTTGCGCCAGGGGAGCTGACCATCGCGGCCTCGACACCGGATGTCGGGGACGCCGAAGAGACGATGCCGGCCGCCTTCGAGGGGGAGCCGCTGGAGATCGGCTTCAATCCCGAGTTTCTCCGCGAGGGGATCGAAAGCGTCGAGGGCGATGAGGTGATGCTGCGTTTGATCTCGCCCTTGCGGCCCGGCCTGCTGCAGCCGATCGACAACGAAGACTTCCGCTACCTGGTGATGCCGATCCGCCTCAACGTGTGAGGCCACGGTGCTGGTCTTCGCCGTCGAAGCGAGGCCGCTGCGGAGCCTGGCGCAGGCGCGGATCGAGCTGGGGCCGGGGATCGTCAGCCTCGTCGGTCCCAACGGCGTCGGCAAGACGAACCTGCTCGAGGCGCTCTACTTTGCCCTGACCGGGCGCTCGTTTCGAACTTCTGACCGTCGCGATCTGATCCCCTTTGGCGGCTCCTTCGCCCGCGCCGAAGCAACGATTCGCGACGAGGACGGGATCGAGCGACACCTGCTGGCCTCAGTCAGCCGCGCCGAGGGGCGCCGGCATCTGCTGGACGGCAGCGCCGCCGATCCGGCCACACTGGCACGCAGCAGGCCCCCCATCGCGGTTTTCTCACCGGACCGTCTCAGTTTGATCAAGGGCCCGCCGGCTGAGCGGCGGGCCCACCTCGATGGTTTCGTCGCCGCCCGCTGGCCCAGCCGCGCTGAGCTGCGCCAGCGTTTCGGGCAGGCGCTGGCGCAGCGCAACGCCCTGGTTGCTCGCCTGGCAGCCGATCACGGCTCGCCGGCTCAGCTGGATACCTGGGACGCGACAGTTGCCGAGTCCGCGGCGGCGCTGATCGCCGCCCGCGCGGACGCGATCGCGGAGCTGGCCGAGCCGTTCAGCGTCGCCGCTGCAGAGCTGGGCCTCGAGGGAGGCGGCGAGATCGAGTACGCGCCGCGCGCCGCCGGCTCGGCCGAGGAGATCCGCGCGGGCCTAGGCGAACGCCGCGCCGCCGACCTGCGTCTTGGAAGAACTTCGTGGGGCCCCCACCTCGACGAGCTCAAGATCTCCGCCGGGGGTCGCTCCCTACGCCGCTACGGCTCCCAGGGACAGCAACGCGCGGCCCTGCTCGCCCTGCTCTTCGCCGAGCGCGACGCTCTCTCAGCGGCGCGGCGGGTCGCGCCGCTGCTGCTTCTCGATGACGTGATGAGCGAGCTCGACCCGGAGCGGCGCCAGCGACTTGTCGAGCGACTCGCCGGTGGTGGCGGCCAGGCCCTGATCTCCGCCGCCGCCGAGGACTCACTGCCGGCAGCGTCACTGGGCCACGTCGTGCGGATGCCCCTCTTCTCCGAGCAGGTGGCCGCAGCATGAGCCGCCGCTCCGCGCCACGGCCAGCCGAGCAGGCCCTTCGGGCGGCGCTCGAGCGAGCAGCGCCGAAGACTCCCCTGGCGTCGCTGCAAGCGGCCTGGGGCGAGGTGGTCGGCGAGCGCATCGCGGCGGTCGCCAGGCCGGTCTCAGAACGTGGGGGAGAGGTGACCGTGAGCTGCTCGGATTCCGTCTGGGCGCAGGAGTTGGATTTGATGCAAGGGCAGCTCTTGGAGCGGCTGCGAGACAAGCTAGGGGAGCAGGCGCCGAAGAGTTTGCGCTTCCGTGTGAGTGATGGCGAAAAGTAATTTCATTTATGGCGATTTGCAGGACTTTTATTTCCTCCGAGGCGTCCGGCGGAGGGGTCAAACTGGTATCCTTATGTCAACTTGCATTTCTGCCCCGACCTTGGGCGACATCAGCCCAGACGGTCGGGGTTTTCTATGAGAGCGGGAAGGGATTAATTGCCTGAGAAGATGAAGCCGGCCGCGGCGCAGAAAGACGGAGCTGTCTCCTACGGGGCCAAGGACATCACCGTCCTCGAAGGCCTCGAAGCGGTTCGCAAGCGGCCTGGCATGTACATCGGTTCGACCGGCCCCCGTGGCCTGCACCACCTGGTCTACGAGGTCGTCGACAACTCAGTCGACGAGGCCCTGGCCGGTCACTGCGACCACGTCCGCGTTGTCCTCCATCCCGACAACAGCTGCACGGTGGCCGACAACGGTCGCGGCATCCCGGTCGACGAACTTAAAAAGGAGAAGCGCCCCGCGGCAGAGGTGGTGCTGACCACGCTGCACGCCGGCGGCAAGTTCGGCGACGGCGACGGCTACAAGGTTTCCGGCGGCCTGCACGGAGTGGGGATCTCGGTCGTCAACGCTCTATCCGAGCGGCTCCATCTCGAAATCTTTCGCGACGGTGCGGTCTGGACCCAGGACTACGAGCGGGGAAAGCCCCAGGGCGACCTCGCCAAGGGCGCGCCGACCGATTCCACCGGGACCACGATCACCTTCCAGCCCGACGACGAGATCTTCGACGAGCTCGAGTTCGACTACGCGGTGCTGGCCGAGCGCCTACGCGAGACCGCCTTCCTCACCCGCGGCCTGAAGATCGAGCTGATCGACGAGCGCGCCGCCGGCCAGAGCGACACCTTCCACTACGAGGGCGGCATCGTCGACTTCGTCGCCCACCTCAACGAGAACAAGGACGCCCTGCACCGCAAGACCGTCTACTTCGAGGGCGAGACCGAGGACGGCCAGGTCGAGGTGGCGATGCAGTGGAACTCCTCCTACCAGGAATCCGTCTTCAGCTTCGCCAACAACATCAACACGCACGAGGGCGGCTCCCACCTCTCCGGCTTCCGCTCGGCACTGACCCGCACGCTCAACGCCTACGCGCGCGGCAAAGGGCTGCTTAAAGAGAAAGACGAGAACCTCACCGGCGACGACGTCCGCGAGGGGCTGACCGCGGTGATCTCGGTCAAGCTCACCGACCCGCAATTCGAGGGCCAGACCAAGACCAAGCTCGGCAACCCGCCGGTCGAGGGGCTGGTCAAGGAGACGGTCAACCGCAAGCTCGGCGAGTTCTTCGAGGAGAACCCGGGCGAGGCAAAACGGATCATCGGCAAGGCGGTCGATGCGGCCCGCGCCCGCCAGGCCGCCCGCAAAGCACGCGACCTGACCCGCCGCAAGTCGGCGCTGGAGAACTCGACCCTGCCGGGCAAGCTCGCCGATTGCACGGTGCGCGATCCCGCCCTTGCCGAGCTGTTCATAGTCGAGGGTGATTCCGCCGGCGGTTCCGCCAAGCAGGGGCGCGATCGCAACACCCAGGCCGTGCTGCCGCTGCGCGGCAAGATCATCAACGTCGAGAAGGCGCGCATCGACAAGGTGCTCTCCAACCAGGAGATCCAGGCGCTGATCACCGCCGTCGGCACCGGCATCCGCGAGGAGTTCGACGTCAAAGAGGCGCGCTACCACAAGGTCGTGCTGATGACCGACGCCGACGTCGACGGGGCCCACATCCGCACCCTGGTGCTCACCTTCCTCTACCGCGAGATGCCGGAGCTGATCGAGGCGGGCTACATCTACATTGCCAAGCCGCCGCTCTACAAGCTGAAAAACGGCAAGCAGGAAACCTACGTCGAGAAGGAGTCCGAGCTCGAGGAGTTGCTGCTCCGAGACAAGCTCGAGCAGATGGAGGTGAGCGATGCCGAGGGCGGCTCGCACAAGCTGACCGCAACCCGCTGGCAGCGCTTCAACCGCCGGCTAAAGGAGCACGAGGGCTGGGCCGATTCGCTGCAGGCGGATTTCGGCCACGAGCTGGTCCGCTTCCTCGGCGAGTCGGAAGTGCTCGACCGGGGGGTCACGTCGCTGGCCGAGGTGAAGGACGTGATCAACGGCGACGCCGGCGAGGTCGAGCCCTTCGACACCGAGATCGTCTCCGAATCCGGCGACGAGATCCTCGTCCGCGCCGTCCACCGCCGCGACGGGCTGGCCAAGGCCTTCGAGCTCTCCGCCGGGCTCTTCGAGTCGCACGACTATCGCCGCCTGATCGAGTCGCACGCCGAGCTGCTGAGCCAGGTTGGGCGGCCGCCCTTCAAGATCTCGCTCGATCAAAAAGAGCGCACGGCTGAGTCGTTTGCCGAGCTGCGCCGGATGGTGATGGAGCTCGCCCGCCAGGGCGTGACGATGCAGCGCTTCAAGGGACTGGGCGAGATGAATGC
This sequence comes from Solirubrobacterales bacterium, assembly GCA_033856195.1. GTDB lineage: Bacteria > Actinomycetota > Thermoleophilia > Solirubrobacterales > 70-9 > VRUE01. The sequence goes on along the minus strand of JAWVFL010000002.1, from coordinate 24,434 downwards.
CGAACAGCTGCGCGAGACGACCATGGACCCGGCGAGCCGTACGCTCGAGCGGGTGCGGATCGACGACGCGGCGATGGCCGAGAAGATCTTCACCGACCTGATGGGCGACAAGGTCGAGCCGCGCAAGGCGTTCATCGAACGCCACGCCAAGGAGGTCCGCTTCCTCGATGTCTAGCCAAGGACGGGTGATCTAAGTGGAGGGCGCCGAAGCACTCACCGGTGGTCGGATAGAGGAGCGCGAGCTGACCAACGAGATGCGCTCGTCGTATCTCGATTATGCGATGAGCGTGATCGTCGGCCGGGCGTTGCCGGACGTGCGCGACGGCCTCAAGCCGGTGCATCGCCGCGTGCTCTACGCGATGCACGACCTTGCCCTGCAGCCGAACCGGCCCTACCGAAAGTCCGCCTTCATCGTCGGCGAGGTGATGGGCAAGTACCACCCCCACGGCGACAGCGCGATCTACGACACCCTCGCCCGCATGGCGCAGCCCTTCTCGCTGCGTTACATGCTCGTCGACGGCCAGGGCAACTTCGGCTCGATCGACGACGATCCGCCGGCCGCGATGCGGTACACCGAGGCGCGCCTGGCGCGCCTCTCGACCGAGCTGCTGCGCGACATCGAGGCGGACACGGTCGAGTGGGGCCCGAACTACGACGAGTCCCAGCAGGAGCCGCTGGTCCTGCCGGCCCGCTTCCCCAACCTGCTGGTCAACGGCTCCGCCGGGATCGCGGTCGGGATGGCGACCAACATCCCGCCGCACAACCTGAGCGAGTCGATCGGGGCGGTGAAGGCCTACATCGCCAACCCCGGGATCGACCTGGCCGGGCTGATGGAGCACGTCAAGGGCCCCGATTTCCCCGGCGGCGGAATCATGAGCGCCGAAGGGATCCGCGACGCCTATGCCTCGGGTCGCGCCTCGGTGCGGATCCGCGCCCGCGCCCACGTCGAGCCGATCAAGGGCGGCCGCGACGCGATCGTCGTCACCGAGCTGCCCTTCATGGTCAAGAAGGGTGGCGACGGCGGCCTGATCACCAAGATCGCCGACCTCGTCCGCGACAAAAAGATCACCGGCATCTCCGACCTGCGCGACGAGTCCGATCGCTCCGGCATGCGCCTGGTGATCGAGACCAAGCGCGGCGGCGACCCGCCCGAGGTCGTGCTCAACCAGCTCTACAAGCGCACCGCGATGCAGAGCACCTTCGGCGTCAACATGGTCGCCCTGGTCGACGGCGTGCCGCGCACGCTCAGCCTCAAGGAGCTGATCGAGCACTACGTCAGCCACCAGCGCGAGGTTGTCATTCGCCGCACCCAGTACGAGCTGCGCCGTGCCGAGGCCCGCGCCCACATCCTCGAGGGGCTGCTGATCGCCCTCGACAACCTCGATGCCGTGATCGAGCTGATTCGCGGCTCGGCCGACACCGAGATCGCCAAGGCCGGCCTGATTGAGCGCTTCGAGCTCTCCGCCGAGCAGGCGCAGGCGATCCTCGACATGCGCCTCGCCCGCCTCACCGCGCTGGAGTCCGACAAGCTGCGCGAGGAGCACGAAGAGCTCGCCAAGCGAATCGCCGAGCTGCGCGCGGTTCTCGGCGACCCGGCCCGGATCGACGCGGTGATCGTCGAAGAGCTCGACGAGGTCGACCAGCGCTACGGCGATGAGCGGCGCACCGAGGTCACCCATTTCGAGGGCGACATGAACATCGAGGACATGATCGCCGACCAGCAGATGGTGATCTCGATCACCCACTCCGGCTACGCGAAGCGGCTGCCGCTCGCGACCTACCGCCAGCAGCACCGCGGTGGGCGCGGCGTGATGGGGATGGATCTCAAGGAGGACGACTACATCGAGCACCTGCACATCTGCTCGACCCACGACTTCCTGCTCTTCTTCACCAACCGCGGCAAGGTCTACCGGCTCAAGGTCTACGAGCTGCCGGAGGGCACGCGGACGGCGAAAGGACGCGCCTTGGTCAATGTCCTACCCCTGCGCGACGGCGAGAAGGTCACCGCGGTGATCCCCACCCGCGACTTCAGCGAGAACAAGTACCTCGTCTTCGCCACCGCCCAGGGTCTGGTCAAGAAGACCGAGTTCAAGGCCTACAACACGCCGATCCGTGCCGACGGCATCATCGCGATCAAGATCCGCGATTCCGACGAGCTGGTCCAGGTGCGCCTCACCTCAGGTGACGACGACATCCTGCTCGTCTCGAAGTCAGGCCACGCCTCGCGTTTCTCCGAGGAGAAAGTCCGGCCGATGGGACGGGACACGAGCGGTGTCAAAGGCATGAACGTCTCGGCCAAGGTCAACGGCAAACCGAACAGGGTGCTGGCGATGGACGTCGCCCGCGACGACTCCGAGCTCTTCGTCGTCACCGAGAACGGCTACGGCAAGCGCACCTCGGTCTCCGAGTACCCGGTCAAGGGGCGCGGCACCAAGGGGGTGCTGACGGCGAAGTTGACCGAAAAGAAGGGTGGCCTCGCCGGCGCCCTGATCGTCCGCGAGCACCAGGACCTCCTCTTCATCTCCCAGAACGGCATGGTCCAGCGCACCCGAGCCGGCGGCATCTCCCAGATGGGCCGGCCGACTCAGGGGGTGCGGGTGATGAACATGAAGGACGACGACTGCGTGTCCGCAGTGGCCCTCGTGGTCGACGACGACTCACCTGTGGACGAGCCGGACGGGCAAGAGCAGCTCTCTGAGTCGTCTGAGTAGGGCGTCGGGGAGGTTCCGCCGGTTCCCAAGCACCGCCTTCAGCGGTGCTAATTGCCTGCCGCTTCGCGGCCTTACCACCACTCTGCGGAGCCGCTTCGCGAGGAACCGTCAGAACCTCCCCCGACGCCCCCAGTTCAAACGAGCTCTTCGTCCGAGCCCCGTGATCTAAGCGTCGCGAAGCGGCTCCGCAGAGTGATGTGTTCGCCGTTAGGCGGTGCGTGGGCTCCGGCAAGACCTTCCCCACGTCCCTACGCCGCGGCCGGAAGGTACTGCTGCCAGTTATCGGGAATGCTTGGACTGGCCACCTGGATAAAGACTGTGGGCCCCGGCGCCTTCGGGGTGATCTTCGGGTGCATGTGGATCTCGCGGGGGAGGCGGTTGCCCTTGCGGCGGTTGCAGGATGCGCAGGCGGCGACGATGTTCTCCCAGACGGATTTGCCGCCGCGGCTGCGCGGGATCACGTGGTCGACCGTGAGGCCAGACTTGCGTGAGCCGCAGTACTGGCAGGTCCACGAATCCCGCGCGAGCACCGCGCGGCGGGTGATCTTCCTCCTGTGCGCTTCCCGTGGGATCCGCACGTAATTGGTCAGGCGGATCACGTCGGGTCGCTCCATCGTCATGTGCTCGGAGTGGATCGCGCCCTCGCGACGCTCGAGCAGCTCCGCCTTTTCCTTCAAAAGCAGCACAGCGGCCCTTCTCAACGTGCACACGTTGATCGGCTCATACGTCGCATTGAGAACAAGGACGCGTGCCATATTGCTCGGGAATTCTACGCAGTCGGGTACGAGCCCAAGATTCGAACCGAATCTGCCTTGCTCCGCAACGCCTCGACGGCCTCGTTGACGGCCGGCTCGGAGAGCGCGCCTTCGAGGTCGCAGAAGAACATGTAGCGGCCCAATTCCAGCCGCAGCGGACGCGACTCGATGCGGCTCAGGTTGACTTCGCGGCTGGAGAACTCCTGCAGCGCATTGACCAGCGCGCCCGGGTGGTCTTCCCCCAACTCGGAGAAGACCAGTGACGTCTTCCAAGCGTCTCCACCGGCGGGCTCGGCTCCTTGCGGCGCGATCCAGACGAAACGGGTGACGTTGTTCGCCTCGTCCTCAATCCCCTCGCGCAGGATCTCGCAGCCGTAGAGCTCTGCTGCGGCATGTGCGCCGATCGCCGCCCACGGCGCCTCGGACTCGCCGACGATCTTTACCGCCGCCGCGGTGCTCTCGACGCTCTGGCGCTCGGCATTGGGAAGGTTCTCGCGTAGGAAGCGCGCGCATTGGGCCAGGGGCTGTGGATGCGAAAGCACACCCTCGATCTGATCCAGCTCGAGCGCCGTGCGGGCGATCAGCATCGCCCGCACGGAGAAGTCGTACTCGCCGACGATCGTCACCTTCCCGGCGTCGAAGGCGAGGGTGTCGAGGGTGTCGCGCACCGAGCCCTCGATCGAGTTCTCGAAGGGAACGAGCGCCCGCTCGGCCTCACCTTGCTCGACCGCGAGGATCGCGTCGCGGATCGTCGGCGTCCGCAGCGGCTCGGATGCGGTGTCGCCCTCGAGCGCCTCCCGCAGGGCGTCCTCGGTGAAGGTCCCGGCCGGTCCCAGATAGGCGATCCGCACGGAAAGCCCCTATTCGAAGGCGACCGTGTAGCTGGCTTCGTTGTTTTCGGAGAGCGTCTCGCCGGGCACAGTGTCGACCGTGACTTCCAACGTCACTTCGCCGCTCGGCGCTGGGGTCAGCGGGATCGAGACGGTCTGGGATTCGCCGGCGCCGATGCTGTCGATCGTGCCCGAGAGCGTCGTGCCGTCGCTGACCGAGACCGAGACGTTGATTCCGTTCTCCGTCGATTCGCCTTGGTTCGCCACTTCGACTTCGACTTCGGGGGTGCCTTCGCTGCCAGCCGACGTGGTCGATTCCGCCGTCAGTTCGGTGCCGTTGACACTGGTGCTGATCAGGCCAAGACCGTGCACGCCCGTCGTTTCCGAGCTGCTGCTCGAGCCGCTCACAGAAGCAAGCGCGGCGCTGACTTCGCTTTCGTCGAGCCAGCGGGTTTCGTCGGGCAGGAAGACGCTTTTCGGCACGTCGGAGTCGTCGATGCCGTTGGCGGCAAGGACGCTGTTGATCTCCGGGCGCACCACTGCCGCGTAGAGCGCGTCGGCGCCGAGCAGCTTCCGCATCTGCATGGCGATGCTCTTCGTCGCCTGCTCCGAGCCGACGTCGCCGAGCGCGGTGCTCATCTTTTCGGCGATTTCGTTCATCGCGCTCGCCCGCAGCTCGTAGACCAGCTCGAGCGCATTCTGCGCGTGGCTCATGTCGCCCGGCGTGTCGAAGCTGTCGACGCGGCTGGCGAAGTTGTCCATCGCGCTGCGGTCGGCGCTGACCTGGTTGATGAATTCGGTCACCGAGAGGCTGCCGGGATCGTCGAGCTTTTCGAAGAAGGCCTTGCTCGTCTGGTCCGTCTCTTCGACGATCTGGGTGACGTTGCGGGCGTAGTCGCTGAGCGCCCGGCTCTTACGAGCGTCGAGGCAGCCCTTGACGCCGAGCACGATCAGGATCAGCAGCAGCAGGCCGCCGCCGAGGGCAAGACCACGGCGCAGCAGGATCTGCTGCCGTTCAGGGCGACGGCGAGGCCGTGGCCGTCGACCCGGCCGGGTTGAGGGGGAAGAATCCTCCAAGAAGCAGGGAGTATGTCGCAGGAGGAAGCGGATTCGCGGCGAAGCCGGAGAGTGCATTGGTCGGTTCGCTCGTCCTCAACCGCTTCTTGATCGAGCGCCGCATCGGCAGCGGCGGCTTCGGCACGGTCTATGAGGCGTGGGACGGCCGCCTCGAGCGGCCGGTTGCCGTCAAGGCGATCGAATCGGCCGGCACCCAGGGTTCGGACCGGGTTCTGCGTGAGGCTCAGGCCGCCGCCCGGCTCAATCACCCCGGGATCGTGACGCTCTACGAGATGGGTGAGGAGGACGGCAACGCCCTGCTCGTCACCGAGTTGGTCGACGGCACGACGCTGGCCCGCCTGAATCGCGACGGCACTCTCAGCGATCGCGAGATCGGCGAGATCGGCGCCGATCTCTGCGAGGCCCTTGACCATGCCCATGAGCGCGCCGTCGTCCACCGCGACATAAAGCCGCAGAACGTGCTCGTCACCGAGGAGGGAGAGCCGAGCGCGAAGCTGATGGACTTCGGCGTCGCCCGCCTCACCGACGCCGCGGCGCTGACCGCGCCCGGCGACGTCGTCGGCACGCTCGCCTACATGGCGCCCGAGCAGGCCGAGGGCCGTGCCGTCGGGCCCGCCGCCGACGTCTACGCGCTGGCCCTGATGCTCTATGAGAGCTGGAGCGGCGAGCACCCGACCCGCCGCGCGACACCGGCCGCCACGGCGCGTGCGATAGGCGCCCGGATGAGGCCACTGCGCAGGCTGCGCCCCGACCTGCCGCGCGAGCTCTGCGACACGGTCGACGCCTGCCTGCAGACCCGACCGGATCGGCGCCAGTCCTTGGAGGACCTGGGCGGCGCGATCGAAAGCTCGCTCGACCGCCTCGCGGAGAACCCTCCCCGCGGCGAGCGCTCGCTGTCACTGCGCCTCGGCGCGGTTGCGCTCGCCGCCGCCCTCGGCGCTTGGCTCGCCGTCGGTCACGGTGTCCTGCTCCCGTAGGATTTCACCGGCCTTCCCCGCCAACCGGCGGACTTTGGCGCCGCGCTCGCGAAAAGGAGCCACCGATCAGCGTTCTACGTAACCTCGAGAGTCGGATCGAAGGCCTTGTCGAGGGGGTCTTCAGCCGCGCCTTCAGCTCCGAGGTGCAGCCGGTCGAGCTGGCCCGCAAGCTGGCCAAGGAGATGGACGCCCACAAGACCGCCGGCGTGGCGCGGGTCTACGTGCCCAACGAGTACACGGTCTTCCTCTCGAACAAGGACCGGGCCAAGCTCGAAGGCTATGAGCGGTCCCTGGAGCAGGAGCTCTCCGGCTACCTGCTCGAGCATGCAAGGCGGCGCAGCTACGACCTGCTCACCCGTCCCGCGGTCGAGTTCAAGACCGACGAGCGGCTGCGACTCGGCGAGTTCGGCATCCAGACGCGGCTGGTCAAGGCGCCGGTCCACGAGGGCGAGGCGCCGGTCCAGGGGGAGGAGGGTCACACGATGGTCTACTCGGCGGTCAAGGAGCGCGCCCCGCAGCCGAGCCCCGAACAGCGGGCGGAAGCGATGGTGGCGACGCGCGCCGTCGTCTCCCTCGACGATCGTCGTTACGTGCTGGAGGGACCGCGGGCGACGATCGGGCGCTCGAAGGGAGCCGAGTGCGTGCTCAGCGACCCCAACGTCTCGCGCCGCCATGCCGAGCTGCGCCGTACCCAGACCGGCGATTGGACGATCGCCGACCTCGGCTCCACCAACGGCATCAAGGTGAACGGCCGGCGCGTCTCCTCCTCGCGGCTCAGTCCTGGCGACCAGGTGACGCTCGGCACCACGACATTCCTGTTCGACATCGAGCAGTGAGCGCCCGGCGCTAGTGGACTACGAGCCCATCTCCGTCTTCCTCAAGTTCGGCTTCCTCGCCGTCCTCTACCTCTTCCTGCTCTGGATCGCGCGAAGCGCCCTCAAGGACCTGCGCCGCACCGCCACGCCGGCGCCCGATGCGACCGGCTTTCATCAGGCCCCCGGCTTCGCCGCCCAGCCCAGCGCGACTGACGCCTGGCTGATCGCCGAGCGCGGCGGCGGCCTCGACCCCGGCGAGCGGTTCGACCTGATCGGCGGCCTCTCGATCGGCCGCTCGGCGGAAGCCGACGTGCGGATCGAGGACCGCTACGCCTCCGGTGTGCACGCCAGGATCTTCAGTCGCGATGGACGCACTTACGTCGAGGACATGAACTCCACCAACGGCACTCTGCTCAACGACGCCACGCTCAGCGGCGAGGCGGAGCTGATCGACGGCGACGTGGTGCGGATCGGCGATACCGAGTTCAGGTACGAGGCGGGGGGCTAGCGTGCTGAGGATCGAGGACCAGGCCTTCCGCTCGGACACCGGGCGCCAGCGCAACGCCAACGAGGACTCCTACTTCGTGCGGGCGCCGATCTTCGTCGTCGCCGACGGGATGGGGGGCGCGCAGGCCGGCGAGGTCGCCTCCAAAGCAGCCGCCGACGCCTTCGACGTCGACCTTCCCGAGGGTCGGCCCGAGCGCGTCCTGCGCGAGACGATCCTGAGCGCCAACCGCACGATTCACGAGCTGGCGCGCGCCGATCCCTCGCGCGCCGGTATGGGGACGACGCTGACGGCCGCGATCGTCGATGCCAGCGGCGAGGAGGTGGCGATCGGGCACGTCGGCGACAGCCGCGCTTACCGGCTGCGCGGCGGCAAGCTCGAGCAGCTCACTCGCGATCACTCGCTGGTCGAGGAGATGCGGCGCAAGGGGCAGCTCACCGACGCCCAGGCCGAGGATCACCCGCAGCGCTCGATCATCACCCGGGCTCTCGGTCCCGAGCCGGAGGTGGAGCCAGATATCCAAACGGTTCCCGCCGCTCCCGGCGACGTCTTCTTGATCTGCTCGGACGGGCTGACGACGATGCTCGGAGAGCAGCAGATCGCCAAGGTGCTGGCCGGCGCCAGCTCGATGAGCGCCGCGGTTCGCACCCTCGTCGACGAAGCAAACCGCGCCGGTGGCCGCGACAACATCACCGCCCTCGCCTTCCGGCTCGAAGACGCGGCGGCGCCGCAGAAGCAGGGGCACGACGACGCGACGCTGATCGGCAGCACAGCGGCGGACGCCGGACTGACCGGCACCGAGGTACGACGGCGCGCTGCCGCGGCAGCCGCGCGAGACCGACGGGAGCAGCTCGTAGCCAAGCAACCCCGCCGCGGTCTGCGCCGAGCATTGAAGGTGCTTGCCGTGATCGTCGTACTTGGCGCACTCGCCTTCGGTGCCTGGTACGGCAACCGCCAAGTCTGGTTCCTCGGCACCGACGACAGCGGCCGCGTCGCCCTATACCGCGGCCTGCCCTACGAACTGCCCTTCGGGATCGAGCTCTACGAGGAGCGCTATGCCAGCCCGATCCAGACCTCCTCTCTGCCGCCGCGTCGGGCCGATGCGGTCAGCGGTCACGATCTGCGCTCGCGCGACGACGCGGTCTCGCTGGTCCAAGACCTTGAAGAGTCGCAAGGGGCTCGATGAGCGCGAGGAATCGGGAGCTGATGGCTCTCGTCCCGGTCGCGCTCCTCCTAACTGCCGGCTTCGCCGCCGTCTTCGCTCAAGAGAGCTCGCGGCTCAACGACGTCAGCCTGATCTACGGCGCCTACTTCTTCGCCGTCTGCCTCGCCACGCACCTCTTCCTGCGCATCCGGCTGCCCAACGCCGATCCCTACCTCTTCCCGCTGGTGGCGCTGCTGATGGCCTTCGGCCTGGTGATGGTCTACCGGATCGACGCCGACCTGGCCCGCGACCAGGCCAACTGGTTTGTGCTCGGCATCGTGCTCTTCGCCCTGACGATCCACTTCCTGCGCGACTACGACGTGCTCGAGCGCTACCGGTACACGATCGCCGGGGTGGGCCTGCTTCTGCTGCTGGCACCGCGCCTGCCGGGGATCGGCCAACAGGTCAATGGCGCTTACCTCGGGGTAAAGATCGGCCCACTCGCCTTCCAGCCGGCCGAGTTCTCGAAGATCTGCCTAGTCGTTTTCCTCGCCAGCTACTTGCGCGAGCACCGCGAGGTCCTGATCGTCGGAGCGCGACGCGTGCTCGGGGTGACGCTGCCGCCGCTCAAGCACTTCGGGCCGATGCTGGTCGTCTGGGGCGCCTCGATGTTCATGCTCGTCTTCATCCGCGATCTCGGCAGCTCGCTGATGTTCTTCGCGGCCTTCCTCGCCCTGCTATACGTCGCCACCGGCCGCTTCTCCTTCGTCGCGATCGGCATGGCGATGTTCCTCGTCGGCGCCTGGTTCTTCGCCTCGACCGTTCCCCACGTGCACGATCGGGTCGAGATCTGGCTCGACCCCTATGCGCATCCGCAGGCGAGCGGGTACCAGATCCTCCAATCGATCTTCGCCCAGGCCGACGGCGGCCTCTTCGGCAAGGGCTTCGGCCAGGCGCTGATCACGATTCCGGGCACAGACGCGGCGCTGCTGCCGGCGGCGCAGACCGACACGATCTACTCGTTGATCGTCAACGAGCTTGGCCTCTTCGGCGCCTGTGCCGTCGTGTTGATCTATCTCCTGATCGCGGCCCGCGGCTTCAAGATCGCCCTGCTGGCCGCCGACGGCTTCTCGAAGCTGCTCGCCACCGGTCTCACCGCAGTCTTTGCGATCCAGGCATTCGTGATCATCGGTGGGGTCACCCGCGCGATCCCTCTGACCGGCGTCACCTTGCCCTTCATCAGCTACGGCGGCAGCTCGATCGTCGCCAACTTCGTCCTGCTCGCCCTGCTGCTGCTGATCTCCGACCGGGCGCGGCGAGAGGCGCGCGCGGCTGGGCAAGGGAGTGGACTGCTGCTGGAGGGCGGCCGGTGAACCGCCAGATCGTCAAGCTCTTCGGCCTCGTCGTCGTCCTCTTCGCGGTGCTGATCGGCTTCACCTCGTACTGGTCGGTCTTCGATGCAGCCGCGCTGAAGGAAAAGACCGCCAACAAGCGACCGTTGCTCGAGCAGCAGCAGATCCAGCGCGGGCGCATCCTTGCCGCCGACGGCACCGTTCTCGCCCGCTCGGTCGCGAAGGGAAAGGGGGACGCCCTGCGCTATGTGAGGCGGTACCCGGAAGGCTCGCTCTACGGCCACCCGATCGGCTACAGCTTCGTCCAGCAGGGGGACAGCGAGTTCGAGCAGTTCCACAACGACGAGCTGGTCGGCAACGACTCCGAATTCACCTCGATCCTCGACGAGCTGCGCGGCCGCCGCCAGGAGGGCAATGACATCGTCACCAACCTCGATCCGGCCGCGCAGTCGACGGCGCTCGCCGACCTCGAGGAAGCCGGCTTCGGTGCCGTGGTGGCGATCGAGCCGCAGAGCGGTCGCGTGCGGGTGATGGCCTCCAATCCGCCCTTTGACCCGAACCGCGTGCCCTACGAACTGTCGAGGCTGAATACGAGCGAAATCGAAAGGCCGCTCTTCGACCGCGCCACCCAGGGTCAGTACCCGCCCGGCTCGACCTTCAAGGTGGTCACCGCGGCGGCGGGCCTGGAGAGCGGAACGATTACCCCCGATACGCCGATCGACGCGCCCGGGAGCCTCGAAGTCGAAGGGACGCCGCTCGAAAACGACTTCGGCGAAAGCTTCCCGGGGGCGACGCTGGACACGGCGCTGACCAACTCGGTCAACACCTGGTTCGGGCAGCTCGGCCAGCAGCTCGGCAACGACACGCTGTTCGAATACATGGAACGCTTCGGCTTCAACTCGACCCCGGCGATCGATCTTCCCAGTGACGAGGTCTCCAAGAGCGGCGTCTTCAACGAAGAAGAACTGCTCGGCGCCGGCGACCCGGTCGATCTGGCCCGGGTGGCGATCGGGCAGGAGCGATTGGCTGTCACGCCGTTGCAGATGGCGGAGGTCACCGCAGCGATCGCCAACGGGGGCAAGCTGATGAAGCCGCAGATCTGGAGTCGCGTCGTCGACCCGGACGGCCGTGTGACCAAACGCCTCGACCCTTCCCAGTACAGTCGGCCGATCAGCGCCGAGACCGCGGCGGAGCTGACCACGGCGATGGAAGGCGTGGTCAGCGAAGGCACCGGCACCAACGCGGCGATCTCGGGCGTCTCGGTCGCCGGCAAGACGGGTACGGCGGAAACGCCCGGCAACGCCGCCTGTGGCGGTGGCGAAGAAGAGAACCAGGCCTGGTTCATCGGCTTCGCTCCCGCCGAGGACCCGCGGATCGCGATCGCCGCGACGGTCGAGTGCACGGAAGAATTCGGCAACGACGTTGCCGCGCCGATCTTCCGCGACGTGGCGGAAACGATCCTCAACGGTGAATGAGGTAGAACAGCCGCGTGGCTGAGGTGACACAGGGGTCCGTCGTCGACGGGCGCTACACGGTGCTCCAACGAATCGGGTCCGGGGGGATGGCCGACGTCTGGCTCGCCGACGACTCTCACCTGCAGCGGCGCGTCGCGCTCAAGGTCCTGCACACGCGCTTTGCCCAGGACCGCGAGTTCGTCGAGCGTTTCCGCCGTGAGGCCGAGGCCGCCGCCGGCCTGCAGCACCCCAACGTCGTCGCCGTCTTCGACCGGGGCGAGGTCGACGGCACCTACTACATCGCCATGCAGTACCTGGAGGGGCGCACGCTGAAGCAATTGATCGACGCCGGCCTGACTCCCGAGCAGGCCGCCGGACTGATCCGTCAGGTGCTGGAGGGCGCCCGCTTCGCCCACCGCCACGGCGTCGTACACCGCGACCTGAAGCCGCAGAACGTGATCGTCGACGACGAGGGCAAGGCGACCGTGACCGATTTCGGCATCGCCCGCGCCGGGGTCTCGGAGATCACCCAGGCCGGCTCGGTGATGGGCACGCCGCACTACCTCTCGCCCGAGCAGGCGCAGGGCTTCGACGTCACTGCCGTCTCCGATCTCTACTCGATCGGCGTGATGCTCTACGAGGCGCTCACCGGCCGGGTTCCGTTCGAGGGCGATTCAGCCGTCGCCGTGGCGATGAAACAGGTCTCCCAGGCTCCGCAGCGGCCCAGCTCGATCAACCCGCAGGTCACGCCGGCCCTCGACGCGGTGGTGATGCGCGCCTTGGAGAAGGAGCCGGGCCAGCGCTTCCAGAGCGCCGACGCCTTCATCGCCGCGATCGACGCCGCCCTGAAGGATCCGGGTGGGGGCGCCGACAGCACCGCCGCCTTCGCGCCGCTGCCACCGGTCGTCGCCACGCCCGAGGAGCCGGTCGCCGAGGGGACCACGGCCGAGGAGGAACGGCGGCGCCGCAGGCGTCGTATCTGGGCGCTCATCGCCGCCGCGGTCCTGATCGGGCTGCTGATCGGCTTCGCGCTGACGCGCGATACCACCACCGAGGTGCCGAACGTGACCGGCAACGAGCTCAACGTGGCGATCGCCCTCCTGCAGCAGAACGGCTTCAGCGTCGGCGACGTCAAACGGGTCGAGCGCGAAGCGCCTGCCAACGAAGTGCTCGAGCAGGACCCGGCTGCCTCGCCTCCCGGCGACCAGGCACCGCTTGACTGCTCGTTCCTGACCTTCTTCTGCTCGAAGCCGAAGGTGACGCTGACCGTGAGTGCCGGCCCGGGCAGCGCCAAGGTGCCGTCGACCGCGGGCCTGCCGCTCGCCGAAGCCGAAGAAAAACTGGAAGATGCCGGTTTCTCTCCCAACGCCGAATCGGTGCACTCGAAAGACGTCGAAGAAGGTCTGGTGATCAAGTCCGAACCTCCCGGTGGACAAACAGCGACCAAGGGCACCGAGGTCGTTCTCAAGGTCTCCAGCGGGCCGAAGCTGGCCAAGGTGCCGGTGCTGATCGGCTCGCAACGCTCGCTTGCCGTGCAGCAGATTCGCGGCCGCGGTTTCGTCCCCAGCGTGGAAGAAGTCGAGGACAGCGCGGCTGAAGGGCAGGTGATCCGCCAAGCCCCAAGCGCGGGCGCGCAGCTGCCACCCGGCTCGACCGTCTCGATCACCGTCTCCAAGGGCGAAGAAAAAGCGACGACGCCGAACGTGATCGGCAAGGAGCGCGCCGAGGCGGTTGAAGCAGTGCGGGAAGCGGGTCTCAAGCCGGTGGTGCAGGAACAGCAGACAGAAGTGCCGTCGCAGGTCGGCCGCGTCACCGACCAGTTCCCGCCGCCTGGCTCGGAAGCGAAACCGGGAAGCACGGTGACGCTCGTCGTCGGCAAGGCGGCGACCGGCTCGGCCGAACCGGAACCGAAAGAAGAAGAATGAGGATCGCGGTCCTCCGCGGCGGCCGCTCCTCCGAGCACGATGTCTCGCTGCGCTCCGGCGAAGCGGTGGCCCGCGGCCTGGAGCAGGCGGGCCACGAGGCATTGCGGGTGACGATCTCCCGGCAGGGGACCTGGAGCTGCGGCGGCGAGACGGTCCAGCTCGTCCCGAGCGAGGGCCTGCTCGGCGCCGATGTCGCCTTCCCCGCCCTGCACGGTCCCTTCGGCGAGGACGGCAGCGTCCAGGGCCTGCTCGAGTGGCTCGACCTTCCATACGTCGGCTCCGACGTGCTGGCTTCAGCTGCCTGCATGGACAAGCTGACGCTGAAGCGGCTCTTCGCCCATGCCGGCATTCCGCAAGTCGATTTCGTCGATGCCGGCGAGACGAACTGGCGCGAGCATTGCGCGCAGCTGGGCTCACCGCTCTGGGTCAAGCCCTCACGGCTCGGCTCCAGCGTCGGGATCAGCAGGGTGGCAGGGGTCGGGCCCGAGCTGGACGAGGCAGTCGAGCTCGCCCGCCGCCACGACCCGCGAGTGATCGTCGAGGCCTCCGCCGCGGGCCGCGAGGTCGAGTGCTCACTGCTGGGCAACGATGAGGTCGATGCCTCCCAGCCGGGTGAGGTCGTCGCCAAAGGCGACTGGTACGACTACGAGAACAAGTACCGCGAGGGCGGCATGGAGCTGGTCGTGCCGGCGCCGGTCCCACCCGACCAGATCGCCCAGGTGCGCGAGCTGGCGGTGACGGCCTTCAGGCTCGGCGGCTGCGCCGGCCTGGCCCGCTGCGACTTCTTCGTCGAGCCCGACGGCAACGTCCTCGTCAACGAGATCAACACCATGCCCGGCTTTACCCAGACCAGCGTCTACGCCAAACTCTGGCAGGCCTCCGGCCTCGACTACCCGAGCCTCTGCGACCGCCTCGTCACTCTCGCCGTCGAGCGCCACCAGCGCGCCCGCTCCTACGAGTTCTGAGCCCGCAGGGCCCTCTGGCCCACCAGCGTCAGCTCAATCGGCAGAGCGCCGGTCCGCAGAATCGCCGCGAGGTTGCGCGCATCCCGGACGGTCGTGAAGCCGCCGGCGATCTGAGCGCCGACCCGCCCGTCGATGCCATCGGGGTTGTCGGCAAAGTTGATGATCGCCCGCGTCTTCACCTCGCCGTCGAGAATGACGGCGAGGTGACAGGAGAGCGCTTCGGCCTCCTCCACTGCCACCGGCCCGATCGCCTCGGCCTGGCCGCACTGGGCGATCTCACGGGTGACTCGCTGGAAGGCAGTCCGCCCTCTTTGGGTGAAGCCAAACGTGACGGCCGGCTGACCAAGTTCATCTATTTCCTGCTTGGGATCGACGATGTCGGCGGCGGTGAGTGCCGGTCTGTCTCGCAGCGCGAACCAGCCAGGCTCGGATTCGGTAAGGAGCTCTCCCAAGCCGTTGGCAGGTTGTTCGGAAACGATCACAGTGCCTACCGGGACCTTGAGGACGATGTTGTTGCGCCGCTCACCACGGTGCAGCGCCGCCCTGTTGGAGACGGGACCCGCGATCAACCGGTGGGACGCCGAGCGGTCGAACATGTAGAAGCGGGGGGTTGAAGCTGAGCACGCCCGGCAATGCTTACGCGCCCCGCGCTGCGATGCCAGCCTGACCGCGCCGTAGGCGCGCGGGAAGGCGCCCGCAAAGATCAGCCGTGCTTCCGCCGGGTCGTGGGTGGAGCGGCCGGCCTCTTTCCATTCACGCTCTGCTCGAGCCAGTGCACTCGCCTTTGGCGCCTTGCCGGGATGTCCCCCGATCGCCCGCTCCGGCCCGATCAGGTCGGCCTCCCAGTCATAGAAACCGAGCTGGCCAGGGACGGCCAATCGGTCCGCCACACGCTGGACAGTTCCGCCACGAAGACGCCGGGGCAATAGAACGCGCATGTGCCGCCTACCTTGCAGGCGAATCTCAGCATCGCCACCGCCGATCCTTCGCAGCCGCTCGCAGAGGACCGCCGCTGCCCTACGGCGAGTGCGCGCCGTGATCCTCTCTTCGCCCGGTTGCAGTAAGTACACGAGTTCGAACAGGGGGGCGCCGGGCTCGGTTGAGCAAGGCGGCGACGGGGTTGCCGCACCGCTCGCTGAGCCGAAAACCGTCGCGCCGGCGGCGATCAGGGCAAGAACGAGCGCGGAACGGCATCTACCGCGGCCCCCGTTCATCGCAGCAGCTCGATGTCGCTGACCTCGACCTGGAAGCGGCCGGCCTGGTCGCGGGCTTCGGAGGCCTTGTTGAACCAGAGCAGGAAGTAGCGGGAGGGGGAGGGGACGGTGAGGTCGATCTCCTCCGTGGTGGAGGCGTCGACGGCGATGCCGACGGGTTCGCCCCATTCCGAGAGTTCGGCCGGCGGGCCATCGGCTGCCGCGAAGACCTGGGCGTCCCAGCCGGGGGTCGGCGAGCGGACGAGCATCTTCGCGGGAGTGGTCGGGGCGCTCGTCGTCACGTAGATGCCGACGCCGGGGTCGGGGCCGGTCTTGGTGCCGGCGAAGACGTCGGAGTCGTAGTGCTCGGTTTCCCAGGCGGTGCCGGTCGGGTCGCCGTCGACGGCGAGGCCGACCTTGCTGCCGATCTCTTCGCCGTCCCCCTGCGGGTCGTAGTCGGTGGCCGAGCTGATCGAGACCGGATTGCCCTTGCCCTTGTTGGCCCCGCCGCCGCCGAAGTCACCGTTCGAGATCAGCAACACGGCGAGCAGCACCGCGCCGGCGACCAGCAACAGGCCCAGAATTGCCGCCCAGCTCCAGCGCCTTCCGCCGGAGAGCTTGCGCTTGGGCGGCGGCACCGCGTCGAGCACGCTGGTCGCCTCGCCGGTGGTCGAGCCCGCCCGCGCCGCCTCGACCTCCAACGCCGTCGAGAGATCGTCGGTCATCTCGCTGACCTTCTGGTAGCGCTCGGCTGGATCCTTGGCCGTGGAGCGCTCGACCACGAGCGCCACCGCGGCGGAGACCTCGGGCCGGCGGCGCTGCACGTCGGGCAGCTCCTCGTTGACGTGCTTCATCGCCACTCCGACCTGGCTGTCTGCCGAGAAGGGGACCTGGCCGACCAGCATCTCGTAGAGGACGACGCCGAGCGAGTAGATGTCGGTGCGCGGATCGACTTTGTGCCCCATCGCCTGCTCGGGGGCGACGTAGTCGGTGGTGCCGAGCACGCGGCCGGTGGCGGTCATCCCATCCTGCTCGAGCTGGCGGGAGATGCCGAAGTCGGTCAGCTTCGCCCGCCCCTCGGCGTCGATCAGGATGTTCTGCGGCTTGATGTCGCGATGGACCATGTTGCGGGCATGGGCCATCGAGAGGCCGCGAGCGATCTCGATTGCGTAGGCGATCGCCTCCTGGGGCTCGAGGGCCCCGTTGCGGCTGATCCGCTGCTTCAGGGTTTCGCCCTCGACGTACTCGAAGACGATGTAGGGGTGACCGCCGTCCTCGCCGGCGTCGATCACCGAGACGACGTTGGGGTGGGAGAGCTTGGCGACCGAACGCGCCTCCTGCCGGAATCGCTCCAGCTGGTCGGCCTGCTCGGACATCTCGCGGTGCATCACCTTCACCGCCACCTGCCGGTCCAGCGTCTGGTCGCGCGCCAGATAGACCGTCGACATGCCGCCGCTGCCGAGCTTCGCCTCCAGCCGGTAGCGGCCGGAGAGCACAGTTCCGATCATCGCGCTGCTTGGGCGAGCTTCCATTCAGTGGCGGCGGATCTCGCGCGGGCCTTCCGCCGCCGAGCCGATCCGCTGCGCCTCAGGGTAGTGCGGGCGGAGGAGATCGAGTGCCTGCTCGCTGTCCACGGCAGCAACTATGCAGCAGAAGCCGCAGCCCATGTTGAAGACGTCGTGCATCTCCTCGTCCGAGGTGCCCGAGCGTTCCTGGATCAGCCCGAAGATCGGCAGCGCCGGCAGCGGCTCTTCGATCTCGTAGGTGACCTCCGCCGCGAGCCGGGTCAGATTGCCAAGGCCACCGGAGGTGATGTGGGCGAGGCCGCGCACATCGACCTCAGAGCGCAGCAGCTCCAGCACCGGCTTGACGTAGATCTCGGTCGGCTCGAGCAGCTCGTCGCCGAGCGGCCGGCCCAGGCGGCCGTCTGGGTCGTCGTCGAGCGAGATCCCATCCAGGGCCGCGCGGGCCAGGGTGTAGCCGTTGGAGTGCAGGCCGGAAGAGGGAAGGCCGATCACCGCGTCGCCCGGTTGCACCGCGGAGCCGTCGACGATCTCGTCCAGGGCGACCGTGCCGAAGCAGGCGCCGGAGACGTCGACGCCGCGAACCATCTCGCCAAGTTGGGCGAGCTCGCCGCCGGGGATCTCGACCCCGGCCAGCTCGGCCCCCCGCGCCAGGCCGACTCCGACTTCCGTGCAGATGGCCGGATCGGCGCGGTCGATCGCAATGTAGTCGAGCATCGCCAGCGGCTCGGCGCCGACGCAGATCACGTCGTTGACGTTCATCGCCACGCAGTCGATCCCGATCGTGTCGAAGCGACCGAGCTGCTCGGCGACCAGCAGCTTCGTCCCGACCCCGTCGGTGGAGAGCGCGATCCCCGTCCGTTCGTCGAGCCTGATCACGCTGGCGTAGTGGCCGGGCAATGGCACCTGCCGCGACGGCCGCCCGAGCTGGATCGCCCCGAGCGCCTTTACCAACCCGTCGACCGCGGAGTCCGCGGCTCCCTGGTCCACTCCTGCCCTGGCGTAGGCATCTCCACTCATCGTTTGCCCAGTTTCGCAAGCACCGCGGCCGCCAGGGCGGCTCGGTAGGCGGCGTAGGGCCAAAGCGCCCGGTCGCGCTCGACCAGCTTGATCAGGCGCTGGGAGGCGAGGGTCGAGGCGAAGGAGGCGGCGACGCCGAGCGCCATCGAGCGCCGCAGGGCCGGTGAGGCGCCGCGGCGAGCGAGGCGGGTGCCCTTGAGGCCGGTGGCGCCGACGATGATCGGCAGGGCGATCGTGCGCGAGAGCAGATTGGCTTGGTCGCGCGAGAAGCGACGCCAGCGCGCGGCCGCCAGGGTTATGCCGTTGCGGGAGACGCCCGGGGCGAGAGCGGCGGCCTGAGCGACGCCGAGCGCCAGACCGTCGGCGGCGCCGGCCTCGCCTCGACCACGCAGCTGCGGCTGCGTGTCGCCCACCACCATCGCCGCGCCGCCGGCGAGCAGGCCGTAGGCGGTCGCCCGTGGCCCACCCAAGCGGCGCTCGATCGGCCGCTCCAGCTTGTAGCCGACCACCGCCGCGGGCAGGAAGGAGAGCGCCAGCACGACCGCCCCGCGCAGGTCGAAGGCGCGCAGCTCTTCGGCGATCAGCTGGCGCTGCCCGACGATCAGGGCTGCCGCGGCGCCGGCGTGCAGCGCCACCTCGAAGCTCTTGCGCACCTCAGGGTCGATCTCCTCCCAGTCCCAGCCGGCCAACCAGGGAACGAGGACGATGTGGGCCGAGCTGGAGACCGGCAGCAGCTCGGCCGGCCCCTGCACTAGACCGAGCACCAGAGCGCGCCCGGCCGGAATCCCGCCTTCGCCGCCGCCGCTCAAGTGCCAGGCGAGCGGGCCGGCTCGGGAGCGGCCGCGGTCTCGGGCTCCTCTCCGGCGGGCCCGCCTTTGCGGCGGCGCTTGATCAGCAGGTAGACGACCCCGCCGAGGATCGCGGCCAAGACCACGTAGTCGAGATAGCCGAGCCTGTGCCGCCACTGCTCCCAGTTGTCACCGACGCTCTGCCCGATCAGGGCCAGCATCAGCACCCAGGGGATGCAGCCGGCGAGGGTGTAGGCGGTGAAGCGCCAAAACGGCATCTTCGCCACCCCAGCGGGCAGCGAGATGAAGGTACGGACGATCGGCAGCATCCGCGAGAAGAAGACCGTCGCGGCGCCGTAGCGCTCAAACCAATCGTCGGCCCATTTGAGGTGCTTGGGGCTGACGTGGATCAGCTTGTTCCTTTCCAAGAGGTCAAGCCGCCCGTAGTAGCCGACCGCGTAGGCGATCCAGGAGCCGACCAAGTTGCCCAGCACGCCGGCAGTCACGATCCCGACCATCGTCAGCTCGCCTTCGGAGACGCTGAAGCCGGCGAAGAGCATGATCGCCTCGCTCGGCACCGGGATGCAGGCGGACTCCAGCGCCATCAGCAGGAAGACGGCGCCGAGGCCGGCCGAGCCGATGAAGTCCGTTGCGACGTTGACGATCGGGTCGACGATCTTGTCGCTGATGCTGGCGAGGAGGAAGAAGTGCATTCGTGAAGCGGGGATTGTAGGCGGGAAGCCAGGCAGCATCTAAACTCGCCAGGTTCCATGCGCCGTCTGAACCATCCTGTCTACCGCAACCGGGTCCTCCAGGTTTGCGCCGATGGCGTCCTGGTCGCGCTCGCCTTCTACCTGGCGTTCCGGCTGCGCTTCCTCGACCAGAACGGTCTGCCGCACCGCTACTGGATCCTCTTCGCCCAGTCTGTCGGCTTCGTCGTCGCCGGCAAGCTCGTCGTCTTCGCCGCCTTCGGGATGTACCAGAAGTGGTGGCGCTACGTAAGCGGTCGCGACTTCCTGCTGATCGTCCGCGCCGTCACCGTCGCCAGCGCGATCCTCGTCGTCGCCTTCACGGTGCTGCGGCCCTTCGCCCACAACCTGCCGCGCTCGGTGGCGGTGATGGACTTCCTGCTCACCCTGATGCTGATCACCGGCGCCCGCCTGGCGGTGCGCCTGATCGTCGAACGCCCCTCTCGCTCGGCCCGGGTCCCCAAACACGAGGTGCTGGTGATCGGCGCTGGCTCGGGCGGTCAGATGGTCGTACGCGAGCTGCAGCTCAACCCGGACCTCGGCGCCACCGCGATCGGCTTCCTCGACGACGACCCGCGCAAGCGCGGCATGCGCATGCTCGGCCTCAAGGTGCTGGGCTCAACCAAGCAGATCGACAAGGTGCTCGACGAGACCCAGCCCGACGAGGTGGTGATCGCGATCCCATCGGCGCCGGGGACCCTGCGGGCCAAGGTCGTCGCGGCATGTCGCGACCGCGAGATCCCGGTTCGCACCCTGCCGACGGTGTTCGAGCTGCTGCGCGGCGGCGTCCAGCTCAACAAGCAGCTGCGCGAGGTGCGGGTCGAGGACGTGCTCGGCCGCGACCCGATCGTGCGCGAGCTCGACCGGGTCGGCGCCTACCTGCGCGACCGCATCGTCCTCGTCACCGGCGCCGGTGGCTCGATCGGCTCCGAGCTCTGCCGCCAGATCGCCCAGGTCAAACCGCGGCTGCTGGTGATGCTCGACCACGCCGAGGACAACCTCTTCCAGATCGACCGGGAAATGGTCGAGGAGCGCCACTTCACCAACGTCGAGTCGGTGCTCGCCGACTGCAAGGAGCCGGGCCGGATGCTGGAGACGATGCAGCGCTTCAAGCCCAGCGTCGTCTTCCACGCCGCGGCCTACAAGCACGTGCCGCTGATGGAGGCCAACCCGCTGGAGGCGGTGCGCAACAACGCGATCGCGACCCGGATCACCGCCGAGACCGCCGCCGCCTCCGACGTCGAGCGCTTCGTCCTGATCTCCACCGACAAGGCGGTCAACCCGAAAACCGTGATGGGCGCCTCCAAGGCGATGGCGGAGTGGATCGTCGAGTCGGCCGGGCGCAAGCACCCTGGCACCCGTTTCGCCAGCGTTCGCTTCGGCAACGTGCTCGCCTCTTCGGGCAGCGTCGTGCCGATCTTCCGCAGCCAGATCGAGCGCGGTGGGCCGGTCACGGTCACGCACCCGGAGATGACCCGCTACTTCATGACCATCCCCGAGGCGGTGCAGATGGTGATCCGCGCCGGCGACATCGGCGCCGGCAAGGGCGAGGTCTTCGTCCTCGAGATGGGCGAACCGGTGCGGATCGTCGACCTCGCCCACAACATGATCCGCCTCGCCGGCTACGAGCCTGAAACCGACATCGCGATCGAGTTCACCAAGCCGCGGCCAGGGGAGAAGCTGCACGAGGAGCTCTTCGGTTTCGCCGAGAGCGGACAGCCGACGGCGGCAAGGCGGATCCAGCGAGCGGTCCGCGAGACGCCGCTCGATCCCGACTGGATCGAGGCGACGCTGAACTCGCTCGAGCACCTGGTGCTGGCCGGCGACGAGGCTAACCTTGCGCAGCGCGTCGTCGAGATGATCACCGCTCCTGGCGGTGACGCGGCGGCAGTCGTCTACGACGAGTAGCCTCTCGCAGCCACTCCGTGGAGTTGATCAAGGAAATCGGCGCCTTCGTAGGCCTGGCTGCGTTTCTGGGCCTCGCCGTCCTCGCCATGCTCGCCTTCTCCCAGGCGCGTGACATCCGCCGCCTGCGCGAGTGGGCCGGCTCGGCCCCCGAGCGGGATTCCGAGCGCAAGGACGCCACCTCGACGGCGGCCGCCAAACGGGCCGAGGAGCTGCGTGCCTTGGAGGAGGCGCGGACGACCGAGCGCGCTTCGCTCGACCAGCGCGAGGAGCGCCGCCGCCGCCGCGAGGCAGGCCTGCCGGAGCTGACCCGGAGCGAGCGGCTGCGCGCGGGAATCTCGAGCTTCGGATCGCGGATCGCCGAACCGCGCTACCTGGCCGCGATCTTCGTCGCCGTGGTCCTGGTCGCCGGCGGCGCCGTCTATCTGGTCACGCAGAGCTCGGACAGCGCCAATGGCAAGGACGGCAAGGGGGGCAAGTCCGCCAAGGCGACCAGACCGGGCGAAATCGAAGTGACCGTGCTCAACGGGACCGCTGTACCCGGCCTTGCCGCTGAATTCGGCGACAAAGTCGAGGGCAAGGGCTTTCAGCTCGGCGCCGTCACCAACAGCAGCACCAGCTTCGCCGGCAGCGTCGTCATGTTCGATCGCGGTCACGCACCGGAGGCGCGCAAGGTCGCCGCGGCGCTGGGAATCTCGAAGGTGCGCCTGATGAGCGCCGACATCGAATCGGTGTCCGGGGGCGCGCCGGTCTCCGTGATCGTCGGCGAGGACAATGCCGCGGCCGAAGGCTGAGGCCTGGGCAGGCCTGGTCTTCGCCCTCCTCGTCCTCGCCACACTCGCCGCCTTCGCCTGGTCGCAGCGGCTGAAGCGGGACCCGCTGGTGCTCGACCGGGTCACTCTCGTCTCTCCCAAGCGCCTGGCCGGTTCGGGGTCGAGGCCGCCCGTGCGCCGCGCCTTCACGCCGAACGGCGACTGCCGTTTCGATCTGGACCGGATCCGCTTCCGTGTCACGCAAAGCGACCGGGCTACGGTCCAAATCGTCAAGCCCGGGGGCAAGCTGATCATCACGCTGGCCCGCGACGAATTCCTCAAGCGCTACCACTTCTTCACCTACTACTGGGACGGTCGCACTCGCAACGACGGGATCGCACCGCCCGGCCGTTACAAGCTGCGAGTCAAACTGCTCGGTCAGGAACGGGTGCTTGTCCCGCCGGGGACAATCCGGTTGCACCACGTGGCGCGAGTGGCGGGCGAGCTCTGCTTCGAAGCGGTGAGGAGAAGTAAAGGTTGAACGAGTTCCTTGCCGGGGCGGGGGTACTGCTGGCCGCCGTAGCGGCTGCCGGAGCGATCCTGCTTCCCGCAGGGCGCCTGCGTGCGGCCACGATGGTCGTCGCCCTTGTCCTCTTCCCGATCCTGATCCTCGGTGACCAGTGGCACTCCCACCAGATCGCCGACCTTCGTGACCAGCCATCCCGCCTGATCGGCCTTGGGGCTCTCGCGATTGCTGTCAGCGCGGCGCTCGCCTATGCCTTCAGGCGCCGGCCGCTGCTCCTGCCGCTGGCGATCATCGCGGCGCTGCCTTTCCGGGTTCCGCTCCATGCGGGAGGTGACACGGCAAACCTGCTCGTGCCGCTTTACTTGGTGATTGCCGGGGGGGCTCTCTCTGCGGCGCTCGGGGAGTGGCAGCAGGGCAGGGGCGTCGATCCGGGTGCTGGGTTTTCCGCCGGGCGGCGGCCTTCTCTCGCTAAGCCGGTTGTGCGAAAAACAGGACGCCGCACCCGGATCGACCCCCCTGCCCTGCTGCCGTACGTCCTGGCCGGGTTCGTCTTGCTTTATGCGTTGCAGGCGCTTTACTCGCCCGATTTCTCGAAGGGGCTGCAGAACGTGTGCTTCTTCTTCGTGCCGTTCAGCCTGGTCTACGGGTTGCTGCGGGATGTCAGCTGGGACCGGAAGCTTTTGACTCTTGTTCTCTGGGTTGTCGGGATCGAGGCGGTGTGCTTCGTCTTGATTGGCGCCGTGGAGTGGGCGACCCACAGCTTGTTCTGGAACGACCAGGTGATCAGGTCGAACGAATTCCACACCTACTTCCGGGTCAACTCGGTGTTCTGGGACCCGAACATCTATGGCAGGTATCTGTCGCTGGTAGCGGTTGTTGCGATGAGCGCATTGCTCTGGGCACGTGACCGTCGAACGCTCTCGCTGCTCAGCGCCCTTGTCGCGGTGCTGTGGATCGGACTAGTGCCAACGTTCTCCCAGTCGAGCTACGCCGCCTTGCTGGCGGGACTCGTTGTACTTGCTGCTTTGCGTTGGAGCTTGAAATGGACCGCGATTGCGGCGGTTGCTGGAGTCGTGGTGACGATGCTCATAGTCACCCTGGCCGGCAGCTTCAGCTTCGACCGGATCAACATCGACACCAGCGGCCGTGCCAACCTCGTCTCCGGCGGCATCCACCTCTTCGCCCAACGCCCCGCCTACGGCTACGGCTCCGGCAGCTTCCCCAAGGCTTATAGGCAGCACGTGGAGACACGAAAAGCTCCGGTCTCAATTTCACATACGGAGCCAGTAACGATCGCTGCCGAGCAAGGCCTCTTCGGCGTCGCCGCCTACCTAGCTCTCGTCGTAACAGCCCTGTGGACGATGACCGCTGGCTTGCGTCCCTCGCTGTCTGGTCTATTGGCGTCTCGCGCGGGTGGCGCGGTAGAGGGGACCGCCACCGAGGAAGCTTTAGCTACCGCAGGTGGCGG
>JAWVFL010000001.1:0-10857 GCA_033856195.1 Solirubrobacterales bacterium | reverse complement strand
CGGATGGTGGTCGAGATGGAGCAACCGGGGCTCGGCAGCGTGCGCCAACTCGGTTCGCCGGTGAAGCTGAGCCGGACCCCGGCCGACCCGACTCGGCCCGCCCCCGCCTTCGGCGAGCACACCGCCGAGGTCCTCGCCGAGGCCGGCTACTCGGAGCAGGAGATCGCGGCGATGCTGGAATCGGGAGCCGCGGCGGGCAACGACGCCGGTGCCGATCAGCCGGAGTTCATGGCATGACCGAGGTCGGCGCCGACCTGATGCGGATGGGCGAGCTGGCCGAGGCCTCCGGCGTGCCGGCGCCGACCATCAAGCACTACCTGCGCGAGGGGCTGCTTCCGGAACCGGTCAAGACCAGCCGCAACATGGCCTACTACCCGCCCGAGTTCGTCGACCGGATCAAGCTGATCAAGCAGCTGCAGGAGGAGCGGTTCATGCCGCTGAAGGCGATCAAATCGGTGCTCGACGAGGATCCCGAGCGGGCCCGGGCCCTGGTCGAGCTCGAGGACCGCATCCTCGATCGGGCCCTCGCCGGCGAGCGCACCCGCACCAGCGCCGCCGAGGTGCGCGAGCGCTACGGCGTTCCCAAGGACGTGCTTGACCGGCTGGAGAAACTGGAGGTGCTGAGCCCCAACAGCCGCGGCTACTCGCCCTCCGACATCAAGATCATCGAGGCGATCAGTCGCTTCCGCGCCAGCGGCTACGACGAGCAGATCGGTTTCACCGTCTACGACACCCTGCGCTACAAGAGCGCGATCGAAGACCTCGTCCGGGAGGAGGTGGGGATGGTGATGGAGCGCCTGGCCGGCGAGGTCTCACCCGAGCGCGTCGTCGAGATGCTCGAAGCCGGCGCCCAGCCGCTGCAGGACCTGATCGCCGCTCTCCACACCAAGCTGATGGTCGCCGAGCTCGAGCGCCACCGGGCGAATCGTGGCTAGCGCGACGTACCCCGCGATCACGCTGTTCGGCGTGTAAGATGCGGGCATAGGTAGAGGGCGTGTGATCTGTTCACTTGACCTCTTTAGAAGGCCCGCTCCGGCGGGCCTTCTAGGTGAATGCCCCGATGCCGACGCCAGCGACACCGGGGCAGGTGCCTACTGCCTCACTGTCTGGACGATCATCCAGACAAGCAATAGGTAGAGAGCATGCGATTCGTTCATGACACCTCCCTTCCCTCTCGGGGACAAACCTTGGGGAGTGCCGATCCGAGAGCAAAGAGGTCCATGAGCGACAGTCGGCTCTCTGTCACCGTCGCTAACCATACAGAAGGATGCAGCTAAAACGTTTCACTACGAGTGAAGCGAGAAGGTTACGTGCGCAGCTCCGCCAGGCCCTGCTCGTGGCTGACGATCGGCTTGTAGCCGAGCTCGCCGCGGGCCCTGGCGATGTCGATCGTGCACTCCTGGGTCAGCAGCCAGGAGCGGAAGGAGGTCATCGGTGGCTCTCCCGGCAACGGCAGGAGCTTCCAGGCTGCCTCGCAGATGCGGGCCATCGGCGCGGCCGTCCAGGCGGGCAGGCTGCGGTCGGGAGGCTCGACGCCCTGGGTGCGCAGCAGCTCGGTGACGAACTCGCGGAAGACGACCGGCTCGCCGTCGGTGACGAAGTAGGCCTCGCCTGAGCGGCCCTTCTCGGCGGCCAGGACAAGGCCCTCGACGACGTTGTCGACGTGGGTCGTGTCGGTGACGTTGCGGCCACCGCCCACCCAGGCGAAGCGACCGGCTTCCACGGTCGCGACCATCTCCGGCAGCAGCGTCGTGTCGCCCTTGCCCCAGACGAAGCGGGGCCGCAGGACGACGGTGTCGAAGCCGTCGCGCGCCGCTTGGCGCACCGCCTGCTCGGCTTTGGCCTTCGTCGCCGGATAGGGCGCCCGCGAGTCCGGGCGCAGCGGCGCTGTCTCGTCGACATGGACCAGCGGCTCGCCGGCCATCAGCGCCGCCTCGGTCCCGCAGTGGACGAAGCGCCTCACCCCGGCGCTCGCGCACGCCGCGAGCGCGTTGCGGGTGCCTTCGACGTTGCCGCGCTCGAAGTCCTCCCAAGGTCCCCACTCGCCGAGATGGGCGGCGAGGTGGAAAGCGACGCCGGCGCCTTTGGCGCCGGCCGCCAGTGACTCCTGGTCACCGAGCTCGCCCCGGACCGGCCCAGCCCCCAGCGCGGCGACGCGTCCGGCAGCGTCGTCTGAGCGCGCCAGCGCCCGGACCGCCCGGCCTTCGCTGAGCAGGCGCTGCACCAGCTTGCCGCCGATGAACCCCGATCCGCCGGTGACGAAGGCTGTCTCGGCCATCGCGGGCGATGTTAGCCTGGCTCCGGTGAAATCCGTTTTGATCACTGGCGCCTCGACGGGCATCGGCCGGGCAAGCGCCCTGCGGATGGATGCCGAGGGCTGGCGGGTCTTCGCGAGCGTCCGCAAGGAGGAGGACGCGGCGGGATTGCGCGATGCCGCTTCGGAGAGGCTCGTGCCGCTGATGCTCGACGTCACCGATGCGGAGCGGATCGACGCGGTCGCTGGGCAGGTCGCCGCTGCGGTGGGGGAGAGCGGGCTCGACGGGCTGGTCAACAACGCCGGCATCGCGGTGATGTCGCCGCTGGAGACGATTCCGCTCGACGACCTACGGCAGCAGCTCGAGGTCAACCTGGTCTCACAGGTCGCGGTGACGCAGGCAATGCTGCCGCTGGTCCGCAAGGCGCGCGGTCGCATTGTTTTCCTCAGCTCGATCGGCGGGCGCATGGCGATGCCTTTTGGCGCCCCCTACCACGCCTCGAAGTACGGGATCGAGGCTGTGGTCGACAGCCTGCGTCAGGAGCTGCGGCCCTGGAAGATCGAGGTGGTCGCGATTGAGCCGGGCTCGATCGACACACCGATCTGGGAGCGTGGCGCAGACATCGCCGACGAGATGGCCGAGCGGGCTCCGGCGGCCCAGGAGGCACTCTACGGAGAGAAGATCGAGCGCTTTCGCGGCGCCGTTCGCCGCACCGCCGAGCGCGGCATCGCGCCCGAGAAGGTGGCCAAGGCGGTCCAGCATGCGCTCAGCGCACGGCGGCCGCGCACTCGCTATCTGGTCGGCGCGGACGCGCGCGGGCAGGCGCTGCTGTCTCGGCTCATGCCAGACCGTCTGATGGACCGGATCGTGGCCCGCGCGATGGGGATCTGACCGGCGCGCCTCTCAGCGCGGCGCGCCGAGCGTCTCGCGCGTCATTTCCACCGCTTCGAGGCTGACCATCGCTCCGGTTTCT
Source organism: Solirubrobacterales bacterium (assembly GCA_033856195.1). Taxonomy (GTDB): domain Bacteria; phylum Actinomycetota; class Thermoleophilia; order Solirubrobacterales; family 70-9; genus VRUE01. Next base: position 7,629 of record JAWVFL010000001.1, on the reverse strand, counting down.
GCGGCGATCTCGGCTGCCTCGTCCAGGGCCGTGTCCGCACCGTCCCGTCCCGTGGCGGCGCGGGCGATCGCCACCGCCTGCAGGTCGAGCGGCAACGACCACAGCATGCCGCGTTCGCGAGCGACCTCGGCTGCCCATTCGGCCAATTCGAGCCCCTCCTCGCCACGGCCCACCCCGACCAGCGCCTCCGCCCGCAGCCCCGCCCGCCAGGTCTCCATCTCATCGCCGTCGCTGACCGCGGCTCGGTACACGCGCTCGGCCTCTTCGAGCGAATCGAGCGCGCCAGCGTAGTCGCCGGCCGCAATCTGCGTTCCACCCAGGTTGGAGAGAGCGAGGCTGCGCGAGAAGACGTCGCCGAGCCGTTCGGTCAGCTCGCAGTTGCGCCGCGCCAGCGCGATCGCCGCGTCGAGGTCACCGCGCATCGCCAGCATCAGTGCCTGGTTGCTGCGGGTCCAGCTGGCGATCTCGGGATCACCGTCCTCTGTAGCGATCTGCAGAGCCAGGCTGAACCGTGCGTCGGCCTTCTCGAGCTGGCCGTGCTCGCGCAGAACCAGCCCCTTGGCCATCTGCGCCCAGGCGACCGGGCTGCCGATGATGATCCTGGCCCCGACGCGGCGGTCCTCGCCGGCGAGCTCGAGGATCTCGTCGACGGATCGGTCGAAGCCGTCGAAGTCCCCCGCGCACAGGTGCGCGTAGGAGCTGGCGGCGCGGATCGCGACGCGAAGGTGAAGGTCACCGGAGCGGTCGGCGATCTCGATCGTCTCGGCCACCGCCTGCAGCCAGGTCGCAGCGACGTGGGGCATGCCGGGACGGACGTCGCGCGCGACCCTGAGCATTGCCAGCGAGTGCAGGTCGCCGGTCCGCCTGGCGATCTCCTCCGCTTCAGCGGTGAGCCGAGCTTCCTCGGCGTCGTCCATGCCGAGGCGCCAGGCAAAGTCCAGCTGCTGCAGCCGTGACATCACCGCCATCGCCATCGACTCCTCGGTCTCCTCGAGCACTTCGGTCAGCTCCATCGCTCTTCGCCAAAGCCGCAGTGCATCCTGAGGGCGGCTGCTCCCCGCCCAGTAGGCCGCTCGTGCCGACCAGCGTGCTGCTTCCAGGTTGTCGCCGCCCGCCTCCATGTGGCTGGCTACCAGGGCCGCCAGCTCGTCGTGGCGGTCGGGATTGAGCTCGATCAAGGTGCGGGCGGTGGCCGCGTGCGTGGCCGCGCGCTGCTCGGCCAGCTGAGTGCTGTAGGCGACCTCACGGGTCAGCGGGTGGCGGAATGAGAGGACCCGTTCCGGGTAGACCTCGGTCTCGAAGAGGAAGCCACCGTCGGTCAGCTCGCAGAGCGCCGCCCGGTAGTCCTCGCTCTCGCTCTGCCCCGAGACCATCCCCAGCGCTCGCTCGCCGATCTCCTTGTTGGTCACCGAAGCGGCCTGCAGCAGTTGCTTGGCGCCCGGGCCGAGCCGGTCGATCCGTGCCGCCAGCACCGTCTGCACGCTGGCCGGCACTCCCGTGTCCTCGACCGGGCGCGCCAGCCGGTAGGCGCCGCGCTCGCCCTCGAGGTTGCCGGCTTCGGCAAGACCGCGGACGATCTCCTCGATGAAGAACGGGTTGCCGGCGGTGCGCTCGTGGATCAGCTCGCCAAGACCGTCGAGCGAGGGATCCTCGCCGGCAAGGTCGTGCAGCAGCTCGCGCGTGTCCTCAGGTCCGAGCGGCTCGAGCGAGATTCCGCGGTAAGTGGCGGCGCCGGCCCATTCGGCGCTGTATTCGGGGCGGAAGTTGACGATCGCCAGCGTCTTGGTGCCTTCGACCGAGGAGATCAGCTCACCGAGCAGGGTGGCGCTGCCCTCGTCCATCCAGTGCAGGTCCTCGACCAGGGCGACGATCGAGTCGCGGCGGTTGGGCGCCCGCACGAGGCGGCAGACGGCCCCGCGCAGCGCCCGGTGGCGTGCCTCGGCGCTCAGCTGCGGCAGCGGCCGGTCGGGATCCGGGACGCCGAGGAAGTCGAAGAGCAGCGGCAGGTCCTCGGCGAAGTCGGGATCGAGCAGGAGGGTTCGGCCGGCAATCTTCTCGCGCACGATCCGCTCCGGATCGCCATCGACGATGCCGAAGTAGGAGCGCAGCATCTGCAGCACCGGCATGAAGGGGATCGTTCGGCCGTGCGCCTGCGCCTGGCATTCGAATACCTCGACGCCGCGCTCGCGGCAGCGTTCGGCGAACTCGTGGCAGAGGCGGCTCTTGCCGATCCCTGGCTCGGCGACGATGCCGACCGCGGCGCCCTCGCTGCGCTCGGCCCGCTCGAGCGCCGCTTCGAGTACCGCCATCTCCTCATCGCGACCGACGAAGCGGGAGAAGCCGCGCTCGCGCGAGAGGTCGAGCCGCGAGCGCGCGGCGCCGACGCCCGCTAGCTCGAAGACCCCCACCGGCTGGCTGGCCCCCTTGATCTCGAAGTGCCCGAGGTCCTCCAGCTCCATGAAGCCGTGGGCAAGCTCGGCGGTGCTCTCGGTCAGGTAGGCCTTGCCAGGCTCGGCCAGTGCCTCCATTCGTTGCGCGAGGCCGACCGTGTGGCCAACCGCCGTGTAGCCACCCTCGCCGATCTCTCCGGCGACGACCTCGCCGGAGTTGACGCCGATCCTGGTCGAGAAGTTGAGCCCGTGCTTGCGGCGCAGCTCGGCGGCGTACTCGCCGACGTCGTCGAGCATCGTCAGCGCCGCGTAGCAGGCGCGCCGCGCGTGGTCCTCGTGCGCGACCGGCGCGCCGAAGACGGCCATGATCCCGTCGCCGGTGAACTTGTCCACCGTGCCCTCGAAGCGATGCACGGCATCGGCGAGGGTGGAGAAGAAGCGCTGCATGATCGCGTGCCACTGCTCAGGGTCCTGCTGCTCGGCCATGTCCATCGACCCCTGGACGTCGGCGAAAAGGACCGTTACCTGCTTGCGCTCACCACCAAGCTGCGCGATCTCACTCATGCAACTCAAGCTTACGCCTGCGCCTATACTGAGCAAACCGATTGACTGGTCAGTCAACCAGGGAGCCAAAAAAGGAAACCTTTGCGCGCAGCGGTCGTACAGCTCAACTCAACCGGGGAGAAGGCACGGAACCTCGTGACTGCCGAGCGGCTGGTTCGAGCCGCTGCGGCGGATGGAGCGGAGCTGGTGGCCCTGCCGGAGAAGTGGAACCTCCTGGCAGGCGGTGAAGAGCTGCTCGCCGGCGCCGAGGCGCTCGACGGCCCCAGTCTCAGCGCCGCCCGCGATTGGGCCCGTGAGCTGGGGATTCAGCTGCTCGCCGGCAGCATCTCCGAGCAGGGAACCGAGGGCAAAGCCTTCAACACCTCGGTGCTGATCGGCAGCAGCGGCGAGGACCTCGCCGTCTATCGCAAGATCCACATGTTCGACGTCGAGGTGGGCGGGATCGCCTACCGGGAGTCCGAGCACGAGGAGGCCGGCTCAGAGATCGTCACAGCCCCGCTGGGTGACCTCACGGTGGGCCTGAGCGTCTGTTACGACCTGCGCTTTCCCGAGCTCTTCCGGATCCTCGCGGTGCGCGGCGCGCACCTGTTCACCGTCCCCTCGGCGTTCACGCTGGCGACCGGGCGCGATCACTGGGAGGTCCTGCTGCGCGCCAGGGCAATCGAGAACCAGGCCTTCATCCTTGCCCCGAACCAGGTCGGCGAGGCGCCGCCCCACTTCAGCTCCAACGGTCGCTCGATGATCGTCGACCCCTGGGGGGTGGTGCTGGCGACCGCGCCCGACGAGGAGTGCTTCGCCGCCGCCGAGCTCGACTTCGGCGACCAGGACCGGATCCGCGAGTCGCTGCCGTCGCTCGCCAACCGCCGGCCACAGGCCTACGCCTGGCCGCAGCTCGCGGACTCTGAGCCGGAGCGGAGCGAACGTGCATATCTGATTCGTCGTGAGCGGAGCGCAGGCGAAGTCGTGGAGAGGTTCGCCTGATGGCCAAGGCACCGCCGATCGACAAGCGCCGCCAGATCCTCGACGCGGCGATCCGCGTCTTCGCCCGCCAGGGCTTTCACTCGACCCGGGTCTCCGACATCGCCGACGAGGCTGGGGTCGCCTACGGGCTCGTCTACCACTACTTCAAGTCCAAGGACGAGGTGCTCAACGAGCTCTTCATCGAGCGCTGGTCGTTGCTGCTGACGGCGATCGATGAGGCCGATCGCGAAGGCGCATCCCCGCGCGCCAAGCTGGAAGCGGTGGCCGGCTTCATCGTCGACTCCTATCGCCATGACCCCGAGCTGATGAAGGTGATCATCGTCGAGGTCACCCGGGCGGCGAACTCCTTCGGCCGTACCCACCTGCCCGAGATCCGTCGCGCCTATGACTCGATAGCCAAAATCGTCGCCGACGGTCAGGCGGCCGGCGTCTTTCGCCGCGACGTCGACGCAACCTTCGCCTCGATGTCCTTCTACGGGGCGATCGAGCAGTTGCTCTCCGGCTGGATCTTCGCGGTGATCCCGGCTGCCGACAGCGACTTCGATCAGGCAAAGACCTTGCTGGTGACGACGATTTGCGACGGTCTCGAGCCCCGATAGGTATGGTCGAGTCCAATGGATAACGACATCGCCAAACGTCTGATCTGGAGCGGCATGCTTGCTGCCAGCGGCGCGCTTGCCAGCGTCGTCGCGACGCGCTTGGCCGCCCTCGTCTGGCGCCGCATCTACAACGAGGACCCGCCGGAGTAGCGTGGCTGACGGTCCCGTCAAACCGCCGCTCCAGGACGAGCGCTCGGTCAGCGAGCTGGTCTTCGACGTCGCCGAGAAGAGCTCTTCGCTCGTCCGCGAGGAGATCGAGCTGGCCAAGACCGAGGTCTCCGAAAAGGTCGGCAAGCTCCTGCGCGGCTCCGTCGTTGGCCTCGCCGCCGGCATCTTCGCCTTCCTGGCGCTGATCCTGGTCATGGAGGGAGTCGCCTGGCTGCTTGCCGAAGAGGTCTTCGACGGCAACGCCTGGCCCGGCTTCTTCGTCGAGGCGGCGCTCTTCCTCCTGATCGCCGCCGCAGCCGGATTCATCGCCTACCGCTCGGTCCAGGCCGGCGCCCCGCCGGTGCCCGAGCAGGCGATCGAAGAGGCGAAGCTGACCAAGGCGACGCTGGAATCCGGAGCGAAGGCGGGCAAGGAATGAGCGCCCATCCCGAGCCCATCCGCCCCTCAACTGCCGGAACGCCGGGACGTTCAGCGGCGGAGATCCGCCGCGACATCGACCTTCAGCGCCGCGATCTCGGCAGCTCGGTGGAGATCCTGCGTGGCAGGATCACCGAGCTGACCGACTGGCGCCGGCAGGTGGCCGAGCACCGCTCGCAGCTGATCGTCGGCGCCGCTGTCGCCGGCTTCGCCCTCGGCGGCCTGATGATGCGCCGCCGCCGCCGCTAGCGCCGCTGTTGTTTACCGTAGGTTTTTCGGATTAGTCATTGGGTAGTACTGAGCAATGGCCGGGGCTGCGGTTGAACCGAAGGGCAGGGAGTGGCGGGCAGGCTCGCAGGTGCTTGCGCTGCTTGGCGTGCCTCTCAACGGTTTGATCGTCGGCGCGCTCGCAAAGGGACCGATGAGCCATGCTGAGCTCCACCGCGAACTCGGCAACCCGGCTCAAACGACGCTGCGGGGGCATCTGTCCAAGCTCGAGTCCTTGGGCGCGGTGCGACGGACGCCGACAGTGCGCCACTCGCTTTTCGCTGCTTATGAGCTCTCCGTCGCCGGTCAGGATCTGCTCGTGGCCACGCGTGCTCTCGAGGTATGGCTCGGCAAGTCTCCTCAAGGCCCGATTCCGCTTGGCAGCGAGCCGGCGAAGGGCGCCGTCAAGGCGCTTGCCGGCGCTTGGGAGTCGATGACCATGCGGGCGCTTGCCGGCGGCCCGCTCTCGCTGACGCAGCTCGACAGCCTGATCGGATCGCTCAGCTACCCGGCGCTGGAACGGCGGCTCTCGGCGATGCGTGCTGCGGGGCTTGCGGCGGCGTCAAAAGGCCGTGGCCGTGACGGTATTCCCTATGTGGTCACGCCTTGGGCGCGGCAGGGCATTGGCCCGATCGCGTCAGCTGCGCACTTCGAGCGACAGCATATGGACTTGGATACCCCCAGGATGGCACCGATCGACGTAGAAGCCGCGTTTCTTCTTGCCACCCCGATCGTTCCGCTGCCTCTGGCCGCAAGCGGCGTTTGCGATCTCATCGCTGAGACGCGCGACGGCTCCAGGCGCCTGTCGGGCGTTGAGGTGGCAGTGGATCGAGGAAAGGTTGTTTCCTGCATCGCTCGGGTCGGTGAGAGCCCAAGCAACTGGGTGCTCGGCGCGGCGGCCACCTGGCTTGGGGCGGTCGTCCACAGACGGCTCGAAGGCCTGCGGATCGGTGGCGATCGGCATCTGGGATGCAGTCTCGTGTACGGCCTGCACGAGCTGCTCTACGCCTAGTCCGGTGCAACCCTGCGCTCTTCGATGGCGGGCTACAGCATCGTCACCCTAGAATCTCGGCACCTTGGCCGACTTGGCAGAAATAAAGGCGATGATCGAGACAGCGCTTCCGGGGGCAGACGTACTCGTGAGCGACGAAACCGGGAGCGGCGATCATCTCCGAGCCGCTGTTGCCGCCCCTCAGTTCGACGGTCTCTCCCGAATCGAGCAGCACCGGCTGGTCAAGGCAGCGGTTAAGAGACGCTTCGACGACGGGCAGATCCATGCCCTCTCGATAAGCACCAGCATCCTCTAGCGGTTCGGCCGAATCCGCATCCCGCCGGAATCGCGCGCTCGGAAATGCGGCATCCCGGCATTTGCAGGCAAAACACCGAGCCGTCTGGACGGAAGTATGCACTCGACTTGCCTGCAAGGCGCCGCCACGGCTATCCCATAGCTGTGCTTGGGCATGCAAGCGGAGGAGCCGTGAGGTGCCCTGGCTGAACCCGAAACTCAAGCTCGGCAACTGCCGGGAAGGGAGTAATTAAGTGAGATACGTCAAGACGCTGGGCCTTGCTGCCGTGGCAGTGGCGGCCGTAATGGCGTTCGTCGGAGCCAGCTCTGCGGCTGCAGCGCCAACCGTGCTCTGCAAAGTTGCAGAATTACCGTGCGCCGAAGCGAATAGATATCCAACGAATACCACGATTACCGGCGAATCCGAAGGAAAAGCCAAACTGGAAGGAATCAACGCCGCGGGCGAAACCGAACTAACGGTCGAATGCAGCTCGAAAACGACCCTGAAAAACACAGCCGCCTCGGGTGAACCGCTCCCGGGCTCGGTTACCGCCCTCAGCTTCACCAGCTGTAACAACACCTGCTCGGTGACTGTTAACGGCCTGCCCTATACCGGATCAATCGCATGGACCTCCGGTAGCAACGGAACGCTGACCGTCAAAAACGCGAGCGCGACGCTTACGTGTGCGTTCGGCTTTGTGAAATGCAAAGTTGGCGCCAAAGAAGTGAAACTCACGGTTGACGGGGGCAACCCCGCGAAAGTGTTAGCCGTCAAAGTTCCGATGGAACTCGAAGCGCAGGAAGCCGGAAAATGCCCGGTGAAAGCGCTTTGGACAGCGACGTACAAAGCAACCGGCGCCAACACAGCGGTGTTCGTGTCGCATACCTGAGACGAGGTTGCGGGCTCCCGCACGTCGTCGGAAAGCGGGCGCCCCCCGGGGCGGCCGCTTTTCATGAA